>JBAZLM010000005.1:0-121459 GCA_041650295.1 Candidatus Omnitrophota bacterium
GTTTACAAAAAAAGATTTTTTTAAACGTAAAGTTTGGGAGACTGATGGTAGCGTTAGACCAGATCTAATTTACCACAATAACTTTTATTTAGATAGAGATCATGCGCAGGTAGTCATCTCTGAAGGTTGCTCTAATTTTTGCTCTTATTGTATAGTGCCTTATGTACGCGGGCCTTTGCGACACCGCAAAGCTAGTCAGATATTAATGGAAATTCAAGAGGCAGTGGCTAATGGTATAACTAGCATAACTCTTTTAGGTCAAAATGTTAATGCTTTTGTAGATGATGAGATTAATTTTCACAAGTTATTGGAAGAGGTTAATAATGTTAAGGGGCTAAAAAAATTTGATTTTTTTACCTCCCATCCTAAAGATGCGACAATAGAATTATTTAAAGCAATTCGAGATTTAGATAAGTTGGCCAAAAGGTTGCATTTACCCTTGCAGTCAGGTTCTGATAGAATTCTCAAACTGATGAATCGAGGATATTTGGCAAAAGATTACTTGGATTTAATTCGAAATTATCGTAAGATTGTTAATGGTGGGCGTCTGACTACCGATATTATTGTGGGGTTTCCTACAGAAACGCAAGAAGAATTTAAAGAGACATATAATTTAGTAAAAAAAATAGAATTTAATGCCGCCTATCTTTTTAAGTATTCAACGCGTCCTGGGACGCAAGCTCAAAAGATAAGCGAAGATTTAAGTAAAGAAGATAAAGAAGAACGTCATCGGCAAATTCTTGATTTACAAAGAAAGGTTTCTCGTAAATTGAGGTCTAAGTATGGACATTAAAGGGTTTATTATCTTTTTAGTTTTTTTTATTTCACCAGCTTTTCTTTGGGCAGCTAATTTAGATAATCTAAAAGCTGATTTTTTACAAGGAAATTATCGCCGGGTTATCTTTGAGTCTGGGTCTCTTATTAATAGTATTACTGGAAATGATGAATTAAATTATATTTTAGGTTTAAGTTATTTAAAAGAAGGAGGACTAGATCAGGCACAGAATTATTTTAAACGTATCTTAGGTGCTCCGGGTAAAAAATTTAAGGTGCAAGCAACTTTAGGACTAGCGGATACTTATTTACTCAGTGGCAGACTGGATACCGCTCAAGATGTTTATAATAAATTAATTCAGGATGATGTAAATTCATCCTGGAAAGCGACTATATTGTATCGCTTGAGTCAACTGGAGTTTAAAAAAGGTAATATTTGCCAAGGTAATGATTATTTATCTAAATTAAGAAGAGACTTTCCTTTAAGTCCAGAGCTAAGACTGACTAAGGGGTTGTCGATTATGTCATTACCAGAACCTGCAGTTATTAATAGTAATGATTATTCTGTACAGGTAGGTTTTTTCAGTAATAGCACCAACGCAAATAATTTTAAAGATAAATTATTATCTAAAGATTACCCTGCCTATCTTGAGGAATCTGCTGGAGGTTATCGCGTAAAAGTTGGCAAGTTTAAAACTCAAGATGAAGCGCTAGATTTAGAAAACAAGCTCACTAAAGAGGGCTTTCAAACCAAGGTATGCCCGTAGCTTCTTATGTTAAAAAAAAGAGTCGTTTTTCTAGTTGGACCTACCGGAATTGGTAAATCAGCAGTAGCTTTAAGCCTAGCTAAAAAGATTAATGCCGAGATTATCTCTTGTGATTCAATGCAAGTGTATCGGGCGATGGATATTGTCACCTCCAAAGTTGATGCTGGACAAAGAAAGAAAGTTCAGCACCATCTTTTAAATGTAATCCAGCCTGATCAAGAATATGATGTAGCCAAGTATCGTAGTCAGGTATTGCAGGTTTTTGATAAGTTATTTTTAAAGGAAAAGATTCCTCTAGTAGTGGGAGGTACTGGTCTTTATTATTCGATTATTATTGATGGATTATTTGCGGCAGTCCCTGAGGATAAGTTAATTCGTAAGAAGTTAAATCAGCAGCTAGAGCTTAAGGGTAGTAAATATCTTTATCGTAAATTAATTAAAGTTGATTTGGCCGCGAGTAAGCGGATTCATCCTAATGATTCCCGTAGAATTATTCGTGCACTAGAAGTTTATTTAAAAACGGGTAAGCCAATTTCACAGCTGCAAAAGAATCGCATTGGCTTAGGTCCGGAATATGAAGTTAAGGTTTTCGGGTTAAATACTGACCGAGAATTGCTTTATAAAAAAATTGATCAAAGAGTTGAACAGATGTTTACCCTTGGTTTGGAAAAAGAAGTTAGATTGCTTTTAAAACGTAAACTTAGTAAAACAGCAGCTTGCGCGATTGGAATTAAAGAGTTAAAAAAATATTTTCAAGGAAAGTGTTCATTAGAAGAAGCTAAGCGATCTATGCAGCAGTATAGTCGCAATTACGCAAAACGACAACTTACTTGGTTTAAAAAAGATAAACGTGTTCAGTGGATCAATATCTATCAAAAAATGACACCTTCGCAAATAGCCCAAATTATATGGAAAAAGCTCTCTTAATTAGTGTACAGTTAAAAACCGACAAAGGTCACTGGCGCATTGAAGATATCTCTTCAGAGTTAGAGGAGTTAGCCAATTCTACTGTCGTGGAGGTGGTAGAAAATATAATTTGTATTTGTGACCGGGCCACAGCTAATTTTTTGATTGGCAAAGGTAAAGTTGAAGAGATAGGCTTTATTGCAAATCAAGAAAATGTGGATACTGTAATTTTTAGTCATGACTTAACCGGGACTCAACAGAGAAATTTAGAAAATGCGATTGGCAAGAAAGTGATTGATCGCACCCAATTAATTTTAGATATTTTCTGTCGACGTGCTAAAAGTCCAGAAGGAAAGATGCAAGTAGAGCTGGCTCAATTACAATATTTATTACCACGTTTAAGCGGTAAAGGGATTATGCTCTCAGGTTTAGGTGGTGGTATTGGTACTCGTGGGCCAGGTGAAACTAAATTAGAGGTTGATCGACGAGGAATTCGTCGAAAAGTAGATAAATTAAAAAATGATTTAAAAGAGTTTAGTGCACATCGTTTAACGATGCATAAGAAAAGAAAAGTCAATAATCTACCTACAGTGGCTTTGGTAGGCTACACTAGTGCTGGCAAGTCAACTTTACTTAATCGACTTACTGAGTCTAATCAAGTTACTTCGGCAAAATTATTTACTACGCTTGATCCATTGGCTAAAAGTCTTACGCTTCCTAATGGGCAAAGCATAATTGTCTCTGATACCGTGGGCTTTCTACACGATTTGCCTCACCACTTAATCCAGGCTTTTAAAGCCACTTTAGAAGAGGTTAATGATGCAGATTTGCTGATTCATGTTTTAGATGTGGCGGACAGTCGACTGTCTCAACACAACCAAGCTGTGCTAAGCGTTTTAAATGATCTGGGAGTAAAAGATAAGCCTATTCTTACGGCTTTAAATAAAATTGATTTAGTAGATGACCGTTCGTGGTTAGATATTTCTAGTAAGGAATTTTCAGATGCTATACTTATTTCAGCGGCTACCGGAGAGAACATCACTGGCTTAATTACAAAACTAGAAAAGTATTTTTCGGGATTAATGCTGAATTTAAAGATACTCATTCCGCATGCCCGAATGGAGCTAGTAGATTTCTTTTATCGTCAAGCTAAAGTAAATAAAATTGATTACCTGCAGACAGGCGTGCAAATTGATTTAAGTATTTCTCGTCAACTCTACGATAAAATATCCCAAGATAAAGATATAAAAAATATCTGTTAGATTATCTAATAAAAATAATTATTTTACTTGACAAATAAATTAAGCTATGTTAATCTTGAGTAGTCTGGAGGATACGCATGACCTTAACCGTTTTAAAGATTTCACCTGAAGAACCGGTTTACGTAATTAGCGTGGTCTGTCGATTGGTGAATATTCCTGTCTGGACTTTGCGTCAGCTAGATAAAGCTGGTGTGGTTAAACCTAAACGTATCGGTAAAAAAAGTAGACTTTATTCTTTAAAAGATTTAAAGAGACTAGAATATGTGCATTATTTAATGGAAACAAAACGCGTAAATATCCATGGAATTAAAATTATTTTAGGAAAGGAGGAGTAGGAAGAAATTTTTTTTGCTCTTGAATTAGCACTCTGGTGATTTAACTGCTAATCTTATTGACCCCGTTAGAAACCATGATATACTTTTTATGGTTTTAGATGTTTCTAACGGGGTTGACAAAGTAATAAATTGTGCTAAAATCACCCCTTAACGTTAAATTGTGGCGTAATCGTATGCAAGAGCAGTATGATGGTTAAGGAGATCAAAAGTGCGTAATGTTGATTTTAGTTCTAGAAGGAAGTCGGTTTTGAATGCGGCGATTAATCGCTACATTAAAAATGCTCTTCCGGTAGCTTCTGATGAGATTGCAGAAGAGTTTGACTTAAGTCCTGCGACCATTAGGAATATTTTTACTGAACTGGATCAATCGGGTTACTTGAAACATCCATATACTTCAGGTGGAAGAGTGCCCACGGATAAAGGTTATCGTTATTATGTCGACTTTCTGATCCAACAAATGGAGTTAATGGATGATGAAAAACAGCAGATTCTTAAAGACTGTAAAAGAAAAATGCGTCGACTTGATGATGCACTAGAGAATACTTCAGAGGTAATCTCTGAAATTACGCATTATGCAGGAATTGTTTCGTTTTTAGAGTGGCAGGATAAAATTTTTTACAAGGGAATTAGTCGGATATTAGAACAACCTGAATTTAAAGAAGCAGACAAGATACGGTTATTAGTGGGCTTGATGGAAGATAAAAAACGCCTGCTAGATATTATTAATCGGGATTTTTCTGGTAAAGTAAAAGTTTATATTGGTAGCGAGTTGGGGTTTCCGGAGATGGAAAATTGTTCTTTAGTTGTCTCTAGTTTTAAACTTAAAAATCGACCATCGGGAAGATTGGCGGTTTTAGGTCCGATGCGTATGCAGTATAATCACATTATTCCAGCGATGGAATATATATCTGAAGCTTTAAGTCAGGTATTAGAAGAATTTTAAAAATATGGAAGAAAAAAAAGATAAAGACAAAAAAGAAGAAGTAAAAAAAGAAGAGGAAAAGACAGTTACTTTAACTCAAGCTGAATATTTAGGGCTGTTGGAAGAAGTAAAAAAAGGCAAAGACAGTTGGGATAAGATGTTAAGAAATCAAGCTGACCTGGAAAATGTTCGCAAGCGTATTGAGCGAGAAAAGCAGGATTTCGTTAAATTTGCTAATGAAGGTTTAATTTTAGATCTTTTAAATGTTTTAGATGATCTAGAGCGTACAGTTAATCTGACTGAGTCGTCTAAGCAGGATCTGCCTGCTTTTTTAAAAGGCGTGGAGATGATCTTGGCGCATTTATATGAAATGTTGAAAGAACACGGAGTAAAACCGTTAGAAGCCGAAGGAAAGATATTTGATCCGAATTATCACGAAGCTTTAATGCAAGTTGAAGATAAAAAAGTACCGGAGCACACAATTTTGGAAGTTTTGCAAAAGGGATATTTAATTCACGAGCGGGTATTACGTACCGCTAAGGTTAAGGTGTCAAAAAAATAATAAATTTAGAGAGGGAGGAAAACATGGCAAAAGTAATCGGAATTGACTTAGGGACATCAAATTCAGCAGCAGCAGTAATGGAAGGTGGCAGACCGGTAATTTTACCGTCAGCCGAAGGAGCAGGAGTTGCCTCAGGTAAGGCATTTCCTTCTTATGTGGCTTTTACTAAAGATGGACAACGCTTAGTAGGAGAACCGGCTAGACGCCAGGCGGCGATTAATGCCGAAGGAACAATTCAGGCGGCAAAGCGTAAGATGGGTACAGATTTTAAATTTAAAGTTTATGGCAAAGAATATACACCACAGCAAATCTCTGCATTTATTTTGCAGAAAATTAAACAGGATGCGGAAAATTATTTAGGGGATAAAGTTGAAGAAGTAGTTATCACTTGTCCTGCTTATTTTAATGATAATCAGCGTCAGGCCACTAAAGATGCCGGTGAGATCGCCGGTTTAAAAGTCTTACGTATTATCAACGAACCTACTGCTGCTTGTCTTGCCTATGGTTTAGAAAAAGCAGGTAAAGAGCAGAAGATTATGGTCTTTGATTTAGGTGGTGGTACGCTAGATGTAACGATTATGGAGATGGCCCAAGGAGTTTTTCATGTTCAGTCTACCAGCGGAGATACGCAGCTAGGTGGTACCGATATGGATAGAGTTTTACTTGAATATATTACTAGTCAGTTTAAACGTGAAACCGGAATTGATTTAAACAGTGATAAAATGGCGGTGCAAAGAGTACGTGAAGCTGCCGAAAAAGCTAAAATAGAATTATCTTCTACAGTGAGCACGGATATTAATTTGCCATTTATTACCGCAGATGCTACTGGACCAAAGCATTTAACCATGAATATTACTCGCGCTAAATTAGAAGATTTAGTCGGGCCAATCATTGATAAATGCCGTCATCCCATGGAGCTAGCCTTAAATGATGCTAAATTAACTGCTAAAGAGGTAGATCGTATTATCATGGTCGGTGGGCCTACGCGTATGCCGATTGTTCAAAAATTTGTCGAAGATTTTGTTGGTAAAAAAATTGAGCGTGGTGTGGATCCCATGGAATGCGTAGCTTTAGGTGCGGCAGTGCAAGCGGCCATCATTACCGGTGAGGTGAAGGACGTGCTTCTTTTAGACGTTACCCCACTTTCATTAGGGATCGAAACATTAGGTGGAGTAAGTACTAAATTGATTGAAAGAAATGCTTCTATTCCTACGCAAAAAAGCCAGGTGTTTTCGACCGCTGCTGATAATCAAACCGCTGTTACGATTCGTGTTTTACAGGGCGAACGTCAGATGGCTGATGATAACGTAGAGTTAGGAAGATTTGATTTAGTGGGTATCCCGGCTGCTCCACGCGGCGTTCCGCAGATTGAAGTAAAATTTGATATTGATCGCGACGGAATTGTGCATGTTTCCGCTAAAGATTTAGGAACGGGAAAAGAGCAAAAAATTACGATTAGCGCTCCTAAAAAACTATCTAAAGAAGAGATCGATAAGATGGTTAAAGATGCTGAAAAATTTGCCGCTGATGATACTAAAAAGAAAGAAGAAATTGAAACGATTAATCAGGCAGATAATTTGGTATATGCCACTGAAAAATCTTTAAAAGATTATGGTGATAAAGTTGGCCAGACAGAACGTGCTGATATCGAAGCTAAAGCCAATGATTTAAAAGCCGCAATTAAAGATAAAAATGTCGATCGTATTAAAAAAGGTATGGAAGAATTAACTAAGGTTTCACATAAATTAGCTGAGGAAATTTATAAAGCTGCTAGTGCTAAGCAACAGCAGGGTCAACCGGGCGCTGCACAAGCCGGACAGCAAGAGCAAACTGGCGAGCCAAAGCAGGATGAGAAAAAAGAAGAAGATATTATTGATGCAGAATATAAAGAAGAAGATAACGGTAAAAAATAATCAATGTCTGTAAAAGGTGATTATTACCAAATATTAGGTGTACAGAAAACCGCAAGTATTGATGAGATAAAAAAAGCCTATCGTGAGATGGCGATGAAATATCATCCAGATCGCGTGGCACCTGATCAGAAAAAAGAAGCCGAAGAAAAGTTTAAAGGGATCTCTGAGGCTTATGCGGTGCTTTCGGATACGGCTAAGCGCGATCTCTATGATCAATACGGTCACTCAGGTATTGATCAGAAATATGCTCAGGAAGATATTTTTCGCGGTGCAGATTTTAGTAGTATCTTCAGAGAGATGGGCGGTGGCGGTGGCGGATCAAGTATCTTCGAAGAATTATTTGGTGATTTAGGTTTTGATATTAATGGTTCTCGCCAGTCTAGAGGTCAATCTTCTCGACGACGTGGTCGAGACCTGCAGATTGCTGTAGAAATTACTTTAGAAGAAGCAGCTACTGGGGTAGAAAGAATTATGACAGTACCCCGTTATGAACCTTGTTCAACCTGCGGAGGCTCAGGAGCTAAACCGGGGACCAAAAGAACTACTTGTCCACAATGCAAGGGTGCAGGTAAAACAGTAGTTTCTAATGGTTTTTTCCAGATGGCCCAGACTTGTACTCGTTGCGGTGGAGAGGGCTCTACGATTTCAGTGGCTTGTCCAAGTTGTCATGGCGAAGGTCGGGTCAAAATTATCAAAAAAATTAAGGTTAAAATTCCGGCGGGAGTTGATAATGGCTCGCAGTTGCGTGTACGCGGTGAAGGCGAAGCTGGTACAGGTAGTCGAGGAGATTTATATGTAGCGATTGAAGTTAGAGAACATGACATTTTTCAAAGACACCATAATGATATTGTCACCTCTGTAAATATTAGCTTAGCTAAGGCAGTTTTAGGAGGAGAGGTGCATGTACCTACTTTAAGTGGAAGCTTAACTATGAAAATTCCTGCGGGCACTCAATGTGGGAAAACTTTTCGGCTTAAAGGAAAAGGTATACCAGATTTGCATTCGCGAGATATTGGGGATGAATTGGTTAAAGTTGATGTTGAGATTCCGATTAAATTAACCTCGGCCCAAAAACAGCTTATGGAAGAGTTTGCTCGGATTGGGGGAGAAGACTTAGGATCAAGAGAAAGTTTTAGCGATAAAATAAAAAAACCATTTAGATAAAAAGGATAGTATGCCTACTTACGAATACGAATGTTTATCTTGTAAGCATAAATTTGAAATTTTGCAAAGTATTACCGAAAAACCTAAAACCAAATGCCCACAGTGTGGAAAAAAAGTAAAAAAACTAATTAGTAGCACGGGAGGTTTTATCTTTAAGGGTACCGGGTTTTATGCTACTGATTACAAAAAGTCATCGAAATCTTCCATTTCTTCCAGCGTTGGTGGTTGCCCTAAGGCTAAAGATGGTTGCGCTGGTTGTCCGGGACACTAATTTATTCGTTTAATTTATTGTTTTTGCGATTTTCTATGATAAAATATTTGTTCAATGACTAAAACCAGGGCTTTTAAGGCAGTAGTTTATAATCAAGAAAAAATTCAAAAGTTGGAACAGGTGGTTTGTCCTCCTTACGATGTAATCTCACCAACAGCTCAAACAATTCTTCATGAGCGTTCAGTGTATAATTTCTTACATATACTTCTAGCTAAAGATACTTCTTCGGAGGATAGATACCGTAATGCAGGGCTACTTTTTCGTCAATGGATTAAGGATAGTATTTTGATTCAAGATGAGCAACCAGCAGTGTATTTTTATAGCCAGCAGTATGTTATTCGAGGTGAGAAAAAAACTCGCTTAGGATTTATTTCTTTGCTCAGACTAGGTGATGATAAAAGCTCACCGGTTTTTGGTCATGAAAATACGCATACCGCCGCTAAACAAGATAGATTTAAATTAATTAAACAAGTAAAAGCAAATCTTAGCCCAATATTTATCGTTTTTCTAGATAAAAAACGTATTATTCAACGTATCTTTCAAAAAGATATTCCTACGCAAAAGGATTTTATTAATGTTACTGATGATGAGAAGACTGTACACAAATTGTGGCGCATTACAGATCCCAGTCTTTTGAAGTTAATTGAAACGAGCATGAATAGCGAAAATATGTTTATCGCTGATGGACATCATCGCTATGAAGTGGCCTGCGCTTATCGTGATTTAATGCGTGATAAGCTAAAAGAAGAATTTACCGGTGAGGAAGATTTCAATTTTTGTTTAGCTTATTTTACTAATACTGATCCACGAGGACTTTCGATTTTACCAATCCATCGCTTAATTAAATTAACTGCTCAACTAGATTTAGCAGATTTTATTATGAGGGCCAAAGAATATTTTGATGTCGATCCTATCAAAGATAAAACACGCTTCTTTTTTCTTTTAGAAAAAGCTGGTTGTACGGAACATTTAATCGGGGTTTATAAAGATAAAAAATATTTTCTTTTGCGCCTGAAAAATGTAAAAATTTTAGATAAATTAATCGCTGACAAACCTAAAGAATATCGTAGCTTAGATGTTGCCATCCTTAATCACTTAGTTTTAAAAAATCTTTTAAATTTTGACTTAGATAATCTACCAGAGATAATCTATAACCCGGAATCAGCTGAATTCTTAGAAACCGTAGACAATGACCCGTTAAAGATTGCCTTTTTTCTAAATCCAGTTAAGATTGAGCAGATTATTAATGTTGCCTTAAGCGGTAATAAAATGCCTCCTAAATCTACATACTTTTATCCAAAAGTACTTTCTGGCTTAGTGATTAATAAATTTGAAAAGGATTAAAAATGGCATTATTTGGTAAACCAAAATATACAATTGTGCGTTTAAAGAAAAAAGAGATGCCTGAAGGCCTCTGGACGAAATGTGAGGAGTGTTCCGAAACACTTTACAATAAAACTTTAGAAGAAAATTTTAAAGTTTGTCCTAAATGTAATTATCATTTTAGTTTAACTGCCCAAGAAAGAATTAACTTAATTTTTGACAAAGAAACTTTTGCAGAGTTTGACAAAGATATGATTTCGGTTGATCCTTTAGATTTTAAAGGCCCAAAAACATATAAAGATAAATTAAAGCAGGATCAGGAAGCCACCGGGTTAAAAGACGCGGTTGTTTCAGGAGAAGGTAAGATTTTAGAAAAGCCAGCAGTAGTAGCTGTAACTGATTCACGTTTCATTATGGGGTCAATGGGGTCAGTCGTAGGAGAAAAAATAACGCGCGCTATTGAATACGCCACTAAAAATAAGCTTCCGGTAATTATTGTTTCCGGTTCTGGTGGGGGCGCAAGGATGTACGAAGGGATGTACAGTTTAATGCAGATGGCTAAAACCTGTGCAGCTTTATCCTATCATCGTAAAGCCAATTTACCGTACATCTCTATATTAACCAATCCCACCATGGCAGGGATTATGGCTTCATTTGCTAGTGTAGGAGATATCATTATCGCAGAGCCTAAAGCCTTAATTGGTTTTACTGGCCCCAGAGTCATCGAGCAAACCATCCGACAAAAATTACCACTTGGTTTTCAACGATCGGAATTTTTATTAGATCATGGTTTAATTGATATGATTGTAGACCGTAAGAATATGAAAACTATTCTTAGTCAGCTACTTGATTATTTTGCTTAAGTTTATTTATTAGGAGAAATTAATGGCTCAAGTAAGTTTAAAAGATGTTAGTAAAATATTTACTGGCAATCTTCCTGCAGTTAATAAAATTAATTTAGGTATTGAAAATAAAGAGTTTATGGTCTTAGTTGGTCCTTCGGGGTGTGGTAAGTCCACCACCTTAAGGATGATTGCCGGACTGGAAGAGATTACCTCTGGTGATATCTATATTGGAAATCGCCGGGTTAATGATGTTCCGGCAAAAGATCGCGATATTGCTATGGTTTTTCAAAATTATGCACTTTATCCTCACATGAATGTTGAAGAAAATTTATCATTTGGATTAAAACTTCGACATCTGCCTAAACAAGAGATTGTACAAAGGGTAAATGAAGCAGCAGAAATTTTAGGAATAAAACGTTTGCTTAAGCGTAAACCGCGTGAGCTTTCTGGTGGTGAGCGTCAAAGGGTAGCTGTAGGAAGAGCCATCGTAAGAAAACCGATGGTTTTTTTGTTTGATGAACCATTGAGTAATTTGGATGCAAAAATGCGCGTACAGATGCGCACAGAAATCCATAAATTACATATAAGATTACAAACTACGATTATTTATGTTACGCATGATCAGACTGAAGCGATGACAATGGGAGATCGTATCGCCGTAATGAAAGATGGGGTAATCTCTCAGCTTGGGGATCCGATTGATATCTATGATCATCCGAAAAATAAGTTTGTTGCTGGCTTTATTGGATCACCACCGATGAATTTCATGCTAGGTAAAATCATTAAAAAAGAGGGCAAGTTGTATTTTGATGAAGGCAAGATTACGGTGAAATTAGTTGAAGATATGTATAAAAAAATGACTAATTACGTTGGTAATGAAGTTTTTTTTGGTATCCGCTCGGAGGATATTTATGATAAATTATTTGTTTCAGAGGCTCCTCCTGAAAATATTGTGCGAGCAAACTGTGAAGTATTTGAACCAATGGGTTCAGAAGTTTATTTGTATTTGAATACTGGCAAGCATACCTTTATTGCCAGAGTTGGTGCTCATGACCGCCCTAGGGTTAATCAAGAGATGGATGTAGTTTTTGATATGAGCAAGGTGCATTTTTTTGATAAAACCACCGAAGAGACTATTGTTTAAAAATAAGTTATTATAAAAAAATAAAAATGCAGCAAAAATTTTTACAAAGAAATTTTTGGGTTATTTTGCTGTCTGTCTCTATAATCTTGGTATTGAGCGGTTTTTCTCTATTCCATCAAAAAACTAATTTTTGGCTTTTTCTTTTCTTTATTATAATTAATCTCTGCGTTGTAATCTATTATTTAAAAACATTTTCTCACCGAATCCTCTTAATGCGTTCGCAAGTAGAACGTACCATTGAACAGATCAATATTATTAAAGCAGAAAATCAAAAAAATAAAGATTTTAGTTTGGCTCTTAAATTCAAAATTACCCGCTATAACAATCTTAAAAAAGTTATTGAAGATCTTAATCATAGTTTAAAGTTAGATACAATTATTCAAGTTTTGAGCTCGTCAGTTTATTCTTTAATTTCTAATAGTAGTGGAGTGGCTTTATTTTATTTAGTAGATAACCATTATCAAAAACTTAACTTAGTCTACTCGATTAAAGATGACAGCGATATGGTGGTCTTAACTAAAGAGGGCGATATTTTTGACCAGTGGGTGTTGCGACATTCTAATCAATTAATTATCGAAGACCTAAAGAATGATTTTCGTTTCGACCTAGATGCGCTACGTAATCAAGATATGCGTGTAATCCAGTCTTTAATTAGTTCACCGTTAATTAATCGTAATTCGTTGTTTGGAGTTTTGCGGCTAGAAAGTAATCAAAGCTGTGCTTTTAATCAAGATGATTTACGCTTCTTGAGATTAGTTGCCGATTTAGGGGCAGCGGCTATAGAAAACAGTTTACTTTTCCAAAAAATGCAGGATTTAGCCATCCACGATGACCTTACTACTCTTTTTACCAGGCAACATTTTATTTCTAGATTAAAAGATGAAACTCGACGTACACAGCGCTTAGATCAAAATTTATCAATTATGATGATCGATATTGATTTTTTTAAACAATATAATGACAAATTTGGGCATACTGCTGGCGATATTGTCTTAAAAAAGATGGGACAATTATTACAGGATGTTTTAAGAGAGTTTAATCCCTTGCTCTGTAGGTTTGGGGGAGAAGAATTTTTAGTAATGTTGCCAGGGATTAGTAAAACCAAAGCTCTAGTAATTGCGGAGAAATTAAGAAGTAAGATTGAAAAGGAAAATGTTATTTTACGCAGACAGGATACTCATATTACTGTTTCAATTGGAGTCGCTAGTCTTCCGTTAGACACTAAAGAAGATGATGAATTAATCCAAATGGCAGACAAAGCAATGTATCGGGCTAAAGAACAAGGGAGAAACCGAGTATGTACTATATAATTGTATTTTTGGTTTCAACCATTTCTTTATCTATGTTATTACGTCAAATTTTCCAAGGCCGCATTAAATATCAGCAGACTAAAAGCGAACGCTTAATTAAAGAGCTAGATAATTTGACGGATTTTAAAAAACGTTTAAATTCGGATAATCTACAGTTAAATACAATTTTTGCAGATACTCTTGGTCTATATGAGTTGACCAAAGACATCTGTAAACACTTAGAAGAAGATAAGGTTTTTACGACTTTTAACCAAAGCTTAAAAAAACATATTAGCGTAGGTGACTGTCGTTATATAAAAGATAGCGCTGATTTAATTAAATATAAGAATCACACAATTTTACCTTTGTCGGTAGAAGAGAATCAGATTGTTGGCTATTTAGCAGTGGACAGAATCGCAGAGCCAGATAAAGAAAAGTTTGGAATTTTGGTGCAACAATTTTTAATTGGGTTAAGAAGAGCCTTGCTTTATCAAAGAGTGCAGGGGATGACGATTACTGACTCATTAACTCAGGTATATTGTCGTAGATATTTCTTAGAACGCTTCAGTGAAGAATTGAAACGTTCAAAAAAGAATAAGTTACATTTAAGTTTTTTAATGATTGATATCGATAATTTTAAGCAATTTAACGACCGCTACGGTCATCTGGTGGGAGATGCGATATTGCGTTCGGTAGCCAAGACTTTGATCGATGCGGTTAGGCAAATTGATTTTATCGGACGTTACGGAGGGGAAGAGCTATCTGTTGTCATGGCTGAAACTGATCGCGATCAAGCTAAGTTTGCCGCTGAACGTATTCGTCAAGCTATTGCGGATATGACGATTAAAGTTTATGATGAAGAGCTTAAGGTCACCGTAAGTATTGGGGTTGCTACCTTTCCGGATAATACTGCCAACATGCAGGATTTAATCGAAATGGCAGACCAGGCTTTATATTTAGCTAAAGAAACGGGGAAGAATAAAGTTTGTTTTTCGCCTACCTAAATTGCAAAGTTATCCCTTGAAAACACAACTGTTTTAATATAAAATACCACAATGATTAAAAGATTTATTATTGCAATAGATTTAGGTGGAACTAACTTAAAGTGCGCTTTACTAGATAGCCAGTTAAAAATTATCGCCAAAAACTCTTTTAACACCAAGAGTTTTAATAATAAAGCTAAATTAATTAACGGAATTGCTAATTCTATCAATTGCTTTATTTTAGATCAAGGTTTAACAAAAAATTTAATTATAGGTGTGGGTATCGGCTTACCTGGTCCAGTGGATCCTTCTTTAGGGTTAGTACATTTTCTCCCAAATATTGCAGGATGGAAAGAAGTAGAATTAAAAAGAATTCTGGAACTTAAAACTAAGTTATCAGTTGTTATTGATAACGATGCTAAGTTGATGACTATGGCTGAGCATAAAGTAGGAGCAGCCAAAAGATATGCAAATGCATTGTGCATAACCTTAGGTACCGGAGTGGGTGGGGGATTAATTCTTAATCAACAACTTTACCGCGGTTTTGATAATGCCGCCGGTGAATTAGGACACATTCCCCTCAATGAAGATGGACCAACTTGCGGATGTGGTGGCAAAGCTTGTCTTGAAAAATATGTGGGTAATAACGTTATCCTTAAAGAAGCAATTAAAATATTTGGCAAAAAAATAACCCTTGAGAAATTAAGCCAGTTAGCTAAAAATAAAAATAGTCAAGCAATTAAATTCTGGAGTAATGTAGGGAAAAAGCTTGGGTTAGGTTTGACTGGTATTGTAAATTTGCTTAATTTAGATGTTATTATCATCGGCGGAGGAGTCGCGCAAGCCGGGAAAGTTTTATTTGCTAGTGTCAGACAAACAATTTCTAAAAGGGCGATGAGCGTGCAATCTAAAAGAGTAAAGATATTTAGAGCTAAATTAGGTAATGATGCCGGATTAATCGGAGCAGGATTATTAGTTAAGGAGAAATTAATTAAATGAAAATTTTCATTGATACGGCAAATGTTAAAGACATAAAAGAAGCAACCACTTTGGGACTAATTGATGGCGTGACCACAAATCCTACATTAATGGCAAAAGAGGGTCGCAATCCCGTCCAAGTTTTAGCAGAGATTTGTTCTTTAGTCAGTGGGCCGGTGAGCGCAGAAATAATTAGCTTAGAGACTGAAGGCATGGTTAAGGAAGCCAGGGAATTAATCAAAGTAGCTAAAAACATTGTAATTAAACTTCCTTTAACTAAAGAAGGATTAAAAGCAGTAAAGATTTTATCTGCTGAAGGTATTCAGACAAACGTTACTCTTTGTTTCTCAGCGGCTCAGGCATTACTGGTGGCTAAAGCCGGGGCAACTTATGTTTCCCCTTTTATTGGAAGATTAGATGATATCGCTATCGAAGGTATGAATTTAATTAGGGATATTAAGAAGATTTATACTAATTATAATTTTAAAACGCAAATTATCGTTGCTTCAGTACGCAATCCTATGCATGTTGTTGATGCAGCTTTAGTGGGTGCAGATATCGCTACTATTCCATATGCAGTAATTGAGCAGTTGATTAAACATCCGTTAACTGATATTGGAATTAATAAATTTTTAGAAGACCATAAAAAAATACCGACAGGTAAATAATGTCTAAAAAATGCAATAATTTTAAGGCAATCTATTTTTTAGCAGCAATCTTGGCTAATATTTTTATATTATCAAGTTTTTTATTTGCTGAAGAAAATAAAGAATCACCAATAATTATAAACGGGGATAATGTTGAATATTCGGCTGATAGTAAAGAGGTTAGCGCTACCGGAAATATTGAAGTTATTTATAAGGGTGCTAAGTTAACCTGTAATAAATTAAAGGTTAATATGCAGAAAAAAGAAGGCTTAGCTGAAGGGAATGCTCGTTTAGAAGATGCAAAAGGAGTAATCACTGGAGAAAAAATTATTTATGATTTTGCCAATAAAACCGGAGTAATCCTAAATGCAGATTTTAGAGCTAATCCATATTTTGGAAAAGCCCGGAAAGCCGAAAAAGTTAGCGAAACTGAATTCGTGGTAAAAAAAGGTTATTTCACTACATGCAGTTTTGACCGTCCACATTATCGTTTCGATGTTAAAAAACTAAAGATGTTTCCTGGCGATAAATTACAAGCCCAGCAAGCAACACTTTATTTGGGAACAGTGCCCTTATTTTATTTTCCCCGTTTTAATTATTCCATGAAAGAGCCGATTATGCATGTGCAGGTAGAGCCGGGTAATCGTAAAGATTGGGGGCCATACGTTTTAAATACTTGGCGTTATAGTCTATCAGATAAGGTTAATGCGTTAGCTTTTTTAGATTACCGTAGTAAACTTGGCTTGGGCGAAGGCTTTCAAATTAATTATAAAAACACACCGGTAGGAAAAGGTGACTTTAAATTTTATTTTGCTAATGAAAAAGCAAATGATGAACCTGCTGGTGCACCCACAGAATTTCAGCGTTATTTTTTACGTTGGCGACATAAGTGGGATATTGATCCGCGCACTAATGTAGTGGCAGAATTTTATAAAATTTCCGACCAAAAGTGGAAGTATGATAATAATCCGGCCGGCACCCCTAACGCTCGTAATATTTTACAAGACTATTTCTTTCGTGAATATGAAAAAGACTCTGAACCTTTATCATATGCTTTATTTCACCACTCTTTTAATTATTCTAGCTTAGACGTGATTTTGCAAAAACGGACCAATAAATGGTTTGATCAGCTAGATAAAATGCCAGAGGTTAATTATAACTTGCCAAGTTTTCAATTAGGCGAGTCCCAATTTTATTTTGAAGATTCAACCCAGTTCGGTAGCTATAATCAAAAGGCTTTAGTTTCTCCTAATCAGCTTAATGAAGAGGTGTCCACTAATCGATTGGATACTAAAAATACTTTATCTTATCCCATGAAAATTGCTTTTTTGCAGGTTAAGCCGTATGTAGCTAGTCGACAGACATTTTATGATAAAGGAGCAAATGATCAAACTGGAATCATTCGAAATATATTTTATGGTGGAGTAGATTTAAGCACTAAGTTTTACCGTATATTTGATACCGTTAAATCAAATTTTCTAAAACTTGATATCAATGGCTTAAGGCATATTATTACGCCTACAATAGGTTATAGCTATACACACACACCAACTATACCTGCAACTAACCTTAATCAGTTTGATAGTGTAGATTCGATTATCCGAGGCAATACCGCTTATTTAGGATTATCTAATAAATTACAGACTAAGCGCAACGGTCAAAGCGTAGATTTTGTAGATTTATTAATTACTTCTAATTATGTTTTTGATCCTAAATCTGGGTCAAGCACTGGACCAAGCGGTACTTTTAATAATAATAGTTTTCTTACTAATAGTGGCAATAAACTACATGATCAGCTCTCTGATTTAGTCTTTAAATTAAAGGTTCTTCCTTATTCCTGGGTACGTTTTGAAGGAGATGCTACTTTTGAACATTCGAATCATGATGATATCAACTATGGAAAATTTTCTTTAGCTAGCTATGATATAACTTTTGATTTTGCTAAAGAACGCTCTTTAAGTATTGGTCAACGCTATGAACGTAAAGGTAAAAATGAAGTTACTGCACAATTTAATTGGCGCCTAAGTCCAAAATGGAAGTTTTCCGTATATCAACGTTATAATTTCAAGTTTTCAAGTGGCAGCGCTACCGGAAGTGCTTCTCTAGATAAAGGTTATCAAGAACAACAGTTTACTTTAACCCGCGATTTGCACTGCTGGGACCTGGATATCTCTCTTAATCAGCAGCAAACCAGTGGCACCAGTGTATTTTTTACCTTTAGATTAAAAGCCTTCCCTGAAAATGAATTTGGATTTGATCAATCGATTAAAGAGGAAAAATCCGGGGCTCAATAATATGAATATGCCGCTGCCTGCTTTAACCAAAAAAATTAAAAATAAACAGATTAAGCTAGGAGTGGTGGGGCTTGGCTATGTAGGGTTTCCTTTAGCTTTAGAATTTATAAAAAAGCATATCCAGGTTATTGGTATTGAGATTGATCGGCATCGCTTAAACTGCATTAAGAAGAACCAATCTTACGTTAGTGATATCAGTAATCAAGAATTAAAAAATGCCAATGCTAGTGGATATTTTACGGCAAGCTCAAATTTTTTAGCGATTAATCAATGTGATGTTATTTTAATCTGTGTGCCTACTCCATTAAAAAAGAAAAACTTACCAGATATATCTTTCATAAAAAGTGCAGTAAAAGGGGTAGCTCAACATATCAAAAATGGAGCACTAGTCATATTAGAAAGCACAACTTATCCTGGAACCACTGAAGAAGAGATTCTGCCTATTTTTAAAAAAAATGGTTGCCAACATGGTAAAGACTTCTTTCTTTGTTTTTCTCCTGAACGTATTGATCCGGGTAACAAAAAATTTCCCGTACATAAAATTCCTAAGGTTATGGGAGGAATTACTCCAGAAGCTACGGCATTAGCAATGGTGGTTTATAAAATAATTTTGCACAAAGTAGTTCCGGTGAGTAGCGCACGCGCCGCCGAAACGGTTAAATTACTAGAAAACACCTTTCGTTTAATTAACATAGGATTAATTGATGAGCTTTCCATGATGGCCCATAAAATGGGGATTGATATTTGGGAAGTTATTCAGGCCGCGAGTACTAAACCATTTGGTTTTATGCCTTTTTATCCCGGACCGGGAGTAGGGGGACATTGCATCCCTAAAGATCCGCTGTATCTGCATTGGAAAGCTAAGAGTTTTGGTTTTCATTCACGTTTTATTCAATTAGCCTCCAATGTTATTAATTATATGCCTGAATATATTGTTAAGCGCGTGGCTTCGGCGATGTTAGAACGAAAAAGTAAATTACGCGGGGCTAAAATATTGGTGATGGGGGTAACTTATAAAAAAGACATTAAAGATTTGCGTAAATCTCCCAGTATTGATGTAATTTGTAGTTTAAAAAAGCATGGGGTTAAGGTAGCTTACTGTGATCCAATCATTCCTTTTCTTAAACTAAAAGGTCTTAATTTAAAATCGGTTATATTAAGCGATCAAATTATAAAAGGGTTTGATTGTATTATTATTGCCACGGATCATACTAAAGTCAATTATGCTAATTTATTAAAAAATGCGCAATTAATTTTTGATTCTAGGAATGTTTACAAAGGCAAAAATACGGATAAGGTTGTTAGGTTGTAAGCTTTTGATTGCCAAAGAGATATATTCATAAATTTTTTCATTCTGCCTTGACAAGCCGTTTGGATATATGTTATACTTTCCGATAAACTAACAAATGTAAGGAGATAGGAATGATCGACGCCATTATGAAATTCAATTTCTTAGATATCTTAATTATTTTGCTAGCTATGCGCATCTGCTATAAGGCTTTTCAAATGGGTTTAGCGGTAGAGCTTTTTAAGCTTTTAGGTACAATTTTTGCTGTTTATATTGCACTACATTACTATACTATTCTTTCAGATATGCTGGGTAAAATGTTTATGCCCAAAGAAATGCCGTTAGAATTTTTAGATTTTCTGATTTTTATCATTTTAGCTGTTGGCGGATATTTAGGTTTTGTGGCATTACGAAGCATCTTTTATCGTTTTATGAAATTAGAGGCCTTGCCACAACTAAATCAATTTGGTGGTCTAGTTTTAGGAATTATCCGATTATTTTTTACAGTGGGATTACTCACCTATATTTTAATGATCTCTAGTGTTAAATATTTAAATGAAGCGGTAAAATATTCTGTTTTAGGTAGCAAAAGTGTAACAATTTCCACTAATGCTTATACTTGGTTATGGAATAATGTTACCTCTAAGTTTTCGCCAAATGAAAAATTTAATCCTACAGTTGAAGAGGTATCTAAAAGGTTTAAAGCCAAATGAAATTAAATAACTTTTTTAATCAAGCTATATATTTTGGTCGTCTGATGGATCCGCGTAAAAATAAGGCAAAAATTATAAATTTTCCAGATTCAGCTATTCATTATGGCAATCCTAATTTAGAAGTTAAGAAGATCATGGTTGGTATTGATATCGAAGTAGGGGATCTTTTGTTGGCTGAGCATGTACGTAAAAATGATGGTTTAGATCTGGTGGTCGCGCACCATCCTGAAGGAAGGGCTTTTGTTAATTTACATGAAGTAATGCGATTACAGGTGGATCTTTTAACCCAAGCCGGAGTCGCTCAGTCAACCGCATCTGGTCTTATGGAACAAAGAATGTTAGAGGTGCAACGAAGAATCTTATCGCAAAATCACACGCGACCGGTCGATGCCGCTAGATTACTAGACATGCCTTTTATAAATCTACATACACCGGCAGATAATCATGTTTACCATTATTTAAATAATCTTTTTAAAAGTAAAAAAGCTTCTTCGTTATTATTAGAAGATTTGGTTAAAATTTTATTAACTATCCCAGAATATCAAGCAGCTCAAAAATTTGAAACCGGTCCGCAGATAATTATGGGTAACCCTAAAAGAAAAGTTGGTAAAATTTTACTAGAGATGACTGGTGGGACGGAAGGCTCTAAAGATGTTTTTGATAAATTGTATAAAGCTGGAGTAAGAACTTTGGTGAGTATGCATTTAAGTGAAGAGCATTTTAAAAAAGCTAAAGACGCTAATCTTAATGTAGTTATCGCCGGACATATCTCTTCAGATAATTTGGGTCTAAACCTACTCTTAGATAATATTGAAAAATCCGCAAAACAAACTTTTCCTGTAGTGGCGTGTTCTGGATTTATTAGAATTAAAAGAAAGTAAAAAATGGCCGGTCTGATTCCTGAAAATTTATTAGAAGAGATTTTAAGTCGCACGGATATAGTGGAAGTTATTTCTGGTTATATCACTTTGAAGAAATCTGGACGAAACTTTAAAACTAACTGTCCGTTTCATCATGAAAAGACCGCATCTTTTATGGTTTCTGCTGAACGACAGATCTATCACTGCTTTGGATGCGGGGAATCCGGAAACGCTTTTAAATTTTTAATGCGTCATGAACGTATGGAATTTCCTGAAGCAGTAGAACTTTTAGCTAAAAAAGCCGGAGTAATTTTGCCAGAGCAAAATAATCCTCAGAATGCAAAGATAGCTAGTTTAAGTACCCAACTTTATAAAGTTAATGAATTAGCGGTTAGTTTTTATGAAAATAATTTGCACGGGGTAGCTGGGACAGCTGCCATAAAGTATCTTTTGAATCGTGGAATTAAACTTGAAAGTATTAAAGAATTTCATTTAGGTTTAGCATCAATTAATTGGGATGGTTTAATTAATTTCTTAAGAGGCAAAAATGCTCCATTGGCTTTGGTAGAACAAGCCGGATTAGCGTTGCCTAAAGATGCCGGGGGATTTTACGATCGTTTCCGCAACCGCATTATTTTTCCAATTTTTGATATACGTAACCGTGCAATTGGTTTTGGAGCCAGGGTTCTCGATAATACTTTACCAAAATACATTAACTCACCGGAGACTCCGGTTTATACAAAGGGCAAAAACCTCTTTGGTTTAAATTTATCCAAAGATTTTATCCGCGATTTAGATTGTGCGGTAATTGTGGAAGGTTACTTGGATTTTATTATTCCCTTTCAAGAAGGCTTAAAGAATGTGGTCGCCTCTTTAGGTACAGCATTAACCTTAGAGCAAGTTAAATTATTAAAACGTTATACGAATAATATTGTGATGATCTATGATGGTGATACTGCTGGAGAGATTGCCACCCTAAGAAGCTTGGATATTCTTATCGAAGAGGGGATTAATGTTAAAGTAGTGCCATTGCCCAAAGGAATGGATCCAGATACTTTTGTACGTAATCAAGGGGTTCAACATTTAAAAGATAAAGTTTCTCAAGCCTGCAGCTTGTTCGATTACAAGCTAGGTATTTTAAAAAGTCGCCATGATATAAAGGATCCCCATGGTAAGAGTAAGATTGCTGCGGAGATGCTAATTACCATTAATAAGTTAGATGATGCAATTCTACGTGCGGAATATATTAAAAAATTAGCCGAAGAGATTAAGATATCTGAACAATATATTTTAGAGGAATTAAATAAGCTTAAATCAACTGTGGTTAAAGTTCAATCAACACCACAGGCGCAATTAAAAAAAAGTATAGAAATTAATCCAGCCGAAAAACTACTAATAAAATTTATGCTGGAAGAAAGCGCATTAATTGAGAAGATTATGCAGGAGCTTTCACCGTCTGACTTTAAAGATGCCCGTACGGCAAAAATTGTTTCTTTAATTCATGAGCTAGCAATTAAAGGTAAAAGTATTCAGCCCAGTGTTTTAATGAATTATTTTAATGAAGAAGATGCCAATCAGTTGGTTTGCGAAACAATGTTTATGCCAGAACTCTCAGATCAGGAAAAAGAAAAAGCAATCAATGATTGTATTAATCGAATTAAGGTTGATAGATTGAAATCGAAAAGGGAGTATCTACACGTGCAAATTAAAAGCGCCCAATCCATGGGAGATGAGCTGCAGTTAAACAAGCTTATTCAAGAATTTCATAATCTTATAAAGAAAGGCGATTAACTAATGAAGAAAAAAGAACAGCCCAGCAAGGATATGGAGAAATTAATTGCTCTGGGTAAACAAAAAGGTTTTCTTACTTATGACGAAGTTAACGATCTTCTCCCTGAAGATCTTTCTAGCACTGTAGCCATCGATCATCTTTTTGAGCTATTGGGAAATGAAGATATTCAGGTGGTTGAAGGTGAAGAAGATGCTGGATTAAGTGCTAATCGCGCCCAACAAGATAAACAAAATTTAGCGGCCAACCGGGAAGAGCTAATCTCTGAGCAAATTAAAAGCGAAGAACGTTTTATGCCACTAGATGATCCGGTTAAAATGTATTTGAAACAAATGGGCTCTATTTCATTATTGAGTCGAGAGAATGAGATTGACCTAGCTAAAAAAATAGAAGATGCTGAAGACAAATTTAAACGTGCAGTTCTAGTAACTAAGTTTGCCAGAAACGAAGTTTTAATCGTTGCTAATGACATTTTAGAAGACAAGATCAATATGGAAGAAGTGGTTAAAGAAGATCTGAGAATTAAAAAAACTAGTGTTTTAGGAAGATTTAAGCGTCTCTTAATTAAAATTAAACAAACTCGCTCTGATAGCAACGCGATTAATTTAATTTTGCAGCTTAATTTTACTACTTCCGTAATTGAAGCGGCAGCGCGAAAATTAAATCTTTTAGTTAAAGAGCTTGATTATCTTAACCGCTGTTCAGGAAATAATCGGCAGCGTCGCCAACAGATATTAAAAGAGATCGTTCAGCCTTATAGTAAGATTAAAGAGCAGATGAAACTAATAAAATCTGCGCACCTCAAATTTAGTCGTACTAAAAAGAAACTAGTGGAAGCAAACCTACGATTAGTAGTGAGTATTGCAAAAAAATATACTAATCGCGGTCTTTCATTTTTAGATCTAATTCAGGAAGGTAATATCGGTTTAATGCGTGCAGTAGAGAAATTTGAATATAAAAGAGGTTATAAATTTTCTACTTACGCGACTTGGTGGATTAGACAGGCAATTACACGTTCAATTGCAGATCAGGCGCGCACAATTAGAATTCCTGTGCATATGACTGAAACGATTAATAAAATCATTCGTTTTTCTAGAGTCTTCGTGCAAAAAAACGGGCGCGAACCAACCCCAGAAGAGATCGCTCATAAAATGCGTTTTCCTCAGGGAAAAATAAAATCTATTCTTAAAATTGCACAAGAACCCATTTCTTTGCAAATGCCGATTGGTGATGAAGGAGATACGCATTTTGGTGATTTTATTCAGGATAAAAAAGCAGTTTCGCCAGCTAACGAAACTGTACGTTCTATGTTAAAAGACGAAATGAATTCTGCTTTAGGTACTTTAACCGAACGTGAGAAAAAAATTCTTGTTTTGCGTTTTGGTATTCAAGATGGATCAGCCAGAACCTTAGAAGAGGTTGGAAATGTTTTTAAAGTCACTCGTGAACGCGTTAGGCAGATTGAAGCTAAAGCTTTGAAAAAACTTAGGCATCCATCCAGGTCGCGCAGATTGCGTACTTTTATGGATATGACCTTAGCGCACCAGAGGGAATATTAACTTTAAAATTAGTACCTAAATTATAATTAAGGGGTTAACATGACTTGTTGTAAAAAATGAGTCTTAAGGGCGGCTTCTCATTAAGGAGCTGCCCTTTTATTAAAAAAATGGAAAATTTTACTAATAATCAAAACAATAACAATTTAATTAAATTAGTCCAACTTCGTCAAAAGGCGATTCTGGATAATATTCCAGATATTGCCTGGCTTAAAGATAGCCAAGGGCATTTTATTATGGCTAATGAACAATTTTGTAAAGCTTGTGGTTTTAAATTAAATGATCTTTTAGGTAAAACAGATTTGGATATTTGGCCCAAAGATTTAGCACAAGCTTATATAAAAGATGACCAAGAAGTAATAAAAAGTAAGAAACGAAAATGTGTACAAGAAAGGCTTTTAGATAAAGAAGGTAAAATTTCTTGGATTGAAACGGTTAAGACCCCTATCTTTGATGACGAAAATAACATTATCGGTACAACGGGTATTGCCAGAGATATTACTAAACGCAAGCTTTTAGAAGAACGAGCTGAAGATGTGCGTGCGGAATTGGAATTACGGGTTAAAGTAAGAACCGCTGAGCTGGTTAGTGCTAATGACGTTTTACGCAAAGAAATTACTGAACGAAAAATAGCCGAAATCAATTTAAAAGAATCTGAAAATAAATTTAAAACTATTTTTGAAAGTTCATTGGAAGGACTGGTTATTTTAAATTTAACAACAAAAAAATTTATTTATAGCAATAAAGCATTTTGCCAAATGTTTGGCTATAATCAAGATGAGCTCACTCAAATCGGAATTAAAGATATTCATTTTACTAGTGACCTACCATTAGTTTTTGCTGCCCATGACAAATTTATCAAAAAAACGATTGAAACTGTAGTTTTTAATGTCAAAAGAAAAGACGATAGTATTTTTTATGCAGAGATTAGTGGAGTGCCCTTAATCTTTAATAAACAAGAATGCCTTCTAGGAACCTTTAGGGATATCACGGAAAATAAAAAAGCTATAGAAGAGATTATTAAATTAGCTTCTATCGTTAAATTCAGCGCAGATCTAATTAACTTATCAGATTTAGATGGAAAGATGGTATTTATAAACGAAGCCGGATCTAAAATTTTAGGCATACCTCAAAATGAAACTCAACAATTTAATATTCTAGATGTAATTCCTGATCATTACTTAAGCTTAGTTAAAAATGAAATTATTCCTAAATTAAAAAAAGGTGAGGTTTGGAAAGGTGAACTACAAT
Source organism: Candidatus Omnitrophota bacterium (assembly GCA_041650295.1). Classification (GTDB taxonomy): domain Bacteria; phylum Omnitrophota; class Gorgyraeia; order Gygaellales; family Profunditerraquicolaceae; genus UBA6249. The sequence continues at coordinate 25,837 of JBAZLM010000005.1, forward strand.
ATACAAATATTAAAACAAAAATACTATCTGACGTACAAGTCGTTTGTTTCCCTGTAAATGATGCTACAACTGGTTTACCTGTTTATTTTGCTTATATTTCACATGATATCTCTGAACGCAAAAAAAATGAAGAGCTGACCTTGCAAGCATTGTCATTACAAAATGCTACTTTGGAAGCTACTGCCGATGGTATCTTAGTAGTAGATTTAAATAGAAAAATTATTAGCACTAATGATAAATTTTATAAACTTTGGAAAATTCCTGACAATTTGAGACAAACCCGAGATGAATTAAAGTTATTAGATTATGTTTTAGACCAGTTAGCTGACGGAAAAAATTTCTTGGCTAAGGTTACCCAGCTCTATAAAAACCCCAATGAAGAGGCTTTTGTAACCATAAATTTTAAAGATGGAAGAACTTATGAAATGTTTTGCTTGCCACAAAGAGTAGAAAATAAAATTGTTGGTAGAGTTTGGAGTTTTCATGATATTACAAAAACTAAAGATTATGAAAATGAATTAAAAGTTTACCATGAAAAGTTAGAGATCTTAGTAGAACAACGTACTAAAGCATTAGAAACAGAGATGCAGACTAGAAAGAATTTAGAAAATAAAGCAAGCGCTTTACATCGTCAGATTGAATTTATACTAGGAGCGACTAAAACGGGACTAGATATTATCGACAAAGATTACAATATGATTTATGTAGATCCAGAGTGGTCGCTTAAGTACGGAGACTGGAAAGGAAAAAAATGTTATGAATATTTTATGGATCGCAAAACAGTCTGCCCTAAATGTGCCATTGAAGAATCATTCAAAACTAAAAAAACGATAATTTCTGAAGAAGCGCTACTAAAAGAAGGCGGGCGTCCTATTCAGGTAACTACGATACCTTTTCAAGACGAAAAAGGAGATTGGTTTGTAGCTGAAGTAAATGTTGATATAACTGAAAAAAAGAAATCAGACGAAGAACTATTGCGTTATCGTAATCATTTGGAGCAATTAGTCGAAGAACGCACCCAGGATCTTTTAAAAGAAACTGCTAGATATCGCAATGCTGAGTTTGAAAAAAGTAAATTAAATCGAGAACTGCTGAAGACTAACGAAAAACTAAAAAGTATCTCGCTGATTGACTCTCAAACTGGTTTATTTAATTATCGTTATTTGCAAGAAGTTATTGAGGCTGAATTTCATCAAGCACGCAGATATGCACAAAATTTAGCAATAATTATGCTGGATGTAGATTACTTTAAATCAATTAATGATGTCTATGGAGTCGCTTTCGGAGATCTGGTTTTAAAACAACTAGCCAAACAACTTAAAAAAATGGTGCGGCGTTATGATATTTTAATTCGCTATAGTGGCGAAGAATTTATTATTATTTCTCCTAGGCTAGATCGGACCATTGCTTTTAATATGGCCCAAAGGTTACTTGAATCTTTAAATTTTATTAATTTTGGTAATAAGCAACATAATGTTAAATTAAAAATTAGTTTTTCTGTAGTTTCGTTTCCTGAAGACAGAGTAATGAATGGTATCGATTTAGTAAATTTAGCTAATAAAGTATTGAATAAGGTTAAAGAAAACGGTGGTAACCGCGTATTCACAACAGTTGATATGAAAAGCTCACTAAAAAAAGGTTTGGAAAAATTATCAAAAGCTATGGGAGTAAAAAGCTTAAAGAACAAAATTGATAAATTAAATAAGCAATCAAAACAAGGTTTATCTGAATCTATCTTTGCTTTTGCTAAAACATTGGAATTAAAAGATCATTATACCGGCGAACATGTTGAAAATACTGTACATTTTGCTACTCAAATCGCCAAAGAATTAAATTTACCAAATGAAGATATTGAGCTGATAAAACAGGCTGCGATGTTACATGATTTGGGTAAAATTGGCATCAGTGAGAATATTTTACTAAAAAAAGGAAAACTAAACAAAAAAGAGTTTGAAGAGATTAAAAGACACCCGCAAATTGGCGCTGATATTATTAGACCAATACAATTTTTACATGCACTAATCCCGTTTATTTTTTATCATCATGAACGTTGGGATGGCAAAGGATATCCGAGCGGAATTAAAGGAGAGGATATTCCTTTAGGGGCCAGAGTAATTGCTATTGCTGATGTTTACCAGGCATTGATTAGTGACCGCCCATACCATAAAGCTTTTTCTAAAGCCGCCGCCATTGATATTATTAAAAAAGCCTCCGGAACTCAATTTGACCCACGCATTGTTACCTCTTTTCTTAAAATTATTGGTAAAGAAAAGAAAGGCATCCCCCGCAGGTAATTTTATTAACATTCTGCTTGCCCCGATACAGATAATATGTTAAACTATACAATCTAAAAACAGAAATTAGGGCCCATAGCTCAGTCGGTTAGAGCAGTTGACTCATAATCAATTGGTCCGGGGTTCGAGTCCCTGTGGGCCCAGTACTAATTGTTAATTACGGGCGCATAGCTCAGTTGGTTAGAGCGCTACATTCACATTGTAGAGGTCATAGGTCCGAGTCCTATTGCGCCTAAATTTATAGAAAATAGAAGGAGACAAATTGGGTACTCTCAATTTAAAAATGCAGATTTTAAGCCTAGTAAAGCTACAAGAATTCGATAGCGAAATTTATGCTTTAGGAAATGAAAAATTGGCTAAACCCCAAGAAGTAGCAGCACTTGCGGCAGCATTTGAAACAAAAAAAACCGGCTTAGTGGAATTAGAGAAGAACGCTTTAGAGATTCAAAAATTACGCAAAGAAAAAGAACTGGAATTAGCCACCAATGCTGAGGCAGTTAAAAAGCTGCAAGGACAGCTATTTTCTTTAAAAACAAACAAAGAATTCGCGGCAATGCAACAACAGATTGCCGATACTAAAGCTGACGGCTCAGTAATTGAAGAGAAGATCTTACTTTCATTTGAAGAGTCAGATAAAATTAAGGCGATGATTGCTGAAGAGAATTTAAAACTAAAAGACGAAGAAAAAGTTTTCTTACAACAGAAACAAAAAGTAGAATTGCGCTTAAAAGAAATTGACGATCGTTTAAGCCAATTGGATGCCCAAAGAAAACAAGTTTTACCAGAGATTGATCCTAAAATGTTGCATGATTATGAAAAAATTTTACACAGTCGCAATGGCATGGCTATTGCTTGCGTAAAAAACAGCTCTTGTGGGGGTTGCAATATGCACGTGCCACCTCAAGTTATTAACTTAATTAAGATGTATGAAAAAATTGTAACTTGTGAAATGTGTAATCGCATTCTCTACATTAACGAATGAGTCATCTAAAAATTTATATTGATGGAGCGTCTAAAGGCAATCCCGGTGAAAGTGGAGTTGGGGTTGTAATTTACCAAGATAAGCGAATTATAAAAAAAATTTCTAGCTACATTGGCGTAGGTACTAATAATGCCGCCGAATATACAGCTTTAATATATGCGTTGGAAGAAGCATTGTTACTTAAAGCTAAAAGTTTAGAGATTAATACTGACAGTCAGCTTTTAGCCAGACAATTAAATGGTGTTTATAAAGTTAAGCATGCAGGAATAAAAAATTTTTATACTCGCGCAAAACATCTTTTAACGGGATTTGAAAAAGTATTGATTAATCATATTCCGCGAGAACTAAATGAAATCGCGGATGAATTAGCAACTAGTGCAGTTAAAAAAAATAGGCAGAATGTGGCTGCTCTATTGTAAAATAGAGAGGAAAGTCCGGGCTCCAGAGGATAGCGTAACGGGTAATCCCCGTCTCTTAACGCAAGTTAAGAAGGATTAGAGTCACAGAGACGAGTAGTCCCGCACCTTTATTTTTATATTTAAATTTTAAAAGGTGCGGGACGAGGTGAAACGCGGCAATCTCTACGTGGAGCAAAGCAAAATAGGAGATGAGTGCTGATCCGGCACGATATTAATCTCGGGTAAGCTGCTAAAGTTTCGAAAGTGATTTCGAAATTGAGAGGAATGGTCACTAATCGATGCGGGAATTCGCATCAAGACAGAACCCGGCTTATTCTGCCTGTTTTTTAATTATTAAAAAGTAAAATAATCGTTTCATAAAGGAGGATTTATGTCGGGTCATTCGAAGTGGAAAACAAACAAAGGTAAAAAGGGTATTGCTGATGCTAAGCGAGGAGCTACATTTACTAAAATTATTAAAGAGCTAGTGGTTGTAGCTCGCGATGGCGGTGGAAACCCAGATTCTAATCCTCGCTTACGGGCCATCATGGAAAAAGCTAAAAGAGCAAATATGCCTTCAGATAATGTTAAGATGGCGATTAAACGTGGAACCGGAGAACTTCCCGGTGTAGTTTATGAGGCGGTAATGTATGAAGCTTATGGACCAGGTGGCGTGGCAATTTTAATTGATTCACTGACTGATAATAAGAATCGCTCTACGGCTGAAATACGTAACATTATGTCAAAAAAAGGTGGCAACATGGCCGGTGCTGGTTCAGTAAGCTGGATGTTTACCCAAAAAGGTTATGTTACAGTCGGTAAAGATAAGATTAAAGAAGATGAATTAATGAACATCGTTTTAGATGCCGGAGCAGAAGATATAAAACATGAAGATGAGGTTTATGAGATTTATACAGCAGTCCAAGATCTGGAGAAAGTCAAACAAGCACTGCAAGCTAAAAATATTCCCTGGATTGATGCCGAATTAACCATGATTCCTTCTTCGACGATTAAAGTTACCGGGCATGAAGCTAAACAAGTTTTATCACTAATTGAAACGTTAGAAGAGCATGATGACGTGCAACAAGTTTATGCTAATTTTGATATTCCAGATGAGATTTTAAATGAGGTATCTAGCGAAGAATGATCATCGTTGGAATCGATCCTGCTTTAGCGACCACAGGTTTTGGGGTTATTGAATCTAAAGGTAAAGTCTTAAGGCTAATTGAAGCAGGAGTGATTCAAACTACGGCAAAAGAACCTACTCCCAAAAGATTAGATAAAATATTTACGGGAGTGTTAAAGTTAATTGATGATGTAGGTGCGGATTGCTTAGTGTTAGAAAAAATTTATTCGCATTATAAGCATCCAGCAACTGCTTGTATTTTAGGTCAAGCTAGAGGGGTAATTTGTTTAGCTGCCTCAACTAAGAAAATACCTTTTTCTGAATATGCGGCTACTCGTATTAAAAAAGCAATTGTAGGAAAAGGCCTGGCCTCTAAAGCGCAAGTACAAAGAATGGTCGCCCATACTTTGGGAATTAAAATTTTACCAGAACTTATGGATGTAACTGATGCCTTGGCTTTAGCCATCGCCCACAGCTACATTATTACTAAAAAAATATGATCTCGCGCATCAGCGGTAAAATTATCGAAAAGGGATTAAATTATCTAATCCTAGATTTAAACGGGTTAAGCTATGAAGTTTTTATTCCGGCCTGCGTAATGCAAGGATTAGAGGGTGCAACCGCTACAGAGAATAAAATTTCTTTATTAACTTATCACTATTATCAAGTCGATCAGGCTAAAAGTATACCCATACTAATCGGATTTTTAAATCAGGTAGAGAAAGATTTTTTTGAAATATTCATTACTGTTTCTGGGATTGGTCCTCGGGCGGCGTTAAAGGCTTTAAATAAACCGATTTCACAAATTGCTCAGGCAATCGATGAAGGAGATTTAGCTTTTTTAAGATCTTTACCGGGAATTGGTGAACAACGTGCCAAAGAGATTGTTGCTAAGTTACAGAATAAAGTAGGTAAATTTGGATTAATCAAAGATCGAGCAATAACTGAAAAAACTATCACCAAAGATATCTCTGAGGAGGCCTTAGAAGTTTTATTACAGTTGGAATATAAAAAATCAGAAGCCCAAGAGATGATTAAAAAAGTACTAGAAAGAAACGCAACCGTAAATTCTACCGAAGAATTATTAAATTTAGTTTATAAACAAAAAAGGATAAGCCGATAAAATGGAAGAAAATAATCTAAAATCTGCAGTAGAAGCCTTAATCTTTGCATCAGAGAAGCCCATTACTTTAGAGCAATTAAAAAAAGTATTGGGTATTCCGGATAATGCCACAGTTAATAAAATTATCGAAGAATTAAAAGCTGATTATGAAACTCAAGGCAGAGGAATTCGCGTGGTGGACGTTGCTGGTGGATTTCAAATGAATACCAACACTGCTTTTGCCCCGTTCTTAAAAAAATTATTTAAAAATCGTTACAATGAAAGATTGTCTAGGCAAGCATTAGAAAGCTTAGCGATTATTGCCTATAAACAACCATTAACTAAGGCTGAAATTGAATCTTTGAGAAATGTAAATGTAGATGGTGTGATGAAAAGCTTGTTAGACAAAAATTTAATCCGGATTTGCGGAAGAAAAAAGATTCCCGGACGACCTTTTGTTTTCGGTACAACTCGTGAATTTTTAGAACACTTTGGATTAAATTCAGTGCACGATTTACCAAAAATTGAAGAGTTTAATGCGCTGGCAGAAAAAAAAGAAGCTGAGGCTGAAATTGAACCAATTACTGAATCAGAGATCGCCGCAGCCTCAGAACCCGTTACCCAAGCAGACCTGGAGGTCAAGCCATGAGCCTGGAAAAATTAAGAAAAGAGATTGATTCTTTAGATTCAAAATTAATTAAATTATTGAATTTACGCGCCAAAGCCACTAAAGAGATCGGTAAAATTAAAATCACTACCGGCAAAAACATTTATACCCCGGAACGGGAGATGGATGTTTTACGTAAAGTTACCTCCTCTAATAATGGGCCTTTAAAAAACAAAGCGGTAGAAGCCATCTATCGAGAGATTATGTCTGCTGGACTATCCTTAGAAAAAGTTTTAAAGATTGCTTATATGGGACCGCAGGCATCTTTTAGTAATTTAGCTGCCCTTAAAAGATTCGGTTCACAGATGAATTATATCCCTTGCGGTGGAATTGCCGAAGTATTTCTAGAAGTAGAAAGAGGGGCTGCAGATTACGGTGTAATCCCAGTAGAAAATTCTATTGAAGGAGCTATCACCCATACTTTAGATATGCTGGTCGATTCAGAGCTTAAAATTTGTGCGCAAGTGAATTTGGATGTTTCACATAATTTATTAGCTAATTGTCTAAAAAACAAAATCCGTAAAGTTTACTCTAATCCCCAAGTTTTCGGACAATGTCGAATTTGGCTGCAGAAAAATTTACCTAATGCCGAATTAATTGATGTCTCTAGCACCACGCGTGCGGCACAAATTGCTAAAAAAGAAAAAAATAGCGCAGCGATTGCTTCGTTACTAGCTTCAAAAGTTTACGGGCTAAAAGTGGTAGCTGCCCAAATACAAGATTCACTGCATAATATTACGCGTTTTTTAGTAATCGGAAAAAATGTTGCCGCAAAAACTGGACACGATAAAACATCTTTACTTTTTTCCATCAAAGACCGAGTAGGAGCTTTATATGAGATGCTTTTACCGTTTCGCAAATATGACGTCAACTTAACTAAGATCGAATCACGTCCATCTAAGAAGAAGGCTTGGGAGTATTATTTCTTTGTCGATATTTGCGGACATAAAGATGATGTTAAAATACAAAAAGCATTAACTGAGTTAGAACGTAAATGTAATTACTTAAAAATACTAGGATCATATCCTGTAGGAGAATAATTAAAGTGAATAAATTAGTTTGTAAAAGTGTTTTAAATATTAAGGCTTATGTACCGGGCAAGCCAATTGATGAAACCAAAAGACAACTAGGACTAAAGGAAGTAGTGAAATTAGCTTCAAATGAAAATCCTTTTGGACCTTCCCCAAAAGCTATTACCGCGGTAAAAAAAATGCTTCTGGGAATTAACCGTTATCCAGATTCCCAGGGATTTTATTTAAAAAAACGCTTGGCTAAATCTTTTGGATTAGCATCGGAGAATTTTGCTTTAGGTAATGGTTCAGATGAACTAATTGATGTTATAATCAGAACATTTGTTGAGGCAGATGAAAATATTATAACTAGTCAAACTAGTTTTGTAGAATATGAAATTTTGGCGGCAGTTAATAATCGTAAAATAAAAAAAGCCCCGCTGCGTTATTTTAAATACGATTTAGAAGCAATTTTAAAATTAGTGGATAAAAAAACAAAGCTAATTTTTATTGCTAATCCCAATAATCCTACCGGAACTTATGTTACTAAATATGAAGTGGATGAATTTTTAAATGCTTTGCCTAAACATGTAATTGTAGTTTTTGATGAAGCTTACGATGCATTTATTGATGTTGATGATTACCCCAATAGCTTAAGTTATCTAAAGCGAAATAAACAAGTAATTATTTTGCGAACATTTTCTAAAACTTATGGCTTAGCTGGTCTACGTTTAGGTTACGCTATTGCTAATCCAGAAACTGTCTCCTTCATAGAAAGGGTACGTCAACCGTTTAACGTTAATATCTTAGCACAAGCCGCCGGAATAGCCGCAATGGATGATCGAGATTTTTTTAAAAAAACTCGTAAGTTAACTTTAGAAGGAAAAAATTTTATTTATGCACAGTTAGCGAAAATGGCCTTGGGGTTTGTGCCATCAGTAGCCAACTTTATCTTAATTGACGTAGAAAAAGATGGTCAGGAAGTTTTTAAAGCTATGCTTAAATTTGGGGTAATTGTCCGCGATATGGCTCAATACGGGTTAAAGAATTTTATACGTTTATCCATTGGAACACAAAAAGAGAATCAAAGAGCAATCACGGTATTAAAGAAAGTTTTAAGAGGGAGCACTAAATGATTATTGTTTTAAAACCCCAGGCTACCGAGGTAGAAGTTAACCATATTATTGATAAGGTTAAAGCCTTAGGCCTGACTCCACACGTCTCCAAAGGCTCTGAAAGAACGATTATTGGTGTCATCGGCCCGGAAGATATATTAAGAGTTACTCCTTTAGAGGCTTTCCCCGGAGTAGAAAACGTTATACCAGTACTTGCTCCGTTTAAATTAGTCTCGCGTGAATTTAAAAATGAAAGCTCAATTATTGATCTAGGAAAAAACGTAAAAATCGGGGGCAAAGAAATTGTAATTATGGCCGGACCTTGTACTATTGAAAATATCGATAGTCTTTATGAGATTGCCAAGGAGGTAAAAAAAGCCGGAGCGACCGTATTACGCGGTGGCGCATTTAAACCCAGAACTTCTCCTTATAGCTTTCAAGGTTTAGGAAAAGCAGGGTTACAAATGTTAAAAGAAGTAGGCGATAAATTAGGTTTAGTTACAATTAGCGAAGTAATGGATAGCCGTGATGTTAGCTTGGTAGCTGAATACGTAGATGTTTTACAAATCGGTTGTCGCAACATGCAAAATTTTAATCTTTTAAAAGAAGTAGGCGCAACAAAAAAACCAGTGGTCTTAAAACGCGGGATGGCTTCTACGGTTAAAGATATGTTAATGTCGGCAGAATATATTTTAAGTGGCGGAAACTTTTCAGTTATATTGTGTGAAAGAGGAATCCGCACTTTTGAAGACTCAACGCGTAATACTTTAGATATTGCTGCAGTACCAGTAGCTAAACAACTTTCACATCTACCAATCATTGTTGATCCGTCACATGCAGCGGGAAAATGGGGATTAGTCCCAGCGCTATCTAAAGCAGGGGTGGCCGCAGGAGCAGACGGGTTAATTATTGAAGTGCACAACCATCCTGAAGATGCGGTTTCTGATGGAGCACAGTCTTTGGTTCCGGAAAGATTTTTAACCTTAATGAATGAATTAAAAAGTATTGCTAATTCTATGGGAAGAAAAATCTTATGAATCTCGCACCTTCTATTAATTCAACTATTAAAATCAAATGGTTTAATAAATTAAATAAAAAAGAAGGTGCGAGATGAAGATGTTTAATAAGGTAGTAATTATTGGTACTGGATTAATTGGCGGATCGCTAGGCTTGGCTTTAAAAAAGAAACAATTAGCTGGCCAGGTCATCGGATTAAGTCGTAAAAAAGCTAACGCAAATTTAGCTAAAAAATGTAAAGCTATTGATATCGTCGGCAAATCTTTAGAAGTAGTTAATAATGCGGATTTAATTATTTTAGCTACCCCAGTAGATATAATTTTAGAAATTGCACCAAAGATTGCCAAGAAAATTAAAAGTAGCTGTCTAGTGATTGACGTAGGTAGTAGCAAGGAGATGATTGTTACTAGTCTAGATAAAATTATCCCTAATTTTGTGGGCTGTCATCCCTTAGCTGGATCAGAAAAAAGAGGGGCAGCCAATATCCAGCCAGATATTTTCTGCGGTTGTACTTGCATTATTACTCCGTCAGCTAAGACTAAACAGCTAGCTTTAAATAAAATTAAATTATTTTGGAAAAAGATTGGGTCAAAAGTAGTTGTACTTTCACCAAAAAAACACGATCAAGCTTTAGCCGTTACCAGCCACTTGCCGCATGCTTTAGCCTTTGCATTAATCAGCTCTGTCCCAGAGCAATTTTTAGGTTTAAGTGCCGGAGGATTAAAAGATATCACCAGAATCGCTAGTTCAGACCCTGGACTTTGGAGTCAAATATTTTTGAGTAACCGCAGTAATCTATTATCTGCATTTTCCTCTCTCCAGAATAAAATCAACGCTTTAAAGATTGCTATAAAAAATAAAAATAAAAAGCTTTTAACCAAAATTCTAGCAGCTTCAAAAAATAAACGAGAGAAATTAGGATGATTATCGCAGTTGACGGACCATCAGGAGCAGGGAAAAGTACGGTTGCCAGAATCTTAGCTAAAAAACTAGGCTTTCTTTATATTGATACGGGGGCAATGTATCGAGCTTTAACTTTAAAAGCTTTAGATAATCATATTCCGATCAATGATCCTTTGCAGATCTATAAACTTGCCGAAACCGTAAAAATTGATTTAAAAACTAATGTCGACGGCTCTTTAAATATTATTTTAGATGGCCAAGATGTTTCTTTGGCTATTCGTAACCCTAGAATTACCCAAGTTGTTTCTGATGTTGCCAAAATTAAAGAAGTTCGGCAAGTATTAGTTAATCTACAAAGAAAATTAGGGGAACAAGGGGACTGTGTTTTAGACGGCCGAGATATCGGTACGGTAGTTTTTCCCAATGCCCAAAAGAAATTTTTTATTGATGCATCACCACAAGAAAGAGTCAACCGCCGCTTTAAAGAACTAAAGGGGCTAGGACAAGATATTTCAGAAGATTCTGTTTCTAAAGATCTTTCTAATCGCGATAAAATCGATTCTACCCGCGAAACTTCACCGCTACGTAAAGCCAATGATGCAATTTATATTGATACCACGAAATTATCTATTGAAGAAGTAGTCAATAAAATGTTGGAATACATAAAATAAATGGATAAATCCTTATTAAGAAATTTTTCTATTATTGCCCATATTGACCATGGAAAATCCACTTTGGCCGATCGGATTCTAGAGCTTACTGGAGCTGTAGATGTTCGTCATAAGGGTGATCAATTGCTAGATGATATGGAATTAGAGAAAGAACGTGGAATTACCATTAAAGCATCAATGGTCAGATTAAATTATTTTTCGAAAAAATTTAATAAAGAATATATTTTAAACTTAATTGATACCCCTGGCCACGTTGATTTTACTTATGAAGTATCTAAGTCACTAGCCGCTTGTGAAGGTGCAGTTCTAGTAGTAGATGCCGGTCAGGGGATCGAGGCTCAAACTGTAGGTAATTATTATTTAGCATTAGATAATAATTTACACGTAATTCCGGTACTTAACAAAGTAGATTTAATCTCTGCAGATGTAGCCAAAGTTAAATCACAAGTGGAGACTGTTTTAGGTTTTAAAGATGATGAAGTTATTTTAGCTTCAGCCAAAGAAGGTACTGGGGTCATTGAAATTTTAGATAGAATTATTGAAACAATTCCCGCTCCCGGTGGAGAGATCAATAATCCACTTAAAGCTTTAATTTTTGATTGTCGTTTTGATGCTTTTAAAGGAGTAGTGGTCTTTGTAAAAGTAATTGATGGGCAGATATTTCCTAAAACTCAATTAAAGATGTTTAATGCTGGTAAAATTTATAAGATTGAAGAACTAGGAGTTTTTAAAGATTTAAAATACACCGCTGTCGATTCACTTACTTGTGGGGAAGTCGGTTATTTTACAGCTAACTTACGCGATCCACGAGAGGTAGTCATTGGCGATACAATTACCGATCCGAAGAATCCTTGTAGCCAGGCTTTACCGGGATATCGCAAAGTAAAACCCTTGGTTTTCTGTGGAATTTATCCGGTTAATCCAGCTGATTTTCCAGAGTTGCGTGACGCCATGGATAAATTAAAACTTTCCGATGCTTCATTTGTTTTTGAACCAGAAAATTCTCAGTCATTTGGCACCGGATTTCGCTGCGGTTTTCTTGGACTTTTACATATGGAGATTGTTCAAGAGAGATTGGAGCGAGAATACAATTTAAATTTAATCCTCACTGTACCCAACGTTGTTTATCGCATTAAAACCAAAGAAGGTGAATTAATAGAAGTAGATACCCCGGCTAAGCTTTGCCCTTCACAAGATATTGCGGAAGCTTTTGAACCCTACGCTTATCTTTTAATGATCGTGCCAGTTGATTCAATTGAGGCGGTTTGTGATTTTACTAAAACTCGCAGGGGAATGTTTGTTTCTAATGAATACCTGGGAGAAGATAGGGTGAAGGTAGTTTTCTCCGTACCACTTTCTGAAATTATTGTAGATTTTTATGATCGCATGAAATCCATTACCCGGGGTTATGGTTCGATGGATTACGAAGTTAAAGAATATCTACCCACAAAGTTGGTAAAATTAGATATCATGCTCAATAGTCAAATCTGTGATGCTTTTTCTTCGTTAATGTGCAAAGAAAAAGCTACTTCTCGAGCACATCTTTTAGTCAGCAAGCTAAGAGAGCTAATTCCTCGCCAACTTTTCGAAGTTTCAATTCAAGCAGCGATTGGCAGTCAGATCTTAGCTTCGGAAAAAATTCGTTCAGTTGGTAAAAACGCCACCAGTAAATGTTCTGGAGGTGATATCACCCGCAAACGTAAACTTTGGGAAACCCAAAAAAAAGGCAAAAAACGACTAAAACAATTTGGAAAAGTTGAAATACCACAAGAAGCATTTCTGGAGGTATTAAAGATATGAGTTTAAAAAAGAAATCTGTATTACGCGATTGGACGGAATCAATTATTATTGCTTTTCTTTTAGCTATGGTTATCCGAGCTTTCGTAGTACAAGCTTTTAAAATTCCCACCGGATCCATGCGCATGACTTTAGTGGAAGGCGATTTAATTCTCGTAAATAAATTTATTTACGGAGCAAAAGTTCCTTTTACTAAGTATCATTTACCGGCTTTACGCCTGCCTAAGCGAGGAGACGTGATTGTTTTTGTTTATCCGGAAGATAAGAAAAAGGATTTTATTAAAAGATTAGTTGGCTTGCCAGGAGAGACCATTGAAATCAAAGGTGGATCGATTTATATTAATGATAAAGCCGCCAGCGAACCGATCTTTAACCAGATCTATTATTATAACCGCGGAGAGTTTGCTGCAGAAGGGCAAAAAATTATTGTTCCTAAAGATTGCTATTTTGTTTTAGGAGATAATTCCGTTTCTTCAAAAGACAGCCGTTACTGGGGCTTTGTTTCTAAGGATGATTTATTAGGGAAGGCCCTGGTTGTTTATTGGCCACCGCAAAGGATTAAATTAATTAAATGAATATTGCCAATAAAATTTCTACCTTTCGCATCTTAAGCGTCCCATTTTTTATTGCTTGTCTGTTATTTTATGCGCCAGAGAGAAACTATTTAAAAACAGCAGCCCTAGTGATTTTTATTTTAGGGGTAATCTCTGATGGCTTAGATGGTTTTATTGCGCGCAAGGGAAAAATGCAATCAAAAGCCGGATTAATTTTGGATCCGCTGGGAGATAAATTATTATTAATGAGTGCGTTCATTTTTCTTTCTCCCATGAGTAAAATGGATTTAAGTTTCCCACTTTGGGTAAGCTTTATTATTATTTCGCGCGATTTAATTATTATCATGGGAGCAGTGGTTATTTATATGGTTAAACAAACCATTGATGTTTACCCTACTAAATGGGGCAAGCTCACCACAATTTTTCAGATGCTTTCGGTAATTTGTATATTACTACAATGGAAGTTGGCCACATTTATTTGGTGGCCAGCAGTAATTTTTACCATTATTTCAGGTTTTGATTATGTAAAGAGAGGATTTAAAATTTTATATGCTACTGACAATCGTCGCACTACTGGTTAGTTATTTATTAGGCTCTATACCTACGGCTTATCTTTTTGGTAAGTATTTAAAAGGTATTGATATTCGCAAATCCGGTTCAGGTAATGTGGGTGCCACTAACGCCTTACGGGTATTAGGGAAAAGAGCTGGGATAGTCGTTTTAATAATTGACATAGCAAAAGGTTTAGTTGTAGTTACCTTACTAGCAGATTTATTTGTCAATAAATCAGGATTATGGCAAGCACAAAACCTACGTATTATCATGGGGTTATGTTGTATTTGCGGCCACATTTGGACCGTATTCCTACAGTTTAAGGGAGGCAAGGGGATTGCCACCTCATTTGGCGTTTTACTGGGTTTAGCCATGAAAATACCCGGTTTAAATATTGTGGTTGGCATTGTTATACTGGTCTGGATAATCGTTTTTATTTGTTTTCGTATGGTTTCACTGGCTTCAGTTTTAGCAGCACTTGCCTTACCCATTCTTTGCCTTCTCTTTAAGCAACCACTTTTACTTTCTCTAGTAAATTTGTTGCTTAGTGCTTTTGTAATTATGCGTCATAAAGCAAATCTTATCAGAATCTTTCAAGGTAAAGAATCTCGTCTATAACCGCAAGGGAAACGCTTTCTTTTTTAGTCAAAATCACCTTGATTTAACCTCAAGCCACAAGCATACTTTCTCATACCAAGAATAGGTACAACATATGAGGAAGATATGCGTGACTTACTTTACAAAAATTTAACTCTTTGTGATCGCGGACGCAAAATTATTACTAGCGCCGAAGTCGCCGATAAAGAAGGCGTACACAGTATAGTGCGTCGCCATTTTACTTATTTTATTAAACCAATAGAAAGTGACAGCCAGGAAAAACCGACTCCTTATCTTTATGTTTTAAAAGAAAGAAACACTAAAGAAAAAAGAGAGCATTTTTTCTGTAAAATAAAGGGAAGCCTAGTCGCTAAAAGCAATGGAAAGCTGCTCAACATATCCTTTATCCATACCCTTAGTGTAGAGCTTACTGCCTCACAAAATCAAGTCCAAAATATCGAATAATTTTTAATTGACATAATCCTTACGTTGTATATAATAATAGCAATATGAAAAAAACTATTATTAGATACAACGCTATGGCGCTAGTAACTTTGGCGCTTTTATTTTTAACCATAATTCCGGTTTTTGCCGAAAGTCAAGCTGCGGATTATCTTTGTGAGCTAGGAAAGAGTTTTTATGCTCATGGTAAAACAGATGATGCTTTGGCTGAATTTAACAAAGCTTTAACGGTTGATCCAGACAATCAAACTGCCAAGTCCTACGTCAATAAAATATTTACTCAACAAAATTCTACTTCTGATCCTGAACCTTCAGTTCCTCTTAATACCATAGAAACACCTCTTTCGGAGCTTGTTGAAACTTCGCCTCTAGCTAATCAAGATACTACAATTAATTCTTCTGTTAGTGCTCCTGTTGTGGATTCTACGGAAAATAAACCTTTAACTAAAGAAACAGCCATGGAAGAAGCAATGTCTATTGCTCAGGAATCCACGGTTGAAATAAAAAGTGAGATTCCGGCTGTAAATGAAATAACTACTAATGAGCCAGTTAAAAATGAATCTTCCGTAACACCTGCAGTAGATAAAGAAAAACAAAAAAATGCGGTTGCCGCTTATCTTTATGGTTACCCTGATTTAATGCCCAAAGACGAGCCGGCAGACAGGGGAATACAAGCTGGTCCAATAAAAATAACCGGAGAGATGCAACTAAGTTTTGGAGTTACGCCTGATAAATTTATTTGGAAACAGGCTAATTATAATATGAATGAGAAATATTTTAGCTGGCGTACACTTTCTAATTCCGGACTTAATCGTGGAATGAACACTTTTGACACCAGAGTTTATGATTCTTTAAGTGTTAATGCTGATACAGAGAATAAAGATGGTTTTAATTTTCATACTAATATTACAGTTGATCCCTGGAGTTTTACGGGAAAAAGCCGTAAATTTAGCGTTACTGATGTCGGTGGCGATCCTGCTAATTTACAATTATACTATTGGTCTAATACTGGATATACAGTAGATAGAGCTGTTTATGGTTCAGTAAATGGAAGTGCTTTTAATGTTCCTGAATTAAAAGTTAAAAATGGCAAAACCAGCCCCGCAACTGTAGTAACAAATCCTGCTGAGCCTTGGCTTAATTTTGATTTGACTGAAGAAAAGATTGAACGACAATTTCAACCCGTGCGTGAATTATGGCTAGATTATACAAATGATCAGATTAAGTTTAGAGTTTTCCCGATGGCTTATCAGGATCAAGCTTATTCATCAGATGATCCTATGGGGATTACTAATCGACATGTTTGGTGGCAAGACAGCCCGTGGTTACGTAGTTATCAACCCGGAGCATATCGATCCGGTATTTCTAGTTTTACCAAAGGCAAATGGGATGATTCACTTTCCTTTATATCTAAAGATAGTACTGGAAAATACCTTACTGCATTAAGAGGTTTTTCATTTTCTTTCTCTCCTTCAGAGCAAACAATTTTTGATACTACCGCAGCTACACCTAAAAATCTTTGGCAAGACTATAGTACGGTGGATAATGTAATTTCAGCCAGCCGTTTAAAGCATTTCTTTGCCAATAATTTTATGTTAGGGGGCACGTTGACATCTCGTACCGGATTTAAAACTGACCCGCAAAAAATTGATAGTGAAAATATAGTGGGGGGAGTAGATTTAAGTTATGAAATCGTAGATGGAATGAAAGCTCAAGCTGAATTTTTAACCTCTAAATCTTTCTACGATATGTCTAATGATGATTATAAAACTGAATCTAACGGTAATGCTTACTACTTTTCTTTCATTTCTCGTTATCCTCAAAAAAGTATAATGGATCTAAAGTACGGTTATGATGATATCTCCATGGATAAAGATGAAAATTTCCTTATAAAAAGTAAATTTTATTTAAGTAGAATTGATAAAAATTTTGATTCATCGCTATCTAATTTTAGTAATACCCGGCAAGACACTGATTGGAGCAGACACATTCATTTTCGTCGACCCATGGATTATTATTACCAGGGGTTAACTAAACCAGCAGATGCCAGTGTTTGGGGCCAGCTTAATGCTACCCGTATTGGTGATGGCATTGATAAAGACAGAAGTGTGCTTGGTTTTCGCTTAGAATCATTCTTAGATGATCGTTTATATAACCTTTTTGATATTCGTAATGTGCATGATAATAAAGGTAATTTTATTGAAAATGTTGCCCGTGATGAACTTTCCATAAGAGTAACTGATAAATTAACTGCTAAACTTTTAGGAATTTATCAAAAACTTCCTAGGACAACTTATCATGTTGATCCATTTGTTTATGATGGTAACACTGGTGATTTTTTCACCAATACCCTTGTTAACGGCGGGGATGATCCATCAATAACTACTGGCTCAATTGGTCTAAATTATGACTTCTTTGATTGGTTAAGTATTGACGGTATTTATGAATGTACTAACGACTATACTATAGGTTACGCCAATTTTCCCCGCAATGTCTATAATAATTATACTAACTTATGGGGAACTTATTCTCAAAACGACAAACTTTATAATTATACTCAACCATCTCTTTACAATCAGCAATATTTTCCTCAAGCTCCATATGATTTCTATAATATTTTTAAAATGGGTGCACGAATTTCGCCATTATCTAATATGGATATTTATATCGATTATACCCGCAATGAATTCGAAGCGGCCAGCTTAAATTCAGATAACATGAACCATATTGGCTTAGAAATGACCTATATGCCTGCTCCAAAATTCGGCATGTTAATTAAATACATTTATTCCCGCTGTGAAGATGTTGGCGCTTCAGGATTAGAAAAACTTTCTAGTCATAATAACTTCTACAGTGAATTTAGATATCTACCCACCAAAGATGATGAGATTATTTTGCAATACGGAGAAGGTAACTCTAGCGCTATCGGTAACTTAAACTTCGATCCTTATGGTGGTAGCATGCTAACTCTAGACACCCAACACATTATCCGCGCTTATTATCGCAGAAGGTTCTAATCAAACTCTATTAATTTATTCTAAATAAATATCGATTTTGCTAACTTTGCGGGCACGTATATTTTCAGCTATTGCAGATGGTATAATCGTAGAGTTAATTTCGATTTGTTTGTCATTTTCAAAAATTACTTGTTTTACAATTTTTGCCGCATGTTTGCCAAAAGTATCTTTTTTCTTTTGATTATAATATGTTACCAGTATACTGCTTAAGAAATTAAAAGAATAAGTGCCTTGTTTAGTAAATAACCATCCTGCCAGATTAGGCTTAAACTCCAACTTTAGCTTCCCTTGATTATCTAAAGTAAATGGATTACTACCAGCATTCATAATTAACCAGATGTGTAAAAATTCTGCAGTTGATCCTGAAAGCCTAGCCACAAATCCATTTCCCTGCAAAGATTGATCGGAAAAAGCGCTACTAGCAATAAAAGAAGAGTTTTCAAGTATACTACGACCATATCTTTTAGGATCTTGGAAAGGAATTAATACATGTTTAAACTCTGTATAAAATTCTTCAATTAAACCAGTCTTTAACAACTCTAGAATATATTTATATTCCATATGCAACCAAATCGACTCATTTTCTAGCCACCCCGGAGTAAAGACGCGAGTTCTGCCAATCTCTTCAGGCATGCTAAACAAAGAGGCGCAAACTTTATACATTTTCAATTTTTTATCAAAAAGATTGCTTTGCTTAGTGGCTTGATGTAATTTAATAGCTTGTTGAGAATTTTGAGCTAATCTTAAGCCATGCATTTGACCTTCCAAAAATAAAGGAAGAGGAGTTTGTGTAAATTTTTTAGGCTTAATCATATGCCCTTTAATTAACTCATAATCAACCACAGTATTAATAAAATATGAATTATATATCCCTGTTTCTTTATTAAAAGCTTTAGTTAAACCAGCTTCAACTTTTTCTAAACCTGCATCAACAAAATCAAGTAGTTTAGAAACAGAAAGATCATTTAAATTGCCGGAAAAACCCAAACAAGTTTTATTGCGATAATCTTCTTTTAAATTATTGCTTTTATCCCAGTAATTAAATCCATCATACGAAAACAAAACACTCGTCTGATTAATGAAATCAGCGATCTCTTCCGGTACTTGAATTTGATCGACCCCAGAACAATTTAATGCTTTCTTTATAACTTGCAACAAGCGCTTTAATTCAAATGTTTCACAAGTAGATGAACCAAAAAGGGCAGGCAGGCCGTTGAGTGAATCATACCAATTGGGTTTATTTGCTTCCATTTCAATACCAACTCCAAACGGATCAAGAGAAGCAAGTTTATTTACCGCCAAACACACAAGCTTAACTATTAAAGTTGTATAATAAATTTCTCCGGCTCCATGCTGCATTCTTAAATCATGAGGATAATGCGAACGCTTCGCGATTAGTTCTTTTTTTCTAGAATCCATAACTACCGAGTGTAGTTGACGGGGCTCTCCATTATAAAGAACGTATTTTTCATTACGGGGTCTAACTATCTCAGCATTATCATAAAAAGAAAAAACTTTTTTTTCAAAAAAAAGTTCTTTAAATTTTTCAGGATAAATTCCTAGGAAACTATCAATTAAATCTAAGTTATAGGTCCAGTGATCTGTCCAAAAACCTTCGCCATGTTCGGCATCCTGCAACTTTTGAGCAGAGGAAAGAATCTGGGTAAGAAAATCATCATAAGAACTTTTTAACTGAATTTTATTTAATTCAACAAAAAATATTAACTCACCGGGAGTAAAAGGTTTTTTAAAAAATAATTTAAATTTATCAATAATGTCTGGTTCAACTATCTCTTTTAATAATTTAATTAGGTCGAAATTATCTTTAAGTAAAAATTTGTCACTTTTAATAACTAGTGGATTAAAGCCATCGCTTTGAATTAAGTTCATAAAAAAGATAATGTTCTCGTCTTTAATTAAAGGATTAAACCAGAGGTCATTACGCCGATTTTGATTGGCATCACGATAATTACCATTTCCTTGTGAGAGATAAGTAGGATCTAATTGAAAACGATTATAATCACGTTCTGGATCACCGTGTTTACGTGCATAAAGATAAAACATTGCTCCAGATTTAAGCACTTCAGGGTAACCGCCGCGCATAATATTATCAAGATAACTCTGGCCAGCATATAAATCAAAGGCAGCAGAGCTACTTTTGGTAGAGATTTCATTTTTTAGATCGGCAATTAATTTTACATTACGCTGGAGCTTATTTTCCAGATAACCAAATTTAGTAATCCTGTCCACTGAGCTATTTAATATTTTTACATTGCGGGCCTGGCCGATTACTGAATAAAACTTTTTCTGTTCTTTAGGTTTTAATTTAAATTTTAAAAAAAGGAGAGCAGAAGGAGTCTTGTTGTCAGTTAGTTGACGACGAGGATAAATATAATTATATTTAGCTAAAAATTGGTAAGGATAAGAGAAATCAGTGACTGGGCCAAAAACAACCTGTGGATCAACAATTGGACGGATAATCTCTGAACGGTTCTTTTTAAAATGATAGTTAAGATAAAAATTTCCGGCATCGATATGCACAACTTCTGGACGATCTGATGGATCAACCGCCAACTTATAAAACGGCACACCTTTGTCAAAATTATCTACTTTCATCCAAGCTTCAATAGTCCGGCTCATTTCTTTTAGAAAATATTGATGTTCACCAAAAGGAATGATTTGTGGCAAACCATCAATAATCTCTATAGAGCGCAAAGTTTTACCAATATTTTCAACCGTTACCATGCGACTTAATCCAGCAAAATTATCATCAGGAATGTTAAAATATTCCACACAAGTTTTAATCCCTAAAGTGAAATTAATTTCTTCAATGGTTAACTTAGCTGAATCCATGCGCATCAAATTGGTTATTCGATATTCTAAATTTGAGCTACCATTATGGAATGGTTCATAAAAAATAACTTTTTTATTAGATTTAATTTTAATGAAAGTGCGGAAACCATGACTGGTTACTAATTGCCAGGCTTTATTGGCAGGGAAAAACTCTAAAATAGCCTGATCTTTATCTTTTGTACCAAAACTAGAAATACATTGACCGCGATTAACATAAAAAACCCACATCGGAATACCATATCTTCCGGCGATTCCAGGAAAAAAGTTGACAAAAGGCTTAGCGTAATTATAATTTTCAATGACAAATTCGCCTTGCTGATTAAGGTAGTATTTAATTTTAATTTGTTTAGTAGAAGAGTTCATTTTTTTATTTAATAATTCATTTTACATATTTTATTTAATTTGTCAATCATCTTAAGATTTATTATTCAGGTTACTACATTGTGTAGACATGCACATCTATGTATATTTGCAATATTTTTTTAAATACCCCTTGATTTTTTTATAACAATATGTTACATTCTCAAGAGTTATAAATTAGCCCAATGTTTTGTATTTTTATTTTTTTACATAAATAAACAGGCCTTTTTAAAACTATTTAAAAACTCATGTCGAGACACAAGCTGCCAAAAGTATTTTATCTGCTCATTAGTTTTCTATTAATCTTTGAGCAATCCGGCTTTGCCCAAGTGGCTGCTCAGCTGGATATCTCAGGCAAGCTGGCTGCTTTTGGCAACTCCATCACTGTAGAGAGGTTTAGGCCGCTACATTTAAGGTATCTACAGTATAACCCCCAAGACAACAACTTCCGCCTGTTAATTGATAAAGGTACCCTTAAAAACCCTTCAAATACCGATTTAGAACGTACTTCTAAGGAACTACTCAAATACTTCTTTATTGGTCTATCTTTACCTAATGATAAGTTCTGGGTAAACTTAAGACCAGATGCTGCTGATAGTATTATTGATGATAAACTAGCGCAAACCGATATTGGTCGCATTCTTTTAGAAGCTGATGTCCAGCTTAAAAAGGACACTGCCAACGCCACATCCCCAGAGACCGCTCAAGGCAAACTCTACTGGGATAAGCTTTATGCTAAAGCTGCAGAGTTATTCGGCTCTCAAAACATCACAATACCTACACTAACTAGACCCTGGATTGTTCCCGATGAAGTAATCATCCGCGAATCTACTGATTCAGCTTATGTCTACAAAGCATCATTAAAGGTGATGCTAGAGCAAGACTACCTAAAGAACAGCTCTACCTATAACTTCAAAGACGACCGCCTAAAAGCTTTAAATGAATACTCATCTCAATTAATCCGAGAACTAATTATTCCTAACCTAACTAAAGAGATCAACACCTCTAAACAATACGCACCACTACGTCAGGTATATTACTCTTTAATCTTGGCTCAATGGTTTAAAGCTCGTAACCAAACTAAAAACAATCCTTATACTAATTTAATTAACTCTCAGAACCTAACCGGTTTTACCTCTAAAACCCCATACTCTAAAGAAACTTACTTCAACCAATATCAAAAATCCTTTAAAGACGGGGAATACAACATCCATACTCCAGTAACTACTCCAACTGGACAAGTAATTAGAAGTTATTTTTCGGGGGGAATGGCGTTTGGAACAATTTCTCCGATCCGTACTCCTGCCAATAATTCTACTGAAATTGCACAACCTTATGAAGCAAGAATCACGCTTCCTGCTACAGAAGCGCAACAAAATGATAATCCGGTTTTTTTCACACCTACGCAAGCTACCGAAAAAATTAACCAGCTAGCAATTACTGGCGATCTACACAAGTTAAAAGCTTATGCCGAAAAAGCAATAAGGGGAGAGGTTAATCAAGATGAATATCTCCAAGGCTATGCTCAAGAATTAAAAATAATTACCGATATTTTATCTCAAACTCGCCCAGTGGATGAACTCAATCTTTTAGTTAATCAATTTGACGTAAAAATTAAACAGTTGGATATTTTACGTGCAATCACTGAAATTATTTTACAATTAGAAAATGGAAAAGAAGGAACAAGTAATCCGCAAAGACTTAAAGAACTACGGGAAGTTTTTATTAAATATCCGGAAATCTCTCAACTTCTTATTAATTATTTTGAAACTAGATTCAACCCAGAAAAAACTATTGATGCTCGCGGTGAAGAGGCCGGCCAAATTAGGTTAAAAATACTTAAACTAATCGAAGAGCTGGATGGACTTCCAGAACATAATATTTTAGCTAAAGCTATCGGCATCTTAATTGCCACAATTAAAACCGACTACTACATTGAAAACAGAACAGAACTTTTCTTAAGAATCGACCCGCGAGCAATTGTCGCCTACGATGATTCTGGCGCGTTAATCCGCACGCCACCTTATGCACTTATCTGGGTACACGTGCCTTACGGAGCATTTGGGGCACACTCCAGATATGCTGATGTGGCTAGAGGAGGCTTGAGAAGTATTCGACCAGAGAGAGTTAATTTATGGAATAAAGTGTTAACCGAATGCGTAGCGCTATCCTTTACGCAACATAAAAAACATATAGATATTTCAGAAGGCGGATCTAAAGGAGCATTCGTTTATCAAGAAGGCTTAAATTTTGTAGCCTCAGCATTGGCTTACGTTGACGGTCTAACTAACTGTATGATTAACGATGAGCGTATTGCCGTTGCTTCAGGAAATATCACCATTGATCCATTAGAACTGGGACCTGATGAAGGAACCGCAGAATTAGTAGACGTAATTACCGCTTTAGCTTGGTGGAAAAATTTAGACACTTGGAGACTTTTAATCACCGGAAAATCAGCGGTTTTAGGCGGCATATCACATATGAAAAACAATTTAACAACTCCCGCAGTAATGGGCAACCGGGTTACTTCTCAAGGAGTAATGGCACATGCTTTTGAAACAACAAGATACTCACAAGAAAAAAATATTACCCCAAAAAATAAATTATCGCTCTCAATTACCGGAGGCCTAGATGGGGATGTTGCCAGTGGCCTAGTTGAAATCGCAATCCGTAATTATAATGAAGATGTGGCTATACGTAGCTTGGTTGATTTTTCCGGAGTCATGTTTGATCCGGCTGGCCTTGATCACAGCGCTCTATTAGAGATGTATGCGAATGAATCACAAGCAAAATTATTTCCCAAAGAAAAACTGGGACCCGGAGGTTTTATTGCCGAAGCGCGCAAAGGCTATGCTGAAGAAAACTATACTACCTTAAATACAGATTCACTAAAGTATCTAAACACTTATGCTTTAGATCCGCAAGTTTTAGAGAAATTAGGATTGGAAGCAAAATATAAAGAACAAGCCGGACTAAATAATGATCAACCATTGATTATGGTTTTAGAAAGAGACAGTCAAAACAGACCATCAAAGATCAAAGTCCACGATGTTTATTTAAGAGACGCAATGTTCTTCTTAACCAAAGCTGATATGCTCATCACTGGAGGGGGAGTAAAGGACTCCATTAATGACCAAAATTGGGAGCTTTTCTTTGATCAAGAGGGCCGGCCAACTACCCCGGCAATCGTTCATGGCGCAAATGTATTTACCACTAAGAATGCGCTAATTAATCTAGAAAAAAAAGGAATATTTATTGAACCAGATGAAAAAGCTAATTCCGTAGGAGTAGAGATCTCCAGCAACGCAGAATTAAATATCAACAGCATTTTTAAACCAGCAGAGATTACTCCAGCAATAATGACTGCATATTTTAAACAGGTTTTAGCTAATTCTTTAGAAAACGCTAGATGGAAATTTTTTGCTTTAAGAATAGAAAGCGAAGACAGACCTGAGCAAAGTGCTGCTACCGAAGTTTCTCCGACCATGTCTATGGAAATAACTGCCCTGGCAGATTTAATTTCAAACATGTTTAGCGACATCCGTAGCGGCTCTAATCCTGAAGCCATAGATCGATTAAAAAATAACTTTCCGGAATTAGACGCGCTTGATTCAAGCTACCCAACCACATTAGCTCGCCTGCTAGACCGCATGCCTCAAGCCCGGCTACAAGCTACAATTTCAAAATTAATTGCCAAAGAGATTGTTTTAAATCTTGGAATGGGAACCGTTGCTCAACTGGCTAAAAATTTAAAAGTCGACCAAAAAGAAATTGTTCGTCTATATTTAATCGAAGCCGAAAAACTCGATATTTATGAAAAAGTAAAAGCAGTAATCGAAAATCCGCAAAATTTTACTCCTAGTGCTCAAATTAATAAATTAAGAGAGTTACGTAAAGAATTAACCAATGCCATTGAACATTCTAAAACCGCGTTAGAAAAAGAGATTAATGATGCCATAGCTCCTTTTGAAAGTGGCTTAGCCCCAACTGATAAAATACATATCAAAGGTCTATTGAGAAAGTTTTTAATCGAAAAATATTCTGCATTAAAAAATGAACTTATACTCGGAGGTACTTTTATATCTGCAGCGATGCTCACTAAAAAACAAAGACAAGAACTATTGGGAGCAGAAAACTATGACCAAATTGCCAAAGACACAACTAATGAAGCTGCCGCTAAAGATACATATGTAATTTTTGACTCAATGGACGGTGGATTAGGTCAAAGCGTAGAACGAAAAAATTACCTTAAAATCAGAGAAGATACTGAAAGTGATTTTAAAGCTCGTCGTGACGAAAACAACAAAATCGCCTTAGGCGCCAAGGGAACTGACTTAGCTTATGATATCGAACTTAATGGTGAGCATTTTAAAGCCAGCGTCGCGGAAATTAAACTATTACACATATTGAGCATAACTCAACAATTCGGGAAAGTTACTTTCCAACCATTAGTAAACACCGATTCAGCTCCTTCTTATGAAGCTTTACTAAATAGTACTTATCTTTTAGACAAAGCAGACAAAAATAAAACTGACAAAAGAACTTATCGTCAGGTTTTAGCTGAATATGGAATAACCTTGGACAAAACAAATGAGTTCCTCTACCAAGCTAATCTTCCAATCATTGAATATGATACTAATAAACTAACCAATAAATTTCCCACTCCTGGTGGCCATGGCCAATGGGGAGTCATGCTTTTAAGTGAGGCTAAAGATATTGAATTGCCTAAAGACGGCAAAACATTAATTCGGGCATTCTACAATGGTGATGGAATCGCTAATTTTCCAGATGCGGCAATCTTAGGTTGGATGGCTAAAAAGAAGATCGGAATTGTGATGATTTCAACCACAAAAGCCGGTTTAGATAAAAAGGGTGGCCAAATCGGAATTCAAATATTACCGGATGGCTCAACTCGGGTACAAATGTTAGAATTAGCCCAGGCAAAAAAAATCGGCAAAGCTCATGAACAATTATTTGCAGCTATCGGTTTACCGGGAGTAGACACAGTCGAAGGTGTTGATGCTCAAGGCAATCCTTATACCTACACCAATGAAGCCGGAGCCCAATACTTTAATACCAATATTGCTTTAATCAACTATAGTGTTTTATCACCGATTTTTAAGTCTATTTTAGAAATTAAAACTAAAGATATTGATTTCGAGGGTGAAAAGTTAACCGGAGCAGAGCTATTAGAAAGAATTGTTTCTCCGGATTTAATCGAAAATGTTAAAACCAGGGAAGACGGTAAAAATTATACTCAATTAGAAGGAGCAATTGGCTCAGCGCTACTTAACTGTAATGCTTTCTTTAGCGCAACTAAAGATCCCCGCATAAAAAAAATCCTTTCTGATGTAATTGGAGATAATAAACTTTTAAGAATTGTCAACGTTGATGCTTCTCAAAGAACTAAATTTTTTACCCCAATAAAAAGTGCTTTCGATTACTGGTTCCAAAACTACTCAGACTATTATAAAATGGATACTCAAAATTGGACATTAGTTGATGCAAGAGAAGGAGAAGAGCCTCCGCAAGTCGATATTATCTCTTACAAACTAGATAAAGATGGCAAAAAAGTTGATGATAAATTTTATAGCGATGTCCAAAACATAATTAACTCTTTTGCTAAAGCATCTACAATTGAATTAAAATCCTTAAATATTGAAGGCCAAATTAAAGCTGAAAATGCCATTCTTAAGGGAAATATAAAAATTGTTAGTAGTTTCCCAGGAATTATTGATTTAAACAGCGAAGCCAGCCGTAAAGCTTTAAATCAATCCGGAACCCAACCATTAATCTTAAATAACGTTAGCATCTCTATTGATGATCAAGGCAAAATCACAATGGATGATACATCAGTTAAACCGCCTTCGGTTGGCTCAACCGGTGAATACGAAATTATGCAAGAAATAATATTAGAAGCCGAAAATGATTATAGTGCTAGCCGAATTGCTCAAGCGGCTCAAAAGATATACGACGGCTTATTAAGTATGGAAGAAGATGAATTTATTGTTAATCTACCGACTGCCATCAAAATTTTAGAGGCTACATATAATCCTAAATTCGCTCCCATGCTTGAAATTCTAAATAATCTAGATAAAAAAGACCATTCAGGCCTAGTAGAAAAATTAAAGAAACTGAATAATGATAGCAGCGCTCGGACTAACGCCGGTGGTATTGATTTCCGCACGCTGCCGATCGTATCCCAAGCCATTAGCAACTTAAGCACTAATATTAATCGCAGCTCAATCAACAGCTTAGCCAAAATTGACTTAAACAATGAGTGGCTTGATATTGAAAAGTTAATTAACTCAGGGATTGTTCCTTCAACTAATCGAATCAAAGAATACGTCCAGGCATCTTGTGCTCAAGATAAAACTAAAAACTGTAAAGATAAGGTTATTAATGGTATCGCTGATATCTTGCGCCAAGAAGAAGATCTCTGTCAGCGCACCAATCCTAAACTTTTAGATATATTAGTTGTCCTTCAGGCATCTAGAAATAGTAACGAATTGAATCAGGCGTTTCTCGGCAAAGCTATATAACTTAAAAAAATACAACTCTTAACCCGATTTTGATTACCCACAAATCGGGTTTTTTGTTAACCAAAACCTAGCCGCTTAATGTTGACTTTTAACAAATGGATGCTAAAATAAAAACAGGAGAATTAGGATGTCGATAGATAAAGACACTATTAAACATGTTAGTCATTTAGCACGTATCGAACTGCAGCCAGAAGAGTTAGAAAAACTTTCTGGCCAATTGCATGATATATTAGGTTTTATTGACAAAATCAGTGTTTTAAACATTGAAAATGTCGCACCGGCAAGCCATATTTTACCCATTAGTAATGTTTTGCGAGAGGATAAACCCCAGAGCTCTTTATCCACCGAAAAAGTTTTAGCGAATGCTCCCAGCAAAAAAGGTAGCTACTTCAGCGTGCCTAAAATCATCGAATAACCATGGAATTAAATAAATTAACCGCTCATCAATTATTAGACCAACTTGCTAGTAAAAAAACTACACCAGAAGCCATCGAAGAATCACTTCATGCTCAAATTAAAAAAACTGAGCAAAAAGTTAGAGCTTATGTACGTAGCGATGAGATTAAAAAAATCACAAAATATAATCCTGCTGGTCAACTTCAAGGATTACCCATTACCATTAAAGACAATATTTGTACGCAAGGAGCAAAAACTGAATGCTGCTCAAAGATTCTTACCGATTTTTGTCCGCCGTATGATGCCACAGTAATTAGTAAATTAAAAGCCGCAGGGGCAGAGATATTCTCTTTAAAGGCGAATATGGATGAATTTGCTTTCGGCTCATCTACTGAGAACTCATATTACGGGCCTTCAGCTAATCCTTGGAATTTAGAATGCGTCCCCGGAGGTTCTTCCGGTGGCTCAGCAGCAGCGGTAGCTAGCGATGAGGCAATCTGGGCACTAGGATCAGATACCGGTGGCTCAATTCGCCAACCAGCAGCATTCTGCGGTGTAGTCGGATTAAAGCCCACTTACGGTCGAGTTTCCCGTTTTGGTCTCATTGCTTTTGCTTCCAGTTTGGATCAGATCGGACCAATTACTAAAGATGTAGAAGATGCGGCAATTTTATCAAAAATTATTTCCGGTTACGATCCTTGCGATTCAACTTCTGTAAATGTCGCCGTTGCGGATTATACTAAAAGTTTAACCAAAGATATTAAAGGATTAAAAATTGGTATTCCCAAAGAATATTTTGTGCAAGGCTTAGATCCCGAAGTAAAAACTATTATTGAAGAAGCGATTCAAAAACTACAATCTTTAGGAGCAACTTCTAAATCGGTTTCTTTGCCACACACAGAATATGCCGTTCCGGTTTACTACATTATTGCTACTGCCGAGGCCAGCTCAAATTTAGCTAGATTTGACGGAGTGCAATACGGTTACCGCGCTAAATCTGAAAATTTAATGCAGATGTATAAATTAACCCGTGCTCAAGGCTTTGGTGATGAAGCTAAACGCCGTATTCTTTTAGGGACATTTGCATTATCGCACGGTTATTACGATGCCTATTATTTACGCGCACTTAAAGTGCGTACTTTAATTAAACAAGACTTTGAACAAGTTTTTAAAGATTTTGATTGTATTGTTTCTCCGGTATCGCCAACCCCGGCATTTAAAATGGGTGAGCGAACCGCCGACCCTTTAAAGATGTATCTTTCGGATATTTACACTATCTCAGTAAATCTGGCAGGGATCCCGGCAATTTCTATACCTTGCGGTTTTACTAAAAAAGGATTGCCTGTAGGACTACAAATTATGGCCAAACACTTCGACGAAGAGATGATCTTTAGAGTTGCGCATACTTTTGAACAAAACACAGAGTGGCACAAGGTTAAACCAAAATTATGATTTATCAGACAGTTATCGGACTAGAAGTACACTTACAATTAAAAACTAAAACCAAGGCATTCTGCAATTGTGCCATTGATTTTGGTCAAACCGCTAACTCTAGCTGCTGTCCGGTTTGTCTAGGGTTTCCCGGAACGCTACCGGTTTACAATAAAGAGGCCTTAAATTCCGCAATTAAAGTTGCTCTAGCTTTTAATTGTAAAATTCAAGAGCACACTAAATTTGACCGCAAAAATTATTATTATCCTGATCTGCCCAAAGGTTATCAAATTTCGCAATATGATCTACCGCTATCTAAAAACGGATTTCTGGATATTACAGTTGAACAAACGCTTAAGCGCATCGGGATCACTAGGATCCATTTAGAAGAAGATGCCGGTAAACTTATTCACGAAGGCGAAGTGAGTCTGGTTGATTTTAATCGCACCGGAATTCCTTTATTAGAAATTGTCAGCGAGCCAGATTTAAACAGTCCCCAAGAAGCCTTTGATTATTTAACCAGCTTAAAAAGCATCCTTGAATATTTAGATGTCTCTGATTGCGATATGGAAAAGGGATCTTTGCGCTGCGACGCTAACATATCTTTACGACCACAAGGGGCTAAAGAACTAGGCGTAAAAGCAGAGTTAAAAAATATGAACTCATTTAAAGGCGTCAAAGATGCACTCGCTTTCGAAGTTAAGCGGCAAACTGAATTATTAGAATCCGGCCAAATCATGCAACAAGATACCCGGCTTTGGGATGCGCAAAAAGGAATCACTGTATCGATGCGTAGCAAAGAAGGAGCCAAAGATTACCGTTATTTTCCCGATCCCGACTTAACCGTTTTTATCATTGATCAGCCGATGATTGAGAAAATAAAAACTCAACTGCCAGAGTTACCACAAGAAAAAATGCAACGCTTGATGCGCGATTACTCATTAGCTGAATATGATGCTAAAATTTTAGTAAGTTCCAAAAAAGATGCTGTTTTTGCAGAGGAATGTATTAACAACTATCCCGAAAAAGATAAAAAGAGCATAGTTAACTGGTTAATCGGGCCGTTATTAGCCGAAGCTAATTTAAGAAAGCTAAACTTACATGAGTTGGGGATTGAACAAAAGGAATTAATTAATTTAATTGGTTTCGTAGATAGAAATGAGATTTCTTTTCTATCGGCAAAAAGTGTATTAACGCAAATAATTGACACTAAGAAATCTGCGCAAACCTTAATTACTGAGGGTAACTTGTTGCAGATATCAAATACTTCAGAGCTAGAACAAATTATTCAGATAGTTATTCAAGAAAATGAAAAATCAGTGAACGACTTTAAAGCCGGTAAAACTAATGCACTCATGTTTCTAGTCGGTCAAGTCATGAAAAAAAGTGCCGGTAAAGCTAACCCCAAAGTAGTAGGCGAACTGATTCAACGGAGATTAAATTAATGCGCAATAAACTACTCATTGGATTTCTATTAATCATTATTATTTTTATTGGCACCAGAGCAGCTCTTTCTGATACCAAGAAAAAAAATAATGATGAACTATATAAACAAGTTGAATTATATTCTGATACGATGGCCATTATTCAAAAAGAATATGTTAATGAAACTAAGCCTAAAGATCTAATTTACGGATCATTAAAGGGTATGCTTTCTTCACTAGACCCGCATAGCTCATTCATGAATCCAGACGATTACAATGATTTAAAAGTGGATACTGAAGGAAAATTTGGTGGCCTAGGAATCGAAATTACCACCAAAAACGACTTATTAACCATTATTACCCCCATTGAAGATACTCCTGCCTGGAAGGCTGGCCTAAAACCTGGCGATCATATTATTAAAATTAACAATGAATTAACTCGTCAAATGACGCTTACCGATGCCGTTAAAAGGATGCGTGGTAAACCCGGAGAAGCAGTTAATCTAACGATTATGCGCAACTCAGAGAATAAATTATTAGAATTTAAAATTATTCGCGACATAATTAAAATTAAAGATATTAAACATGCGCGCATTTTAGAAGATAAGATCGGCTATATCCGCTTGGTAGAATTTCGCAGCAACTCTTTACAGGATTTTAATCATGCTTTAAGTATACTTTCTAAGCAAGGTATGCAAGGATTAATTATTGACCTGCGTAATAATCCCGGAGGACTTTTAGATGTAGCGGTAAAAATTACCGGTAAATTTATTGCCCCTAATAAAAAAATTGTTTACACAAAATCCAGAAACAAAGACCAGGATCTGGAATTTTATTCTGATGCCAAGGGCACTTTATTAAGTTTGCCATTGGTAATCTTAATTAATGAAGGCTCAGCTTCCGGTAGCGAAATTATGGCTGGGGCCCTACAAGATTACAAAAGAGCCATTATTATCGGAAGCAAATCATTCGGCAAAGGTTCTGTGCAGACAGTAATCCCGCTTGGTGATGGTTCAGCTCTGCGCTTAACCACTAGTCATTACTTTACTCCTTCCGGAAAAATTATTAATGGCAAAGGGATAGTGCCGGATATTTTAGTTGAGGAAAGCAAATTACTTGAACCAACAAAAGATCAAGTTGAAAAAACTAAAAAATTACTAACAAATAGCAATGAAACTGAGTTTGATTACAAAAACGATGCGACGTTAATCCGGGCAATTAACACTTTAAGAGGAATTGTGATTTATAAACAAGCTGGATCCTAACTAGCTATCCTTAGTTAATGAAAAATAAACCATTTTTAATTATTCTTATAATATTAGTTTTACTTTTATTTACTGCCATTATCTTAACACCCACTTATAAAAAACCTGTGATTAAAAAAACTTTGCCTGCTAAAACGCAAGGCACCATCGCTATCGTTATAGATGACTGGGGTTATCACTTAAATAATTTATCTACACTTAAAGAAATTAAAGTCCCTTTAACCTGTGCTGTATTACCAAACTTAAAATATTCTAACCTTGTTGCTAACAAATTAAACAGTTTAGGTTATGAAATTATTCTGCATCTACCCATGCAACCTAAAGAAAAATATGCATTAGAAAACAACACAATTACATTAAACATGAATGAAAAACAAGTACAAGCAATTTTCATTAAAGACCTATCCTCAGTAAAATTTGCTAAAGGCGTCAACAATCATATGGGTTCAGCAATTACGGAAAATATAAAAATGACAACTCTGGTTTTAACCCAAATTAAAAAACATAACTTATATTTCCTAGATAGCTTTGTTACTGCCAAATCTGTTTGCAAAGAAGTCGCCACTTCACTAAAAATCAAATTTGCTAAACGTGATGTTTTTTTGGACAATTCAGATGATCCGCTGTACATCAAAAATCAATTAAAAAAACTGAAAAATTTAGCTAAAAAGAATGGCGTGGCCATTGGTATCGGGCATGACCGCAAAAATACATTATTGGTCCTAAAACAAATGCTACCTTTAATGAAGGAAGAAGGATACCGCTTTGTTTTTGTTTCTCAAGTTACCGAGGTATCTTTATGATCGTGCTTGGGGTGGAAAGTTCTTGTGATGAAACTGGCGTAGCCATAGTTAAAAATGGTAAAACAATTCTATCTAATGTTGTCGCTACTAGTTTAAAAATGCATAGTAAACACGGCGGAGTAATCCCTGAGATTGCCTCAAGAATGCAATTAGAAAGTATTGCCAGTGTTTACAAAGAAGCTTTAAAAAAAGCTAAGATTAAATCTGAGCAAATCGACCTAATTTCAGTTACGAATAACCCGGGTTTGCCAGGATCATTGCTAGTGGGAATTTCTTTTGCTAAAGCATTGGCCTTAGGTTTAAACAAACCAATACTAGGAATTAATCATATCCATAGTCACATCTATGCGAATTTTCTTTGCCATCATCATATTAAAATGCCATCTGTTGCCTTAATTGTTTCTGGGGGACATACTACACTTTTTTATATTAAAGATTTTAGTAAAATTCAAGTCCTGGGAGAAACTCGCGATGATGCCTGCGGTGAAGCTTTTGATAAGGTAGCAAAAATTATGCACCTAGGTTATCCCGGAGGACCATTAATTGAGAAATTGGCCAAAGGAGCAAATAAAAATAAAATTAAATTTGCCTGTTCAGGAACCGACCAAGAATTAGATTTTAGTTTCAGCGGAATAAAAACAGCAGTTTTATATTATTTAAAAGATAAAAAAAATAGTTTAAAATTACAAAAAGACTTA
This sequence comes from Candidatus Omnitrophota bacterium, assembly GCA_041650295.1. Lineage (GTDB taxonomy): Bacteria > Omnitrophota > Gorgyraeia > Gygaellales > Profunditerraquicolaceae > UBA6249. The sequence goes on from JBAZLM010000005.1 coordinate 59,873, forward strand.
GCCGCTTCTTTCCAAGAGAGCGCACTAAATACCTTAATAAAAAAATCAATGTTAGCTTGCAAACGAAAAAAAGCTAAAAATTTCCTAATTGGCGGCGGAGTAGTTGCCAACAGTAGTTTACGCCAAAAATTCAGTGCAGAATGTCACAAAAATAAAATTAATTGCTATTACCCTGAAATTAATTTGTGCATGGATAATGCCGCAATGGTGGCTGGCCTGGCTAACTATCTCTATAAAAAAGGCTATCGTAGTAATTTAAATTTAAACCTAGTATATAATTAAAGGAGGAAAAAATGCCTACAGATTTTCAAATGATTGTGCGCTTACTATTGACCTTAATCCTGGCTGGATTAATTGGCCTAGAAAGAGAAGCACATCAAAGAGATGCAGGCCTACGCACCCATATTTTAGTAGCTTTAGGATCTTGCCTTATCATGTTGACATCTATGTATGTTTTTGATATATATAAAGACAAGGTTTCATTAGATCCGGCTAGAATTGCCGCCGGGGTAATTACCGGTATTGGATTTTTAGGTGCCGGAGCAATTATTCGCGAACCAGAAAGAATTAGAGGACTGACTACCGCTGCCAGTCTCTGGGTAGCTGCGGGAATTGGTTTAGCAGTAGGAGTAGGTTTTAGTAAAATGGCTATTTATACCACAGTTTTAGTTCTGATTGTTTTACATTTTTTTCGTTTTGTCGAAGGAACGCTTAAAAAAGGAGGATAAACATGGCCTTTAAAAAGAAAATGGAAGAAAAAACTTTAGACGTCGATGCAGCAATGCAGGGAACCATGACCTTTAAGGATCCAGTAAATTTACGAATCAATGGAAAATTTGAGGGAAATCTAGATACGCGTGGCAATCTTACAATTGGAGCCACTGCTATTATTAATGCTGATATTATTGGTGATAATATTATCGTGGGTGGAAAAGTTAAAGGTAAAATCACTGCCCGCGAAAGACTAACGCTTTTACCGCAAGCAATTGTAGAAGGTGATATTTATCCGGCAAAACTTAATGTTGCCGAAGGTGCGATGCTTCAAGGTAAATGCACTATGCTCCATGATTTTCTTAATTGTGAACAGTTATCAAAATATTTAGAGGTGGAATTAAACTCTATTATGGAGTGGGCCAACACCGGAAAAATTCCTGGAAATAAAGAAAATGAAGGTTGGAAATTTGAACGTAAAGCCATTGATAGTTGGGTAGCTGCAGGTAAAATCGGAAAGTAGGATTATCTAAATGAATGAAGAGAAGCTGTTAACTGTAAGAGACGTGGCCACTTTACTGGGCGTAACCGAGAAAGATGTTTTAGATCTTACTGAATCAGGAGTAATTCCGGGATATAAGATCGGTGGCTTGTATTTAAGATTTAAAAAAGAACAAGTTGAGCAATATCAAAAAAATCAACAAACCCTACATCCAAATAAAAATAAAACAGAATCGCAAGACTCTTCCAGTAAATTTTCTGATTTTCTTTATTTCAATGACTTCTATATCCTGGCAGCAGCTTTAATCATTGTCTTTGGATATCTTGTCTATCGAGGCCTATAGCGAGAATGCCTAAAAGTAAAGGATTTTGCGATTTGGGATTTGCCAAGTTAGATACCGATAGAAAAAAACGCAAAGGATTTGCCGAAGTTATTTATTGCCCAGGTAAAGACCGCGCTCATTTAAAAGCAATTGTCAAAAGAATTATCCAAGCAAAACAAGATCTGCTTTTAACCAAGTTAGACAAATCTACCTTTGCTTATTTAAAAAAAACTACACCTGCTTTAAAATATAACCCCCTGGCAAAAATTGGTTATCTGCTAGCCAAGTCTAAAATTATTTCTAAAGGTTATGTCATTGTTGTTTCCGCTGGCACTAGCGATATTCCTGTGGCTGAAGAAGCAGCACAAACCTTAGAAATAATGGGTGATCGCGTAGAAAGACTTTACGATGTTGGCGTTGCCGGAGTACATCGCCTGATGAATAATATTGAAAAATTAAGAGCTGCCCAAGTAATTGTCGTAGTCGCTGGGATGGAAGGAGCATTACCCAGTTTAGTCAGCGGATTAGTAAAAGCTCCGATTATTGCTGTTCCTACCAGCTGTGGGTATGGTTCAAGCTTTTCTGGTCTAGCTGCGTTATTAACCATGCTTAACGGCTGTTCACCGGGAGTAACGGTAGTTAATATTGACAATGGATTTGGTGCTGGTTATTTTGCCAGCTTAATTAACAAAAAATAATATGGCTCTATCCGGTTTAGATATTTATAAATTACTACCTAAAACAAATTGCCGACAATGCGGATTTGCCACCTGCCTAGCTTTTGCTATGCAATTGGCTAAAAAATCTGTAGAGCTAGAAAAATGTCCAACCGTTTCTGCCGAATCTAAAATAATTTTAGACGCTCAGGCTCAGCCACCGATTAAATCCATTACGATAGGCAACAATGAATCACATTTTGAAATTGGCAACGAAACTGTCATATTTAGACACGAAGAAAAATTTCGCAACCCTACCGGAATTGGTTTTATCATTGAAGATAGCCTCACGGATATAAAAATTCAAGAACATTTAGAAAAAATTAATCAATTAAAATTTGACCGTGTAGGACAAATACTTGAAGTTAATTTAGTGGCTTTAAAACAAAATCAAGATGCGCAAAGATTCTTAGCCGCAACCAGAATAGTAATTAATAATACCAACTTAGCTTTAATGCTCATGAGCGAAGACTTAAGCGCATTAAAGCAGGCAGCAGAACTGGCCAAAGAACGCAAACCTTTAATTTATTGTGCTACCAAAAATAATGTTACTCAAATTGCAGCTATCGCCAAGGAACTGCAATTAACATTGGTAGTTAATGCTACAGACTTTGATAATTTAGCCCTGCTCACTAAAGAGCTTAACGCATCGGGCATAAATAATTTAATTTTAGATACTGGAACTAAACCGATTACGGAAAAAATTTGGGATTTGACCCAACTACGTCGTCAAGCATTAAGAAAATCAAATCGCGCGTTAGGATATCCAACTTTAACGATCATAAATAACCCTGACCCTTATGCGGAAGCAATTGAAGCAAGTGTTTATCTAGCTAAATATTCTAGCCTAGTGTTAATTAAAAATATCAACACTTGGGAGATCCTTTCAATTTTAACGCTAAGACAAAATATTTTTACTGATCCACAAAAACCATTACAAATGGAAGCCAAACTTTATCCAATAGGCCAAGTAAATCAAAATTCACCAGTTCTGATTACCACTAATTTCTCTTTAAGTTACTTTACTGTTTTAAGTGAAGTAGAGGCCAGTAAAATACCGGCTTATATTCTATGTGTAGATACACAAGGAATGTCTGTACTTACTGCCTGGGCAGCGGAAAAATTTAATGCTGAATGTATTACTAAAGCAATAACTACTCATGGAGTAACTACCGCCGTAAAACATAAAAATTTAATTATTCCTGGCTATGTAGCAATGATTAGCGGAGACCTAGCCGAACAATCTGGATTTGAAATTATTGTCGGACCTAAAGAAGCCGCCGGAATTCCGGCATTTTTAAAAAACTTGAAATAAACTTTTATGTTAAAATTTAAAATTACATTTTTACCTGATAATAAAACTATTTCTGTAGAAAAAGGCACTACTATTCTTTCTGCAGCAATCTCAGCTGGTGTTTACATTAATTCTAACTGCGGCGGTGACGGAATTTGCGGGAGATGTAAAGTTATCATTAAAGGTGAGGTTACTAGTCAACCCAATGGAATAATTACACCTATTGAACGCAAAAATAATATTTATTTAGCATGTCTTACTAATGTACAAGGAGACTTAGAAGTTTATATTCCGGATAGCTCAAGACTTAATTTCGATAAACTTACTCCTGAGGAGTTAGAAGAGCGACTAAACGGTTTATATTCAAAAGCTGAGGATATAGCCACGGTCAAAACAAAAACCGAAGATAAATTTTTTAAACATTCACCTTTTGCTACAAAAATTTATTTAGAGTTACCGAAACCAACGCTTAATGACAGCATTAGTGATTTAGAAAGACTTTACCGAGCTTTGTCCCAATATCAAGAATTTCCAGCGATACAAACCGGATTATTTAATATTCGACAACTGGGAGAATTATTACGTGATTATGATTGGAAAGTTACCGTAACTTTGGGCAGACGTAACGATACTGTAGAAATTGTACTGATTGAACCAGGAGATACTAGTGCTAAAAATTTTGGACTTTGTTTTGATATCGGCACCACCACAATTTCCGGCCAATTAATTGATTTAAATTCAAAGAAAGTTTTGGGAACCAAAGCTACTTATAATCAACAAGCGGCTTTTGGTAGTGATGTAATTACTCGCATTGTGCATGCTTCAAAAGCTAAAGGACTAGAACAATTACACAATGCCGTTTGCGATACTATGAATCAAATTATTAAAGATTTAGTACTTGAACACCAAGTTGACTTAAACACGGTTAATTGCATTGTTTGCTCAGGAAACACCACGATGATGCATCTGCTTTTAAATATGGATCCGGCTCACATCCGTAAAGAGCCTTATATCCCAACAGCAAATTTTTTACCCGTAGTACGCGCCAGCGAAGCCGGAATTCGAATTAACCCCAGAGGATTACTCTATTGTGTACCAGGAGTCTCAAGCTACGTTGGAGGCGATACTACCGCCGGAGTTTTATCTAGTGGAGTATATCAAAAAGATAAACCTTGCATCTTAATCGACATCGGAACCAACGGAGAGATTGTTTTAGGAAACAAGGAATTTTTAGTCGGTTGTGCCGCTTCTGCCGGACCGGCTTTTGAAGGAAGCGGAGTAACCAGCGGAATGCGCGCGGCAAGTGGCGCAATTCAAAAAGTACGCATTAATAAAAAAGATTTTAATATTACCTATTCTGTAATTCAAGATAAAAAACCTAAAGGAATTTGCGGATCCGGATACATTGACTTACTCAGCGAAATGCTAGATGCCGGAGTAATTGATAAAAGCGGAAAAATAAAAATTGAAGGCAAGCGCATTCGCACAACTGATAATGGGAAAGAATTTATTGTTTGCTTTAAAGAAGAGACTGAAACTGACCGCGATATCGTAATTAACGAAGCTGACATCGAAAATCTAAAACGCTCCAAAGGAGCAATTTATTCAGCAACTTCAATTTTAGTTAACCACCTGGGGCTAGATTATTCCGCCGTGCATAAATTTTACATCGCCGGAGGGTTCGGTACTTATCTAGATATCGAAAAAGCCATTAGAATAGGCTTGCTGCCTGATTTAGAGCGTTCTAAATTTATTTTTATCGGTAACAGCTCACTAGCTGGTTCAAGAGAGATACTTTTATCCAGTCAAGCCATGGAGATGGCTAATTTACTAGCGACTAAAATTACTTATTTTGAATTATCTAATGAACCAGCTTATATGGAAGAGTATAGTCAGGCTTTATTTTTTCCACATACGGATTTAACCAAATTTCCAACGGTGAGGTTTTAAATGGGCAAAATTATTGCCATGGCCGGAAAAGGTGGCACCGGCAAAACGACAACCGCTGCTTTAATTGTGCGCCTAATTAAAGAAAATAAATTAGGTTCAGTTCTAGCCATCGATGCTGATCCCAATAGTAATTTAGGTGAAACTTTGGGGATAAAATCTACAGAAAATATTGGAAAAATATTAGACGAGATTGGTGCTAACCCGGATAAAATACCCAACGGGATGACTAAAGAGCGTTTTATCCAACACCAGGTGCAATCAGCAGTGCAAGAAGAAGACGGGTTTGATCTTTTGAGCATGGGCAAACCCGAGGGGCCAGGTTGCTATTGCTACGTAAATAATGTTTTACGGGGAGTAATTACCAAACTAATTAACGACTATGATTACATCATTATTGACAACGAGGCTGGTCTTGAGCATTTATCTCGACGCACAACTGGTTTTGCGGATCTGCTTATTGTCGTTTCAGATGCCACCAGTGTTGGACTAAAATCAGCCAAAAGAATTATTGAATTAGTGAAACAATTAAAATTCCAAGTTAAGAAAAATTTTCTATTAATTAATCGTTTTAATAAAAATATCGATGCACAATTAGTTAAAGAAACCGGACTGGAAGTATTAGGCAATTTACCCACTGATACAGATCTTGAAAAAATTAGTCTCGAGGGAAACTCTATTTTTACTTTAAAATCAACTGCTCAAATATTAAAAAGCTTAAATTTATGCGGAGATAAAATATGGAAACACAGTTAGTAATTGAAAAGTGGCCAGGAGCCATTTCCACGATAATTATTGGCGCAGATAAATCAACTGGCGGTTCACGCAATAATCTCATTAAAATCGGCGGACAAAACAGCTTGCCCCTATTAATAAAGGAAGGCGCCATACCTAACAAACCAAAAATCGCCTTTGAGATCTGGGATATCCCTACGCAAGATTGGGATAAAGAATTACTTTCTGCTTACGGAAAAGCAATTAACGATCCACTGGAATGGGCGCAGATTTGTGTAAATGAATTTAAAGCTGAATTACTCTGCGTCAGAATGCAGGGAACGCATCCTGACTTTGGCGATAAAACAGCACCAGATGCAGCTAAGTTTATCACCACATTATTAAATAAAATAAAAGTGCCCTTAATCATTGTGGGTAGTGGAGATATTAGTAAGGATAATTTAATTATACCTGCAGTTTCAGAGGCAGCTAAAGGAGAGCGTTGCTTAATTGGTTCGGCAGTGCAAGAAAATTATAAAACTTTAATCGCTAGTGCGCTAGCCGACGGTCACAATATTATCGCCGAAAGTCCTATTGATATTAACATTGCTAAGCAATTAAATATCTTGATCTCGGATATGGGACTGGGAGTTGAGCGCATTGTAATTGATCCAACTATTGGAGCCTTAGGTTATGGCTTAGAATATGCTTATTCTATTATGGAGAGAGCCAGAGTTGCCGCTTTATCAGGAGATAAAACTTTAGCTTGCCCATTTATTTGTTTTGTCGGACAAGAAACTTGGAAAACCAAGGAAGCTCAAGTGAGTGCAGAGCAGGGAATCATGTGGGAGATGCTAACTGCCAGCAGTCTGATTCAATCCGGGGCGGATCTTTTGGTAATGCGTCATCCTAAGGCTATTGAAAAAGTAAATAGTTTTATTGAAAAAATTTAACAAGGCAGTTGCGTAAGTTAAAGTTTCTGTTATAATTAATTTCCTGAAAATTTTTTACTAGTTTTGACGGCGTAGCTCAGCCTGGTAGAGCAAGCGGCTCCCCTCGAAGCCTACGGCTTCAAGGGCTGCGTCGCGATAAATTTTGTAAGGCGACTTGATACTTAAATCAAGCCGCATGAATACTTGATAAGAGAAATTCGTTTTGGCGGAGTAGCTCAGCCTGATAGAGCATGCGGCTCATACCCGCCTGGTCGGTGGTTTAAATCCACTCTCCGCCACCAATGTCCCGAGAGGCAGTCCTGCGAAGCGACAGCGGAGCAGGGCCACTCTCCGCCACCAATGTCCCGAGAGGCAGTCCTGCGCAAGCAAGATTGTCTCTTTTTTATTTTCCTGAGATTTTTTTAGCTAATTTTTCGATAAACAAAGAAGTGACGATGAAGACGGCCGCCTCAGTGAAGATAGTAGAGAATGCCGCTCCTACATAAGAAAATTTATTGATCAAAATAAAAATAAGCGGCACACCAATTAACGCAGTGGTCACATGAATCTTGGCATATAAATCTTGTTTTCCACAAACTAACAGAAATTGTACTTTAAAATTATTTGCCCCCACAAAAAATACCGCTGCCAATAACATTCTTAAAGCCAAGACTACTTCCTGATAAACCGCTCCACAAGTAATCTGAATAATCCAAGGGGCTAAAAAATAAGCAATCGGCAAACTCACTACAAATCCTAAAGTTATGCCGTCCTGAATTCTAAACATAATCGCCACCGCCCGTTGTTTATTTTTGGCATAGACATTACTAATTCTAGGAAAAACCGCCCGAGTGAATGAATCCATGGGGAAAGTCTGAATAACATTAGCGATCCTTTCGGCAATTGAATAGTAGCCGGTAATTACGTTATTAGTTAAAAGACCCACGGCAAAAACTCTAGTTGTGGTATAAGTATTTACTGCTAAAATCGAAATAAAAATATCCCAACCGGTTTTTAGCTCTTGCTTTATTGTGGCGTATTTTTGCAGAATAAATTGAATTTTAAATTTTTTAAATGCAATATAAAGGCCTAATATACCGCTAATAATTGAAAGCAATGAATTTAACAATGGAACTAAAATGAAATCCTGCGGGCCCTTAATAAAAATAAAAACAGATAGTGCATATAAAATCCCACTAACCACATTAACTATGGCAATGTAGCTCATTTTTTCTTTTCCCTGAAAGAACCAAACCGGAAAAAGAGTACTACCAATTACCGCTCCAAAACTTAAAATATAAACTAGCCAGTCCTGACCAAATTTTGGTACAAAATATAAAACCATACTAAGAATAATCAAACTTATGATCGCAAAAATTAACTTTACCGTCATTACTGAAGAGAAAACCGCGCTATTTTTGGCCTTATGCTCTCCCAACAAAGAAATTGTTTTGGTAGCCGAAAGACTAAAGCCGTAATCAGTAAGAATCATAAAATACTGCACAAAACTTTGGGCAAAAGCAATTAATCCAAACTTTTCCATACCAATAACTCTAATCAAATAAGGGATAACAATTAACGGCAAGATGTAACTTATTCCTTGAAGACTGGTAAGGGAGAGGAAGTTTCCTAAAACAATTTTGTGTTCTTTATGCGTAACAATTTTTTTAGACATCATTTATAATTTACATGCCATTACTCCTAAAGTCAACTTCTTCTTACTATTAGCAAAAGTTTATGCTAAAATAAATTCACAATGAATAATTTTCAAGAGACAATTAAAAAATATAACTTAATCCAAAAAAACGACAAGCTTTTAGTGGGAGTCTCCGGTGGCCCAGATTCATTAGCGCTACTTTTTCAACTTAATAATTTAAAAAATAAATTGAATTTAACTCTACACATTGCTCATCTTGATCACGGATTAAGAAAAGATTCCCACAGAGATCTGCAATTTGTGCAAAAATTAGCTGATCAACTAGATATCCCTATTACCATAAAAAAAATAAACCCTAAACTTCTAAAAAACAAAGGCTCGCTAGAAGAGGTGTGTCGAGAAGTCAGGCAGGATTTTTTTATTCAAACTGCCAAAAAAATTAAGGCTAATAAAATCGCCCTAGGCCATAATCTTAACGACCAGGCGGAAACAGTTTTAATGCGCATTTTACGAGGCACCGGATTGTCCGGACTTAGCGGAATTTGGCCAAAAAGAGAGATTCGTAATATAATTTTTATTCGACCGCTTATAGAAACTTCCCGCAGTGAAATTGAAAGATATTTAAAACGAAAAAAAATTAATCCTTGTCTGGACCCAACCAATCATGAGGAGTTATTTTTCCGCAATAAAATTAGGTACCACTTAATTCCTATATTAAAAGAAAAATACAACCAAAATATTGTAGAAGTTCTAGCCAGCCTGGCAGATAATACTGCTTATGATTACGAATACCTTGATCAGGTCACAAAAAACAACTTAAAAGGCAATCTCAAACATTTAAATATTAAAAAACTGCTCAAGCTACATCCAGCCATCTTGCGCTTAAAAATTAGGCAGGGGATTAGCAATCTTCAAGGAGACACTCGCCGCATCGGCTTTGTGCATATTAAAGAGGTCGAAGATTTACTCAAAAATAGACCATGCGGGGCAATTGTTGACTTACCCAAAGGAATTTCTGTGCAAAAAACCCATTCTGCACTACATTTTTACAAACTCTAAAATTAAATAAATATTTGTTTTAAGCTTGAAAAAAGTCATTTTTTATGTTATATTTATACCAAGTTAAGGCTTTTTTAATAAATAGGCCAAAACAATACACTAATGATGACTAAAATAAGTTATAACCGGAATAAAGCAAAAATTCATTCCGGTTTTTTATTGACAGATAATAAAACGATTTAAAAAGGAGTATTGAATGAAAACTAAAAATAGCAAAGCTAAAAGAATCTTATCGTTGGTTTTATGTTTCGGTTTAATTTTACAGCAAATGGGTTTTGCCCAAATCGCTAGCGAATTAAATATAGCCGGCTATTTGGCTAAGTCTAATGCCAATCTGGTCCAAGCCAAATTTAGACCATTAGAGCTACGCTATTTCTCCTATAACTCCTCAAATGACAATGTTAAGCTACTTGTAGACAAAGGAGATCAGAAAGAATTAAATAGTCTCCAGGTGCAAGAACAATCTAAATCCCTATTAAACTACTTCTTAATTGGTATCACTCTACCCAACAATACATTCTGGGTTAACTTAAGGCCAGATTCTGAAAACCAAATTATTGATCAATATTTAGAGAAAACTGATATCGGCAAGATTATGTTAGAGGCCGACGTGCAACTCAAAAAAGACACCGCCAGATTTACTTCTCCGGAAACCTCTGAAGGCCGCGTCTACTGGAATAAGCTTTATAAAAAAGCCGAGCAACTTTATGGAACTCAAAATACCACTATTCCCACATTAACTCGTCCCTGGATTGTTCCTGGCGAAGTAATCATTAGGGAATCAAATGGTAGTGCTTATGTTTACAAAGCCGTGCTCAAGGTCATGTTGGAACAGGACTATTTAAAAAATTCTACCACTTATAATTTTAAAGATGACCGCGCCAAAGCATTAAATGAATATTCTAGTCAATTAATTAAAGAGTTAATTATTCCTAATCTAACTAAAGAGATAAACTCTAGCAAAAGATACGCCGCATTAAGACAAGTTTTTCATTCGCTAGTTTTAGCACATTGGTTTAAATCACGTTTTACCGGTAAAAGCGGTAGCTACGCCGCCATGATTGACACTAAAAATCTTACCAATTTAACTTCACAAACAACCTGGTCAAAAACTACTTATTTTAAACAATACCAAGAATCATTTAATAAAGGTGAGTACAACGTCCAAGAACCGGTTTATACTCCTAGCGGCCAAGTAATCAGAAGCTATTTCAGCGGTGGTATGCAATTTGGAATGAATATGAAATCTCCTCTTTCCCCAAAAGGAGAAATTGGGATAATAAGCACCGACAATCCGAATCCACCAATAACACCAGAATCAGTGGTGTTTACAAGTAACGATGGGAAGTCTTTAATCGAATCTACAATTAACGAAAACGCCCGTTCTCAGGCACCTCCAGTTGTCCAAGCTCAAACTCCTGAAGAAGCAAAAGCAGTACGTTTAGCCGAGCTAGTTCAGTTTGCTCTGGATCTACAGACAAAGTATCATGGTAAAGCCACTACCGGTAAATTTACCATCTTCTCCGGTCCTCCAGGCGGTGGTAAGAGCTTAGCTTGGGACGGTTTTGTAAAGGTAATGTTAGAGGCTCTAGTAGCTAAGGGCCAAATTGTTATCGATCCTAAATTATCCAATGATGATAACCTATTTGCTTCCGGACTATTTGATAAATTTATTCTTTTTCATACCCGAGCGATGCGTCCAGGAGAAAAACAGGGAGGAATTAAGGATAGTAGCGGAGTAATTCAATCAGGAAATTATTATTATAGAACGCCTGAACATTTAGAAAAATTAAAATCAGAAGGTAAAATTATTATTACTTTAGTTAATAATCAACCTCAAGGTTTAGCCCTCTATGATTTTGAAGATACCTATACATTTAACGGAGAAACTAACACTGCATTTGTTAGCGGCCTTGCCTCTAAATTAAAACAAGATAAAATCACTATTCTAGAAGGTGGCTTAGGATGGTTTGATGAGTTAAATAATGTATTTAAAGATATCGAAACCGATGAACAGCTAAAAGCTACCTTTGAAGGAGTAGCTAATGACGGTTTAAACAGTATCTTCATCTGTCCATTTACTGATGAGCGGATTATGGAAATTGAAGATAATGTTCAAGTTGAATATGCTCGCGCAGATAGAGGATCTAAAGAAGGCTTAGCCATACATCAAGCCGAATACGAAGAAGCTATTGCTATCAGAGGCAGGCTAAAAGCTAAATTAGAATCTCTCATTGCCCAAGGTTCTGATGCTTTAAAAGCAGCCCTACCACAACTTCAAACTCAGTTCTTTAATATGGACAAGCAGTTCATGTCAAAGGTAGAAGTTGCTCAAGAAGATGCCTTTGGCTATGTTGCCCCAGACAAGATCACTTCAGAAGATGCTTTGAGAAAAGCCAGCTTCCAGGAAACAATTGCTAGAATTCATTCTCGTGAAGTAAAAGAAGCCAAGAGTGTTATTGAAACTCTAACAAAATTAATCAATGCCGGTGATCTAGAAAAGATCCAAGAATATCTAAATGATGCCAAAGCAATCAGCAAAATACTATATGCTCCGGTTACAAATGACGAGTTAATAAAACGTGCCGATGAAGCAGCCCAACAGGTTATCCGCCGTGTTGATTATCAATACATCCTGAATAATGTTTGGATTGTGGATGAAGCAGAACGTAATATCTTTCAACGTGATTTAGGTGCAAGATTTGCTGAAGATGCCATCGGACCATTAAAAGGAAGGTTTGCTCCGGGCAAGAGTCCTGCTGATGCATTACAAGTTATTACACAGTCACAATATTTACAGGGTCTTCTAAAGGAAATAGGCTATTTTACATTAACGGATTATTTAAAGGCTTATGCAGAAGAAGCTCCAAGCTTAGGATTTGAACCTTTGGCTAAGTATCCTAGAACAACGGCTAAACGTGATTTATATACAACTAAAAATTCATTAGTTAATCAAGGAGTTTTAAGAATAAAAAATCCAGGAGTTAAAGGAGCGCCTTATGAATTTATACTCACAGAAAAAGGTGCCCAAGCTATTTTAGCTAAAGAAGAACAAAAGACCAAGTTAATTAGTAATTTTGTTACAGTATTAAATAATTATTTAAATAAACACGATTCTAGTAATCCATTAAGTACAAACAATCCTTTTCAAACAAATAATAATCAAGGGCCAATTAATTCTCCAGCGATTCCTCCTGCTCCTGTCTCTGCTGGACCGTTAGGGGCGGTGGTGGGTGGAATGGGTGGCCAAACTGCCAGGGCTAGTGCTTCTTCTGCGATTCATGAAAGAGAAAATTATTTAGCCAGAGCTGAAGAGATGGCTAAATTGATAGATCAATTAATAATTAGATCAAATAATAAAGTAAATCCAATTTATACAGGAACAGATCCTCCTGCCGGTAGCATGGGTAGTTCACTCCCAGACTATATCCATGCGTTAATTATGGGAGAAAAAATGTTTGGTGCTTTAGTAGCAAATGTTTCAAGTAGTGAAGCAGATGCAGCAAGAAATGCAGTTGGAAACTTAAAATTTATGGCGAGCAGGCCAACAGTGGCTGCTCTCCATAAATTCCTAAGCGTTGCCAATAGAGCCAAAGGTGCGGCGAAATTTAGCCAAATCCCAGGTTCTATTCGTGCGTATGGCTTCCGCGCCAAGTTTGTAAATGCCCTCAAGAAGTTAATCGTTATTCCTCAATTAAAAGATCTGGGTAACTCTGAATGGAATGAATTTAAAGGGAATAATCCTACACTTTTAGGTAGAATTTTTGGTTTTTGTGCAAATGATTTACGTCATTTATTTGGCAAGAACAAGAAATCATCCGATAAAATTATAATTCCGTCAGATGTCAGTCCGGATACTAGGTTGATATTAGAACAGTTGCAAAGGATGAATGATAAAATCAATGATGTAAAAACAATAGCTGAAGCCGCAGCAGAAAAAGCCGAAGCCGCTAAGGATTTAAATGATAAGTTAAAACACAGATTTGATGATAAATCAAAGTTGCCTTTTGATGATTGTGTTATCGGGATGTGCTATGATTTACTTTATGAAAAATTCTCACCGAAAAAAGTAGAAGCGCTGGTAAACGAGATTGATAAAGAATTTCGAAAAATAACTGGCATAAAAACCGGTAGTTATGAGGTCCCTAATTTAAATATTTTAGTTAATGTATTTAAGAATGTAACTGGCCTTGATTTAAAAATTCATAAAGTGAATAAGAATGCTCTTGTTGATTTAGTTCAAAAATATCCCGCTGAAATTGGTTTAATTGCTAAGCTTCAAAATGGTAAGCATCATGCTTTCACTGGCATGGGTTTAACTGATAAGGGAAATATTCGAATTATGCAAGAGAACTCTGGAGATTTTAAAGCGGCTCAAGAGATCTCGATTAATAATTTACCAGAAGAAGTGATAGTTGTTACACTTGCTACTTTAAAAGATCAGCAGCTTATTTTAAGTAAAGAGCTTACTGAAAAAGAGAGAAAAGAAATTAAGGAGATCGGTGGAATAACAGCTGGAGCAGAGGCTGGTACAGGGTCTAGTACAGCCACAGGGGCAGCTGCTGGAGTGGGATTAAATGGAGCAGCTAGTTCTAATAAAGGTAATGGTAGAGCTGATGGTGGTCAAATTAATCAATCAGTAGTAGGTCTTAGCGGTTTAAGCATGACAGGAAATTTAGCGATAAACGTTCCGCAGGTTTCATTCTTTAATCATTTAGGGGCAAATGGTATTCGCGGATCACCGTCATTAACTACAAATCTGATTAATTTGTTCCGCACTAATTTTGCTACTATTAAAATAGTTGCTCCTAAACTAACTACAAATTTTGCTAAAATCCAAGCCTCTGTAAAATTAAATTACAATAAAGGTATTAACGCGGCTAGAACTCATTTCGTTAGATCTAGCGATAAGAATGTACGACTAAATAATCCCATCTCTAATACAGAAAAGAAGGCTAGCGCAACTGATAATCAGCCGGCGATGGTTAACGTTAATGGCAAAAAAGTTATTGATGGTGACCTTTCGAATAGAACCATTAATCCTAATGACTTAAATAAAGTTGGAAAGACAAATGAAGAGATTTCCATAGCTACCTCTTCTGATTTAGCAAATAATAATATTCGTGCTCCTCCGACAGTTGCCGCTAAAATTACAAAAATCATTCGCTCAGTTATTGTTTTCCTCGCTACGGTTATTTCAATTATCTCTGTTACCACTCTGCCAGTTTTTGCGTTAAATAACAACTCTATTGTTACCGGACTTAAATCAGCAAACATAATCATGTTTGTGATTGCTGCTGTGATAATTCCTACAAGGATTATTAAAACGACTATTGCTGAAAATAAAGCGGCAAGATATGGTTTTAGAACGATAGAATTTGATGCTACGGGTAAAAAGTATCTTAAATCGTTAAAAATTCGCGAAGTTAGAAATAATAATGAAAATGGTCAAGCACCGGTTGGGATAGCAGTTGTTTTTGCAGCTATTGCGATTATTGGTGCATTATTCTGGCATTATGCGGCTTTTTCATTAGCCGATTTGATTGGCCTGGCTGGAATAGCAATTTTTGGTATTGTAGCTATAGCTGCTTTTATCGGTAGCGTAGCAATGGAAAGTGTAGATAATAAAACTGCCGCAGATTTTGGCCGCAAAGTAATTAAGTTTGCCACGGTTGGTATTGTATTTTTTGGAGCACTTTATTTATTTGCTACTGCTAAAATTCCTGCTGCAGTAGAAGAGGCTATCCGTAACAGTTCATTACAGAGAGTATTTGATTTCTTAACTGTAAAAATAGGTGGCGGATTAACTGCACCTTTAGTTTTTGGAGCGGTATGGGGAAATTTAAATAATCAGGATCAGCCTTCTGCAAAACATCAGCCAAGCAATTCTTTACCGGCACAAAAAATTAATCATCATTATTTCAAAAAGATTATTGCTAAGTTATTTGGTTTAAATCATAAAGTAGCTCCTGCTAAGAAAATTTTACCTGTTTCCAACACCCAGATAAATAAAAATAAAATTTTAGTAAATGATCAACTAGGTCTTGGGGTAACTAATTTTGCCAAGGCTCCTCCGGTTAAGAGTCCGATTGTGTATTCAGCAAAAACAATTAACTCAACAGTTAACGGAGGAAAAAATGGTAAACTTACTAAAAATTCAAGAATTCAAAGAAACAATGGCCGAATTAGACAATCAGTACAAAATCAGAAGATTGCAAGAGATGCGACAGGTAGCAGTGCTAGAAATGTTAAATCTGAAAAGCATGCTAGCAGAAAAACCAGCAAATTAAATCGTTTTTACGCTTGGTTAAAACAGCCTAAAATAGCCAAGTGGGTTAAACTATTAATCGTAGCTAGTTTAATTGGAGTGGCAACCTTAGTTTTTGCTACCCCGGAGATGGCGGCCAGGGTAAGTAGTATAAATAATGAAGCCATAAGTAACGCAGCGTACTATTTAAGTCCAAAGGTATTTGTAAAACACGCTATATTTTTTAGTTTTCTGATCTGGGTCAACCGCAGGGGTTATATATTCTTTCCTACATTCGCTTTCTTGTTCGGGATGAATCAAGCCAGTCATTTAAATCTAAGATTAATCGGTACACCTTTCTTTATGAATTGGTTCTATAATTGCCTAGATGTTGCTTTATATGCTAGCTTAATATTAGCTTTTATTGAGTTTTCTAAGGCTGCTAATAAAATAGAGCATTGGGGTAGAGAAACTATTGGTATTTGGCCGGTAAAGATTAAAACAATTGCCAAGGTTGCGTCTTTCTTTTTCGTAGCTTTAACCGTGCAAGAATTAATGAGCGCAATGTCGTTTACCCGTTTTATGTTAGAAACTTTTTATACTGCGCAAAAGCTCACCTTTGATCCTTACGATATCCTTGCGTATTTAGGAGGAGGTGTAGCATTTTTCGTCTTAACTAGCATAATGTCAATTTCTAGGCGCCAAGCATTTATTCGAAAAAATCAGTTAAAGAAAAACAGTGTTAGAATGCAAAAAGATCAAAATAAGGATAATAAAAATAATTTTTTAACAGAAAAGAGAGCGATTCCTGAAGATAATAAAACTACTACTTTACATAGTTATGTGTCGGTAGCGGTAATACCTTCAATTGTATTATCGTTAAGTTTTTTTGACGTGGCAGCTAATATCAGCGCTGCTTTTGTTGCAGTTACGATTGTTGGTGTTATTGGTTGGGGTATTTATCGGTTGGGTAAACTTATTCATAAAATCCTTATATTAAAAGCTAATTCTAAACAGGATTTAAATAATGCTTTTGACGATAAAAATGACCCAGCCCGTCCTTTACCTGGTCAGCCGATGCCTACGAGAGAAGAAGCAAACACCGAAGTAGCTAGACATGATTTAACGCAATTTGAAACAATTTCCGAAGATCGAGCGGAAGTAAAATTAGCTATAGAATATTTACGTTCGATTAATGAAAATCAATTAGCTCATTACTTAGAATATTTAGCTAAAGCCGGATTAATTCGTGCTGGACCATTAGCCGGCTTCTTAGCTACTACTTATATTTTAGATCAAGATAATGATTTTATTCTCCTGTCCAATCTCTACCCTGCAGAGAATAGCGTTTCAGATTATGCCGCAAGTTTAGTTCATGAGATCGGTGCCATTTTTAAATTCAATCATCAAGAAAATCAGACACGAGAAGATAATTTCTATACTTGGTTAGCGGCCAAAGTACTTGAGCCGAATTTTGGCGCTGTAGTAAATACTCGTCTTACAACCGAGGCCGCTTCTGATAATTTTGTTGCCGATAAGAAAGCGCTTCCTTATAATTTCTTCTTCTCAAAATCGAATCGTTCTCGTGGCAATATTTTACCTGCCACTAAACCTTATCCTGATGCTAAACAATTACACCGCAATCATTCCCCAAAATATCTTTACAAAGATATCAAAGGCAAAGTTAAAGTGTTCTCTATTAAAGACCAGTCGATTCCTAAATCACAACACGCAGCGGTTCAAGAGATCAATGAAGAAGAGTTAGTGCAATTAGCATTAACCGGCGGATGGAAGGTAGTCGTAGCTAAAGATTATGATCAGATGACTTATGCTTCTTTATATTTAGTGATTAAACTTATGCATCTGGCGCAAAGAGAATTTGCTATGGGGTTGGCTACCGGCGGCACCACAGAGTCACTGCGCAAGGCGATGGGGTTACTCGATTATAGCCGCAAGATCTTAGATGGTCTTTCTCTTCCTGGGGATAAGGTAAATAAATGGTCTACCTTAGATAACTATTATTGGAATAAGCTTGCCGAGATGATTGATGTATTGCTTTCTAGTTACACTCAGGAGCAGGGGTATATGCTTTTAGGGAATATCTATGGTAAAGATAGAATAAACTATGATTATTTTGTTACGCCTTATGATAAAACCGACTTAAGTTTAGAGCAGGTAGCAGAAAATTTCCGCCTGCGCATGCGGGTATTTTTAAATGAGACTTATAGAATATTGGTGCAGTTGCACGGCATTGGTTCAGACGGCCATGATGGTTTTAACGAGATCTATCCATCAATGCCTCTTTTACGTCCAGATTATGATTCTGAGCTTTTAGATATTACCAAAGTTCAGAATATCGGTCATTTCTTACCCAAAGGTTTTCATCCTTTCTTTTTAAGATTTATGGCGGATAATAAAATTTTTTATATGTCTAGACTCATCGATGTTTTAAATCGTATGGGTTTTGAAAGAATCGCCGGGTATTATCCAGAGTCTAAATACCAATTTGCTTCAGAAAAAGAGTATCTAGATGAGGTAAAATATCTATTAAAATATTTTAAACTTACTCCGGCTCAGTCGATTACTCAGGGCTCAGGAGATATTCTTGAAAGGACCAATAATCCGGATTCTTTAAATCTCTACATGAGTTCAGGAGCGCATAAAGCTACTCCGACTTATGATGCGGTTGAAAAAGAACCGTCTTTATACAATACTGCTTCTGCTATGCAGCTACAGGCTAATTCTATACTTATTGTAACGCTAGATGCCGCAGTAAAACTTGATCAAAGTAAATGTTTCTTCTTTGTTCCTCAGGCTTATAATCCGCTTTTAGTTAGTGCCAAAGCCATTGAAGAGACTTGGCAAGAGACTGCTGAAGGCAGAAGGATCCATGCATTATTAGAAGAGAAGCATGGCAAGCATTCCTATCCGGCCACTATGCCAATAACCAATAAAGCAGATAAAGCTCCTACTCCTAGACAATTTAATAAAATTCTGCAGGCTCTTGGTGGAGAGCAAGCTTTAGCCAGCAAAGGAATAACTTTAAATATAAATAATGTGGTAATTAGCCCAGCATTAGAGGCTCCGGCGGAAGTCAGAGCAGGAGTATTATACGTTAATCCTAATATCTTACGTGGTCCTCCGAAACAATTACGCGTAATCTTTGAAGGACATGAACTACTCCACTTAATTAATCCTACCGCTACTGAACAAAGAGTACAGATATCTACAATTAATTACTTAGTAAACCATCATCGTCTTAATGCCCACATTAAATTTTTAAATAAGAATAAATTTGGTTTGAGAGCAGATATTACATGGTTAACTACTTTAAATTTAAAATCTAAAGAAACAGCTGCTTCTAAAGATATTAAGTTTGAAAGGCTAGCCAAAGAAGATCTGCGATCTATGGCTAAATATTTAAGTCCTATTCTTGCTTTTGGTATCGTATTGTGTGTTGTGCCAGAAACTATTCTCGGGGCTTTAATGGCAATTCCTTTTATCGGTCTAGCAGTTTGGCGGTTAGTATTTCCTACTAATTGGCGCTTATGGACAGTAGCTACACTTAATTGCACAGATCGTCATTATCAAATTGCTTATAATAAACTCATTAAAACTAAAAATAAAAGAACAATTAAAGCATTAATTAAATGTTTAGAGGGAAAAAATTTAAATACTTGTTTAATTGCAATTAATATTCTTGGCAAAATTTATTCTGTAAAAACAAAAGCTAATAAATTTGATCAATTAGTAGTTTTATCTTTTATTGGCTTGGCACATAAGCTGTTAAATCCAAATGAAGAGATGTTTGCCTATTCTCGTTTTAGTATCTTTAAAACTATTATAAATACTTTATCTGTTTGGGTAGATACAGAAAAAACAATATTTGAAAAATCTAGTAATGAATATTTAGCAATTTATGAATTTTTTAGTAAATTCTTAGCTTCTAATGAGACAATACAAAATTCTGGATTTGAATTTTTAGCTTTACGGGAATTCTGTAAAAAATTTCCGGATCAGACGCCAGCTCATTGTGTTAGTAATTTAGTTAATTACGTTCTCGTTGGCAGTCCAACTGATCGTTCTGCTAATGGCGTCAGTACTGAAGAGGTGGAAAAGGCCATCGCCAAATTTGGTGGAATAGAAGAAATCTTAAAGCGAGAAATTACTAAATATACTGACTATATTAATATAATTTTTGGAATTAATATAGTAGAGCAAAAATTAAAGATTTCTTCAGAGATTATAAATTGTTTAATAGCTGCTTGTGGGGTACATTTTGCGCAAGCTCCTCCAGAATGGCATATCGGTGCTGCTATTGGAATTTGTAAGCGTGAAGGTAAAGAAGAGCCAGTAATTATTATTACACAAGCAACTTCTGCCGATGCTATTGCTCATGAAATTTGCGCGATCTTAATCCCTGGCTTAACACATGAAGAAAATTTAATAGTAAGTAAAAGAGTTAATTGTTCATTAGCTGCTTATGACTCTACCAATGCATTAGACAATTCTTTAAAAGGACGAGTAGAAAAAGTCTCAGGGGCTTTGGCTAGACTCTATAATCTGGATTCTCGTGAATTGCGCAATGTGCTTAATTTGGCTCCGGCTTGGGAGAAAGTTTTTAATGAAGAGATTCTTCCGGAGATTATTGATGGATATCTGCAGTATTTATCCTCTCCAAATGATAAAAAGCCTGCAGCGGTAGTTTTAATTACCGGAGAAGGCGGAATCGGTAAAACTACTGTAGCTTTGTCCTTTGATGAGATTGCGGAAGCGGCTTTAAAAAGAATTCGTGATGAAAAAAAATTATCAAGACAATCAAATTTAGTAAGAGAGATTGCTTTCGATGATTATATTTTACAAAAAAACGATCGCCAAATTGATCCGTTAACTGGAGTTGCTACTGAAGATCCTTTTAAAAAATTCGAGTATGATCGTTTCTTAAAAGATATGCTAGCTTTGAGGCAAGGACAAACTATTTATAAGCCAATTTATGATTTCAATCTGCGTGGTCGACTTAAATTTGCTCTAAATCAAGAAAATCAGATAGTTTTAATGGTGGGTAATGAAGAAATTTTAGTTGGGGTTAATGTAGAAACCCAAGAGCCGTATTTCTCTTATCAAAATAAGCAGCAAGATTCATTAATGTTGGGTACTAATGAAATTAAAGTTGAGTTAAAAATATATCGTAATACTGAAAATAATATTGTTATTAATTTGCGAGACAGCGAGCATGTTTTTCGATTTGATGAAAAAGGTAAAGTTAATGTTAATGTTGGGGATGTTACACAAGTTTTAGAAAAAGGTAATTTAGTTGAAGCTTTGGAGATGATTGTTCCGCAGGGAAAAGTTTATATCGTTGAAGGTATTTTGGCTTTACAAAGCGATAAATTAAACGCTAAGTGTTTAACGGTTTATATTACAGGAGGTTTTGAGGCACGACTTTTACGTATGCTTAGCCGTTCGATGGGTGAAAGTGGAAGAAAGAACACGATTCAGGAGTTAGTTGAGCAACGTTTAAGATTAATAAAACTTGAAGAAATGCCTTACATTTGGCCAGTGAAAAAGAAGGCCCGTTGGGTAGTTACTAGTTTTAGTCGTTCAGAAGCTGTTTATATGCTTTATATTCGTGGTCAACTAAATTGTCCTAATAAGAGAATAGTGCAAATTTTAAAAAGCTTAGGAGTTGATTGTCATGCACTAGTTGATGCATTGAAGAATATTTATCAGAATGAGGTGGCGGCTCGCTTAAGCGGTGGGCAGGGAATTCCTAGTGCTATTGAAGGAACAGCCTTTCATGTTTTTATGGATAATTGTGGTTTAGTTATAAAAGTGCCCCGCGCTGAATTTTTAAAGGAATTTGAAACAAATTTTATTAAGTTTTATAATACAGTGCTTAAAACTAGATTAGGTGGATTGATTGTTCCAGGAACAATTATTGATTTAAATAAGCTAGGTGTGGATATTAGCAGAGTAGTTGACGGTGATTTTTATAAATTTGAAAAGGTTCTTATTCAAAATAAAGTAGTAACGCTTGGTCAAAGATTAAATGATCTCTTAAAGGTTCAAGATATAGAGGGAGTAAAGAAATTAATTGATCAGTATTTTATTTTGCAGCAAGCGCTTTGGCGAAGGGGTGTTTGGGACAATAAGCCTAAGTTTATGGAGAAATATGGTTTTATTCCTTTAGATGGAGTAGAACAATTAGTGGTGGTTGGGGTTGATGGCTTAAAAGATAGGATAGAAGAATTTGATCCTACTTTATATATGAATAAAGATTTGCGTCCGCAAAATCTGCCGGCAGAATTAGAAGATTATTATGATCTGAAGGTTAAGGAGATGATTTTTAGTAAAAATGACTTTTTAACTTATTTTGCCAGTGGATTGAAAGAGTGTCAAATGGCTCCAGATATTTCGGATATTGAAATTGGTCGTAAACAAATGGATCATATTGTCACTACATTAAGGCAAGCGATGTTACAAAAATATCGTAAATTTTTTGGTTGTCTTAATTATAGTAGGGATAATCCGCTAATTTATTGGATAAAGTTTTATGTGGATACAGTTTATGCTAAAGGGGTAGCGCAGCAAGTTTTGTTAAATGCTTTTTATGAACAAGTTATTGAAGATCCCCAGATGTTAGATGAAGTCTCTAAAACTACTAGCAAACTTCAGGAAAAACTTAAAGAATTTAATCATAACGGTCTAGTCAGTGATTCCGGGCTTTTAGTGATGGCTGAAGAAATGCTTTATATTAAGAATGAATTTAATCATCAGAAAACGGATTCAACTGTTGGCGCTTTAGTGGGTGCTCAAACTAAGACAACTGAAATTACCAATTATAGTGTTGAATTAGTATCTAAGCCAAAAATTACATCTGAAGAAATTGAAAAAATTCTATCAACTATGCGCGGTATGGCGGATGCGATGGCAGTTTTATGTACCGGTATTGAAGGATCTACTTATAAAGATGTTCCCGGTTTGCTTATTGATATTCAGAAAATGGAAGAACTTTTTGGGATTATTGCTGAGCGTGTAAAATCTACGGATAAAAATTTTGCTATTCATCCGGAGCTAGTTAATATTCGCGTGGCGGATGATGCTTTGGAAACTGTTCCTTCTTTAGAGGCATTAGAGACAGATCTCAAAGTTGGTATTTATCCGATTGCGGCTAATCCGATACATCTATCGCATATATTAGTTGGAATCGAAGCGATTGCTATTGGCAAGTGTGACGTGGTTTATTTTGATGTTCAATCCGGTGGGTATGTGCTTAAACCGATTTTAACCGCGACTGAAAAATATCGATACGAATTAAGTATGATACTTTTAGCTTTACTTGCTCCGTTCTTTGGTTTTGCGATAAATATTTCTAAAGACGGCGAAACGGATATTTTTAGAATTCAGAAGCTTAACCTTAATCAGAAAAGGGTTAAGTATGTTTATATTGTAGGTAGTGATCATTATCATCGGTGGGTAGAAAAAGACGCTTCGGATAATTTAATTCGGGGAACAGAAGAATATAGGCAGTATGTTTTAGTGCACAACGGCAAAGAGCCGACTCCGGATACAATTCAGAAGATGGAAGATAAATTAGTTGAATTTGGGGTGGATGCTTCGGAACTGGCCATATTATTTGTGGAGCGCATCGGTGAAGAAGCGCAAGAAACAATTGCTAGTTTATTAGATATCAGCATGCTTCCTCCGGTCGGGATGGCTTCTTCTACGGCGATTCGTAATGCT
The DNA here is from genome assembly GCA_041650295.1 of Candidatus Omnitrophota bacterium. GTDB lineage: Bacteria > Omnitrophota > Gorgyraeia > Gygaellales > Profunditerraquicolaceae > UBA6249. Next base: position 83,717 of record JBAZLM010000005.1, read on the forward strand.
TTCAAGGCAATTGAAAGAATGACTAAGGATGAAGGCAATTTAAGCGCAGTGGAATTAGCAGAATTGCAAAAAGATTTATTGAAAGGGTTAATTTATCTGCCGTATGTTAGCTACCAGTATATTATCGACCATTTGGATTATTTAGATATGCTGGTGCATCCTGAGGAATATGATGGGAGCAAGCCGGCTGATCGTGCGGCTAATGGCGCAAGTGCTAAAAGAGTTGATGCGGCTATTAATGATTTTGGTGGAATAAATGAAATTTTAAAGAATGAAATTAAGGATATTCTTTATGATAGAAATATTATGTTAGGTATTAATAAGGCGGCCTATAGCATGGATCAGGATCCTACGGCAATATATAGCGCGTTGATTGCGCGAGGAGTACATTTTGCTCAGGCACCTCCGAATTGGAAAATTGGCTCAGCCATTGGTATCTTAGATAAAGATGGAAAAATAGAATTGGTAGTTATCCTCTCTAAAGATGCAAATCCTGAAGAAGTTGCCCATGAAATCCGCGCTGTATTAATTTCAAGCTTAACTCACCAAGAAAATCAGTTATTAAGATCTAGTGACAAAGTAGTTAAGAATATGTTTACTCATTCGATTGCTTTTCGTGGCTTGTTAACTCCCGAAGAAGACGCTGCCGTTGAATATTTTGATGACCCGATTAGCCCAGCTAAAAAAGGAGCAGTTCCCCTAAGCACACTTAAAGAGTATTCAGCAGCTGAAGAAATTATTTTTAACATCAAAGATATTGAATTAAAGAATCATGGTGCGCTGATACTTAATGAAGATTACCTGAAAAAATTTCATATTTATTTCTATCAGACTACTAGTAGTCCATCGCCTAATGCCAGCGTTGATTTTCAATATATGAATATTTTTGTTTTTGCTAAATCTGCAGAAGAACTCAACGCACAGATTATTGCTAAAATATTAGTGCATGAATTAGTTGAATATGTTTTGGTTGAACATTACTTAACAAATAATCAGTCAGCTAATTTTTCTGTAGCGCATCAGCAAGCCCTAGCAACAGTTAAGGATCTTGATGCCTTTATTTTAGCGAATAAGAAAACGAATAATTCTAGTGAAGCGCAATCACTATCTGATAAATTGATAGGTCAAAATAATGGCGCGGTAGTAAATACCTGTGGTAAAGATTTTCCTGTGATTGCTAAATATTTTGCGGATGATCCGAGAAAAACATATTTGGCCTTGCGTAATTGGCAGAAAGAATTTAAGCAGCTTTTAGGGCAGGATAAAACATTAGAGCAGCTCACTACTTTTAAAGACGATCAGCATCCGGCCGGCACAGAGTACTTCTTATTAACTGATGAGCAAGGCAAATTTTTAAAGGACATTCAGGGTAATTATATCATCCGTCCGCGCGATCTTTGCCATCAGGACGGGTCCTATCATCGCAGCGTTTTGATCGCCGCTATTGATTATCAGGGTAAATTTTTAAGGCAACAGCGTTCACAAACCAAGAGAATGTTTAAGCATTATTATGATCTTTCAGCCTGCGGGCATACTGCTTTGGATGCGGATTTGACAGGGGCGGCCCAAAGAGAGCTGGAAGAGGAGATATTCAATGATGAACATAAGATTGATTTAGCACGCTTAATTCAAATTACCCCGGATGCTTCGGTGCAGCATGATTTTATTTATACTGATGAAAATGGTAGAAAATATATTGATAATGAGCGGTCGACGCTTTTTGTTTATTTTATGACCGAGGAAGAAAAGTTAAAGATTAAGTATCAGGTATCGGAGGTTGATCCTAAGGGCTGTAAATGGCTATGGTTTAAAAAAGAGGCGAATCGATATCGGGCTCATCCGGATAAATATGCAGCTGGCTTTAAAAGAGTGGTAGATAACCAGGATTTATATATAAAATTAACTAGTGTTGCAACGAGTGTTTATGGTGAAAATTATGCAGCAATTGCTGAAAAATTTGATGCCGAAACTTTTAAAGCTTTATATAAATTGACACATGAAGATCTCGACAATAAGGCCATGCAAGAAATTATGAATATAATTATAAGTAATTATCAGGAGCAAGGAATGATAGACCGACTTTTTGGGATTGATTTATTAAATCCAGTAATGCAGCCGCTCGATTTTAATGATTTTAAGCGCCAGGAAGAAAACACTAGGTTTGTAGCTGACCGAGTGTTTCAGCTCACGGATTCTCATGATAAGTTATCAGTATTTAGTAGAGATAGATTACTTGATATGATTTGGGATGCCTTAAGGATAATTTATCTTTGGATGCCCTTGTCTATATTTAAAAGATTTTATAACAATCAAGCGGTAGTGTCTGGACATGCTATCATGCATACTTTGGATGTTTTGGATGAGTGTTTTAGAATTCAGAATGAACAGAAATATTTTTTATGGGAAGAAGATATCAAAAATTTAATTTTTGCCTCCTTGACTCATGATTTAAGTTATCTTATATATCAAGAAGGACACTATCATTTTTCTTCAATTTGGGCAAGTGCTATTCTGGAGAAGAATAAAAAATATAATAAACATGCAGGAGACTGGACTTTTGGGACGCATAATAATAGATATGATGAAATTAAAGTGGGGGATATTATTAAGTTACATGATAAGGCAAAAGAGTACAATCTATACGATAATAATCAAGCAGCGGCGATTCTTCGGGATGCTGATAAGTTAACTGCTGATTTAGATCCGCAGAGAATATATGATGCTAAGTGGTCAAATATATTGGAAAAGAACGGTTATACGCTAGAAAGGCCGGTACCTTTTACAGAAATATTTTTTAATCCTCAAGAAGATCTTGATCATCGGGTAAAGGTGATAATCGATAATCTTCCGTATGATAGAAGTGATGCGGTTACAGATCTTTTCCGTAAGATTATATACGATCGCAAGCAAGGTGGTGGATATTTGACCCGAGGGGGATCAGATATAATAAGCACTGCGGCTAATGATTTAAGTGTATTGGTTGATTTTATTATAGATAAAGCGCAGGATTTGGAAGAAAAATATGGGTTTGGATTAGAAAGAATAGAACAAATTAAAGGAATTTTTTATGAACTTTATCATGTTATTTTTAATCAATGTTTTACTGAATCCCTGATTAATATAAATACAACTCGGGAAAATGAAATTTATTCACAAGAATTTAATTTGTTTAAAAGCAATCTAATCAACCGTATTTTAGAATTTAATCGAAGAATGCAAGAACCGTTGTTCTATGATAATGATGAAGATATTAATATGATTTTTTACGTATGGGAGTCTCAAGAGAGTCTTAACGCCGTTAAGTTTCTTGGGTCAATGGCAAAGGAAGGTTATTTAAACCGTGGCGAGATTGAATTAATTAAGGAGAATATAAAAATTGCTTATGGACCAAACAAGCAAGTTCCTTCTGATTTTTTCCCGCTATACGATCAAATTTTTGATTTGTTTACTGTTGATTATGATACTGTTTTAGGTTATTTTAACGATGTTGAACAAAATTTAGATACTACTTCAGGCCTTCGTAGTCAATTACAGGATTATTTAAATATTTCAGGGCAAGATAATAATCCTTTAGACCGCTCAGCTAGAGGTAAGAGTAAAAGAAAAGTTAATGCGGCTATTAATGAATTTGGCGGGATAGAAAAAATACTGCAAGAGGGGACGTTGGATGTTGGCCTTTTCCAAAAGATTAATTCAGGTATTGATTGTACAGCAAAAAGTTTGGGAAAGACCGGTGAAGAGATTGAAAGATTATTGATGTCTAGGGGTGTGCATTTTGCGCAGGCGCCTCCGGGATGGGAAATCGGTCCAGCGATTGGTATTTTGAATCGCGATGAGAAAAAAGAGCTGGTAATTATTGTCCCCAAAGATGTGGACATCGAAGATCTTGCCCATGAAATCCGCGCGGCAATTCTCCCCGGTTTAACCCATCAAGAAAATTTAAATATACAGGCAGTTAAAGAAATCCAACTCGAGCCGGTTTTTATTTCAGCAAATAAGCAAGCGCTTTCTTCTGAAGTAGCTTCAAATAAAGATTTTTTTGTACTGGTATTTAATTGCGGCAGCTCTTCAATTAAATACCAGTTTATTAATATGCAGGATGAATCAGTGGTGAAAAAAGGGACGATTAATATGATTGGCGAAAGCGATGGCCCGGCGAATTATTTAGAAGTAATTAAGAATATTTTGGCGGATTTGTCTAGCTCCGGGTTGACTCCTTCGGCGATCGGTCATCGTGTAGTGCATGGTGGGGATAAATTTGAGGCATCAGTTTTAATTAATGCCGATGTTAAGGCGGCGATTAAGGATTGTTTTAAGCTTGCCCCGCTGCATAATCCTGCGCATCTTATGGGCATCGAGGCTTGTGAAGAGCTGCTCCCGGGCATTCCGCAGGTTGCAGTTTTTGATACCGCTTTTCATAGCACTTTGCCTGCAGAAGCTTATTTATATGCTCTTCCTAAAGAGTATTACACTAAGTTTGGTATTAGGAAATATGGTTTTCATGGCACCAGCTATCGGTATGTCGCTAGTGCTGCGGCCAAACAATTAGGCATTCAGCCGGAAGATTTGAATGCGGTGATCTGCCATTTGGGTAATGGATGTTCAGTGGCAAAAATAAAAGCGGGAAAATCCGTGGATACGAGCATGGGGCTTACTCCTTTAGAGGGATTAGCCATGGGCACGCGCTCCGGGGATATTGATGCCTCTGTGTTGGAGTTTATCGCTAATGAAACCGGAAAGAATATCGAAGAGCTGATGGCAATGTTAAATAAGGATAGCGGATTATTAGGCATTTCCGGAGTAAGTAATAATATGATTAAATTACATGAAGCATTGGGAATAATTTCTCCGCGCCGGCCAAAGGAGATTAAAGATGGAATTTCTAAAGTTGAGTTTTGGGCGGCGCAAGATGAAGATTTAATCAAAAAATATACTGCTTTAGCGCTTAAGGTTTTTACTTATCGCGTCGCCGGTTATATCGGCAAGTATTATTGCGGCTTGCCGGCGGAGAGCGCTAAAATTATCTTTACGGCGGGCATTGGTGAGAATGCCGGTATGATTCGGCAAATGATTTTAGATCAGCTTCCGGGAATTGCGAATTTAGAGCAGCGGGTAATGGTGATTCCTACGGATGAGGAGCTGATGATTGCTCGAGATACGCAGGAGATTATTGAAAATATCCGGAATAATTCTATTTTGGCGCACAAGGGTTTTTTTGTTAAAGAGCAAGTTGGAGCACTGGTTAAAGTTTTAGGTTCTAGTACAACAAATGATAGTCAATTGGATGTAGATAATTTTATTATGAATATTTCGCAGTATGGCGCAATGACTACGGGTAAATGGTTAGGTCACCGGGAAAAAGTCGCGCAGGTAGTCAATGGTGAATTTTATAATGTTGTTCCGGTTACTATGCAGTTAGCACCTACTACAATTTGCCAATATAATTGTCCTACTTGTAGTTACGGTCGATCAAAAGAGGAGATCAGGAGTGCACTAAAATCAAAGACTGCCAATAAAAAAGATTTTTTTATGAGCATGGAAGATATGAAATTATATTTGGATCGCATTAAAGAAGCAGGAATAAAAGGTGTTATCTTCACTGGAGGTGGCGAACCGTTATTGAATCCTTACACGATAGATGGACTGGAGTATGCTAAGTCTTTAGGTTTACAGGTAGCCATGTTTACGGATGGCTACTTACTTACTCCGGAAACTGCTCAACGGATTATGAAAATTGGTTTAGTATTTTTACGCATTAGTTTTAACGCAGGAACGCCGGTTACCTATAAGCATTTTCACGGCACGACGGAAGATGCTTTTTATCGTGCAATTAAAAATATAGAGAATATAGCTGTGGCTAAAGAAATAACAAAGAGCCAAACCTCATTTGGGATTGGCGTTATCATTACTCCGTTAAATATTAAGGATCTTTTACATATTGCCAAGATTGTTAAGTCAATTGAAGAGCGCCATCCGGGAATGATTGAATTTATAGCTTATCGGCCGACCGTTCGTTATGAGCGTGGCTGTCAAAGAACCTTATTTACAAAGCAGGCGGTTGAATATATGCGCCAGACTCCGGAATTAAGCCGTTATTATCAGGCGTATTATGATTTTATTTACAATGGAAAACAGTTCCCGGCTTCATTATTTCAAGAAGCGGTTACGATATTAGATAACGAAGTTAAGCCATATTTGGAAAGTGGAGAATATCCGGTTAAGCTATTAACACCAAAAGGACGTATTGAAGGAGTTTACCAGACCGAAAAGCCTTTTTCGAAATGCTTAGCTTGTCCTTGGTGTAGTTTTATCGGACCGGAAGGCAATGTCTATCATTGTGTCGAGTTAGCGGTTGATTCTAGAACGATTTATGGCAACCTTAAAAAACAAACATTTAAAGAAATATGGGAAAGTCAGCAGAGAAAAGATGTCATTGAGCGGGTTAATGTTGAAGGGATGAAGTCTTTCTGTCCTCCAGTATGTTTATTATTTGAATATAATAAAATATTTGAAGATATTCAGCAGGGGTTAACTAATCCGGTGGTTCGGGAAAGATTGATTAAGGAAATTGAACGATTTAGAGTTAGATTTGAACAGGAAGATTTGCCCATAGTCGGTAAAGGAGTAGATTTTATGTACCCGGCGAGGATGCCAGTAGCTAATGAGGAAGATCGGGAGCCGAGTAAGGCGGAATTAAGAATAATCCGCCGAGCCTTTGGCGGCAAGAGATATTATGAGAAAATTACTGGTAAAAAATTCAAGGATTTGGTAATTGTCCTTTATGCAGATTCAGATGTGGTGACCGAAGTTACTCCATCCGGAGCATTGTTAATTAACCCGAATCTTTTGCGCGGCCCGCCGAAACAGTTAAAAATAATCTTCCAAAATCATGAATTATTTCATTTGCAGAATCCGAATATTGCTGAAGAGTTAGCCCACGCTTATACTATTCAATATTTATTAAAAAAAGGTTTATTACAACGCCACCTATCCTTCTTAAAAAATAATAAAATTGGTTTAAAGCCGAATCGAGATTGGTTGTTAGAGTTAGAATTAGAAGATGTATTAATAAAAGTGATATCTTCTAAAGCTTCTCCTGCGCAGCAGGTAGCGATGATTGTTGAAAGAGCAGTTAATTTATTTAATCCAGATATAGTTTTTCAATGTATAGATGCCAGCCGTTGGATTAATTCTGGTTTGGATAAATTAGGTATCGTAAATTCACGCCGGGTAATTCATCTTAGCAAGGACATTACTCGAGAGCCGAAGATTGGCGAAAAAACCGAATATCACGATATTATTGAAGCGGTTTTTGAGGGCCAAATCTGGGTCATTGATACCCAAGCAAGACAATTTACGCAACAAACTAATAGTAGAATTCATGGTTTGTCTTTGGAGTTTGCTAATAAGTATATTTACAGCGCCAAAGATTATTATTCTATGCTTAAAGCGTTCTGGCTTGCTATGTCGGTTTTCCAAATTTCAGAAGCTTTGATTGATTCCACTGCTACCTCCCAAGGAATTGCGCCAGATTTAAAGAAAGCTTACTCAATTAAAAGTTCACGCATAAATTTTAAAAATTTATTAAGATTTTTAAGGGGAGCTGTTCAGCATAAAATAGGCCAAGGTATTATTTTGCATAACTTTGTGCCGTTTCCGATATTAGCTTTGGCAGTTTGGCCGGCAATAGCCGATTTTGTTGCAGCGCATCCGATATTAATGGGAGTAGGTATTTTATTAACTGGTGTTTGTTTAGCTTTGGTTTTATGGCGTAAATTATTTCCGGTGAATTGGTATTCGCGAAGATTGAAAAGTTCGTTGGCTGAAGTTCGTGTTGAGGCAGCTATTGCTTTAGGAAAAACTAAAAATCATAAAGCCGTTAAGCCACTATTGGTGACGATCTATGATCATCATCTTTTAGTGCGCGACGCGGCGGTTGGCGCTTTGGGTCAGCTTAAAGATAGTCAAGCCATTGAGCCATTAATTGAATTATTTAGGATTTCAGATGATTATCGTAAAACGCTTATCATTAAAGCTCTTAGTGAAATAAGCGGTGAAAAAGTGTCAGTGGATAGCCTTGGCGCGGTGGTGGGTAGTAAGTTCGGTGAGCAGGAAGCAATTAAGATGAGTCAGGCGCTGCCTCTAGAACCAGTCGCTTCACCGCTTAGATTTGGCACCAGTGGCTGGCGCAGTAGTAGATATACAGATTTTGTCATGCCCAATGTTCGACGTATATTAGAAGGAATTGCTTTGTATCACGATAGGGTGCTTAAGAAAGGAACATTTTTAATTGGTTATGATCCTAGAGCCGAAAATCAAAGTTTTGCTAAAGAAGCAGCGAGTATCTTTGCGGCACATGGTATTAAAACGCAAATTATAATTAGTGATCCAACTCCTACTCCGGTTTTAGGATACTTAGCTGGTTCTAATGATGAGATTGCTGGAATTATCATTTTTTCCGCTAGCCATAACCCTGCCGAATATAATGGTATAAAATTTTATCAATATCACGGCGGTTCGGCGGATGTTGAAACTACGGATGTTATTTCAGAATTAGCCAATGCCGCCATAACCTATAGGATAATGGATTATCAACAAGCTAAAGTAGAAGGCTTAATTACTGAAATTACTTTAGGTCAAGTAATTCAAAAATATGTTTTTGAATATATTATTCCTAGAGTTAAAGAAATCGGCGCTTGGAATGATATCGTAAATTATATCAAAAATAATCCGGAATTTGTGTTGGTGGTTGATCCGATGCAGGGTGCGGCGGTAGAATACTTAAAAGCAATTTATTTGCAGCTAGCCAAAGAAGCCGGTCGGGACTTCTTTATATTAATTCATACCAATAATCATGATCCAGAATTTTTAGAAGTAAATAGCGCGCCTAATCCGACATTGCCAGAAAATATAACTGAACTAATTAGTAAGGTATCCTTCGGCAAACAGGTTTTTGGTTTAGCGGTAGACGGGGATGCGGATAGATTTAGAGTGATTGATTTTGGTGGCAAAGTTATTGAGGCTTCAGATGTAATTGCTATTTTAGCGCATTTTTTAAATACAGAGATTGGCTTGACTGGTGTGATTGGAAAAAGTGTAGCCACATCTAATTTTGTCAATGCTATTGCTAAATATTTAAAATTAGATTTAGTGGAAGTTGGGGTAGGGTTTAAGAATTTTGTGAATCAAGTAGTTAAAAATAAGGTTAATTTCTTAGTGGGCGGAGAAGAATCGGCCCATGTTTGTTTAGGGCTGTTGAATCAGTCTTGGGACGATGGCATTGCTATAGGGCTATTGTGTTTTTGGGTAGTTGCGCGTACCGGCAAAACTATTTCTGGGTATAAAACTAGAATTGAAAAAGAAGTGGGGAAACATTTTGACTCTGAAGTAATTACAATTTATGGCCAAGACGATTCGATTAAGGATGTAATTACTAATTTAATTCAAAAGACTGCAGAGGAACTAGAATCCGGAGTTCCGGCTTTAAAGACGACAATTGTAAAACAGGTCAGCAAGTTACAAAATAAGAAGGTAAAGGAATTAATTACTTTAGATGGCTTAAAAATTGTTTTTGCATCCGACGATTGGATCCTTTTGCGACCTTCGGGAACTGAGCCAGCAGTTAGGCTTTATGTAGAAGTCACAGATTCATCTAAATTTGCTAGCTTGGTTAAGCTAGGTAGGGCTTTATTGGGAGTAGAAGAAGAGATTAGTCAAAATTTAAACCCGATTGCTTACCGCGGTTCTTTAACAGATGAAGAAAATTTGATTGCCCAAAGGTTAGCTAAAACAGCCGATCCTCTGACAGAAGGAGCAAGAGTGGCAGGGAGCTTAAGAGGGTATAAATCTGCAACTAGCATAATTTGCAATAATATTAAAAATATTCATCTAGATGCTTATGGTAAGTTAGAATTAGAAGCTATTTTGAATAAATTTTCAATTTATTTTTATCAAACTGCTAATCGTTCGCCACCTAATGCGGTAACCGATGCTTTCAACCATCGTATTATCATTTTTGCTAATACAGAAGAGGAGCTCACCCATAAACTTTTGGTAAAAATTTTAATTCATGAACTTGTCGAATATGAAATTCTCAATGACCCTCAGGTAACCACCGCTATTGCCCATCATCAAGCAGAGTTAGTTATAGATAGCTTAGATGATGTGGCGATTTTATTCAACGATGAAGAATCGATATATTTTTCTAAAACAATCATTGATGCATTAAATAAGCTATTTTTAGAGCAAGATTTCTTAGATTATTATAATTTAATTTATCCGCAGAAGTTAGCTATCACTGGAGTAGATCATCAGCCCGGAAGAGATTTAGTAGATATTTTAATTGATACTACTTCTGGACAGCGTGAATTCAAGGTAGCTTTATATAAATCTGGCTATTCATTAGATAATAACATAGAAAATAGATATTTAAGGATAGCTAGTAGAATTGTCGGATTATATCAAAATTTTCTTTTGCAAAGAATAGATAATGAATTAGATGCTGTTGGGATTAAAACCGCAGATGTAATTGAACAAATTGAAGATTCATTTCGTCAAACTGTTTACGATCAAGAATGGGAATCTTTAAGTGAGGGCTCAGATGCCAAAGTATATAAAAATCAGGATTCTTCATTAGTAATTAAGGCAGTAAAAGAAAGAAGTCTTAGTTATGATTATTCTTATAATGTTAATCCTTTTATAAATTATCAATTAGCAAAACAATATTTAGGGCATTTAGCTGTACGTTTTTTAATCTTGGATAATTTGAAAATTAGACTCCCAGATAAAGATGGGAATATTGAAGAAGTAATTATTGAAAGAGCGGTTGTGCAGAAATTTGTTAAAGTATTTTTTAAATTAGGAGTACATGACTATACAAAATATGAACATTGTACTGGTATTTTAGCCGATTTGATTAAAGAAGGAAAAATTGAAACGGCAAAATTTATAATTGGTGAATTTTTAAAAGGCGTGCGAGCAATTTTAGCCCGTGGATTATTTGATTGGGATATCAAAGCAGAGAATTATGGATATGATCCTTCGGTGGGTAAAGTAGCAACATTGGATATGGGTAAATTATTGTTATATGATCAGGTTGTGCTTACTTCAGCAAAGGTATTTGTAAGAAATTTAAAAATTACCAGCGATGATATCTATGAATGGACTAAATTTGTTATTAATCAAGAAGCGGCTCTTGAATTAAAGAATTATTTTGATACTTCAGTAAAAAAGGTTTTTTGGTTGGCCTATGATGAGGTGGGATTAGATATTACTAAAGATCTGAATGTTTTAGATAAAGAACATATGTTAGAAGACAGTGTGCGATATGATTTATGTTATGACAATTCAATAGGAAAGCCGGTTAATTATGCCGGTACTAGAGAAACTAGAGAAAGGGCTGCGCGGTTAATTTCTAAATATTTAAAAGACAATAATATAGATATTGATGCGGTGGAGATGGTTTTTGCTAAATTTGGTTTTGCCCAGCTTTGCCAAGAAACAGAAGTTTCTAAAATGTTATCCGATGGTTTTGTTTCTGATAATATTTTCTGTCTTGCTTTAGATGAAAATAGCAATCCTTATTGCGGTATTAAAGCCAGAGAGCCCAAGAATTTTCCTACTGTTCAATATGTATTATATAACGATGAATATAAAGGCCAGCTTACTACTCGTCAAGACTCTGTTAATATTAAAAAAGCAGTAGTTAAAACATTGCTTCGATATTATGACTATCGTCAAGAAGTATATGATACTTTAGCAAAAAAATTTGCATTGGATAAAACTTTAAAAATTTGGAATTCTATGAACTTGAGGGAAGAATTTGAAAAAATAAAATACAATAATTTAAACGTTGATCAGAAGGATACCTTGAATTTATTATTAGGTATTTGTAAAGATGGTGATTTAGCTGGAAGGATGATCTTGGCTTTCGATGAGTTGGCAGAGACCAGAAGATATCCTTTTGGCATAGATTTGAATAAGATGTATTTGATTAAGTCCGAGAATGATTTTGCCGTTGAGGTCTTTGGGATGGGTACCTTTACTCGGAAAACCCAGGAAAAAGAGGTGCTCTTGCATATGCATCAAAATCTTAGCTTTTCTTACGAGGATATTTTGGAGGCGATTGTAGAAAGTAAAGATGAGATGGGTGCAACTATTTTTATTAGTAAGGTTTATTTTCAGTGTAGTGCAATGGATAGCGAGCTTAAAGAAGTATTAATGAAAAAATTAAACCAGCTTCGTTCCTCTGATTATACTGGCGTATTTGATAGTGTTGTAAATGGTTTACCTAAGAATCATTTGCTTTGCTCAGCGAACAATTTAACTGATCAAAATAATGCCTATCCTTTACCGGTGCCGGAAGCGGTTCGCTCTGATATAAATAAAACATTTATTAATTCCACGGTAAATAATTTAGAAATACAGACTTCTCATATTCCGGTGAATGCTTATTTTGAGTCGCTGCAAAATATTTTAAGCGTTTTTAAAAAATGTTTTGGTCGCGCTCCCCCGAGATTAGGTCTCTGGCAATTGCTTGTTTCCACGGATTTAAGCTTAACGCGAGGCAAGGTTGCCGCCTGCGATATTAAATCCCGAACTGTTTATCTGCACACTTATTTTTTTCAACTTTCCCAAGCTAAACAATTAGAAATTCTTTATCATGAGCTCATTAGCCATATGCAAAAGGGTATCGCCGATGAAAATATTGCTCTGCGTGATACGAATGCTTTCTTTTGGCTACAACCCAATGCTCCCCAACTAGTCGGGAAAACGTTGATGACTTTATCGATGGAAGGTAATATTCCGGAATTTGCCGGATATCCGGATGCGCAGAATGCTTGTACTCGGGGTGGATTAGGTGCATATTTTGGCGATAAGTTGGAAGGGTTGTTTGCGATTGGCTTGACTGCCTGGGGCGTTGAGCCGGCTTATGCTTATACTACTAGAGATGGAAAAGATATCGCCGTGGATTATGCGCCATTATTTAATCAGGGCGTGATTAGTAAAGTTTTAGATAAAAATGGTGCTCCTTTAGTGTTACAAGTTTATGCTTGGGATGATCAATGCAAAAGTTCACTTTATAAGGATAAATCCATCGCGGTGGAAGTTTGGCTGGTTAACCGCGGAGGCACGCCGCTATATCTTTTATACTCACAGGAAGTATTTAATAATCTTTATACGGATAATCGTGCACATCGTTTTACTCAGGAGATAGTTTTTGGTAAAGCGGTTTATTGTTTAATGAAGACACTTAAAATTGTTCCGGATATTATGCATTTAAATGAGGCGCATACCGTAGTGGCTGCCGCGCAGGCTAGAGCGGACAATGATTTTAACAAAATGGTTATTGTTTATACCAATCACACATTAGTTCCGGCTGGACTGGAAATTTTTCATGCTTCCAATTTGGGCGTAGACTCTAACCGGATGATGTATCAAATTGGCGTGCCGGCGGAAGAAGAGTGCAAGTTTCGTTCATATTTTTTACGTGCGAACGGAATGGTAGATTTTTGTTCTGCAGCAGTGCATTTAGCCGATGTCATTAATGCGGTGAGCTTAGAGCATGCGGCGGCAACACAGAGACTTTTCCGTTCGATGTATGGTGATGAATTCAAGACTAAAGTTGTGGGTGTACTTAATGGTTCAGGTAAAACTTGGATGAATGATTCATTAAGGGTAATTCAAGATCGTGGTCTAATGGCTAATCAGGAAGAGTTAAACTTAATTCATCAAAAGGGTAAAATAGAGGCTTTTGCAGAGATTGAAGCCAGAACCCAGGTGCAATTAGATTTAAGCAAACCAACGATTTGGATGGTGCGTCGGATTGTAGATTATAAGAGCCAGTATCCGATGTTACGATTTTTATTACATATTTTGTGTGCTGATCGCAATATTAGCTATACGCGCGATCAACTGCAAACAGCTTGGTTTAGAGATATTCCGGATTTATTAACACAAGAGAATCGTAATTTATCGCAAGAGGTGTTGAATTATATTTTTGCCCAAAAAGAAAGGGTTTTCGGTTTAGGATTTCAGGTAGTGGTGGGCGGTCCGGAGTATATGTCATTTTGGATTGCTGAATTTAAACGTTGGTCGCTACTTCCTGAATTTAGAGGAAAATTTATTTATGTGCCAAATTCGGATGCCCGCTTGCTTAAGATGCAAGCCATTGGGGCGGATATTTGTATTAATATCCCTCGACCGTTAGAAGAGGCTTGCGGAACTTCTGATCAAAGAACTGGATTAAACGGTGGGGTTAATGTGGCTATCCGTGGCGCTGGTCCGGTAGAGTGGATCACCGATTATAATGAACAGAGTAAAGCGGGAAGTGGATTTTTATTAGAGTCATATACTAATACTGTAGATAATGAAGTTACTGCAGATAATTATTTATTTTATCGTAAGGCACCGGCCGATATTCTTTCTAAGTTAGAAGTAGCGCGTGGATTGTTTGATCTGCAAGATAAGTCTGCTTGGAAAAAATTGATGCACGATGCTTACCTTGACGCTAACGCTAAAGTGAGCGCTAAAGCGATGGAACAGCGTTATGCTTTAAATGTTTACCAACCTAAGGCGACAGATGAATTAAGAAAAAAAATAGCGCAAGCTAATGATTTCCCGCTTTCTGCGATGGAGATGATGGATGTGTTAGAGCTGGGAATTTGCCAGCAGGATAAGCAATTGCTTTTTGATTTATTAGCCAGGGTAAAATCCACAATTTTTCCTGCCGCCACCGGGCGGATTATGAAAACGATGATGAAGATTTGCGACCGGTATGGGTATGAGATTACTCAAGCGCAGGCAGATATTTTGCTAAGTTTTGCGGATAATTTATATTTCCCGGAAGAAATCTGCGAATTTTTTACTAAAACACAATGGCGTGGCTACGCTTTTAATTATTTAAATGAAAAATTCCAAAAAATTCATCCGGATGCAAGCATTAGTTACGCTCCGACGCGGCGAAGAAACTTGTTGTCAAGTTTAAGTATTTTAGCTAAAGACGCTGGCTTACTACAAGAAACTTTAGACCAAATATGGTTTAATTCAGCGGTTAGGTTTAGCCGAAGATATATTACTTACGAACTTAGAGAAGGTAGAATTAGTGAAGTTAAAGATGAGGCGATAATTTTTATTTATCATAAAAATCCTAACGGCAAAATAAGTTATGAATCGATTTATGCGCATGGAAAAGTTAGGCCTGATCATCGGACCTTGTCGCCAGGTCAGAAATATATGGGTAAAGTGTTTAAAGTCGGAGAAATTTATGAGGGGATGCCGGCATTTGATTTCAATGGAGAAGAAATATTAAAAGATTGCGATGAGAATATCCTTTCTTTACGGGGGACATACACTGAGCTGGAAAGTGTAGTAGGGGGATTTGTAAGATTGGATCTGCCCAGACTTCCGGTAGAACAATTATTAAATGTTACCGGTGAAAAAGATCTAGATGCTTATATTTTTAGACAAATTGTGTCGGCAGCGAAATTTATGGCAGCCATTGTTAACCCGCAGAAAGAATTAGTCTTAGAAGCGTTGATCAAAGAGAGCTTAGAAAAAAGATTTAATCGCTCATTGCCTTTACGTTTTTCGATCGAAGATTTTAATCGTTGGGTAGCCGGGGAGCAAGTTTTAGGAATTCAGAATCAGCAAAAAATAGTTATTCCAAATTGCGCTGAACTTGAGTCGGTTTGTGTTTCTGACTCAGATGGAATACATCCTAGATTTGCATTAGCTTTAAGAGATATGCTTGATGAAAAATTTCCGGGGGTACAAGTAGTTTTAGAAAAAGCTGATGGAAGAATGGCTTTTGCCAGTGATGATCAGGAAATTACCAAGTTGGCTTGTACGCAGGGTGAAGTAATCTATGTATTTGCTTGGGGTGATAGTCATCGCCATGCTGCTGCGGCCTTGGATAGAGTTATTTCGTTAATTAATCCTAATGGACGTACTATTGGTCTTACTTTTGGTCACGGTCGAGGTCTGGTGATGAGAGCCGATGAAGTTTTAGCTGTGCAGCAAAGCGGAAAGACTATCCATCATCCTTTTCTGTTGGCGGGAAAAAATCCAGCTGATTTGGAGAATGTAATTTTGGAAATTTCTTCTTGGGGCGCATTACAGGGGGTGATGACGGTTAGCGGCGGTGAGTTTAACCATGTTGCGGTAAATTTTAGAGATAATTATGTGTCGAACATTCCCTGGTTAAGCGGAGTGGATGCGGATTATATGCAAGGTCTTTTTGGCAAAGAAATAGAGTTAATCGTGGATAAAACTAAGCTGCCGATAATTAGAGTGGTTAGCGCGCAGGAAGATAATCGTTGGGTAAATTGTACGCTCAAAGCCCCTAACACCGATGACTTAATGCATCGATTTAATTGCGACATTACCTACATTGAGCAGGTAATTAAAAATGCTGAAGAGACCGCGGTGCCGGAAAGTTTCATTAATACGATTACCGATCAAGGATTCGACGATTTAATTAAAGCTATTCTGGGCCAACGCTCTCCGCATATTCGCTTGTTTGTGGTAAAAGCGCCTGCAATTGCTAATTTATTCGGTATTCCTCGTTACCAGAATGCAGTTTTAGCACGCGACACGATTCCAGTTTATACTGTACCGGATAATGCTGGCAATCTTTGTTGTTACGTTACGCAGAATTTTTATGATTCGCTTTTGGTTGACCCGTGGTTATTTTGTTTTGCTCTAGATCATGAATTTTATGAAAAAGGTACGGTTCCTCACCGTGTGCATAAACAGGCCTGGCAAGATCGGGGAAGCTTAGAATGCTTTGCTGATCCGGCGACCGGAATTAATAAGTTCATAAAGCTTTATATTGATCGCTTATTTGCTGAAGGCGATATTGAAGGGTTAGACCGATTCAAATCTAAAGAGAATGAAAGCCATCGCATGGTCACTAAGTACGTGCACGGGAAAAAGAATGAGCTTTTATTAAGCAATAAAGTGTTCTTAACGATTAAAAATCATGATAGCCGGTTAGATAAATGTCGCCTTGGTTCAGCGATGGAAGTTGGTGGTATTAACTTAGAAATGCGTTTAGGAGAATTCGGTAATAAAGAAATTTATGTCTATGTTGGTAATCCAAATTATATTAAAAATAAAGATTGTACGTTATTTTTTGATAATGTCGGTGATAACCGCAAAGTTTTGGAGCTAATCTTTACTCTGGGTTTATTGGTTGATTGCCAAGCTAAAAGCATTACTTGTGTTATTCCTGCCACTACCAGTGCGTGGTTAAAAGATGTGTTAATGCAATTTGCAAGTTTAAAATTGGTCGCTAAAAATGATTTTAGCAGGTGCCATCTAAAAGATATGAACGTAAGCGGTAAAATTCAGAAAAATTTTCAAGTGGCTAATTTTTCCCAGGTGAGCGATTTTGATCATATTTTGTTTATGCCCAATACTCAATCATTTAAGCCTGCCGATTTACCTAATAGTTTATTAATTCCGATTGACGAAAAAGGTAAACTGGTTTTGCCTGCGAATTTGAATAAGCATAAAAAATATCTTTTAGTTTGCACTACGGATGCGATAAACGGAGTGATTAATTTATTGGAAGTGTTGTTTGCGCTTAAAAATAAGGGTATTTCGCCAGAATTATTTTTTACTTATTTTAGCTATATGCGTCAGCACAAAATGTATCAGATGAAGAAGCATGGTCCTTATGCGGTTAGCGGTAATAGCGCGCGCGTAATTTTAGAGGCCATCAGTAAATATTCCGCACAAATGCGTACTTTAAATATTCACTTTTCTAAAGAACCGGGCTCAATCCATATTAAAAAAGAAATCCCTGGAATTTCTGCTCCAATAGAGATATACAATGTTAATATTTTTACAGAATTAGCCAAATATTATAATGATAATCGTGATTTAGTTGATCCCTTGATTATTGGAGCAGACCATGGAGCAGATGTTTTTTCTTCTGATGCCGGGTTAAAGAGCGGAATTGAGTATGGCGGTCACATGGATAAAACCCGGGATCCTTCTAAGCCGCTACGTTTGCAGGTAGTCATGACGATGCCAGAAATTAACGTAACCGGTAGAGATATAATTTTATTGGACGATATAATTTCTAGCGGTGAAACAATCATTAAAGCGGCTTTATTGCTTTTATCGCGCGGTGCAGCACGGATTTTTATTGGTTGTGTATATGGGGAATTTACGGAAGGCGTAAATATTTTTCAAAATAAAGAAGTAATGCGCACTGGAATCAAGCAGCTTAAAGACGCTGGCCAGCTTAATGAAGAACAAGTAACTATTTTGGAAAAGCGTCAGCCGTTAATTGAAGAGGTTATATCTACGGATATAATTTTAAATCCGTTTGCAAAAGTTTCCATTGGCGATTTATTGCGCTTAAATGAGAATGTCGCGTTGCAGGGCGGGGATGGCTTAATTTTTAGAGAATTTGATATAGGTTCATCTGCGGTATTGGCGCAGGGTAGATTTGGTAAGCTTAAGGGTGTGCAGGAGCTCTCATTGGAGCAGGTGGCAAAGTTAAATGTTCAATTAAATGATGCAAAAAAGAAAATTTTGGCAGAGAGCTTTTTTAGCGAAAAAGATTTTGATTTGCAAGTTGAAATAATTTCTTCTTCCTATCGTTCTGCAAAATTTTACATTTCTCAAACCGGTGAAAAGATCATTCAAATTGATCAACGTATTTTTAAAAATATCGATATGTTGTATATATGCATTAAGCATGAGCTTACTGACATAAGACTGGCACCGCTAGTTAAAAACCCCGCTTTACGTGAGCTGTATACTTTGTTGTATGTTAATATCTTAAGTATAATTTGGTTTAAATATGTTAGACCAACTTCTAATCAGGCAAAAGCTTTAGTTGATGACTATGAAGAGTTAGCTGATCAACAGGATGGTATCTTTAAATATTATTTAAAGATTATTAATGATAATTCAAGGATTCATAAAGAAGAAGATTTTGTGCAAGATATTTGCAAGATGATTGCCAGTGACCAGGCTTATTCAGGGGAGACTAAAGATGAAATGCAAAAATTGCTTAATGATGAAGCAGCGATTTTTAATAAATTAGCTTTTATTGGTCAATTATTAAAAGATTCTAAACAGGCGCAAAACGATCGCTTACTACCTTTAAGTACCCTTAAAACTATTCCAAAAGCTTTATTGCCATTTCTTCCGTATGCGCAGCAGATTAGTTATCGGTGCCAAGGCAATAACTATTTCTTAAAGGTAACGCTAGAAAAAGATGGTGGTAAATTTGATTATGCTTATTTAGCTTTAATGCCGGGACAGAAATTAACTTCACAGGCTAGAGCTACTGACTATTGCCAGGAGATGTTTAAGCATGATCCGCAGGAGCAAGGTAAACGAATAGCAGAATATAATTCTTTAATTCATCGGCCAACCAATAAATTAGTTAAAGAGCTTAGCGCCCATAGTCGTAAAAGGAAAGAAGTTGATGATGTCAAAGAGCTATTTGATAAGCTTTTTGCTGCACTACAGAAACCGGGTAAAAGTGTAACGATTTTAGGTTCAGGTAAAAGTTGGCTGGAAATTAAGAGCATGCTACTTATTAAAGATAAGCAAAATTATCAGATTAATATTAAAGGGGTTCCTGCTGCGCTTATTTTGTCTAAATCTATTGATCAGAAAATTGAGGATTATTTAAATTATAAATATCCGCAACGTAAATTATTCCTAGGGGAGATTGATTTTGTCGGTACGCTTTTGCAGGATTTGGCGATTTGGCCGGTGTTAGAGACCACCCATACTTCAGTCGATTTATTAAATTGTCTATTTAACTCAAATGCTCAACTAGCCAGAAATGTTTATTCAGCAGCAGAAAAAATATCAATCAATCGGATTTTAGAGAGATTAGCTGATCCTCAAATTAGTGAAGTTGCAGTTAGTAAAAGTGCTGAATCTATTGATCTTGCTCCTATATCTGTGGCGTTGGTGCCGGTTGTATCTGCTCCGGTAACTCCTGCGCCGCAAGAAGATGTTTCCGTTGTAACTCAAGAGAGTCCTCGGGATGAACAGAAGCGCTTAATGGAAGATTTTTTCCAAAAGTGGTTAATCGGAGAGGCCTATAGTAGATTACAAATGGAAGTGCAATTGAGCAATCCGCAAAAGATGTTGCCGATACTTAGAGAATTAGTGCAAGATCCTAGCAAGCTTAGCGATTTTATGGATGATAGTGCTGCAGAAGCCGCTGGTGTGCCGATGCAGATTATACTTTTAGGTTATCAGAATGATCGTGAAATGTTAGCTAGGTTTTTTGCGGCTGAATATCGGATTAAGTATATTCGTTTAGAAGAGTTATTTTGTAAAAAGGATCAACCTCTTTGGGAAGCAAACTTGCGAGATTGTTTAGCGGATGATGATTGCCAAAATGGTTTTGTGATGAGCGGGGCAATTACGCTAGAGCAGGCTAAATTAATTGATACTTTGCTGGATGGTGAAAAATATTTTGTTTTTAATGTGGATGAAGATGCTGCCACTCTTTATCAGTATGCGCTGCGTTTAGCCGTAGAAATAATTAATCGCGTTAAATTTATGGAGCGGGCTTTTATCGCTCGGCAAAAGAATGTGGCGATGTTGGAATATTTTCGTGAAAAAGGAAAACTAGTTAATCTAAAGGAATTAGATAGCAGATTAGAAGTAAAATTTGATCAGCTTAAAAAGATTATTGATACTACTTGGGAAGCCGGATATGTTAGCTCTGATGTTGATAGTGTTATTGTTTATCCGCTGGTTGTGCCGCAAAATCAGCTCAAGCAGCCTGAGATAGAATTTGTTAATGTGGAGGCAAATAATTTTAATTTATTGCATGATCGGGTTATTGAGGATGAGAATTTTTATGCTTTATTTTTGCAGGATATTTTGAAGTTATTAAAGCAGATTTTGGTTCGGGATGCTTGCCAGCCGGGCGCTTGGAAATTAAGCGTTTTGACAAATTTAGAGCTGACGCACGGATATGTAGCATCTTGTGATACTGTTTCTAGAATTATTTATTTACATCCGTATTTTTTCCAGCTTTTAGAGTCTAAACAAATTGAGATTATGCATTATTTATTAATTAGCGCTCTGGGTAAAGGGATTACACAGAAAGATGCGTTGATTTGTGATACGCGTTTAGCAATTCGTACTTATGTGGTGGCTAAGTGGCAATTTTCTATGTTTGTTGCTTATCAGATAGCTGAAGAGATTCGCCGGTTACAGCGGGATCCGACATATCAGGTAAAAATTGTTTTTGCTAAGTGCCAGGATGCGATTGGTTATTTAGATTTTGAATACTTAGACTATTTAGCTAAAGCTCCGGGGATTGACTGGAGAAGAGTTTGTGGATTTTATTCAGAAGCCTTTAGCGGGGGAGTAAAAGCTTATGAAAACTTACGCTATCATTTATTCTCTAAGGTGCCCGCAGATTTAAAGTATATTCTAAATAAAACATTAGAATATACTGCGGTTGGTCAAGAGTTTTTAAAAAATGGAGCAGATATCGCTTTGGCGCCAATGGGTGTGGAGATATATCTGGAGCTGCAGGAAGAAGATTGTGGTTTGACGCTAATGGATATTTTAACTAAAAGCCGTCATCTTTTCTTGTGCGGATTTACCTATGAGGCAATTGCTAATACGACTTTAGCTACAGCATTAAACAAAGAAGTTTCTAATTTTTTAGTGCCCTGGCATCCGAATGTTACTATAATTCAAGATACGACTAGTATATTGCCGATAAATAATCCTCGTGGTCGTTTGGAGAGTGATTTAGCTTATTTCTATCCAGCGTTATATGAAAAAGATTTCCGGATGGCCAATCTCACAGATGCTCCCAATAGCATTGCATTAATTGTAAAGATTTTGCGTTACAAATATAATGCGCCAAAATATTTAATTTCCTATTTAGAGAATTATTTAAAGAAATTTGATGAACTTGAGCGTTTTTTAAATTATTATTGGGCCAGTTCTCAGCCGGTAGAGCCAAAAGTGATGATGGTTTTAGGTGCGGAAGCATCCGGTAAAGGTCCGACTGCAAAATTATTAGCTAGAAAATACGGTTTGCCGCATATTTCTGTTAAGTATTTACTAGATGTGGCAGTTGATTGGGGCACCGAATTAGGTAAGAAAATCGCTCAGTTTAGAGATAAGGGTGAGCAGGTTCCGCAGGTTATTATCTGGAAGTTGCTTAAGGATCGCTTAATGATGCCAGATTGTCAGAATGGGTTTGTGCTTTATGGCTTAGTTAATACTTTAGAACAAGCGCAGCGTTGGGATAGCTTTATGCAGCAGGAGAATAAGAAATATTTTGTGTTTAATTTAAATGAGCCGCAAGATTTACTTTTAGGGCGTATATTAAATCGTAAGCATTTGGGAGATGATGAACAAACAATTGGAGATAGATTAAAAGCTGCTCAAGTAGAGAATGAACAGGTTTTGGATTATTTTAAAGATAAGGAAGTTTTAGTGGAAGTTAGCCCGATTGGCGATGATTATGAGGCTGGCCGTTTACAGATAGCTGAGTTGGCGGAAAAAATTAATTGGGTAAATAATCCTAATAATAATGAAGCAAGTAGAAATAATCCCTATCCGCTCTCTGTGCCACAGGGCAGAGAGACTCAAATTAGTCGAATTTTTGGTAAAAACAAAGTAGTACATAGTTTTACAGTAACCGGTTTTGATCTGCCATATGCAGAACAATTCCGAGGAAGTCAATTTGCTTTACATAATCGCTTAATCGAGCTTGCGCAGTTTTTAGGTCGCGCTCCGCCGGCGCAATTAGCTTATTGGCAACTAGTTATTACTACCGATTTAACGCTCACCAAAGGTAATGTCGCTGCCTGCGATATTAATTCTAAAACCGTTTATTTACATCCATATTTCTTTCAACTTTCCCATGTTAAACAATTAGAAATTCTTTATCATGAGCTGATTAGTCATATTGCAAATCATGAGTTCGATGAAGATGCAGCGATCAAGGATACACGGGATAATTTTAATTCTCGCCTTTTGGCTGGCGTGGCATTTCGTGGTTGTTCTAATATGATTTATAAAGAAAAAGTTAGGTGGGGAAGATTCGCTTCAGAGAAGTATCGGGATGAACAAAAATCAATATCTAATGATGCTGCGCAGGGTGGAGATGCTTTTGTTTTTAGATATTGGGACAAAAAACCCACGGTCTTGGCTAAGGGTGAGTTTGGCGTGGTTGGCGCAATTAGTAGCATATCTAAGGAAAAGGTCGCAGAGATAAACTCTAAGCTTAACCAGGTGAAGAGAAAGATTTTAGGCGAAAATTTTTTCTGGGAAGGCGATTTTAATTTACAGCTAACGGTTATACGTAATTCTTATAAGTCCGCAATGTTTGAAATCTTACCTTCCGGTGTAAAAACTCTCCAAATTGATGAGCGCAGCTTCGAAAATTTAGATCTACTTTATTTAATCATTAAGCATGAAATTACCGACTTAAGATTAGAGGCGATATTTACTAATGTTAATCCGGCTCTGCGCGAGTTGTTTACCTTATTGTATGTAAACGTCGCTGGCTTTATTAGATTAAAGAAGAATAATCCTGACAAAGCTAAGGCCCTAATTTCTGATTATCAGGATGTAGCTAGTAAATACAAAGGCATATTTAAAGTGTATTTAAAGATAATGCTTGACGGTGCTTCATTAGATTTCTGGAGCTACGTTGAAGATGTTTGTCGTTTAGTAGCAACGGAGAAAGTTTATCCTGAATCAATTAGAAAAGAGATGTTGGCTCTGATATATGATGAGCTTGGCGAAAATTTAAAAATCTCAGAGATTTATTCGCGGGGAGCATTAGAAGGAATGCGCCGGCTATTTAAAGGGTCTAAGCGGTTAATCGGTAAGGATGAATTCTTACCCTTAAGTAAGCTGAAAGTGATCCCTGAGGTTTTAGCGCCATTTGCTCCTTATGCTGCTCGGGTTAGCTATAAAGAAGATGATCATAAACTATTCTTAAGGGTCGCTTTGGCTGGGCAAAGAAGACGTATAGAATATGCTTATTTGTGTTTGGGACCAAAAGATAAGTTAGAGGGGCTACTAGGAAGCGGAGGACATATCTTTGGCTTAACTTATAATGAGTGGAGAAAGTCCTTAGATCATAATTATGATGCGGATAAATTAGGTTGCTTGCGTCCGAAACGCGGTGAGTATGATAATTATAGTGATGGCGTATTTAAATATAAACATGATGGTGTGGCGCATGATTTATGGGCTAGATTTGATGATTTTATCCGGCTTCCGGTTAAGGTAATCATTAAAGAGATTAGTGCTTATAATTTAGCTAGAAGTCAAAGGGATGATGCTCAGAAATTAGTTAAGGATTTTAATTTACTATTTCAAGGTTTGGGAGAAAAAGCTGCTGCGCAGGGTTCAAATAAGACTTGGGCTTGGGCTAGAAGCCTAATTTTTGAAGATAAGCGGGCCGCAGAGAGAAAGCTTCGCCAGATTACCGGCGTTCCAAAAATTTATTGGGTTTTAAATGATAAAATTATTAACGATTATTTAAATAAAAGATTTCCCAAACTATTTTTAGGGGAAATCAATGTTACTAATAAGCCTTTGCAAAAATTAAAGATTTGGCCGGTATTTGGCAGTCCGGATTTATCCAGCAATTTACTATTTTGTTTATTCGATCAGAACAATAAATTAGGGTTAGATTTATATTCTGATGCGAAAAAATTATCAATTGAGCAGATTTTAGAAAAATTAGCTCAAACCAAAAAAGAGAGAAAATCAACAAGCGGTAATAATAAAATTAACACTTGGCCAGAATATGTTCCTGAAGGCGGGTTACGTAGAGCCAGTGCTTTAGCGCAACACAATCGCTTAAAGAATATTTTCGTAAATTTAGAGGCACAGGGTTTTAGTCTGCCGAAATATAACGACCTTTTAAAAGATGATTGTGAAGATTTAGGTAAAAGATTGGATCAATTAAAAGAATTATTGCCTGCCGACATTGCCAACTTACTTTTATCTTGGAATCTGGTGATTACTCATGATCATTTACTAACTAAACAATATATCGCTTCTTGCGATATTCTTTCAAAAACTGTGCGGCTGCATCCGTATTTTTTTGAGCTTCCCCGTTCTAAACAATTAAAAATTTTATATCATGAACTAATTAGTCATATTGTGAAAAATATTGAGATTGAAGATCAGGCGATGCAAGACACAGAAGATTTTTTTACTAAGAAAAATAAACCCGAAGTTAAGTTAGAGCCTAAATTAAAACCTAAACCAGAACCCAAGCCGCAATTAAGACCACAGGTTAAAGATCAGCTTAAGCCATTAATTTTAATTTTAGGTCGTCCAGCTTCTGGTAAGAAAGAATTGGGAATGGAGTTATCTAAGAAAATGGGTATACCACATTTTTCCAAAGGCGACGCTATTTGGTGGTTTTCAGAAAATAAAATAAATGTCAAAAAAACCGATGAATTTGTTAACCAGGCAATTTTTGAATACTTTAAAATGCATAAGGTAGACCTGGCTACTGGTTTAATTATGGATGCTAATCCAGTAACTTCTAATTTTATCGAAAACCTCAATCAGTTTATGAAAAAATACGGTTTGTATTTAGCTAAAGTAATAAATCTTACGACTAGTGAGGGAGCTTGCAAGCAAAGAATGAAACAACGTGGCCGACCGGAAGAGCTTATGTTGTTAAATGATAGAAAGTTTATTGCACAAACTAAGTGCATGACGTTCGGGGATTTGCGGATGCGCAGATATTATAAATTCGCAATTCCGGTGATCAAGCTATACAGAAGCCAGGGGTTATTAATCGATATAGATAATGAGAATAAGACAGCTCAAGAAGCAACAGATGTTGTATTGAAAACAATGCAAGGGAAAAATATTAATGCTTATCCTCTGGCGGTTCCGGAAGATGTTAAAAGCACTATGAGTAAAAGGTACGGCGTTAACAAGCCGATTGCTCTGATATTTGTGGAGGGGTTGAAAAAAATTGATTATGTCGGTAAGTATCATAATCAAGTGGATACTTTGAAAGCTCTCTTAGCAGAACTTGAACCATTTTTATTGCGCAGTTTTCCATTAGCACTCTCTAATTGGGAATTATTGATTTCGGCTAATACTGATTATACTGATGGTTTTGTCGCTGCCTGCAATATTGAATCCAAAACCGTTTTTTTACATCCCTACTTTTTTGAACTTTCCGAAAATAAGCAATTAGAGATTCTTTATCATGAATTAGTAAGCCATATTATTAAAGGTATTACGTCTGAAGATAAAGCCATGCGCGATACGCGTTTAGCAGTTGGCGTGCACCTTCAGGATACACGTTTTTCCCGGGTGGCAGCAGATTTAGTAGCAGAAGAGATTCGTCGTTTGCAGCAGGATCCTTTATATCAGGTAAAAATTGTTTTTGATATGGGTAATGCGATGATGAATCTTTTTAAGTTTTTATCACGTGCCCCGTGGGTGGATTGGTCTAGAATTCAAGCCTTTCAACTTTATGAATATCAAGGGGCAACGATAAATTGCCAAGATTCTGCAGCGCATTTTTTATCGGTAAATTTATATTCTAAAGTAAATATTCCATCAGAAAACATTCATTATATTAATCAGCTTAAAAATTTAGCTGACTATACACAAAATTTACGCGAAATGGGTGGAGCCGATATTGTTTTATTGGCAGCCGGCGCGCAGGGGCGTTTGGCGCGCAATGAGCCACCTTTTGAGTCTAAGTTTAAAAGTCGCATGAGATCAGTAAAACTCCATCCTTTACCACAAACGTTTAATAAAATTGGTCATGCTTATGCCGATACTATGGGTATCGCAGATATTCTTGAAGGAAAGCATATCTACTTTTTGGGGGCCAGAGAGAAAAATGCTAAAGTAGTTAAAGATGTTTTAACCGGCCCGGTTACGCAAAAAATTCCAGCTTCGATATTACAGCGACATCTTAACGTGACGTTTATTTTGGAAAAAGATGCGGCTGGTCTTTTGAATTTAGAAAGTAACCCCAGAGATCATCTGGAGTGCGTTTTATCTTATTTTCGTCCGGCGATTAATAATCCCAGGTTTCAGGTTAAAGATGCAGACGCAAACAATATAATTGACGGAGCTCGTCTAGATTTAATGACGATGAAGTATAGCCATACTCAGCCAAAAAGATTGGCAAAATATTTAGAGAGCTTAATAAAAGATTATCCGCAGGTAAAGATTTGGCTAGAGAAGTATTGGAGTTGTCTCGATATATCTAAAATGACTAATCCGATCAATATCGTTTTTATTGGTCCTCGGGGAGCGGGGAAATCGACCAAGGCTGCAGCAGTAGCAAAAGAATTAGGCCTTACTTATGTTTCCGCTAAACAGGCGATGATTGATGAGGCGGGAACTTTTAGTAAATTAGGTAACGATATTTCTGCGATGATGGATAGGCACCAGCCGTTTCCGTCTGAGCTTATTTTGGGGACAGTGTTGGAGCAACGTTTAGCTAAATCTGACTGTAAGAAGGGTTTTGTTCTAGATTGTTTTGTGCAAACCGCAGAACAGGCAAAGCTGTTAGAGACGCGGATGCAGGGAAAAAATTATTATATTTTTAATCTTGATGAAAGTCCAGAAGTGTGTTATCGGCGCTTGGGCCGTCAGGTGGGGGCTTATGAAAGCAAAGATGATTTTGTCTTACGCTTGGAGCGGGAAAAGGTAGCAGCCGAAGAATCGTGGACCCATTTTAAAGATCAAGGAAATTTTATTAATATCAGTGGTTTATCCGATGATATTAAACAAAGCTGCGCACAAGTGATTGCGATTGTTAAGGAAGTTTTAGAAAAAGCTAATAATTCTAATTTTTATTCACTGACAACTTCTGAGAGAGAAAAAATAGATATACAGTTGCCGCCAATTGCCAGGCATGGAGAAATTTGTGATTTTGTTAAAGAATATACCGATACTCATTCTAGGAAAAAGTTATTGATTATTAATTTCGATGCCCATTCTGATATGGGTAGAGTTCATCTAGTTGGTGGGAAGATACAGAATCTTGATGCTAGTTGGGTAACCTATTTAGAAGAAAATAACTTAGCTTATGTTCTTTGGGTATCATCTATTGATGATGAAAAATGGCTTAAGAAAGAAATATCGCTGGTGCAGCAAGATATGGGGTGTCAGCTAGGGGAGATTTGGCTTACCTTTGATTTTGATTTTTTCTCGTTAGGAGATATTCGATCAGTAGGGAAAGGCTATCGTTGGATAGTTGATCATCATATGGAAGAGGCGCAAGTAAACAATGTTTTAAAGAATATTTATAAAATGGCAGTTGATGAAAAATTAAATATTCGTAAAATCATACCTTGTGAATCAAGAGAATATTTAGCGTTGTCGGGTTTTAAGTTGGATTACAGCGATTGTAATAATGTAGTTTCTAGAGTCGCCGGTGATCCGGCAAAGATTGATCCATATTGTGAAATGATTATGGATCAGCTTAATACTATTTTTAATCCCAACAACACTTATCCTTTAGCTGTTCCTAGTGATTTTAAGATCGGACATCAGAAGAAAAATTTATTCAATCGTAGATTAAGAAATAAAAAATTAAGTAATTATTGGGTACAATATGGCCGGTCTTTTGATAAAAAATATTTGGATATTTTGCAAGATTTGTTGATGCAGCTGAATCGCACATTTACTAAAGCTCCTGCGGGATTAAATCTTGCGAACCTGATTATTACCACCGATTTAACTTTTACCCAAGGCAATGTTGCTGCTTGTAATATTAAATCCAGAACCGTTTATTTACATCCGTATTTCTTTCAGTTTTCCCAAGCCAAACAGCTAGAAATTCTTTACCATGAGTTGATTAGTCATATTGCTAAGGGGCTTAAAGATGAAAATACGGCGATGCAAGATACAAAAGATAGATTTGCTGGCGATAATTTAGTTAAATCAGATTTAATACAAGAAACGCTGACAAAACATGGGGATATTTACCCGATTATAGAACAATATTATCAGCAAGAGCATAAAAAATTATTAATTATTAACGCTGATGCCCATCATGATAAATATTCAGTAAGTAATAATTTAGACGCTACTTGGGCAAAAGACGTAGAAGCAAAAGATTGGGCAGAAGTTATTCATTTGCCTTCATATTATGATGGCCGAAAAGTAAAATTAATTAATTGGAATACACCTATACAAATAGAAGAGATTAAAAGTGCTGTAAATGCGGCAAAAGAAAAAGGTTGGCCAATCTGGCTAACTATAGATTATAATTTTTTCTCGTTTGCCCGGGTTAATGAAACTCTGAATGAATCAGGTGAAATTGTAAAATTAGAAAAAATAAAGATTTATGATATGAAAGAATGTGGTGTGCAACTCGAACTAAAAGCTCTGACAGACTTTTTTATGGAAAACGGTGTTTATATTAGCAAAATTATTCCTTGTGAATCTAGAGAAGATTTAGCTAGCATGATCATTGAAGAAGGGTGGAGTAAAGGCAAATGGGGAGAGAGTCGTTATATTTACCAAAAGATTCCTGGAAAGTTAGCGGATGTAGATGCTTATTGTGAAATGATTAGACGAAATATTGTTGCTAATTTTTATTTTATTTTTAATTTAACAAAAGCGAAATTGGAAAAAGCTTTAGATCAAGATTATCAGGCTTATATTTTTGATATTGATGGCACTTTGACTAGGAAAGATCGCACTATTCCTAGCGTGATTGTGCAGCGCTTGGCGCAGTTACTTAATTTGGGTAAATATGTGGTGATTTGTTCGGGTAGATTTTTTGAAGTTACTGAAGAAGAAAAAAATAAGATGGGGTATCGACCCATTAAAGAAGTTTATGATCTTTTGACCGAGGAAATTAAAAAATCCGGTTTATCTTTGAGTATTCTTAAGTATCTTTATTTTGCTCCGGAGAATGCATCTTATCTGATTAACGCACAAAGTTTAAATCAAGAGGAGTATCAGCCGGAGTTTCCTATTTTTGGTGGAGAGCTTCAGCATGGAATTTTTCAATTGTTAATGGAAAGCGAATATAAAGAGATGGTCGCTTACCTGGAAGGTAGAGATAGCGGGTATAAATTTTCCATTAGATTAAAAGATTGCTGTGATGAAAGCACTAAATTGGCAATCAAGGATAAGATTAGAAAGGATATCAGTAGATATTTTAATCGGGATTGTCAGGTCTATGCCGCGGGGCACACTTTGGATGTTAATTTACCAGGTGTGAATAAATTGCGCGCGGTTAATTATTTAAATATAGTGACTGGGATACCGGTTGATGAAATCGCGGCTATTGGCGATCAGGGGGGAATTAGCGGTAACGATTATACTATGACCAATCGTCGTGGAGGATTTACGGTTTTAAATGCTACCGATGAAATTACAGGGCAGGTTGATGTTCCCGCGGCTACCGGTTTAACAATGTCTGAAGCCACAAGTTATTTATTGGATAGATTTATTGAACAAGCTAGAAATTTTAAGCAGCAAAATAATAGTTTTGGTGCCGTGGTGGGTGTTTTAGGCGAACAATCCGATAATTGCTATCCATTGCCTATTGCTGAAGCGGCTAAAAATCAAATTGATCAGGAGTTTGGAAAAAATAAAGAATTAACTAATGTAATTGTGCAAAGGTTTGATTTAGCTGGTCCGGAGAATTTTGCGGGTGGTCATTTTAGTATTTTAGATAAGCGCTTGGGAGAACTAGCGCTTATCCTTGGCCGGGCTCCTCCGGAATTAGCCGCTTGGGGATTAACGATTACCACAGATGTTACACTTACCCGTAATAACGTTGCCGCTTGCGATATTAATGCAAGAACAGTTTATCTGCATCCGTATTTCTTTGAGCTTCCTGAATCTTTACAAATCGAAATTCTTTTTCATGAGTTGATTAGTCATATTACTAAAGGAATAATTGATGAAGATCAGGCTTTGGAGGATACCCGCCAGTCAATTTCAAATTTTGTTACCCAGCCATTTTTTGTGGAAGATCTAGAATGTATTGAGGTAACTCGAGCTCAAGCAGAAGAATATCTGGGTGAGTCAATCCTCACTCAAGATTGGACAGAGTTTCTTTTTGACCTCAGGGCTTATATTAATAAAGATAATGCTGCTTTGTCTGGTATTTATATCGGATCTGGTCCGGATGTTTCTACCTTTCTTTTATTGAGTAATGCCACTGAAGGTATTTTTATTACTTTGGATAAGATGGCTAAAATGTTTACGCTTAATCAAGCATGGTGGAAAGTAGGGGATAAATTTTCTATGGGATATTATTTTAATGATAAAAGAATAGATGAAGATTATGCAAAGTTTAGCAGCGTGATGACCACCATTGGTTGTATCCAGCATTTAAACGGTGACATTTTAGCCCCAGTGATCTGGGAGTTATTGGGCCTAAAAGCTAGTCAAATTGTTGTTCAGCATTTTTATCAGCAGCCAAATATGGTGACCATAAATTTTATCTGGCAGCATCCCCAAGAGGCGATCGCTAAGCCTCGCACAATCACCTTTTTCTCAGAAACAGATCTTAATGAACCGGAATCTTATTTATCTAAGCTTCCTTTTAATGTGGATTTTATTTTAGAAAAAGGTCTTTGCTGTTATTTGAGTACAGATTTTAGAAAGTATCTTCCCGAGCACTTAAAGCCACATGGTTTAATTTTAACTGATAAATGTTTTAAATGGCAACAATCATTTGATGAGCAGGCTCCGATTTGTCGACTAACTAAGCAGTCGAAATTATTTCAAGATAAACATCAGGATGCTAATGTTTTTGGGCATGATGTGCTTAATATCTTGCAATATTCTTTGGATCAGATGCAGGCCGTTGAGTCAATAACCTGGAGGACGATAGTTTCATATATTGCTGAGACCCCGAAATTTGTTTTAGACCAGATGATTATGGCTAAGGGCCGCAAGCTTTTTGTTCAAGAGGATGAATTAGGACGGTTAAGATTGCTTAAAGTTATGTTTGATGAGCTTTGGGACCAGACATATTTTAAACCGGCAGTACTTGTGTTTATTGCTTTAATTGCTGATCTTTTAACCAAGCAGCAGGCGCAAGCAGTTAAAGCTGACTTGAAGGATAAAGTTGTGATGAGAGCTGAAAATGGAGAGTATGTTTACGGCGATTGTGTTTTAGCTTATTTTTTTGTGATGCAAAAGCTATCTTTGCCGGCCTTAGTAGAGCTTGCTACTAGTGAGTTGACCGGTTCTAATACATTTAGTCAGAAAGCTGAAAAATATTTATATTGTGCTCAGAAATTGGTACAAAAAATTATTAAAGAAGAAGAGGAGCAAAAGAATAAAAGAGATAAGTTTATTGAGCCAACCAATAATTCCTATCCTTTGTTTATTTCTGAAGAGCCTAAAATTAATGCCTATGCTTATGTTATTTCTAAGGAAGATCGCGATGCTGTGGAAAAAGAATTTGGGAGATCCGACTGCACGCTAACTGATGTTATGGTGTACGGATTAAAACTGACTAGCGCTAAAGAATTCATCAGGCAACACTTTAATTTGTTAAACAAAAATTTGGCCCAGTTAGAGCAGCTTTTGGGTCGGGCGCCTCCGGAATTAGATTCCTGGCGATTAATGATTACCACGGATTCATCTTTTACTAACGGTAATGTTGCTGCCTGTAGCATTGATGAAAAAATTGTCTATCTTTATCCTTCTTATTTTAAACTTCCGGAATTTAAACAATTAGAGATTTTAGTTCATGAGTTAGTCAGTCATATTACCAGAAAAATAGTCAATGAGTCGGCAGCATTAATTGATACAAAGGCATTTCTTTTTGTGCATCGTAAAATTCATCAAAGCTGTCAGATTCTTGTTCAGCGAAAAGTGGCGGATGACCCTAGCAATGATTTAGAGGCTTGGCATTGGGCGCTTGCTAAATATAATGAGCTTTTATCTCAAGGCTATTCGATTAAAGAGGAGACTGGACGCAATTATAACTTAGGGGTTTCTTATGTTTGGCGAATTTTTAAAAATAATCAAGAGAATGGTTTTATTCGCTTGGAGGTTAAAGATCACCAAGTTTTAATTAGTGAAATATTTCCAAAATTACCTGCGGGGCAAGGATATGGCCAGGCACTGCTGCTATTGTTTTTGACACTCAATAATCGTTGGGCGGGGTATCAGGCAATTATTGAGACTAGCACTACTCCTTGTTACCACATGTTGATGAAGATGAGTGAAATTAAATCTTTGCAAATGGAAATTGCTACTCCTCGAAAAGAAGATTGGCTCTGGAATCAACATTGGTATGCGGATTTTATTATTCCGGAAATTGATCAAGAATTATTTTTTGATTCAGAATTATTAAAACAAGATGAAATTGAATGTAACCAAAGAAATCAAAAAAATCTTGTAACGCTGATTAATAAGTTTAGTCAGATGAGTAGGATACCTTTGGTTGATCAGACTGATCTTTGGCTAGGTTTTGATGAGGACTCAACTGGCAATGGTAAAAGATTTGTTTTGGTTAATCAAAAAGAGGACCGCTTAGGATTCGTAGATTTATCTGCTTATGATGAAGATCTGGCAATTGATTTAACGGTATGTGATCATTTGCATAAAACTGGATTGGGAATTGATATTATAAAAACTATTCGTACTTTAATTGGACCAGATGTAGCAATTATTAGTCAGGGATATGTTGAACATAATTTAAATAAATTTATGAAAATGGGTTTGGGTCCGTTTAAACTCTCATTTGATTTTTCAGAATTTGGCGATAATGTTCATCATTCAAGTTTCCTTAAAAAAGTTTTGACTAAACTTGAATCTAATAAGCATGATTTAGACACTTGGAATTGGGTGATTGCTCAATATGAAGAGTTGTTGGAGAAAGGTTATTCCATTAAAGAAAAAACTCATTTCGATCAAGATGCCCAGATGGATGCCTGCACTTGGATTATTTTAAAAGATGGTGAAGGCTTTGGTTATATCTGCGGACAAATTAAGAATAAAAAAATTCAGATAAATCATTTTTATCCTAATCTGCCTTCTGGACATGGTTATGGCCAAGCTTTACAGTTATTATATTTAATCTTAAATAATCGTTGGGCAGGTTATCAAGTAACTTGCAAAAGCTCTAGTGTTTCTTTTCAGAATATGCTGAATAAAATGAGTGAAATCAAAGAGCTTAATATGCAGATTATTTTTATTAACAAATATCTTTGTCAGGCAGATTATACTGTGCCTTACGTCGATGATAAATTATTTTCTAATTTTAAATTAAGCGATAATTCAGAAACTTGGCATTGGATGATGGCTAAATATGAGGAATTATTGGACAAAGGGTATTCGATTAGAGAAGAGATTGAATATGATCCGGTTACTCAGTCGGATATTTATAATTGGAGAATAATTTTAGAGAATAATCAAGAGCATGGCCGCGTCAGAGGACAAGTTAAGGACCAACAAATTTTGCTGTCCGATTTTTATCCAAATTTACCTTCTGGATACGGTTATGGAATGGCAATGCAGTTGCTATATTTAACTTTAAATAATCGTTGGGCTGGTTATAAAGTTACTTGCTGTACTTTCAGCCCTTCTGCGCATTCCATGTTAGAGAAGATGGGAAAGATCAAAGAATTAAATATGCAAATATCTTTTGATAAATTGGCCAACTTTTACATAGCCGAATTTAACGTGCCTAGAGTAGATCCAGGATTATTCTCTAATGTTAATGTCGCAGCGCATCAGCAAAATTGTCTTTATCAGTATCTTTTGGATCGGGATAAGCAGTCATTAGCGCATAATTTAGGTAAAGAGCTAAATAATCAAGACATAAAAGTGTTTTCAGGAATTAATGCTCCAGCTTTTAGAATTACCGGGGTGAATAAAATCTTAAAAGCGGAAGCAGATAAAATTTTTGTGGAAGAATCTGCAGTTAGAATTAAAGAAAATGAGCAGATTGACAGTATTTATCATGTCAGCCAAAAAGGCAGCATCGTTTTGTCAAGCATTACTGATCAGAATGCTTGGATAGCTGGAAATAAAATCCATTTGGTTAAGAAAAATACAATAAAGTTAGTTTTAAGCCGATTCTTGCATGTTGCTTTTCCACTGATTCTATTATTAGCAGGTGCGTATTTAATAATCTTTCTATTTGCGCCAGAATTAAATAGGGTGGCCTCAGTATCAATTATGTCTTTTGCAAGTATCGGGGTTTTTATAGGATTATTTTATTTTGTTGAGAATATTAAACGCATGTTTAATGAAAAGTCTGCTAAATTTTATTTAGGAGTAGGTAAAAACATTAAGAAGTTAACATTACAAGAACGGGAAGCATTAATAAAATTAGCAGATAAATATTATGCCGCTGAACTTGGTAGTATTCAGCCTAGTTTATTGCGTGCAATTAAAGGAACTTTTAATTTAAAGTGGCCGATGCTTGTGCTGATTGGTGAGTTTATTCCGTTTTGTTTTATTGCTTTTAATTTGGCAGTTATCTTGGCAGCAGGAATTATAATTGCTACAATAATTCCATATTTATCTGCGGTTATATATAATTTTTTCTATGCATATATAGAACATTATAAATTTCGAAGCAATTTTTTGAATCAATATTTAGAAGATGAACAGATGCGCAATCAAATACAAGAGGAGCTTTTAGAGATTAAACCGGCGGCTAGATTCTTACTTTTAATTAAAAATATATGGAATAGTTTTACTTTAAAATTTCCTGTTCTGACGGGTACCACGGTTTTAATTTTATTAAAACTACCGGTTATTCTTTTCGGAGTAGTTTTAAGTAAAGCAGTTATGCCATTTTTAGGGATTAGTTTTGCCAATTCTTCGATTTTTGAAATATTATTACAGGGTTGTGAATTTTTAAAGTGGGAGTCTGGTTTTACGTTTTGTTTACAGGCAATGAATACATTTAATAATTGGGGTTTTATTTTTACATTTGGGAATATTATTAGCTTAGGAGTAATTACTCTTGGGTTAGGGGTGTTGTCTTTGCCGGATCAAATTCAAAAGTTTGGTTTAAAGTCATTTCTTGCTTCAACACTTAATCTGTTTCTTGCTCCGGTTGCAATATTTTTAAAAACTCTTTTGCTTCCTGTTTTTTGGATTCTTTCATTCGGCTCTTTGAAGTATAAAACTTTTAACGAAATAACAAAATATAATTTTAAAAAATTCTGGGTAAATTTTGCGCATAGTTCTATTATAATTATTATAGTTAGTTTGATTGTCTCTTGGGGTTTATTTAGTGATATAAAATTACCTGAGGAGAGTTTTTCTCAGAAGATTTATTGTGCTCTTGGTGGCCAACAGGATACAGCTGTTTGGCAGAGGGCAAGTAACCTTTATAGGCAGAT
Source organism: Candidatus Omnitrophota bacterium (assembly GCA_041650295.1). Lineage (GTDB taxonomy): Bacteria > Omnitrophota > Gorgyraeia > Gygaellales > Profunditerraquicolaceae > UBA6249. Next base: position 120,037 of record JBAZLM010000005.1, read on the forward strand.
GAAGTTTAATCCGGCCCAAACCTTGCAAATGCAGATCCAAGAAGATGAATTAAAATTTTTATTGGAAGAATTTAAAGTTCAGCCGATAACTGTTACTGAAAAACCGATTGCACCGTGGACTAGACAGTTTAGTGTTTTTCTGCTGGGGAATCAAGGCACACAATCAGCCAATGACATTCTTAAGCAATATTTAAATGATAAAAATAATGATGTTCGTGCCACAGCGGTGATTTCTTTAAGTAAAAATAATGATGCTGAGGCGATCGCTTTACTTAAAGACGTTTCATTTAATCAAGAGGGTTGGCTTCAGCGGGCATCTATTCTTAGTTTAGCTGGATTAGATATCCCTAATGCGACTGGATTTTTACTGAATAATTTAAAAGACCTGCAGCATCCGCAGATTCGTTATGCTGCAGTAGATGCCTTAGCGGATAAGATCGCTAAGCCAGATGTAAAAAATGCTTATATCAATTTGTTAAAATCTGATCCAGTGCCACTAGTGAGACGGCAAGTAGCGGTTAATTTGGCGGGGACCAATGATTTAGAGATTAAAAAAGCATTAGGGGCGGCTTTGGAAGATTCCGATTTACAAGTAAAAGAAGCAGCAATTTTATCGATTGCCCCGCAAGCGGATATGAATATAATGAGTAAGATAAAACCATTTTTATCTACTAATGCTGATTTAAATCTTCGTCAAGCTGCGATATTATCTTTAGGTTCTAGGTTAGATGATTTTCCGGAAAATTTAGATCTTTTGCTTCCTAGCTTAACTGACGTAGATTTAGAGATTCGTGCGACGGCAATTTCAGCCTTAGCGCCAAGCGTCACAAAATTTCCACAATTAGAACAGTCATTTTTAGATTTAGCCAAAGATACTACTCAACCGATTGAGTTTCGTCAAGATGCCATGGTTTCTTTATCTGAGATAAAGGCGCCTGAGATTAAAAGTTTCTTGGTTGATAGCTTGAGTAATTCTGATTGGCAGATTCGTCAAAGTGCAACTTTTGGTTTAGGTAATTTTGAAGATGTTGAGGTTACCAAGTTAATTACGCCTTTAATTAACGATCCAAAGTGGCAGGTTAGACAAGTAGCCGTGGATACATTAGGTAAGTTTAATAATCAGCAAACTACAAATTCTATTGTTACTAAACTACAGGATTCTGCTTGGCAAGTTCGCAACAGTGCAGTGCTTTCTCTGAAAACATTTGATGCGCCTAAAACAGTAGAGTATTTAACCCCTTTATTAAAAGATAATAATGTTTATGTACGTCAGAACACGGCTTTATCATTAGGCGGAAAATTACAACAGTATCCACAATTAGTAAAGCCGTTTGTTGACACAATGAAGACTGAGTTTGATCCTTATACTCGGCACATCTTTGCTGCAGCGTTACAAACCGTACCTTCCGATGCACAGGCTTTA
>JBAZLM010000006.1:0-108093 GCA_041650295.1 Candidatus Omnitrophota bacterium
TTTATTGGCAGCTCCTTTAAGAGGAAGGTTTGGTATTTTTTATAGTTTAGATTTTTATAAAATTGAAGATTTAGCTAAAATTATAAAAAATTCTAGTCAGTTGTTAACTGTGCAAATTAATGAAGAGGCATGTTTAGAGATTGCTAAGCGGGCCAGGGGAACACCTCGGATTGCCAATCGTCTTTTGCGCAGAGTCCGTGATTATGCGCAAGTTTTAAAGATGGAAAAAGTAGACCAAGCGATTGCTTCTAAAATTCTTGATGATTTAGGTATTGATCAGGCTGGTTTTGATGATTTAGATCGCAAGGTTTTAAAATTAATTTTAGAAGCATTTAATGGCGGGCCGGTAGGAATTGAATCTTTGGCGGCTAGTCTTAATGAAGAGGTGGATACGATTGCCGATACGGTTGAACCATATCTTTTAAAGGCAGGTTATTTGAAACGTACTTCTCGAGGTAGAATTGCTACTAAAAAAGCTTTCCAGCATTTCGGTTTGAAGTTTAATAAAGAATCACAAGAAGAGATTTTCTAATTCTATGAAGCTCTTATTACACATCTGTTGCGGTCCGTGTTTAATTTATCCATTTAGTAGATTAATTGAGCAAAAATTCGAAATAGAAGGATTTTATTATAATCCCAATATTTATCCGGCCCAAGAGTATAATTATCGCCAAGAGAGTTTAAAGGTTTTAAGTAAAGATTTAGGATTAACCGTAAAATTTAGCGAATTTTGCGACTCTGATTTTAATCAAGGAATTAAGGGTAAAGAAGATACAGCACAGCGTTGTGTAATCTGTTGGTCAATGCGTTTACGTAAAACTGCGTTGGCGGCTAAAGAAAATGGTTTTTCTTCTTTTAGTACAACTTTATTAGTTAGTCCATATCAAAACCATTTGGTAATTAAGCAGCTAGGAGAAAAAATTGGACAAGAGACAGGAGTAGAATTTTATTACGAAGATTTCCGGTTGGGTTTTAAGGCAGCGTGTCTACAGGCTAAAGAGCGCAAGCTTTATCGACAAAAGTATTGCGGTTGCCAATATTCAATAAAAAAATGAAAAATAAAAAATTAAATAAAATTATTTTCTTATTAGTATTTTGTTATTTGTTTAATTTCAGTTTTGTGCTAGCTGAAGATAAACAGAATTTAACCACGTCAACTTTAGCACGCGGTATTTGGATTTCGGTTTTTTCTGCGAAAGATATTCTTTATACAAAAGATGGGGTAGATAAGTTGATTGCCAAATGTAAAAAAGCTAAAATCAACGAAATTTATTTACAGGTTTTTCAGTCGGGAAATGCTTACTATGATTCTAAAATTTGTAATAAAACCAAGTATGAGGCGATAGTTAAAGCTGCCGGGATGGATACTTTAGATTTCTTATTAAGACAGGCTCAAGAAAATAATATTAATGTTTTTGCTTGGATAAATGTTTTAAGTTTGGGTAATAATGATCAAGCGGATATTTTAAAGAAATATGGCAGTAGCATTTTAACCCGTGATCAGTATCAAAGATCTTCTAAGCCAACCACTAATCTGGATGTGGATAAATATTATTTAGGAGAGAAGATGCTCTTTCTTGAACCAGGAGATTCTCGGGTGGAGGAGTATATTTTAAATATTGTTAATGAGATTATTAACCGTTATCCTCTAATTAGCGGAATACATTTGGATTATATGCGCTATCCCTCTCCGGTGCCATTCTCTCCGGGATCAAGATTTAGTAAGTTTGGTTTGGCTTATGGTTATGGATTAAAAAATGTAGAACGGTTTAAAGAAAAAACTGGTTTAAATAGTTTAGACACTTTAAATAATGAAGATGAATATTTGGCTTGGGATAATTGGCGGCGTCAGCAGGTTAGTGAGTTAGTGCGTAAGGTCTCTAGTTTAGTAAAAGTAAAATCAGCCAATTTGGCGGTTTCTTGTGCGGTAATTCCTTTGACTGAGCGCGCTTATAGTAATGCTTTTCAAGATTGGTCGAGTTGGTTAGAAAATGGAATCGTAGATTATGTGGTCTTGATGGCTTATACCAAGGATAATCAATTTGCTAAAGAGATCGTTAAGTCGGCATTAGGTCATCGAGGAAAAGGTAAAGTTTATATTGGGATTGGGGCATTTTTAATGAAAAATAATCCGGATCTTTTTTATAATCAATACCAGATGGTGACTGAGCTGGCTCCTGACGGAGTAGTGATCTTTTCAATTGATGATTTAACTGATCAAATTATTGGTTATTTAAATTAAAGTTGTCAGGGGCAGTGGCTATTAATTTAAAAAATAGTTGCTGTCCCTAATTATTATAAATATGTTAAAATTGATTGATTTTGATTATGTGCTTCCGGTAGAGCTAATTGCTCAGCATCCTTTGAAGAATAGAGAAGATGCTAAGCTTTTGGTTATTAATCGCAAAACTGGAGAAATTACGCACAATATTTTTAAAAACATCCGGCAGTATCTTAAAAAAAATGATTTATTAGTTTTAAATGATACCAAAGTTTTACATTGTCGTCTACTTGGTAGAAAGATTACTGGAGGAAGAGTTGAAATTTTATTAACGCAGCGACTTAATGGTACGACCTTTGCTTGTTTGGTACAACCCAGTCGCACTAAAGTTGGTGAAAATATTAATTTTGCTGACGGTCAGATTAAAGGAGTATTAACTCGTCGCGGTCAGATTAGTTTTAAGCAGGCAGATGCAGATGTAATTTATAATTATGGTATTGTTCCTTTACCGCCGTATATAAAAAGAGAGCCGGATGATTTGGATACAATTTATTATCAAACGGTTTATGCAAAAAATGAGGGAGCGCTAGCTTCTCCTACGGCGGGCCTACATTTTACTCAAGAGCTACTCAAGGAAATTACAAGTGATGCAGTAGGATTAGCTTATGTAACTTTGCATGTAGGATTAGGAACGTTTCGTCCGGTAAAATGTGAGGATATCACTCAACATCAAATGGATCCGGAGTATTTTTCTGTTCCGGATGCAACCATAGATTTACTTAATCAAACAAAGGCTAATCATGGAAGAGTTATTGCCGTAGGCACTACGGCATTACGTGCACTAGAGAGTTATGCTAGTGGCCATAAAGAAGGAAATACAAAATTATTTATCTATCCAGGTTTTGAATTTAAATTAGTTGATTGTATCTTGACCAATTTTCATCTTCCTAAAACCACGCTTTTAATGTTAGTTTGTGCTTTTGGCGGTAAAGAGTTAATGTTAAAAGCTTATCAAGAGGCAGTCGATAAACAATATCGATTTTACAGTTATGGTGACGCTATGTTAATTATTTAAAATATGTATAAGTTAATTCATCAAGATAAATTTAGTAAAGCTAGGTTAGGTAAGGTGACTACTGCTCACGGAGATTTTGATACTCCGGCTTTTATGACTGTGGGAACACACGCTACGGTGAAGGGGTTGATGTTTAAAGATATTGCCGAGGCAGGTGCGCAAATTGTTTTGTCTAACGCTTATCATGTTTTTTTGCGTCCAGGTATGGAAGTTATTAAAAATGCTGGCGGTTTGCATAAATTTATGGGTTGGGATAAACCAATTCTTACCGATAGCGGCGGTTATCAGATTTTTAGTTTAGCGCTTTTTCGTAAGATGAGTGATCAAGGAGTAGAATTCCAGTCTCACATTGACGGATTAAAACATTTTCTTACTCCTGAGGATGTAATAAAGATTCAAGAAACTTTAGGTTCAGATATTTTAATGCCGCTAGACGAATGTGTGCATTATCCGTGTACTAAAGATCAGGCCAGAATTGCCATGGAAAGAACAATTGCTTGGGCCAGACGATCAAAAGCAGCGCAGACCAAAGATAAAGGGGCATTGTTTGGAATTGTGCAAGGTGCCACTTATGAAGATTTGCGTAGTGAATGTACGAAACGTTTAGTGGAGATGGATTTTGCCGGTTATTCTATCGGCGGAGTATCGGTAGGAGAAAGTAGCAATTTAATTTATGATATTATTGCCCAGGTAGCCGATCTTTTACCTAAAGAGAAACCACGTTATGCGATGGGGATCGGTTATCCGTTTGATATTCTAGAAGCGGTGGACCGAGGAGTAGATATGTTTGATTGCGTTATTCCTACCCGTTATGGAAGAAACGGGACTGCGTTTACTAGTAGTGGCAAAATTATTATGCGCAATGCCGCCTATCAAAAAGATTTCGGTCCGCTAGATGCAAAATGCGGTTGCTATACGTGCAAAAATTTTTCGCGCGCTTACTTAAGGCACCTATTTAATGCTAAAGAGATGTTAGGCTTAATCTTGCTTAGTTTGCATAATGTCTATTTTTTTCTGGATCTTATGCGTAAGATAAGGGCGGCGATTAAAGAAGATAAATTTAGCCAATTTAAACAATCATTCCTAATTAATTATAATAATCAAATATGCGCATAGACATTATTACTATTTTTCCTCAGATGTTTTCTGGTGTGTTTGGTGAGTCGATTATCAAGCGAGCACAAGCTAAGAAAAAAGTAAAAATTTTTGTACATGATTTAAGAGATTATACTTTAGACAAACATCACAAGGTAGATGACCGTCCATTTGGCGGAGGAAGTGGGATGGTGCTACAGGTAGAGCCTATTTTTAGAGCTTTGCAGGCGATTAAAAAAAAGATTAAAGGAAAAAGTAAGGTTATTTTATTGTGTCCTCAAGGAAAAAAATATGAGCAAGTTGTGGCTAGAAAATTATCTAAATGTAAAAATTTAATTTTTATTTGTGGTCATTATGAAGGAATTGATGAGCGGGTACGCCTACATTTAGTAGATGAAGAGATTTCTATTGGTGATTATGTTTTAACTGGCGGAGAGTTAGCCGCGATGGTGGTGATAGATAGTTTAATCAGATTGATTCCCGGAGTGCTGGGGGATAAAAATTCCTTGAAATTTGAGTCATTCGAAGGTAATCTATTAGAGTATCCGCAGTACAGCCGGCCCTCACAATTTAAAGAGTGGTTAGTTCCGCAGGTTCTAATCTCTGGAGCGCATTATAAAATTGAGGCCTGGCGCAAAGCTGAATCACTGCAGCGGACAAAACAGAGAAGACCTGATTTACTAAAATAAAAAAAGTAATAGAAAGGAGCAACAAAACATGGACATTAAATCAATTGAGGCGGCTTTTATTAAGAAAGATATGCCTGCTATTAATGTTGGAGACACTGTAAAAGTGATGACCCGTATTGCTGAAGGATCAGATAAATTTCGGCTGCATCCTTTTGAGGGTGTAATTATCTCAAAATGCGGATCAGGGCCTACTACCAATTTTACGGTTAGAAAAGTTTCATTTGGCGAAGGGATTGAGCGAGTATTTCCGCTTTATTCTCCGGTTATCGAGCGCATTGAGTTAATTCGTTCTGGTAAAGTTAAAAGAGCCAAGCTTTATTATTTAAGAGGAAAAGTCGGAAAACACGCGACTAAAATTGAGAGTAAAGAAGAAGTTAAAAATTAGTGCTCCAATACGAGAATAAATTAAAGCAAAAAGGTTTTGATTTAATTATTGGTGTGGATGAAGCAGGTCGTGGTCCTTTAGCCGGACCGGTAGTAGCGGCAGCGGTGTTATTAAAGGATTTTGACTTTAGTAATCGCATTGATGATTCTAAGAAGTTAACTCCCGCAAAAAGATTAGCAGCTTTCTTTGAAATAAAGAATAAAGCGTTATACGCCATAGCAGCTGTGGGTCATGAGAAAATCGATCAAATTAATATCTTGCAAGCTACAATTGTGGCGATGCAGGAAGCCATCGCTAAATTAATTCAGCAGCTTAAACCGGTTCAATATAAACGTATATTTATTTTAATTGATGGGAATATGCGTTTTAAATTAAAATTTCCTTATCAGAGTATTGTTAAGGGGGATACCAAATCGATTAGTATTGCGGCGGCTTCTATTTTGGCTAAAGTTAGTCGGGATCAGATTATGGATAGTTTCCATGAGGTTTATCCGCAATATGGGTTCAAGCAGCATAAAGGGTATCCTACCAAATTGCACCGGGATATTTTAAAGAGAATTGGACCGATTAATATTCATAGAAAGAGTTTTTTAAGGTGGCTGAAAATAAGCTAGAGTTTGGCAAAAAAGCGGAAAGAGTTGCGTTAGAATTTCTAAAAGAGCAAGGTTACAAAATATTAGAGTGTAATTATAGAACGAAGTTTGGTGAAGTAGATATCGTAGCAGTAGATAAAGATGTGCTTTGTTTTGTGGAGGTTAAAGCTAGGCATTCGCTAGATTTAGGGGAGCCTGCGGAAGCAGTTTCAGTACGTAAACAAAGACAAATTGCTAAAGCTGCGCTGAGTTATTTAAAAATTAATCATCGCTTAGATCAGTTGGCACGTTTTGATGTACTTACGCTTTTATATCAGGATGAATCGCCGAAGATAAATTTAATTAAAGATGCGTTTGAACTAAATACTCACTTTACTATTTAAAATATGAAATATAAAACTCAGAGCTTAAAAAAATATTTGGATGATCTCTCGGCTAAATTAGCTGCTCCCGGCGGTGGTTCGGCGGCAGCATTAAATGCGGCGATGGCAGCCAGCCTAATTAGTATGGTGGTTAATTTTACCTTAGGTAAAGAGAAATATGCCCTTTATCAAGCCGAGCTTAAAGCTATTCTGGCCAAATCGGAAAGATTAAGAAATGATCTTTTAGATTTAGTGGATTTGGATGTGTTGGTTTATCAGAGTAAGGATTTGCGTAAGTCTATGGATGTGCCTTTTATGTTGGCTAGATTAACTTTGCAAGCGGCGCAATTATGCCTACCATTAATTAAAAAAGGTAATGTTAATTTAATTAGCGATGTAGGGACAGCCGCAGTTATGTTAGAGTCTTCTTTTGTGAGTGCGCGTTTTAATGTTGAAATTAATTTAAAAGCTTTACAAAATAAAGTATTGTCGCAGAAGATAAATAAAGAATTAAATCAGATTAACAAAGAGATTGTTAGGATCCGTAAAGATACGGAGGTGGCCGTTGGCAAAATTATTAGAGGGTAGGCCAGTCGCAGAAAAAATTAAACAAGCTGTAAAGTTAAGTGTGCAATCTTTAGATCGGGCTCCGGTTTTGGCTAGTGTTGTGGTGGGGGCTAATCCTGGTGCGCTGGCTTACGTGCGTAGTCAAGAAAAAATTGCTCAAGATTTAGGGATTGTTTATCAATTACATCAATTGGCCGAAAATACTACTGAGGATCAGTTGGTTGATTTTGTAATTAAACTTAATAATGATAGATTGATAAATGGTATCGTGGTGCAGATGCCATTACCTCAGCAGATAGATTATAAAAATGTGAGTGAATTTATCTCTCCTAAAAAAGATATTGAAGGAATGCACCCGTCGAATATAGGTAAGGTACTTTTTGGTCGCGCCAGAATCGCGGCTTGTACGGCAACCGCAGTAATGGAGCTATTAAATTCTACCGGAATTGATTTATACGGCAAAGAGGTGGTGGTGGTAGGCCACAGTGAAATTGTGGGCAAGCCCTTGTCGTTACTTTTATTAGAAAAATTTGCCACAGTTACCGTTTGTCATATTGCTACCAGTAAAGTTGGGAGATTAGAACAGCATGTACGGCGAGCGGAAGTATTGATTGTGGCGGTTGGTCAAATTGGTTTGATTAAAGGCGAGTGGGTTAAACCCGGGGCTATTGTCATTGATGTAGGGATTAATCGTTTAGGCGATAAAATAGTCGGAGACGTAGAATTTGAATCTGCTGCAAAAAATGCCAGTTTTATTACTCCGGTACCAGGCGGCGTGGGTCCATTAACCGTAGCTATTCTCATGCGCAACTTGATTGAGGCAACCAAACTTCAGTATTAAATAATTCATGACAATTAATTTACAGAAAATTAAATTATAATGGCGACTAATCTTCCGCAAATCCCTGGGGCAAGAAAAAAAGGCGTAGTCTTAATTAGTTCTGAGGATGACTTTAAAAAATTAGACGAGTATCTGATTAATGATACGGTTTGTATTCAAGGAGAGGCCTCGATTGCTTTAAGGCTGGCTAAATTAATTCAAGAAAAATATAAAGTTGCAATTAAGTTAGTTAACAACGTAGATCATTTTGATCAAGAACTACCGGCAGACGTTGAAGTAATTAATAGCGCAATACAAGAAATCGTCGGTGAAGGTCGGGCTGAGGCAGTTAAGTTTTTTGATGGTAAAGCCATCGGGGTGTGTTTAGTTTTATTTATTGATAAAGCAATGGTTGGCCAAGTAGGGCCAGAGAAAGAAATTACCATGACTAATGTAATTGCTGATCTAGGAATTAAAGGAACACAAAGTGTATTAAATCTTACCCGCCAAGCTTTAGAGAGTGCTATAAGCCAGAAGGGTCAAGATACTAAAATCGAATTTGGCGAAACCAATTATTATTTTCCTTTAATTAATGCTCTTTTAAATATTGAAGTAAAAAGTTTAAAAGATTGTTTAGCAGCGTTTAACCAGGCTCAAGGTTTAGTTGATCATCAGGCTACGGCTAGTGGTCTACTCATCAATAGTTTAGATGGTTTATTAGACAAAGGGGTAGCTACTTTAATCTGCGAAGAAATTTTAGCGGCTTTAGCGATTACTAATCAAGAACATCCTAAAGAAGGAATTGGTTTTATTCCGGATAATATTTTACGCTCTTTGGGTTTGCAGTTAGTCGACGGTAGAATTAGCGGAATTGCCGTAATTTTAGGGCCGGCTAAAGATGATCAAGCGGCTGTTGATTTGATACGTAATTTTCAATCCAAAAGTATTGTTGCTTTATTGGCTGGTAATGTTAATGGGAACACCTTTAGGCAGCAGTTACAAAATAAAGGTGTAGAATTAGGATTAGATAATTATATTGTGCCTTTAGGTGATGATTATCTATCAGCAATTTATGCGGTTAATTTTGCGGTCCGTGCACCTTTAATTTACGGTGGCAATAAACCTGGACAATGGGAGGCCATTGCTGATTATCTGCGTAATCGTGTCCCGGCATTTGTGCTTTTACTTAGTCATGTGGATGAGGTATTGGTGGCTACGGGTTTAGGATGTTTAGCTTTTGGTTTACCGATTATCACTGATTTGGATGTTCCGCAATTAGCTAAGATTGATACAACTTTATTTGAAGCTTTAGTCACGGAGAAAGATTATCAAAAGATACCTTCTAAGTGTATTTTAACGCGTGGAATTAAAGTTAAAATGGTGGAGGTGGCTATACCATTACCTTATGCTGCAGCTTTTGAAGGCGAACGGGTGCGCAAAGAGCAGATGGCGGTTGAGTTTGGAGGTAAAGTTAGTACGGCGCTAGAATTTTTAACTACGCAAGATGAAAATGTAGTTGATGACGGTAAAGTAGAATTAATTGGTCCGGATATCGATCAATTACCTGCTGGAACTAAATCTTTACCTTTGGCGATTGTGGTAGAGGTCTTTGGTCGTAAAATGCAAAAAGATTTTGAACCGATATTGGAACGTCAGATTCATCGTTTTACTAATTATGCGATGGGTCTGATGCATATGGGTCAGCGCGATATGGTTTGGATTCGCATATCTAATGATGCTTTTAATAAAGGTTTTCGTTTAAAACATTTAGGAGTTATTTTGCACGCTATGTTACATCAAGAATATAGTGCCATTGTAGATAAAGTACAGGTTAAACTTTATACGCAAAAAGAGGATGTCGAGAAGTTATCCGCTGGGGTGCAAGCAACCTATAATCAGCGTGATGAGCGCTTAGCGGGAATGACTGATGAAAGTGTCGATACATTTTATTCTTGTTTATTATGTCAGTCTTTTGCGCCTAATCATGTTTGCGTAGTTACGCCGCAGCGTCTAGGTTTATGCGGTGCTTATTCCTGGTTAGATGCTAAAGCTTCTTTTGAAATTACTCCTACTGGTCCTAATCAGCCAATCTTAAAAGGTAATTTGATCGATGCTCGATTGGGTCAATGGGATAATATTAGTGCTTTTGTGCAGCAAAAATCGAATCAAACAGTTAATACGGTGAATATGTATTCACTAATGGAGGGCCCGCAGACTTCTTGTGGATGTTTTGAATGTATTGTGGCCATTATTCCTGAAGCTAACGGTGTAATGATTGTACATCGCGATTTTTCGGGGATGACTCCTTCGGGGATGAGTTTTACTACTTTAGCTGGTTCAGTGGGCGGAGGGGTGCAGACTCCGGGATTTTTAGGAATTGGTAAATTATACATTTTAAGTAAAAAATTTATTTCGGCTGAAGGTGGTTTAAAAAGAGTAGTCTGGATGCCTAAAGAACTTAAAGAGATTTTAGGAGAGAGATTAAGAAAGATAGCCCAAGAGATTGGCGAGCCGGATCTAATTGATAAAATCGCTGATGAAACTGTGGCGATTAACTCCGAAGAACTTTTAGCGCATTTAACTAAAGTAAATCATCCGGCGTTAAGCATGGATCCGATTATATAAAAATAAACTTGACGATTGTAATTTAAATGCATATAATAACAACCAGATAAATGAATAAGCCCATCCTGCCTAAATTCCTAATTACTTTAATTGCAGCTTCATGTGTATTTTTTTCTTTTGCAGTGGGTTTTGCGCAAGAGGCAAAAAATGGTTCTACTGTTGAAGAAGACCTTACTGAATTACAATCACAGGCTAGGATATATCGAGAGGCAGGATTAGAAAAGCAGCGTATTGGTAATTTAACCGAAGCTTTAGGTTTATACCAGAAAGCGATTGCTATTGATCCTAGTTATGCAGTGGCTTATAATGATTTAGGTGTAGTTTATGAAGCGATGGGCTCAGGCGACCGAGCATTAGATAATTATTTAAAGGCTTTAAAGATTGATCCTGCCTATGCCAGTGTTTATACCAATTTAGCTCTTTACTATGAGAATCAGCGTGATTTAGATAAAGCAGCGTTTTATTGGGATAAGCGCGTTGGAGTCGGTTCTTTAGATGATCCTTGGACACAAAAAGCAGTAAACCGACTAAAGGATGTACGCATGGCTTTGTCTAAGCAACCAATCTCTGACCAAAGAGAGGATGAAGTTTTAGGATTATTAAAAGATGTGGTAGAGGATAAGTCTACCGTAGATAAAGATAGTAAAACTCTTTCTCAAGACCATTTTAAAAAAGCCAAAGATAGTTTTAAGCAGAATGATTTAGCTACGGCAGTCAAAGAAGCGTTAGATGCCCAATATTTAGATCAAGATAACCCGGAGATTGAAGCTTTTATTGAAAAAACAACGTTGAAGGCTTTATCTAAGTAGAAACGTACCGCAAGATATCTTTCCCTATAAAAGAATTCCTAATATTTAATTAATGGCCGCAAAAAATTTATTCTTAATTGACGCAACTGCATTTTGTTACCGGGCATTTTATGCTTTAAGCGGATTAAGTACTGCCAGCGGGCAACAAACTAACGCTATTTATGGTTTTTTAAATATTTTAAATAAAATATTAAAGGAGCAAAACCCAGATTATTTAGTTTGTTGTTTTGATCTTTCTCGTCAAACTTTTCGTACGGAAAAATTTGCGGAATATAAAATGCAAAGAGAGGCGATGCCTGATGGCCTGATTAGCCAGATTCCGATTATTAAAGAAGTAGTCGTAGCTTACGGAATCCCTATTTTTGAAAAACAAGGATTTGAGGCTGACGATATCATTGCACAGCTAGCTCATGATGCGGCAGTAAAAAAGATTGCCGTAACGATTGTTAGTAGCGATAAAGATATTCTGCAGTTAGTGAATAAATATATTAGCGTGTTTAGTCCTTATAAAGATAGTGGCGTACTTTATGATGAGGCTAAGGTTAAAGAGCGTTTTGGGGTAACTGCCGATAAGGTCAGTGATGTTATTGCGCTTATGGGGGACGCTTCGGATAATATTCCGGGGGTTCCGGGGATCGGCGAGGTTACGGCCAAAAAACTTATTGTGGAATTTGGTTCATTAGAAAAGCTACTTAAGAATGTTGCCCAAGTTGACTCTGAAAAAATCAGAGAATCTATTTTGGCACATTTAGACCGCATAAAATTAAATAAAGAATTAATTACGCTTAATCAGCAGGTTGATTTAAAGCTAGATTTAGAAAAAGCCAAAATTGGACAGCCTAACTATGCAGAGTTATCGCGGCTTTTTAAAAAGTTAGAATTTAAAAAGTTTTTGGCAGAGCTACCTGATACAGAGGTTAAAAAAGAGGTAGCTAGTTTGCATCAGTGTACAAAGACGGAATTAAAAACAATCCTTAAGCAGACAGATGAACTTTCTTTGTTTGGCTCTTGTTTTGATGATTTATTTTTTGCCATTGATGATAAAATATTTGCCGCTAATTCGGCCAAAGACGATCTTTCAAAAATTATTTCAGATGAAAAGATTAAGAAGACTGGGTTTGATCTTAAAAAACTAAAAGTTCTACTTTTTAAGGAAGGAGTAGTTTTAAATGGTCTAGATTTTGACGTGATGATCGCTGCTTATTTATTGAATCCTTCACGCACAAGTTATGCGTTAATTGATTTAGCTTTAGAAAACTTAGGTGAATTTATTCGCCAGGATTCCTTGGAATCAAAAGATGCCTTGGCGTTGATTGTTAAACTAAAACCGGTACTGACTAAGGCCTTAAAAGAAAAAGAACTTTATGATTTATTTTACGATCTGGAGATGCCATTGGCTAGTATTTTAGCGCAGATGGAGCAAGACGGAATAAAGTTGGATTTGGTCTTACTTAAAGAGCTTTCGCATGAACTTGAGCATCGGTTAATTAAATTAATTGCTGATATATATGAAAGTAGTGGCACGCAATTTAACATTAATTCACCAAAGCAATTGGGGCAAGTTTTATTTGAAAAGTTAGGATTACCGGTAATTAAAAAAACTAAAACCGGCCCATCTACAGATGAAGAGGTGCTCAAACGCTTAGCCGAAAAACACGCACTACCGGATCTTTTGTTAGAGTATCGTCAACTAACAAAATTAAAAAATACTTATGTGGATGCATTACCTAAATTAGTGGATCCAAGAACCGGTAGAGTGCACACTTCATTTAATCAGACGGGTACGGAAACTGGAAGACTAAGCTCTAGCAATCCTAATCTACAAAATATTCCGATTAAGACTGATATCGGAGCCAAAATCAGACAGGCGATTGTGGCCAGCGGTAAAGATAGCTGCTTATTATCTTGTGACTATTCGCAGATAGAACTGCGAGTTTTAGCACATCTTTCCCAAGACGATACTTTAATTAAAGCTTTTAACAGTGATCAAGACGTACATCGCTTAACTGCTTCGTTAATTAATGGGGTAGCTGAGACTGAGGTAACAGATCAAATGCGCGAAGTAGCTAAGCGGGTAAATTTCGGAATTGTTTATGGTCAAAGTGCTTATGGTTTAAGCAAAGATTTAGATATTTTTGTTAATCAGGCGCAGAATTTTATCGATGCATATTTCTTACGATATCCTAAAGTTAAACAATATATTGATGCGCAAATTAAAAATGCGCAAGAGCAAGGCTATGTGACTACTTTATTGGGCAGAAGAAGGTTTATCCCGGAGATTAATAATAAGAATTTAAATTTGCGGCAGTTTGCGCAGCGTCAAGCGGTAAATACGCCGATTCAGGGTACGGCTAGCGATTTAATTAAACTAGCGATGATTAAGATATCCAAGCAACTTAAGGCTAAAGGATTAAAAGCTAAAATGATTTTACAGATTCACGATGAATTAGTTTTTGATTTACCGATTGCGGAGTTAGATCTTTTAAGTAGTTTAGTAAAAAAAGAGATGGAAGAAGTGATGCAATTAATGGTGCCGATTAAAGTAGATATGAAAAAAGGAAAGAATTGGTTAGAGATGACTACTTATCCAAAAGTAAGGGGAAACTAATGAAGATTGCGATGTTTGTATCAGAAGCTGTTCCGTTTGCTAAGACCGGTGGCTTGGCTGATGTTGGTGCGGCGTTACCTTTAGCCTTAGAGTATTGCGGATGTCAAGTGATTGTAATTATGCCCAAATATAAATGTGTAGAAAAGAGTAAGGTTAAGATTAAACGACTTTCTGAGGATATTTCGTATGCAATTATTGGTAGAGAGATTAAAGTTTATTTTATTGAAAATGATGCTTATTTTAAGCGTGAAGGTTTATATGTAGATCGAAAAGGGGATTATGCGGATAATTTAGAGCGTTTTAGTTTTTTCTGTCGCCGCAGTTTAGATTTGTTAAAAGAAATAGATTTTTGTCCGGATATTTTACATTTACATGATTGGCAGGCAAGCCTAGCGGCAGTTTATTTAAAGAGCGTATATAATACACAGAGTTTTTATAAAAGAATAAAATGTCTTTTAACGATTCATAATATTGGGTATCAAGGAATTTTTGCTCAAGAAGAGTTTGCTAAGCTTAAGTTAGATAAAAAGCTTTTCGATATTAATGGTTTAGAATTTTATAATAAAATCAATTTGCTTAAAGGGGGAGTAATTTTTTCAGATTTTATTAATACAGTTAGTCCTACTTATGCTAAAGAAATTCAGACTAAAGAATATGGCTTTGGATTAGAGGGACTTTTGGGAGAGCGAAAAGATGTTTTAAGTGGAATATTGAATGGAATAGATTATTCGGTCTGGGATCCGGATAAAGACGAATTTATTTTCCAAAATTTTTCTGAAGTATGTATAGAGTTTAAGACCCCAAATAAAGAGGATCTGCAAAGAACCGTTGGGTTGCCATTGAATAAAGATCTTCCTGTTTTGGGTATAGTGAGTCGACTAGCTGAACAAAAAGGATTTGATATTTTTGTGCAAAGTCTAGATGAACTGGCTAAATTAGACCTGCAACTAGTTATCTTAGGTACAGGTGACGCTAAATATCACCAGCTTTTAAAAGCTATCGCCAAAAAATATCCGCAAAAAATTTCTCTACATTTAGAGTTTAACGATCCTCTGGCGCATAAGATTTATGCAGGTAGTGATATTTTTCTAATGCCCTCAAGATATGAGCCTTGTGGATTAGGGCAGTTAATTAGTTTACGTTACGGTACAATTCCGCTAGTTTATAAAACTGGAGGTTTGGCCGATACAATTAATAAGCGTAATGGTTTTGTTTTCGATAAATATAGTGCAGAAGAGTTACAAAGTATTATTAAAAAAGCATTAGCGGTGTTTAAAAATAAGAAAAAATGGAATCAACTAATTGAAAATGCCATGGATTGTAATTTTTCCTGGAAAGCTTCAGCGGATAAATATATCGCATTATATGCAAAAGCAAAAGAAAGATAAAATTGTTTTAGGGGTCACCGGAAATATCGGTTCTGGTAAAACTACGGTGGCTAGAATGTTTAAGGGTCAAAATACCTTGATAATTAATGCCGATCTTTTGGCGCATAAATTATATCTACCTAAAACTAATCTTTATAAGAAAATAGTAAAGATTTTTGGCGAAGGGATTATTAAAACTGATAAAAGTATCGATCGTAAAAAATTGTCTAAGCTTGTTTTTGCTAGTAAAAAAAATTTAGTTAAGCTTAATTATATTGTTCATCCGGAGTTAATTAAAGAGATAAAGAAGGAAGTTAAAAATTCTGGGAGAAGGTTTATAGTTTTAGATGCAGCTCTAATTGTAGAGTTGGGTTTAAGAAAAATGGTAGATAAATTAGTATTGGTTACGGCGAATAAAAAACAGCAAATTATACGCAGTCAAAAACGTTTAGGAGCTAAAAAGGAGGTAATTATTCAGGTTATGAAATCTCAAATTTCGCAAATTACAAAATCACGTTTTGCGGATTTTATCATAGATAACAGTGGATCAATGGAAAAAACCAAAAAACAGGTTTTAAGTCTAAGGAGGAACGTGTGGAAAAGTTAGATATCAAGAATTTAAAAGATATGAAGATTACCGAGCTAAATAAATTGGCTAAAGAATTAAATGCCAATGGCACCAGTGGTTTAAAGAAACAGGATTTGATCTTTAAAATCCTGCAAGCTCAGGCGGAAAAAGAAGGATTAATGTTTGGAGAGGGTGTATTAGAGATCCTTTCCGAAGGGTTTGGTTTTTTGAGAAGCCCAAATTATAATTATTTGCCTTGTCCAGATGATATTTATATCTCTCCATCGCAGATTAGAAAATTTGAACTGCGTACGGGAGATACGGTCAGCGGTCAGATCCGTCCGCCGAAAGAAGGAGAAAAATATTTTGCTTTATTGAAAGTGGAAGCGGTGAATTTTGAAAACCCGGAGGAAGTAAAAGAAAAAGTGTTGTTTGATAACTTGACTCCGGTTTATCCACGCGAAGCGTTTAATATGGAGACCAGACCCGATGAAATTTCGATGCGGATTATGGGGTTACTTACACCCATTGGTCGTGGACAGCGTGGATTAATTGTGGCTCAGCCTTACAGCGGAAAAACTGTTTTGTTGCAAAAAATTGCTAATGCGATTACCACGAATAATCCAGATGTAATTTTGATTGTTCTTTTAATTGATGAGCGACCGGAAGAAGTTACGGATATGCAACGTAATGTTAAAGGCGAGGTAATCTCCTCAACTTTTGATGAGCCGCCGGAACGCCACGTACAGGTTGCCGAAATTGTTTTAGAGAAAGCCAAGCGCTTGGTTGAACATAAGCGGGATGTGGTAATTCTTTTGGATAGTATTACTCGTCTTGCTCGGGCGTATAACTCGGTAGTGCCGCACAGCGGAAAAGTACTTTCTGGTGGTATCGATTCTAACGCTTTGCAGAAGCCAAAGAGATTTTTTGGTGCGGCGCGTGCGGTAGATGAAGGTGGTAGTTTAACCATTATTGCTACAGCCTTGGTAGATACAGGAAGTAGAATGGATGAAGTTATCTTTGAAGAGTTTAAGGGGACCGGTAATATGGAAACTCAACTGGATAGGAATTTATTCCAGCGTAGAATTTATCCGGCCATTGACATTAAACGTTCTAATACACGTCATGAGGAGCTTTTAGTTAAGCCTGATGTGTTGGGTAAGACCTGGATCTTGCGCAAAGTGCTTAATGAGCTAAACAACGTGGAAGCGATGGAGTTGTTAATTGAGAAGTTAGGTAAGAGCAAGAATAATGAAGAGTTTCTAAACGGCATGAATCAAAAATAAATGAGGCCCAAACTTACGGAACGTTAGTGACGTAAGTTTGTTGGCCGAATTTATACTCGTTAGCTATGCTAACGAGTATAAATGAATTACAATTCCGCTAGCAAAGCTAGCGGGTGTAAATCTAACCAACGAAAGGAGTAACAAAATGAAAGACAAGGTACATCCTAATTACAAAGAGAGCACGATTGTTTGTGCTTGCGGTGAAACAGTACATACTCGTTCCACTAAACCGAGTATTCGCGTGGAAATTTGTTCGAAGTGTCATCCTTTCTTCACGGGAAAACAAAAACTAGTGGATTCGGCCGGACGCGTAGACAAATTTCAAAAGAAGTATGGAAAAAAATAAATGAGGCCCAAACTTACGAAAACGTAGTGACGTAAGTTTGTTGGCCGAATTTATACTCGCTAGCTATGCTAGCGAGTATATTACTATTAAAATTAATCTATGAAATTAGAACAGTTAGAAAAAATGACTGCTCGTTATACAGAGCTAGAGCATCTTTTGGGTAGCCAAGAGCAGATTGCTGATCGCCAAAAATATAATTTGTTAGCTAAGGAGCTTTCTGACCTTAAAGATGTTGTTGTTTTGTTTGGCGATTATAAGAATCTAATTAAAGAAATTAGTGATCTGGAGGTAGTCTTATCCTTAAAACACGATAAGGATTTCTTGGAGCTAGCCCAGGAAGAATTGACAACTTTATGTAACAAAAAAGTTGAAATAGAGTTAATGTTAAAAAAAATGTTAACCGGAGAAGATAAAGACGCTAATCGTAATTGTATCGTAGAAATTCGTCAAGGTACCGGGGGAGATGAAGCGGGGCTTTTTGCCGCGGATCTTTACCGAATGTATTCAAAGTATGCGGTGCTTAAAAACTGGACAATTGAATCGATCGCTTCGAGTATTAATGAAGCTGGTGGAATTAAAGAAGTTGTCTTTGGAGTTAAGGGTAAAGATTCATTTAAATTGCTAAAATTTGAAAGCGGAGTACATCGTGTGCAACGTGTTCCCACCACGGAATCGCAAGGTAGGATTCATACTTCTACAGTTACCGTAGCAGTATTAGCTGAGCCTGAAGAAGTAGATCTGGTGATTGAGCCTAAAGATTTAAGAGTTGATACTTATCGCTCAAGTGGCCCCGGCGGTCAACATATGCAAAAAACTGATTCAGCGGTAAGGATTACCCATATTCCTACTAATACCGTGGTGGCTTGTCAGGATGAGCGTTCACAGATTAAAAATCGTGCTAAGGCGATGCGTGTTTTAAGAGCGCGGATTTTGGAAGTAAAAATGGAAAATGAGGCTAAAAAATTGGCTAGTGCCAGAAAAACTCAAATTGGTACGGGTGACCGCAGTGAAAAAATTCGTACTTATAATTTTCCCGATCGACGGGTTACCGATCACAGAATTAATTTTACTTCACATCAATTAGAAGGAATTTTAGAAGGTCAGATGGATGAGCTTTTTGAAGCATTGTTAAAAGCGGAGCTAGAGAAGAGAGATGAATGAGGCGGAGCTAGTTTTAACTCAAGTGTTAGAGTGCGATAAAATGTCTTTATATTTAAATAAGGGTTTAATTTTAGATAAAGATAAGTCGGTAATTGTTTCCAATATCTTTAAGCGCCGAATTTCTGGTGAGCCGTTACAATACATCTTAGGTAAATGTGAATTTATGGGTTTTGAATTTAAAGTAGATAAACGCGTTTTAATTCCTCGTCCAGAAACAGAGATTTTAATCGAAGCAATCCTTAAAGAGTTAAATCGACCTTTAAAAATTCTGGATTTAGGTACTGGTTCAGGCTGTATTGCTGTCTCACTAGCTAAGTTATTGCCTAAAAGTATAGTTTGGGCAACAGATGTATCTAAAGAGGCATTAGACTTAGCAGAAGAAAATGCTAGTTTAAATAAAGTAAAAATTAAATTTTTGTGCTCAGATCTTTTTAAAGAAATTAAAGATAATAAGTTCGATTTAATTATTAGTAACCCTCCTTATATCGCCATAAGCGAATTAAATGGTTTGGCTAAAGAGATATCTTTTGAGCCACGACAAGCTTTAGCTGGAGGTGGCGATGGTTTAGATTTTTATCGCTCTATAATTAATCAGGCCTATGATTATTTGAACCCTGGTGGTTTAATCGCTTTTGAGGTTGGCTATCGGCAAGCTAAATTAGTTAAGGTGATTTTAGAGAGTAATAATTTCAACAATATTAAAATTATAAATGATTATAATAATATTGAGCGCGTAGTTATTGCTAAAAGAGGATAAGTTAAATGGATAAATTAGTGATTGAAGGGGGAGTAAAATTAAAAGGAGAAGTGACGGTATCCGGAGCTAAAAATGCGGTTTTGCCGATCTTGGCAGCGACTTTGCTTACCGATGAGCCGTGCGTAATTAAAGGTGTGCCGAATTTGCGGGATACCAATAGTATGTTAAAAATTTTACGGGCATTGGGAAAGATTGCGGAATTCGATAAAGGTAAAGTCAGTATTGGTGCGGGTAAAGCGGCTAGCTTTGTGGCCGAATATAAATTAGTTTCCACAATGCGTGCCTCTTTTTGTGTTTTAGGTCCACTTTTAGGAAAATTAAAACAGGCTAAAGTTTCTCTGCCCGGAGGCTGCGTTATTGGCGTGCGTCCGGTTGACCTGCATCTTAAAGGAATTAAAGCTTTAGGAGCGCAGATTGATGTAGAGGGTGGTTATGTCATTGCTAAAACTAAAAAATTACACGGCGCTTATGTTTATTTAGGTGGAGTATATGGCTCTTCAGTTTTAGCTACTGATAATGTGATGATGGCGGCAGTTTTGGCTAATGGTAAAACTATTATTGAATCAGCGGCTTGTGAGCCGGAGGTTGTAGATTTAGCAGAATTTTTAATTAAAATGGGGGCAAAGATTAAAGGTCACGGTACCCCGGTAATTGAAATCGAAGGAGTAAAACATTTACATGGTGCAGTGCATTCTATTATTCCGGATCGTATTGAAGCCGGAACTTTAATTTTGGCGGCTTTAATTACACAGGGTGATGTTTTAATTAAGAATGTTGTTTATAGTCATTTAGGTGCTTTGATTGATAAATTAAATGAAGCCGGTGCGCAGATTAGTCGTTTGGATGGGGCGCTGCGGGTTAAAGGTAATAAAAAATTAAAGTCGGTAAATATAACTACGTTGCCGTATCCAGGTTTTCCAACGGATATGCAGGCGCAGATGATGAGCTTAATGGCAGTGACCGGTGGAATTAGTGTCATTACAGAAAAAATTTATCCAGATCGTTTTATGCATGTCTCTGAGCTTAATCGTATGGGTGCACATATTCAAAGAGAAGGGCCACATGCCATTGTAGAAGGGATAAAACAATTATCCGGTGCTCCGGTGATGGCCTCAGATTTACGTGCATCGGCTGGTTTAGTTTTAGCTGGTTTAGCTGCCCGAGGTAAAACTTCGATCTCTAGAATTTATCATTTAGAACGCGGTTATGAATTTATTGAGCAAAAATTAATTAATTTAGGGGCTAAAGTCTGGAGAGAAAAAGAATGATTTTAATGATCGATAATTACGATTCATTTACTTATAACTTGGTGCAGTATCTGGGAGAATTAGGTCAAGTGGTTAAAGTTTATCGTAATGATGCAATAACGGTTAATGATATAAAAAGACTTAATCCGGATAAAATTGTGATCTCTCCTGGGCCGGGCCGACCGGAGGATGCGGGAGTATCTTGTGCGGTAATTAGAGAGTTTGCTGGACAGATTCCGATCTTAGGGGTTTGTTTAGGTCATCAGGCGATGGGTTATGTTTTTGGCGCTAAAATTGTCGGGGCTAAAAAGTTAATGCATGGCAAGACTTCCAAAGTTTATCATAATAAAAAAGAGATCTTTAAAAATATTCCTAATCCATTTTTGGCTACGCGCTATCATTCGTTACTGGTAGATAAAAAAAGTTTACCGGCTTGTTTAGAGATAACTGCGAACACCAAAGAGGGTGAGATAATGGGATTAAAGCATAAAGATTATGCAGTTTGGGGCGTACAGTTTCACCCGGAATCTATTCTGACTAAAAGTGGAAAAGCCATTCTAGATAATTTTGTAAAAATTAAATGATTAAAAATTTAATTGTAAAATTAGCGGATAAAAGAAATTTAACTGATCTGCAGATGCAGGAAGCAATGCAAGAGATTCTAAGCGGAGCTGTAGAGACTGCCGATATTGTTGCTTTTTTAACATCATTAAATAATAAAGGCGAGACGATAGAAGAGCTAACGGCTGCGGTTGGTGTTATGCTTAAATATGTTGAGCCGATTATTGTGGATCGGCCAAATATTTTAGATACTTGTGGAACCGGTGGCGATAAAAAAGGAACTTTTAATATCTCTACAATTACCGCATTAGTGGCTAGTGGCGCTGGGGTGACGGTGGCTAAACACGGTAACCGTTCTGTTTCTAGTCAATGTGGTAGTGCCGATATTCTTGAGGCATTAGGGGTAAATATTAGTATGGATAAGGAAAAGATAAAAAAATGTTTGGAAGAGATCGGTATTGCTTTTTTATTTGCACCGCAGTTGCATTCGGCGATGCGTTTTGTAATGCCAGCGCGTAAGCAGATTGCTCAGAAGACGATGTTTAATATTTTAGGCCCCCTGATTAATCCGGCTAGAGCGACCAATCAATTAATTGGAGTTTATTCTCAAGAATGGACTAAACCTTTAGCGGAAGTTTTACATAATTTAGGCACTAAGCATGTTTTAGTGGTACATGGTGCGGATGGTTTAGATGAAGTGACGACTACAGATAAGACATATATCTGTGAATTTTCTGCTGAGGTTTCAAAGAATTATGAAATTACTCCAGAAGAGTTTGGATTCAATAGAGTTAAGCCTAGTGATTTATTAGGGGGGTCAGTAGCAGAGAATGTAACTATTTTGAAGGAAATTTTAGCGGGAAAGAAAGGGCCAAAAAGAGAGATTGTTTTGCTTAATGCTGGGTGTGCAATTTATGCCGCAGATAAAACGCTGACAATTGCCGAGGGTATTAAATTAGCAGAAAAATCTATTGATTCTGGTGAGGCATTAAATAAACTTAAACTTTTAAAGGAGTATGTACAATAAAATGGCTAAAGTAGATATATTAAAAGATATTGTGGCTAAAAAGAAAGAAAAAATTGAGTTGGCTAAGCAACAATTAATTTTAGATGAATTAATGATAAAAGTAGCTACTCTACCGCCTACTCGACCATTTAAAGAGGTAATTAGTAAACCGCGCCAGATTGCCTTAATTGGTGAGATCAAGCAAGCTTCACCTTCTAAAGGGATGATTCGTCAGGATTTTAATTTACTGGAGATTGCGCGTAGCTATCAAGAAGCAGGGGCGCAGGCACTTTCAGTATTAACGGAAGAAGATTTTTTTAAGGGGAATTCTATCTATATTAATGAAGTAAAGACAGTATTTAGTGGGCCGGTTTTAAGAAAAGATTTTATTATAGATAGTTATCAAGTTTATGAATCCCGTCTTTTGGGAGCAGATGCTATTTTATTAATTGCGGATTTGTTGACTAAAGAAAAGTTAGTGGAGTTTATGCGCATCGCGGATGCTTTGGGTTTGGATTATTTGGTTGAGGTTCACGATGAGAAAGAGTTGAAAAAAGTTCTAGGTCTTAAAGTTCCCATAATTGGAATTAATAACCGAAATCTGCGTACTTTAGAGGTGGATTTTAAAACTACAGAAAAATTATTTACTTTAATCCCTAGAGATAAGGTGGTAGTAGTGGAGAGCGGGATCAAAAGTTCTCAGGATATTTTATTTTTAAAAATTTTAGGAGCAAGTGCGGTTTTAGTGGGGACTGCTTTTATGGAATCAGTGGATATAAAGAATAAGGTTCTGGAGGTAATGGGTTGGTAAAGGTAAAGATTTGCGGCATTACTAATCTAGAAGATGCTTTGTTTAGTTATTTTTTGGGAGCGCAGGCTTTAGGTTTTGTATTTTACAAGAAAAGTCTACGTTATATTAATCCCATTAAAGCTAGGAATATTGCGCGAATTTTACCTAAAAAAGTTAGTTTAGTCGGTGTGTTTGTAAATGCAAAGGTTTCTGATGTAAAAAAAATTGCTAAGCTTTGTAATTTGGATATGTTGCAATTTCACGGAGAGGAGTCTCCAGAGTATTGTCAGCAATTTAAAGGTTATAAAGTAATTAAAGCTTTTAGAGTACGCACCAAAGATGATTTAAAAGATATGGCTAAGTATAAAACTTTTGCTTATCTTTTTGATAGTTTTTCTAAAGTCTCTCAAGGCGGTTCTGGTAAGAGATTTAACTGGAAAATATTGGCGCAAATAGCTACAATAAGACCGGTTGTATTTTTATCTGGTGGATTAACTGCTAAAAATGTAAAGTCAGCAATAAAATTTTTGAAACCTGATTGGGTGGATCTTTCTAGTAGTTTAGAATTAAAACCAGGAAAAAAAGATCATATAAAGATCCAAAAATTTATGAAAGCAGTCTGAATATGAAAAAATGCCCGTTTTGCGCTGAAGAGATTCAAGATGAGGCGATTAAATGTAAGCATTGTGGTGAGTTTTTAAAGAAAAAGAATAAAGTCTTTAATTGTTTATTTGGCTGTTTAGTAGCTTTAGTAGTTCTTGTTTTATTTGGCACAGCAGTTATTTATTTTATTTCTTTTGCTTATAATGCTTTAATTTATAAAATGATGGCTTGGCAGGCGAATTTACCGCATTTTAATTTACCTTTTACTCCCAATGGTGCAGAAGTGATGTTTAATAATTTAGGAGAAGGATTTAAAATTTTTAAAGAGTTTTTAAGTAATGATTCATTAAAAGATTATCAGAGAATTACATTCTAGCGATGAAAAATAAAATACCAGATAAAAGCGGACATTTTGGGGTTTTTGGAGGCAGATATGTTCCGGAGACATTAATTTTTGCTCTAGATGAATTAGAGAATGAATATCTTCAGGCAAAAAAAGATAAAAAATTTATAAAAGAATTAGATTTTTATCTTAACGAATATGCCGGCCGACCCACGCCGTTATATTTAGCTAAAAATTTAAGCCAGTATTTAGGTATAAAAAAGATTTATTTAAAACGCGAAGATCTTTTGCATACCGGAGCACATAAAATTAATAATACTTTAGGCCAAGTGCTTTTAGCCGTGAGGATGGGCAAAAAAAGATTGATTGCCGAAACCGGAGCTGGTCAACATGGAGTGGCTACGGCAACGGTAGCGGCTTTATTTGGACTAAAATGCGATGTATATATGGGAGAAGAAGATATTCATCGTCAGGCTTTAAATGTTTTGCGCATGAAATTATTAGGGGCAGAAGTGATTAGTGTGAAAAGCGGTACGCAAACATTGAAAGATGCGATGACGCAAGCTTTACGTGATTGGGTCACTAATGTGCGAGATACTCATTATGTTATTGGTACAGTAGCTGGTCCACATCCTTATCCTGAGATGGTGCGTAATTTTCAAGCGGTTATTGGGATTGAAACCAGGGCACAAATTTTAAAAAAAGAAAATCGTCTGCCAGATTATTTGTTGGCTTGTGTGGGAGGCGGAAGCAATGCTATTGGTTTATTCCATCCTTTTTTTAATGATTACAAAGTAAAAATGATCGGAGTAGAAGCAGCTGGATTAGGAATAGCTTCAGGAAAACATTCAGTTAGTCTAGAAGCTGGCGCTACAGGTGTTTTACACGGCTCAAAGTCTAAAATATTAGAAGATAAATTTGGCCAGATTAAGAATGCGCATTCGATTGCCGCTGGCCTAGATTATCCTGGGGTTGGCCCGGAACATGCCTATTATAGAGAAATAAAACGTGCTGTTTATGTTTCTACCACGGATAAAGAAGCCATGGAAGGATTTAAATTATTATCTAAGATTGAAGGAATTATTCCGGCTTTAGAGTCTGCCCATGCGATTGCTTATTTAAAAAAATCAGCTAAAAAGTTTAGTAAAAATTCTATTGTGGTTGTCTGTCTTTCTGGAAGAGGGGATAAGGACTTACATGAATCGTATTGATCAGAAATTTATACAATTAAAAAAAGAAGAGAAAAAGGCGCTGATTGCTTTTATTACTGCAGGGTATCCGGATTCGGCGACGACGGTTAAGTTGGTTATAGAACTTGAAAAGAAAGGTGTTGATATAATTGAGTTAGGCGTGCCTTTTTCTGATCCTTTAGCTGACGGGCCAGTAATTCAAGAGGCTTCTGCTGTAGCACTTAGAAAAGGTATAAATTTGAATCAGATTTTAGGTTTAGTAAAAAAATTACGTAGAACCGTAAGTTTGCCAATTTGTTTAATGACTTATTATAATCCAATTTTTTGTTTTGGTGATCAACGTTTTATTGATCAAGCAGTCTCAAGCGGAGTGGACGCAGTGATTATTCCAGATTTACCTCCGGAAGAAGCTAGAGAATTTACTGCTTATGCTAATGGCAAGGGTTTAGCCAATGTTTGTTTTATTACTCCTACAAGCTCTTTGGTACGAATTAAAGAGATAGTTAAAATTTCTAAAGGATTTATTTATTATGTTTCTTTAACTGGGGTTACTGGAGGACGCAAGAGTTTGAGTGCGGATTTAAAAGCTAATTTAATTAAAATTAAAAAAATAACTACTAAACCGGTTTGTGTGGGTTTTGGTATATCTAATGCAGCACAAGTTAAAGTAGTGAATAAAATTTCCGATGGTGTAATTGTGGGCAGTGCGATTGTTAAAAAGATTAAAGAAAATATTGGCCAGTCAGATTTAGTGCGCAGAGTAGGTAACTTTGTAGAAAGCTTAAATGTATAAAAAAGATAAATTAGATAATGGATTAAGGGTTATTACTAATCAGCTTAGCGCAATGCAATCGGTATCTTTAGGTATTTGGATTAATATCGGCGGTCGTTATGAAGAAAGTTCTACTAAGGGGGTTTCACATTTTTTAGAACACTTGCTTTTTAAGGGGAGTAAAAAATATTCTTGTCGGGGGATTAAAGAGTCTATCGAAGGGATTGGTGGTTCATTAAATGGTTTTACTTCTGAAGAGCTTACTTGTTATTTAGTCAAGATCCCCAGTCGTTATTTAATCCAAGCTTTAGAAATTTTATCGGATATGGTATTACATCCCGCATTAAAAGAAGCAGATGTAATTAAGGAGAGAACCGTAATTTTGGAAGAGTTAAAGATGTATCGAGACTTGCCGCAAAATTACGTTTATGATTTATTAGATGAATTACTTTGGCCTAATCAAGCCTTAGGTTCGCCGGTAATTGGAACAGTGGAATCGATCAGCAATATCAATCGTAATATTTTAAAAGAATATCAGATTAGCCATTATACTCCAGCCAATATGGTCATTAGTGCTGCGGGATTATTAGATCACAATTCATTAGTTAAAAAAATCGCCGATATTTTTTCCTCATCGGCTAAAGCAAGGTTAAATACATTTGTTCCAGTGGTAGAAGATTCCGTAAAGCCTCAATTAAAAATTTTCCATAAAGAAACCGAACAAACGCATATGGCCCTAGGTTTTCATGCTTTAAAACGCGGGGATAAATTAAAACATGCTCAAGCTTTACTGCATGTTATTTTAGGAGCCAATATGTCTAGTCGGCTTTTTAATGAAGTTAGAGAAAAAAAAGGCCTGGCTTATGAAATTGGCACGGGAGTTAAACGTTATGCCGATACGGGAGCTTTTGTTGTCCATGCGGGGATTGATAATCGTAAGGTAGAAGATTGTTTGAGTTTAATTTTTAAAGAGTTAAGAAAGATTAGGGATGCGCAGGTAAGTAAAGATGAATTTAAGCGGGCAAAAGAGTTTTGTTCAGGTCAGCTTAGCTTGGCATTAGAGGATACTATGGAGTATATGCTTTGGATGGGTGAGAGCGTTGCTTGTTTAGATAAAGTGCATACGTTAGAACAGGTTATTCAAGAAATTAATAAAGTAAGTATTGAGGATATCCAGGCAGTGGCTAAGGTGATCTTTGATCATAAAAAAATAAATTTAGCATTAATTGGTCCGATAAGTAAAAATCAAAAGAATATTTATGCAAAACTCAATTTAAAATAAGATGATTATAATTTTAATACTATTAATTTTATTAGTAATTTCATTCTTTTTTTCCTCTGCGGAAACTTCGATTATCGGCATTAGTAAAATAAAATTGCGTCATATGGTGCAAAAGGGGATCAAAGGCGCTCAGAATATTCAGCGTCTAGTTTCTAAAATAGATAAGGTAATTGCAGCCATATTGATTGGTAATAATATTGTTAATATCGCCATCTCTTCTATTGTTACAGGTATATTTGTTCAAGTTTACGGTTATCGTTGGGGGGTGTTGGCCTCAACTTTTGCTACTACCATGGTTTTGCTTATTTTTTGCGAAATTACTCCTAAAATTTTAGCGGCTAAACATGCGGAGAAGGTGGCCATTGTTACTGCTCCGATTCTGGAAGTAGTTTTAAAGATATTTAAACCACTGGTTATTTTTTTCATTTGGGTTAGCCATTCTATCCTTAAGCTGTTTGGTTTAAGTACTTCTAAAAAATCTCCGATTATTACCGAAGAAGAATTAAGAGCAATGATTGAAATCGGTAAAGAAGAAGGGGTTTTAAGCGAAGACCAGCGTAAAATGTTGCACCGAATCTTTGAATTCGGTGATACTCAGTTAACTGATGTGATGGTGCCCAAGGAAAAGATTGTCGCTGTAGATGTAAACACTAGTTCAGATAATTTGTTAAATATCTTTGTGGAGGAAGGCCATGCGCGCCTTCCGGTATATAAGGACCATAAAGAAAACATCGTGGGGATAGTTTACGCTCAGGATCTGCTTTATATCTTACGTGAAAAAGGATTATTCTTATTGCAAGACCTGTTGCACGAAGCTGCTTTTATTCCTAGTAACACTCGAGTAAATGATCTTTTAAAAAGGTTCCAAAACGAAAAAATGCAGATTGCTATTGTGGTAGATAAAGATAAAAAACTTTTAGGCTTAGTGACCTTAGAGGATTTAATAGAAGAAATCGTGGGAGAGATTGAAGAAAAATATTTTAAGGGTAGAAAACGCAAGTAAATAAATTGACAGTAAAATTAACCTGTGTTAAAATTAGTCGTTGTTAGAAATATGTATGCAACATAAAATAGGAGGAAACAAATGGCAGAAACAGGATATTGCGTAAAATGTAAAAGTAAAAAAGATATGAAAGATGAACAGAAGGTCACCATGAAGAATGGTCGTGAGGCAATGAAAGGCAAATGTTCGTCATGCGGAACCGGTATGTATAAAATTTTAGGAAAAAGTAAGTAATCTGTAGCTAGGATAGGAGTAAAAGATAGATTCGAAAGCTTTAGCACAACGTATTGCTGGGGTAGCTAAATCTAAGAAAGCCGAGGACGTGGTGATCTTGGATGTTTCTAAGATTGCCGGATTTTGTGATTACTTTGTGCTGGCTAGTGGTAACTCGCTAAGACAAGCTGCGGCAATTGCCCAAGCAATTCTAGATGATTTAGAAGCAGAAAAAATTAAATCTCTCTCAAAGGTTTATCGAAATGATGAATCGGGTTGGTTTGCCTTAGATTATGTTTCTGTAATCGCTCATTCTTTCTATAAACCAGTGAGAGAGTTTTATTGTTTAGAGGGGCTTTGGTCTGATGCAAAAAAAGTCAGAGTAGTCGCTCCTAAGAAACAGAAGCTTGCCTAATTTGCACCAACCGTAATTTATAAATTTAAAATGAAAAATGATATTCAAGGCCAACTAATTGTTTTAATTGGCTCAACGCTTAAAAATTTAGATCCGGCTGCTATCAATCAAGAGATCTTTTTAGATCTTCCTACGGATAAGCGTTTCGGTGATTTTACCACTAATATCGCTTTAAAATTAAGCAAATTATTAAAAAAATCTCCTCAGGTTATCGCTAAGGATCTGGTAGTCTGCCTGCAGCAAGAAATACTAAAATCAGATTTAAAAGATTTAATTACTCAAATAAAAGTTGAAGGGGTAGGATTTATTAATTTTTATTTGAGAGAAGATTATTTTTATGAGAAATTGCGTAAAATTATTACGCAGGGTAAAGAAGCTTTAAGAATCGATTTAGGAAGAGGGAAAAAAACTTTAATTGAATTCGTTAGCGCTAATCCTACTGGTTCTTTGTCGGTAGCCCATGCCCGTCAAGCTGCAGTGGGAGATTGCTTGGCTAATGTTTTATCTTTTATTGGTTTTAACGTTAGTCGGGAATATTACCTTAATGATGAGGGTAATCAAATTAATATTTTAGGTAAATCAGTTTTGCTGCGAATTAAAGAGCTAAAAGGGGAGAGCATTGAATTTCCTGAAGACTATTATCAGGGTGATTATATTAAAGATATCGCGAAACTTGCGCTTGAGAAAAAAATTAAGGAAGAAGAACTGGGAGATTTTGCGGGAAATTTTATTTTAGAGATTATTAAACAAGAACTAGATGATTTTAAAGTTAAATTTGACTGTTGGTATTCGCAAAAAGCATTAGCTAAAAGCGGAAAAGTTGAACAAGCTTTTGCGCAGTTAAAGAAAAAAGGTTATTTGTACCAGCAGGATGGGGCACTTTGGTTTAAGTCCACGGAATTTGGCGATGATAAAGATCGAGTGATTATTAAGAGTGACGGGAGTCAAACATATTTAGCACCAGATATTGCTTATCATGAAGATAAATTTAAACGGGGATTTAGCTGGTTGATTAATCTTTGGGGTCCGGATCATCATGGCTATATTAATCGTATTAAAGCTTCTCTAGAAGCGTTTGGACATAAAAAGGATGATCTTGCGGTAGTTATCGTCCAGTTAGCCACAATTTTTAGAGATGGACAAGAGATTCAGATGTCTACACGTCGTGGTCAATATATAACTTTACGTGAAGTTTTAGATGAGGTGGGTGCGGATGCGGCTAGATTTTTCTTTCTTATGCGACGTACCGCTAGCCATTTGGATTTTGATTTAGAAGTAGCTAAAAAGCAGTCTGCGGAGAATCCGGTTTATTATGTGCAGTATGCTCACGCGCGGATTTGTAGTATCTTGCGTAGCAGCGCAATAGAGATTAAAAATAATCTAGATCTTTCGGTGCTTAAAGAGAAAGAAGAACTAAATTTAATAAAAAAATTATTAGAATTCCAGGCAACTTTAAATATTTGTCTGTTGACTTGTGATCCTTATATGGTGACTGTGTATTTGCAGGAGCTTTCAGAAAGTTTCCATAAATTTTATGACTTGCATCGGGTTTTAGGCCAAGAGGAGTCATTGACCTGCGCCAGGCTAGCTTTAATTAAAGGGACAAAAATAGTTTTAGCTTGCGGATTAGAGTTGTTAGGAATCAGCCAACCAGAGAGCATGTAGTATTTTATGTCTAGCCATAAAATTTTAAGAATAGCCTCCCCGCACGTATCTTTACAAAATCAATTTTCTAAAGAGTTAGGTATTTCTAAGGTATTAGCCCAGATTTTAATTAATCGTAAAATATCTACTATAGGCTTGGCAGAAAAATTTCTTAAATCCTCTATTAGCGATTTACTTACTCCGCATTCTTTTACAGATATGCCTAAGGCGATAAGTCTGGTTAGAAAAGCGCAAGCCAATAAAGAAAAAGTAATGGTCTTTGGTGATTACGATGTCGATGGAATTACTAGTACAGTTTTACTTAAAACTACTTTAGAGAGTATTGGGTTGGAAGTTTTGCACCACATTCCACACCGCATTAGCGAAGGCTATGGCTTAAATAAAGAGATCGTTAATTTTGCTAAAACTAATAATGTTAAATTAATGGTTACTGCCGATTGTGGGATCGTCAATCATCAAGAGATTCAAAGTTTAAGAGAAGCTAACATTGATGTGATCGTGACTGATCATCATGAACCACAAGACTCTGGGTTGCCAGCGGCATCTTGTATTATTAATCCTAAAGTAAAACATAGCGGTTATGCTTACCGGGATTTAGCCGGAGTAGGAGTGGCTTATAAGTTTGCTCAAGGAGTGACTGGATCTTTGTTGATGGATGATCTAGATCTAGTTACTTTAGGCACGATTGCCGATAGCGTGCCTTTAACCGGAGAGAATCGCATCATTGTTAAAGAGGGATTAATTAGGTTACCAGAAACTAAAAGACTGGGATTGCGCTCGATTATTGAAAATGCGGGAATAGAGAATAAAAAATTTAATGCTACTTATGTTAGCTTTATTATTGCTCCGCGCTTAAATGCACCTGGTAGAATGGCTAATGCGGAAATTTCTTTAAAATTACTGATGAGTGAAAGTGTAGAGCAGGCCGCAGAGTTGTCCAAAGAATTAGAGAAATTTAATCGCGAGCGTCAAAAAATTGAAGGAAAGATTTTAGAAGAGGCAGAAGAGTTGATTAATCATCAGGTTAATTTTAAAGATCACAAAGTAATTGTGATTGCTAAAGAAGACTGGCATCAGGGGGTTTTAGGAATTGTGGCTTCAAAGTTAGCGGATCGTTTTTATCGGCCGGCAATTGTAATTTCGATTAATGAAAATTTATGCAAAGGATCAGCCCGTTCGATTAAAAATTTTCATCTCTTTGATGCTTTGATGGATTCTAAGGAGCTGTTAGATAGTTTTGGCGGACATGCTCATGCTGCGGGTTTATTAATTACTAAAGATAATATTGATGAATTTAGAAAAAGTATTAATCGGTTAGCTAGCGATAGACTAACTTTAGAAGATTTGTTACCCAGCCGGGATATTGATTTAGAGTTAAATTTTGGTGATTTAAGTGAAGCACTAGTTAAAGAGCTGGAACTTTTAGAGCCGTTTGGCATGGCCAATCCGGAGCCTTTATTTTATACACGTGGATTAAGATTAAAGGGCCAGATTCAGCTTTTAAACCGGGGGACTCTAAAATTTTGGGCTACGGATGGAGTTATGACTAGACAGGTGATTGCTTTCGGAATGAGTAGTTTAAAAGAAAGTTTAAATCAGGCAGCTTCGTTTGATTTAATTTATACCCCGAAAATAGACAATTGGCGCCAAGAAGAGTCTTTGATTCTTGAGGCCAAAGATATATTTTTTAAATAGCGGTATAAGGTTTGCGCGGAACGGCTTTTTTAAAATCGCCTTTTTTGATACATTTAGCGCAGATGTAAACTTTTTTAGGGGTACCTTTAACGACAATATGTACGGTTTGCAGGTTGGCTAAAAATTTACGTTTTGACCAGCGGGCGATTTTAGAACCGGTTCCGCCTTTGGCTTTATATTGACCTTTTCTGGCCAATACTTTTCCGGTCAGAGCATCTTTTTCGCAGATATAACATTTTTTAAGCATTTTTAGGACTCCTTTAAATTATTTATTAATTTTACTAAGTATACTTGAAATCGGGTTATTGTCAAGATAGAATATGGGAGAGTTTATGGAAAGTAATGTTGAGAGGGATTTGGGCGAGCAGCCAATTGCTAAAATTATCACTGAACTGGGACTTAAATCTAATGATTTAGTAAGTAACTCTACAGAGCAGATTACGCATAAAATGGTTAATCGTGCAGCTAAAGGGCGGCGCCTAAATTTAAAGATTCAATACCGTATCCTCAATGCTTTGAATAAAGCTGCAAATAAGCAATATACACTTAAAGATATTTTCAATTATTAAATCGATTTATAAAAATAAATTATGGATAAAGTATTAGCGGGATTAAACAAAGAGCAGATTAACGCAGTCACTCATAAAGACGGACCGTTAATGATTATTGCTGGTGCCGGGACCGGTAAGACACGGGTGATTACTCAGCGTATTGCTTGGTTGATTAACCAGGGTTTGGCTAAAACTGATGAAATATTAGCGCTTACTTTTACGGATAAGGCAGCCAAAGAGATGCAGGAGCGCGTGGATATCTTGATGCCTTATGGTTATACTGACATTTGGATCTCGACATTTCACGCTTTCGGCGATCGCCTGTTACGTGAAAACGCATTAGTGGCTGGGCTTAATCCAGATTTTAAAGTGTTAACCCAAGCCGAAGCAGCAGTTTTTTTTCGGGAACATCTTTTTGAGTTTACGATTAATTATTATCGACCGTTAGCTGAACCTACTCGTTTTATCGAAGCGTTAATTTCTTTTTTTAGTCGTGCCAAAGACGAAGATATCTGTGCGCAAGAGTATTTAAAATACGCCCAGGATTTTTTGATTCAGGCTAAAGTTACTCCAGAAGATAAAGCTAAAGAAGAGTTAGCCGTTGCGCAGATGGAGGTGGCGGGCGCTTACGTTAAATATCAGGAACTCTTGGCCAAGGAAGGTTTAGTTGATTTCGGTAATCAGTTTTATTTAAGTTTACAGTTATTACGACAACATCCTTTAATTTTACAAAATTATCAGAAGCAATTTAAATATATCTTAGTGGATGAGTTTCAGGATACCAATTTTGCGCAATTTCAAATTGTGAAGTTGTTAGCTGGTTCATTAAAAAATATCACAGTTGTAGGTGATGATGACCAATGTATCTATCGTTGGCGCGGTGCAGCTTACAGCAACTTGATTAATTTTAATCAAGAATACCCTGGCGCAGAAAAGATCACCTTAATTCAGAACTATCGTTCTACGCAGTCGATATTAGATAGCGCCTATCAGTTAATTCAAAATAATAATCCGGAACGTTTTGAGGTTAAGGCTAAGATTGATAAGCATCTGGTTGGCTTGACCAAAAATGGAGAAAGGCCGGTACATCTGCATTTTGACACGCATTCAGCGGAAGCTGATAATGTAAGTAAGATTATACAAGATAAAGTAAGTTTAGGTAAGTTTAAATTTAGAGATTTTGCGATTTTGGTACGTTCCAATTCTGATGCGCAAAGCTATATTCAATCATTGAACATGCAGAATATCCCTTGGCAGTTTAGCGGTAATCAAGGTTTATATTCACGCGAAGAAGTTAAATTGTGTATTAACTTTTTGCGTCTGATCGCCAATCCCTCTGATTCTTTAAGTTTATATTATTTGGTTAGCTCTGAAATTTATAATGTAAATTTAGCTGATCTGACTATTTGCAATCATTTGGCCAAGCGTAGGAATCGTTCACTTTATTCTATTTTTAGTGATTTAGGTCAAGATCCTGATCTAGCGCAAATTCAAGAGTCTACTAAAGAAAAAATTAAACAGATATTAAAGGAGATCGAAAAGTTTTTACAAGTTGCCCGCGATGAAACTACCGGAAGGCTTTTGTACAGTTTTCTGACGGATACCGGTTATTTAAAGTTTTTAACACACAACCCCACTTTAGAAAAAGAAACTAAAATTCAAAATATCGCTAAATTTTTTAATCAGGTGCGTGATTTTGAATTGATTGCTAAAGAAAACCGGGTGATCAGTTTTGTTAAGCACCTTAACCTGTTGATTGATTCAGGTGATGACCCACCAACAGTAGAGGCCGATTTAGATCAAGATGCGGTTAATATTCTAACGATTCATAAAGCTAAAGGCTTGGAGTTTAGAGTGGTATTTTTAGTAAGTTTAGTGCAAGGAAAATTTCCTTTGCCTAAACGCTCCCAACAAATTGAATTGCCAGATGCATTAATTAAAGAAGTTTTGCCTTCGGGTGACTTTCATACCCAAGAGGAGCGTCGGCTTTTTTACGTGGGGATGACCCGCTCAAAAGAAGAGTTGTATTTTACTAGTGCCGATGATTACGGTGGTAAACGGATGCGCAAATCTAGCCAATTTGTGTTAGAGGCTCTCGGTAAAAAATCTCAAGAAGTTGAAAAAAAGAAAACTGCTGCATTAGAGAGCATTCAGCGTTTTGCCCCCACTAAAGAATTACCTAAATCAGCTTTGCAAAAACTTCCGGCGGATAAATTAGTTACTTTAAGTTATTATCAGATCGATGATTATTTAACTTGCCCTTTAAAATATAAATATGTAAATATTTTGCGAGTGCCGATTATGGAGCACCATACAGTAATTTATGGTCGGGCGATGCATGAGGCGGTGAGTCAGTATTTATTACGCAAGCTGAATCACGAGAAAGTGGCATTAGATGAAATCCTAGATTGTTTTGAAGCTAGCTTTGACCCACAGGGATTTTTAGATACTAACCATCAAGAAGAGCGTTTTCGTATTGGTCGCCAAGCATTAACCAGATTTTATAAAGATGAAGAAGCTCGGGGCTCTGTGCCTAAATCAATCGAAGAAAAATTTTCTTTTATTATTGGAGATAATAAGATCTCTGGCAGATTTGATCGGGTGGATGCGCGAGCCGATGGGGTAGTGATTATGGATTTTAAAACCTCTGAGATTAAAACTCAGAAGGATGCAGATAAACGAGTTAAGGAAAATAAACAGTTAGCACTTTACGCCTTAGCTTATCAGCATATTTTTGGCACTTTGCCAGTAGCGGTTGAATTATATTTTCTAGAATCGGGAATTATTGGTCAGCATAAAGTTACTCAAAGTAATTTAGAGGAGATAAAAGAGGATATTTTGGTTGTCTCTAAGGGGATCCGCAATCAAGAGTATCCGGCTAAACCTGAATATAAAGCCTGCACTTATTGCGCCTACAATCAGATCTGTCCTGCGGCGGTAATACGTTAAGCTTGAGATTGACAACCGGTAGAATTTGGGCTATAGTGAGTCGAAGAAGATGAGAGCGATTATTTCGATATTTATTTGGATTGGCAGCATTTTATTGACGATTTTGCTGTATTTTGTGGTCTTGGTTTTAACCATTCTGTTTTTTCCGTTTGATCCGAAAAAGAAGGTTACCCACGCACAGTGTTTTTGGTGGTCGGATGCTTTGATTGCCTTAAATCCTTTCTGGAGTGTAAAAGTTCAGGGCCTGGAGAACATTGACCCTAAAAAAACTTATGTGATTATCGCCAACCATCAGAGTATGGCTGATATTGTGGTATTATATCAGATTAAACAACAGTTTAAGTGGGTAGCTAAAGCCAGTCTATTTAAGGTTCCGTTTATTGGTTGGTGTTTGGGTTTAATTAAACATATTAAACTTACTCGAGGTGATTTTTCTAGCATTAAGGAGATCTATCATCAGGCTAGCCAGTGGCTAAAAAAAGATATGTCCGTTTTATTTTTTCCGGAAGGAACGCGTAGTAATAGCGATCAAATGGGGGAATTTCAAAACGGGGCGTTTAAATTTGCGATTAAAGAAAAAAAACCTATTCTACCGATTTGTTTAAAAGGTACGCATGCAGCTATTCCTAAGGGCAGTTGGATTTTTAGGACTAAGGTAGCTGCTACTGTCAGGGTGTTGCCGGAAGTGGTTACAGAGCAATTTGGTCCGGGAGATTTTGCGCAACTGAGAGACAACGTGCGCTTGAAAATAGAAGCGGCACTACATTTATAAATATGAAAAAAAAGTATAAGATTATAATTTGGATTTTGGCAGTTTTTTTGGTTTTATTTTTTGTGGCTAGCCTTCTAGTTTCAATTTATACGCCTAGAATTATTGAGCAGCAGATTGAACAAAATTTAAAACTTAAAACTAGTTTGCGTAAAGTGAGTTTAACGTTACCTTTTACGATTACTCTTGAAGGCTTAGAATTGGGAGATTTAGCTAGTATTAAAAAAATATCTTTATCGCCTGATCTGATTGGTTTAATCTTTGGGAAAATAGTGATTCATGGTTTAAATATCGTTGATCCAGTAATTAATTTGGTGCAATCAGCGGATGGAAGATTGAATTTACCGGTTTTAGAGCAGAAGGGTAAGCCCCCGGCAATTTATTTGACCGGTTTTAGAGTGGAAAATGGTAAGATTATTTTTACTGACCGTAAAGTTATTGCCGATGGTTTTCAGGTCATTGTAAATAAATTAGATGTGCGTGTATCAAAAGTGGTGATGCCAATTACATCGTTGGCTGCAGATTTTAAAGTGAGCGCAGAGCTGATTAACGCTAAAGGTAATGTTTTTGGTGGTATTATATTCGACGGTTGGTTGGATTATTTGGCTAAGAATATGGATGCTCGATTAGAAGTTAAGAATTTAGATCTGACTAATTTTTCTGTTTATTAC
The DNA here is from genome assembly GCA_041650295.1 of Candidatus Omnitrophota bacterium. Classification (GTDB taxonomy): domain Bacteria; phylum Omnitrophota; class Gorgyraeia; order Gygaellales; family Profunditerraquicolaceae; genus UBA6249. The sequence goes on from JBAZLM010000006.1 coordinate 37,060, forward strand.
GGAAACTTTATTTCTAATAGAAAATTGTCTCAAGCGATGTTGGACTTGGTTTCGACTTTTAAAGCTAAAAACAATGCTTTAGAAATTTTAACTAATTTTAATCTTTCTAAAATTATTTATGCCAATACTCAAGAAGAGCAACTAGTGGATTTAAATTTGGTTAAAGATGCGCTTGATTTTTTTATTGATGCCAATGGTAATTTAAAATTAGAGTTTAAGGTTGATACGGCATTAGATAATCCTTCTGTAAGTTCTGATAAGTTAAAAAGCATAATTTTAAAAGCTGCGGCAAAAAACTTAGCTAATCAGTCACCCCAGCAGTTAGCAAATAAAGTAGTCACTACTATTAATAAGTATAAAGACTTAGGTAAAGAATTAAAAAAGATTTTTGGAAATTAAAGAGTAGGTATATGGAAGAAACTAAATCAAAATCGTTAAAACATATTGAAGAAAAGATGGAGAGCCTAGAGGTAGGTTCTCTGCGTTATCATATTCTAGAGAGTGCTAAAAATTTTAAATGCTCTTGGATTGAGTTAGGCCGTTGTTTGTATTCAGCTTATAAGGATAAAACTTTTAAAGAGTGGGGGTATCTTAATTTTGATGTTTATGTTAGTCGAGAGATTGGCATTCGTAAACAAACAGCGATGAAGTTGCTTAAGTCATATTATTTTTTAGAAAAAGAAGAACCGCAGTTTTTAAAAAGTGATTACACTGATTCGGCTAAAACGGCCAATCTTCCCAGTTATGAGTCTGTAGATATTTTACGTCAGGCAAAAAATAAAAAAGGTTTGGATGAAGACGATTATAGTAATTTAAAAAAAGAGATCTTTGAAAAAGGTCGCGACGCCTCCGAGGTTAAGAAAAATTTAGGGGTAATGATTAGACAAAGACAAGAATTGGATCCGCAAGAGGCCCAAGAGAAGAAGAAACGCGCTACGGTTAATCGATTATTAGGTCAATTACGCATGCTCAAACAAGAAGTGCAGGTTTTGAAGTTATTGCCTTTTGCGTTGATTAAAGATCTGGATACTTTGATTAAGAATATTGATATAGAGCTAGAGGAGTAAATCCTATGCTATCTGAAGAACCCAAAACAATGACCTTAGAAGAAAGAATGGCTCAGCTGGGAGTGCGGGAAGATGATATTGTGGAAAAATTTATTCGCTCTAGTGGACCAGGCGGGCAGAATGTCAATAAAACATCTACTTGTGTTTATTTAAAACATCTGCCTACGGGTTTGGAGGTAAAATGTCAACGCCAGCGTTCTCAGATGTTGAATCGCTCATTGGCCAGGCATATTTTGGTAAGTAAAATTGCGCAGCGGATGCGTTTAGATAATTTGCAGAAACAATCATTAAAAGCGCAAATTATGCGCCGCGATCGTAAAAAACCAAAAGGGTTAAAAAGAAAAATTTTAGAAAATAAACGTAAGCATTCAGAGAAGAAATCAGTGCGTAGGAAAATTCGTGAAATTGAAGTTGCATAAAGATTTTCTTGTGGTATCATATCAAAAGAAAAGAGGAGAATAAAAATGGTAAATGGCGCAAGTTTTATCGGTGGTTTAATTTCGTTGGCTTTAACGGTTTGGTTTGTCTGTTTTACCGTAATGGTGATTCAGAAACTAGATAAGCTAATTGAATTATTAACAAAGAAGTAATTGACTTGTTAGTTTAACTAGCGTATAATCTTAAAAAAATGGGAGGTAGAAATTTGGTTTTGGTAAAGGAACAAAAAGCAAAATTAATTGACGGTTTTAAAGTGCATTCTAGAGACACTGGATCAGCTGAGGTCCAGATTGCCATACTTACTGAAAGAATTAATGATTTAGGAGAGCATTTTAAATCACATAAAAAAGATCTCCATTCTCGCCGTGGTTTACTTTTATTAGTCAGCAGACGCCGCAGACTCCTTAAGTATCTCAAGGATAAAGATATGAAGAAGTATGAAGAGATCCTGGGAAAGCTTAAACTGAGAAAGTAATTCCTAAAAGATTAAATCCAAAAAAGAAAGAGTTAGATCATGCAAAATAAAAGCTTAAAAATTAAGTTTGGAAAAAATGACCTGGTTTTAGAAACTGGCAAATTAGCTAAGCAAGCCAATGGTTCCGTGACGATTACTTACGGAGCGACAGTTATTTTGGTTACTGCTTGTATGTCTAATTCCATTAGAGAAGGACAGGACTTTTTTCCGCTTACGGTTGAATACCAAGAAAAGACTTACGCTGCCGGAAGGATTCCCGGAGGATTTTTTAAGCGTGAAGGTCGGCCCTCTGAAAATGAGATTTTAGGCTCACGTTTAATTGATCGACCAATTCGTCCGTTGTTTCCTGAAGGCTTCTTAAATGAAGTTCAGGTTATGGCGATGGTGCTTTCTAGTGACGGTGAGAACGATCCTACAATTTTAGCATTGATCGGAGCAAGTGCTGCTTTATCTATCTCGGATATCCCTTTTAAGGGGCCAATTGCTAGTTGTCGCGTGGCTAGAATTAATAATGAATTCGTATTAAATCCTACATATCTCGAAACAGAAACTGCTGATTTAGAGGTGGTGATTGCCGCCAATAGTAATGGCGTGGTGATGTTAGAATCAAAAGCCAAAGAGGTTTCTGAGGAAGATTATCTAGCAGCTGTAACTTTTGGTATGGATAATTTAAAAGCCATTCTTGCTATGCAAGAAGAGTTTGCTCGTCTATATGGAACGCCGAAAGCTAAAGTTGAACTTAAATTAATTGATCCAGGTTTAATGCAAAAAATTGAAGCACTTTCTAAAGATAAATTAGCGGATGTTTATAAACCTAGTAGAAAAGAAGAGCGTGAGGAAAAGGTAGCCTTGCTAGGTAAAGAATTAGAAACACAGTTAGTCAGCGAAGGATTTTTAGGTCCGGATATTCATACGGGTTTACACGAAGTAGAAAAAAGACAAGTACGTAAAATGATTACCGAAGATGGTCTGCGTATTGATGGACGTTCAATTAAAGAGATTCGTCCGATTGCTTGCGAAGTATCTGTACTTCCGCGCACTCACGGTTCTAGTCTTTTTACCCGTGGTCAGACCCAAAGCATGGCGATTACTACTTTAGGTACCGGTGAAGATGAGCAGATGATTGAATCTTTGGATGGCGAGAAGAAGAAATCGTTTATGTTGCATTATAATTTTCCTTCTTTTAGTGTGGGTGAAACCAGACCCGTGCGTAGTCCGGGCCGTCGTGAAATAGGTCATGGTGCACTGGCTGAGAAAGCATTATTAGCAGTATTACCTTCCAAAGAAAAATTTCCATATACGATTAGAGTGGTCTCTGAAATTTTAGAATCCAATGGTTCTAGTTCAATGGCTTCGGTATGTGCGGCTACACTGTCATTGATGGATGCGGGTGTGCCGATTAAAGAAGCGGTTGGTGGAGTAGCTTTAGGTTTAGTTAAAGAAGGTAAGAAAGCGGTCATTTTAACCGATATTGCCGGTCTAGAAGATCATTTTGGAGATATGGATTTTAAAGTTGCTGGAACCCGCAGTGGAGTTACTGCGGTACAATTAGATCTTAAAATTGACGGGATTTCTTTAGAGTTATTAAAAGAATGTTTGGCGCAGTCTAAAGAAGGAAGATTATTTATTTTAGATAAGATGAGCACCGCTTTAACAGCACCTCGAGAATCACTTTCGGCTTTTGCTCCGCGCATTGATGTTTTAAAGATTAATACTGAAAAAATTGGTGAATTAATTGGTCCGGGTGGTAAAACGATCAAAGGCATTATTGCCGCTACCGGTGCTAGTATTGATATTAAAGATGACGGCACGGTTTTGGTGGGTTCCACTGATGGTGCCAAGTCCGAAGCAGCAATTGCCATGATTAAAGCGATTACTAACGATGTTGAGGTTGGTAAGGTTTATATTGGTAAAGTAAAGCGGATTATGCAATTTGGTGCATTTGTGGAGATTGCTCCCCGCAAAGAAGGTTTAGTGCATGTTTCTGAGTTATCAGCTACGTTTGTTAAAAAGATTGATGATATCGTCAAAGTTGGCGATGAATTTAAGGTTAAGGTTATCGGTATCGATGAATTAGGTAGAATTAACTTAAGTAAGAAACAAGCTGAGACACCGGAGCCTCCTACTAGTTAAATTTTTCCAGTGAGAGAAAGAAGAATTAATGAGGTTAAAGGCGTAGTTCTGGTAGCAGTAGGGCTGATGTTTTTAGCCAGCCTTATTCGCTTTGATCGTCTTGATCTTATTTTTTATACTTCACATCCCAATTTTCCTGCAAAAAATCTGCTCGGAGTTTTCGGTGCTTATCTAGCCGGTATCATTGTTTTACTTTTTGGCAACATCTCCAGTTTTGTGATTCCACTTTTAATCATTACTCTAGGAATAAAATATTTTCGTCAAGATAAACCTTATTTAAGTATCCCCAGAATTTTAGGGATGTTTGTGCTTTTAGTTTCGATAAGCTCTCTGATTGGGATGTTTAATTTAAATAATGATCCTTTTAGATTCCAGACGGCAGGTTTTTTTGGCACTTTGACCGCAAATTTTGTGACCACCTACTTTAGTCGCTTAGGTGGTTTTATTATTTTTATCACTTTTATTATTTTATCATTAGCTTTAGTTACAGAGATTCTTATCTCTTCGTTGTTTATTAATTCTGCAGAAAAATTAAAATCAATCTTTTCTGGCATATTTGCTTTTTCTAATTTACGTAAAGCTACTGCAGTTAAGGTTAAGCCTACGATTAATAAGGCCAATTTTTTTAATAAAAAAGAAGAGAAGCCTGTTTCGGCTAAGCCTAAAATATTTATGCCTGAGGCAGCAGCAGTTGCGCCAAAAGTAAATATTCAAATTCGCCAGCATGGCGATGGTTTGGCTTCCGCTAGCCAAAGCCATAAATCGTCCTCTGAGGAAAAAGTTAAACCAAAGTCTAGTGAACTTAAAATTGGCGATTATCATTTGCCTTCCGTAGATTTATTGGATGAGCCACCGGCTCCGGATGGAAAGCAGATTAAAGAAGACTTGGAAGCTTGTGCACGGACATTAGAAGATACGTTAGAGGACTTTGGGATCTCGGCCAAAGTGACCGATATTATTCGTGGCCCGGTAATTACTCGTTATGAACTTGAGCCAGCGCCAGGAGTTAAAATTAACCGCATCGAAGCGCTAAGTGATGATATCTCTTTAGCAATTAAAGCTCAATCAATCAGGATTATTGCTCCTATTCCTGGTAAAGGTAGGGTGGGGGTAGAGGTTCCTAATTTGCACAGCGCTTTAGTTTGCATTAAAGATTTACTTACTTCCGCAGATTTTCATAAACAGAAAAAAACTGCTTTAACTATTGCTTTAGGTAAAGATATTACTGGAAGACCGATCTTTGGCGAATTAGATGGGATGCCACATCTTTTAATTGCCGGAACTACCGGGTCGGGAAAAACAGTTTGTGTAAATACTTGTATCTTATCTTTACTTTTTAAAGAATCTCCAAATGATTTAAAATTTTTGATGATTGATCCTAAGATGGTTGAGCTAATGCCTTTTAATGGCTTGCCACATCTTTTATGTCCGGTAGTGACGGATGCAAAAAAAGCTGCCGTAGCCCTTAACTGGGTGGTTAGTGAAATGGAATCACGTTACGTACTTTTATCTAAAGCCGGAGCCAGGAATATTGAAGCTTACAATGAAAAACAGGAAAAAATTCCCTATATTATAGTGATTGTGGATGAGTTTGCGGATTTAATGAGCGTGGCTCGCGATCAAATTGAAAATGCGATTACGCGCCTGGCGCAACTTTCTCGCGCGGTGGGGATACATTTAATTTTAGCTACGCAGCGACCTAGTGTTGATGTAATTACTGGTGTTATCAAAGCAAATTTACCTGCTCGTGTATCTTTTAAGGTTGCTTCCAAAGTTGACTCACGTACAGTTTTAGATATGAATGGTGCAGAGGCTTTATTAGGTAAGGGTGATATGTTATTTTTACAACCTGGTAAAGAAGATTTAATCCGTATTCAAGGAGCTTTGGTTAAAGATTCAGAGATTGAAAGAGTAGTTGAGTTTATTAAGGCTCAAGGTGAACCCGCATATGATGATCAGATTCTTAAGGATCAACAAAAAAGTAGTGCTGGTGGTGGGGGCGATAAAGATGAACTTTATGAAGAGGCAGTACGCGTGATTATGGAAAGCAACCAAGCCTCAGTTTCTATATTGCAAAGGCGGATGCGTTTAGGTTATACTCGTGCAGCACGCATTATTGATATGATGGAGTTAGACGGCTTAGTGGGTCCGTTTGAAGGTAGTAAACCGCGTAGGATATTAGTTGACCGTGAATCTTGGCTCAAAGATTTAACTAATGGTAGCCAATTGGAGAAGTCGTGAATATCGAAACTGCAGGGGCTAGATTAAAAAAGATTCGTCAGGAAAAAGGTCTGTCTTTGGAAGAGATGCAGAAGAAGACCAAGATTCATCTTAATGTCTTACGCGCCATTGAAGGAGACAGTGTTTTAGATCTAAGTCCGATTTATTTAAAAGGTTTTATTAAAATTTATTGTAGTTGCCTAGGTCTTGAGGTAAAAGATTATATTGGGCCAGTTGCTACGCCGGTTAAACCGGTGTTAAATGCGACTGTTGGCAGACCAATTGGAGCGCGCATTGAAAAGAAAGCTGCTTTTATTAAAGATGCAGCGATTAAATTAGGAGAGAGTAATCATTTGTTAATGATTAAAAAGATTGCTATATTTGCGGTATTGGCGTTAATTGTTATATTTTTAGGAGTGAATTTCATTAAATTTATGGTTAGAGGTAAGAAAACTCCGTTGGAAAGAACCAAAATTTTAATGTCTAAAGCTGTACCGGTAACTAAATCTATCAGCGCTACGCAAACCAAGATTAATAAAGATCTGGCTGGCGGATTTACCGTAGGCGTATTTGCTCGGGATAAATCCTGGATTACGGCTAAGGCTGATGGAAAGATAGTTTTTCACGGTGCCCTAGGTCGCGGCAGAAGTCAAACTTGGCATGCTAAAGAAAAGATTGAATTATCCTTAGGAGATGCTGGAGCAGTAGAGTTACAGGTTAATGATCAGCGTTTTACCAATCTGGCTAGACGCGGCAAACCTTTAAAGAATATTTTGATTAATAAAGAAGGTTTGAAGATCTCTAGATGAACCCCGCCCCTTCTTTATATTTCAATTGTTAAAAGATATGAGGATAGTGGGTGAATATGACAAAAGGAGCGGGGTGAAGCAAAAATTAGGAATATTAAGTTTAGGTTGTCCCCGAAATTTAGTGGACGCTGAAACTTTAGCTGCAAGGCTTAGTGCTAAAGGTTATATTATTGTTGATGATTTAAAGAAAGCACAGGTAGTTTTAGTCAATACCTGTGCTTTTATTGAAGAAGCAAAACGCGAATCAATTGATGTAATTTTGGATTTAATAGAATTAAAGAAGCAAGGAAAGTTAAAAAAAATAATTGTTCACGGGTGTTTAGCGCAGCGTTATAAAGATTTAAAAAAAGAATTACCAGAAGTTGATGCGTTTGTGGGAACATTGGGCGTAGATGACCAGCAAGCTAGGTTCGCTCTAACTCCGGCACACTATGCTTATTTAAAAATATCGGAGGGTTGTTTAAATAATTGTAGTTATTGTGTAATTCCCAGCATTAAGGGTAGATTAGTCAGTCTAGATCAAAAAGTAATTTTAAAAAAAGTTAAGTGCTTTAATCAACAAAATATTTCAGAACTAAACATTATTGGTCAGGATATCACTAGTTTTGGTGTAGATTTAGGTGGAAAAACTCAATTAACTGCTCTTTTAAAAGAAGTAATTAAGAATTCAGCTAATATTGGTTGGATTAGGCTTTTATATTTAAATCCTTTACGTGTTACTGAGGAGCTATTAGACTTAATAGCTACTAAAAAGCAAATCTGTAAATATATCGATCTGCCTATTCAGCATATTAATAATCGTATCTTAAAGCTGATGAACCGTCGGATTACCAAACAGGAGATTGTCACTTTAATTGCTAAGATTAGAAAAAGAATTCCTGGGGTTTGTTTGCGGACTTCGATTATTGTGGGCTTTCCTTCGGAAACCGATGCAGAATTTAATGAGTTGTTAGAATTTATTAAAAAGATTAAATTTGATCGCCTGGGCGCATTTATTTATTCTCGAGAAGAATCGACCCCAGCTTATAATTTTAAAGATCAGATTCCGCAGAAAAAGAAACAAAGAAGATTTGACGCGATTATGTTAGCCCAGCAAGAGATTGCTAAGCAATTAAATGCTAAATTTTTAGGCAAAACAGTTTCTGTATTGATAGAAGAGAAGCAAGATGAGGCCTACATTGGTCGTAGTCAGTTTGATGCGCCAGAGGTTGATGGTATGGTTTATGTAAATAGTAAGCGAATATTAAAAATAGGTGAATTTGTGCCGGTAAAAATTACAGATACTTTAGAGTATGACTTAGTGGGGGAATTAAAACTATGAATTTAGCCAATCGCATTACCATGTCGCGAATTTTGTTAACTTTTGTTTTTATGTTTTTTTTATTTTGCCATGGATTGGTTTTTAAGGTTTTAAGTTTAGTGGTTTTTATTTTAGCGGCCTTGTCGGACTTATTCGACGGAATGATTGCGCAACGGCATAATATGATTACTGATTTTGGTAGACTAATGGATCCCATTGCGGATAAAATTTTAGTTTTATCAGCATTTGCTGCTTTTGTGCAGTTGCAGTTGGTTGATGCTTGGATGTTTATGATTATTGTCTCCCGAGAGATTTTAATTACTTCTTTACGTCTTTTTGCTTTAAATAAAGGCAAGGTCTTGTCGGCGGCACGTGCGGGAAAACATAAAACTGTTTTACAGATGGGAGTTATTTTTCTTATTCTAGGTTTTATTTTGTTTAAAGAAATAGTGCTGCGTTATTATACTTGGAATCCCGGATGGGAGAAGGTTTTTCGTCAGGGGATCTTTGTTTTAATGTTAATTACCATTGGATCTACTTTATACTCTGGATTATCCTATCTTTGGGAAAATCGTAAAGTAATTACCCGCCTATGAAGTTAAAGAATTTTTTAATTAAATTAGTAGCTTCGGTTTTTTTTATTGGTTACTTGCCGCTTATCCCGGGAACATTTGGCAGCTTAGTAGGTGTTGGTTTATTTTATTTACTTGTAGACGCTGGTTGGGCAGTTTATTTCTTAACCATTCTTTGCGTACTAGTTTTAGGGTTATTAACTAGTAGTCGTATGGAGAATTTATTAGATAAAAAAGATCCTAGTTGTATTGTGATTGATGAAGTAATGGGGATGCTGGTTGCGCTTAGTTTTATGCCGGCGGATTTAAAAATTGTAGTTTTAGCTTTTTTAATCTTTAGAATTTTGGATACCTTAAAGCCATATCCAGCGGGTAGATTGCAGAATTTACACGGAGCCATAGGAGTGATGGCGGATGATTTAATTGCGGGTATTTATACTAATATTGTGCTACTTGTAATTTTAAGATTAATTGTTTTTTAATTTACAAAGATTTAAGTAGTAATCGCAAAGCTTCTTGCGCAGATTTTTTGCGGATAATTTGACGGCTGCCAGAAAATAAAAATTTATGGCAGCTGTTTTTGTTTTTAGCAGATAAACCGATAAAGACAGTGCCTACAGGTTTATTTTTAGTTGCACCAAAGGGGCCAGCGATTCCGGTAATACTTAAACCAAAATCAGCGTGCATTATTTTGCGGATATTTTCGGCCATTAATATGGCTACTTGTGATGAAACTGCGCCGTATTTGATAATGGTTCTAGCGGGGATCTTGAGTATTTTTTCTTTTGATTGATTACTGTAAGAGGTTACCCCTAAAAGAAAATAGCCACTTGAACCTGAAATACTTGTTAATAGATGAGAGAGTAAACCCGCAGTGCAGGATTCAGCAGTAGAGATTGTTTTTTGATTAGATAATAATTTTTTATGTATTTGCTGCAATGTTTTGTTAACCATATTTATATTATAAGCGTTTTTATTGTATTGACAAGGTTAGTTTCTCTGTTAAAATGTAATTAATTAATCTTTAGGGCAAGGTGAAATTCCTGACCGGCGGTCGCACGCAAGTGCACCAAACCATTCAATTGGTTTGGGTGAAAAACCCGCGAGCTAACATAAGAGTTTTATGTTGGCCGATCTGGTGAGATTCCAGAGTCGATGGTCCATGCAATGCATGGCAAAAGTCCAGATGGGAAAAGATTAAAATCAACTGTGCCCGAAGATTTTCTTCGGGTTTTTTGTTTTTACGGAAGTTGTAGGAGTTATTTATGTTTAATAGTATTGCAGAAATTTTGGAAGATTTAGTAGCCGGTAGAATGGTGGTAGTGGTTGACGATGAGGATCGCGAGAATGAAGGTGACTTAGTGATGGCCGCCTCAAGCGTTAAGCCTGATGATATTAATTTTATGGCTAAATTTGGTCGTGGTTTGATTTGTGTTCCGATGGAAGAAGAGAGACTGCGATTTCTTGAGTTAGATCCGATGTTAAAGAATACTTTAGCTACGGTTAAGGAAGATCCTTTTAAAACTGCTTGGATGATTTCAGTGGATGCAGCTATTGGAGTAACTACGGGAATCTCTGCTGGTGATCGCGCTAAAACAATCGAAGTGTTAATTAATTTACAAAGTAAACCAGAGGATTTGGCTCGTCCGGGTCATATTTTTCCTTTGCGTTCTCGCGTGGGGGGCGTTTTAGTTAGAGCCGGTCATACCGAAGCTAGTTTAGATTTAATGCGTTTGGCTGGATTATATCCGGCGGGAGTTATTTGTGAGATTATGAATGACGATGGCTCGATGGCGCGTCTACCGCAGTTGAGAGAATTTGCTAAAAAGCATAATTTGAAAATTTGTACTATCGCTAGTCTAATTGATTATCGACGCAGAAGAGAAAAATTAGTAGAGCAGATTGTTCAGACAAAATTACCGACAAAGTTTGGAGAATTTAAATTAAGTATTTATCGGGATAAAACTAATGGGCAAACGCATATTGCTTTATGTATGGGTAGTTGGAAAGAAGAGGCAGTTTTGGTACGCGTGCATTCAGAGTGTTTAACTGGAGATATTTTTGGTTCATTACGCTGTGATTGTGGAAGGCAGCTTGAGAAAGCTATGCAAATGATTGGTGCTGCTAAAAAAGGAATTATTCTTTATATGCATCAAGAAGGTCGGGGGATTGGTTTGGTGGAGAAGATGCGGGCATACAATTTGCAGGACCAGGGGATGGATACGGTAGAAGCCAATGAAGCATTGGGACATAAAGCGGATTTGCGTGATTATGGAATCGGAGCTCAAATTCTGGTGGATTTGGGGGTAAAAAAAATTAATTTATTAACGAATAATCCGCGTAAAATTGTGGGTTTGGAGGGTTATGGTTTAGAGGTCTCAGAGCGCCTATCTTTAGAGATTAAGCCTACGCAAGAAAATTATAAATATTTAAAAACGAAAAAAGAAAAAATGGGACATAAGCTTGAACTATAGTAAGATGGTGTCCCGCCTCAAATTATTCGGCGGGATTAATTCGCGCATTAACTTACTCACACTGATGTGTTTGTAAGTTAAGCGCTCATTTAAGGAGGAGAAGATGGTAAAAGTAATCGAAGGTAAGTTGTTAGCAAAGGGTCAAACATTTGGTTTAATTGCTTCAAGGTTTAATGATTTTATGACTAAAGAATTAGTCAGTGGTTGTATTGATACTTTAGTTAGACATGGTGCTGAAGAAAAAGACATTACAGTTACTTGGGTTCCGGGAGCATTTGAAGTTCCATTGATTGCTCAGAAACTGGCTAAATCAAAATCATTTGATGCTTTGATTTGTTTAGGTACGGTTATTCGTGGGGCAACTCCGCATTTTGATTATATTGCTTCCGAAGTTACCAAGGGAATTGCTAAAGTATCTTTAGATTGTGCAATTCCGGTAATCTTTGGTATAATCACTGCAGATAGCATTGAACAGGCAGTAGAGCGGGCTGGTTCTAAGGATGGTAATAAAGGTAGAGATGCTGCTCTTTCAGCAATTGAGATGGTTAACTTATCGGGACAAATAAAATAAAAATATGAGAAAACGTACAAAAGCGCGTGAATATGTTTTGCAGATGCTTTATCAGGTAGAAGTAACCGGTGGCGATTGGCAAGAGGCAATGGCTGGTTTTTGGCAAAGCAATGAAAAAGAAAATATTCCGCAAGAGCTTAAAGATTTTTCTGCAGAATTATTAGGTGGAGTAGTCAAACAGATGCAGGAGATCGATAAAAAGATTAGTAAATATGCAGCTAATTGGCAACTTGAACGCATGGCATTTGTAGATCGCAATATTATGCGTTTGGGTTGTTTTGAGCTTTTGTTTCGTCAGGATATCCCGCCAAAGGTGGCAATTAATGAAGCTGTAGAGTTAGCTAAAAAATATTCCGGACTTGATTCTGGAAAATTTGTGAATGCCATATTGGATCAAATCAAAATCGAGAAAGAAAAATGAACCTCGCACCTTCTTTGTATTTAATATCAAAAGCTAAAAGATTTAGCAGGACGAAAAAAAATGAAGGTGCGCGGTGAAGTACGCCGATTTGCATGTGCACTCTTTAGCCAGCGATGGTACTTTTGGTCCGGAGCAATTAGTTAAAGAAAGTCTCAAGCGAGGACTTTCGGCGATTGCCATTGTTGATCATGATACTTTAGATGCTATTGCTGCAGCGATAGCAGAAGCAGAAGACAAGGACTTAGAGATTATCTCTGGCATTGAATTAACCGCTCAGCATGAAGGTCAAGAGATTCATATTCTAGGATATTTTTTAGATTATAAGAATGAAACTCTGCTTAAAAAGTTAGTTGCTGTGCGAGCCGATCGGGTCCAGCGGGTACATAAAATTATAAATAATTTGGAAGCAATGGGGATTAAATTAAATCCCAAAACAGTTTTTGAGATCTCTGGAGAAGCTAGTGTAGGTCGCATGCATATTGCTCGGGCTTTAGTTAAAGATGGGCATATTAAAACAATCCCTGAGGCGTTTCGTAAATATATCGGAGATAAATCACCGGCTTATGTTTTAGGTTTTTCGCTTACCGTAAGTGAAGCAATAAAAATGATTAAGGATGCTGGCGGAGTAGCGGTTTTAGCGCACCCCTATTTATTGCGCGATGATGCTTTGATTACTGAATTTGCCGGATACGGTTTGCAAGGAATGGAAGTTTATTACCCGGAGCATTCGCAATCAATGGTTAATTTTTATTTAGATTTATCTAAGCAGTTAAATCTTGTTCCTACCGGAGGTAGTGATTTCCATGGTAGTGCAAAGCCTGATATAAAATTAGGGATGGTTAAAATACCAATGGAATTAGTGGAGAAGCTTCGACAGCTCAGCAATGACTAAACATACAGATGAATATTATATGGAGTTGGCTTTAAAGTTAGCGCTTAAAGCCAAAGGAAAAACTTCACCTAATCCATTAGTCGGAGCATTGGTAGTCAAGGCTGGTAAAATTGTAGGACGAGGATTTCACGCTAAAGCTGGATTAGCCCATGCTGAGATTGTAGCTTTAGATGAAGCGGCAAATAAGGCAAAAGGTGCCACACTTTACGTTACCCTTGAGCCGTGTGCGCATACCGGTAGAACCGGTCCTTGTGTGGACCGGATTATTGCTAGTGGAATTAAAGAAGTAGTGATTGGGATGATCGATCCTAATCCATTGAATAACGGTAAGGGAACTTTAATCCTTAAGCAAAATAATATTAAAGTAAGAGCAGGATTTTTAGAAGATAAATTAAAAAAAATTAATGAAAGTTTTATAAAATATATTACCACGCGTCTTCCTTTTATAACGGTAAAAGTGGGCCAGTCTTTAGACGGTCGGATCGCTACGCGTACCGGCGACTCTAAGTGGATTACTTCTGATAAATCGCGGGGTTTTGCGCATAAGATGCGAGAGGATTATGATGCGATTATGGTGGGAGTTAATACCGTTTTAAGAGATAATCCTCGCCTAAATACCTGGTTTTCGCAAAAGAAGTTAATTAAAATAATTGTGGATAGTACTTTGAGTACACCGGAAAATTCCAATATTTTTGCTGATAATGCTCAAGTAATTATTGTTACTTTGCCTAGTCGACCGGGTCAGGAGACAGAAAATCGTAAGAATCTAGCAGCGAAAGCTAAAATTTTAGAAGTTAAGGAGAGGGCTGGTCAGATTAATTTACGTGATGCTTTGAAAAAATTGGCACAACTGCAGATTAGTAATATTATCGTTGAAGGCGGAGGAACTTTAATCGGTTCGCTTTTTGATGAAAGATTAGTCGATAAGATTATGTTTTTTATTAGTCCTAAAATTATTGGTGGTAAAGATGCTGTTTCTTCAGTAATGGGCTTAGGGGTAAAGAATGTGGGCCAGGCAATAAAATTGTATGATATAAAAGTTAAACGTTTTGATGATGAGTTTTTAATTCAAGCCAGAGTAAATTAATATGTTTACCGGTATTGTTGAAGAATTAGGAAAAGTAAAAAAAATTGTATCTTTAGCGGGAGTGACCCGTTTAGAGATTAGTGCTGAAATTGTTTTAAAGGATACTAAGATCGGTGATAGTGTTGCCATTAATGGTACTTGTCTTACGGTAGTAGCTAAAGGAAGTAATTGGCTTAATTTTGAAGTTATTGATACTACTAGAAAGAATACTAATTTAGGATTATTAAAGATTGGACAGCTAGTTAATCTGGAGCGCAGCTTAAAAGTGGGAGATAGGGTTAGTGGTCATTTTGTTAGTGGGCACATTGATTGCTTGGGCTTGATTCGTAGGAGGGGTTTGCGTAATGGGAATATTGAATTTGAGGTTGCCGTTCCAACAGATTTTATGCGCTATTGTTTGCCTAAGGGCTCAATTACTCTAGATGGGATAAGTTTAACTTTAGCCAATATTCGTTCAAATATAATCTGTGTTTCGATTATTCCGCACACTTTTAAAAATACAACGTTAAATTTTAAACGGCCTTCAGATAAACTCAACGTTGAATTTGATATTCTTGCCAAGAAAAACTCTGTTTAATTCTTTCTATTATTGCGGATATTTTAAAACTCTGGTATACTAATTAGATATCTGAGATGTAATGGGGGAGTGCCCCGTTACATCTCCACAATTAAAGATTCCGATTCTAGTTTGTACGGGGGCGTGCCCCGTTGCAAACTTGGGGTTTAAAAATTAAAGTGATAGATGTGGTGGGGGGCGTGCCCCGTTGCATCTATTACAACTAAAGATTCTTAGATGCAACGGGGCGTGGCTCAGCTTGGTAGAGCGCAGCGTTCGGGACGCTGAGGTCACAGGTTCAAGTCCTGTCGCCCCGATAAAATTTATGAAGAAGCAACTTCATCTTATTTATTCGGGTAGAGTTCAAGGCATAGGTTTTCGTTACACTGTTTTAGATATCGCCCGCCAGCAGAAAGTGGGAGGCTGGGTAAAAAATTTAGATGATGGTAAGGTTGAGATTATTGCTGAAGCGGATGAAGATCTGCTTAAAATTTTTTTGTTAAGCATTAATCAACACTTTTCAAATTACGTAAATGATTTAGAGATACGGTGGCTGCCGGCAAGCGGCGAGCTTAATGTTTTTGAAATTAAATTTTAACTTCTCGTAATCATCAAAATGTCCACTCCCATTAAAATAAAAATTGAAAATTTAAAGAAGGCTTTGCGTAAACACGATCATCTCTATTATGTTTTAAGCCAGCCAACTATTGCGGATAAAGAGTACGATAATTTAATGCAACAGCTCATTGCCTTAGAAAAACAATACCCGGCTTATCGCAGTGATGATTCTCCTAGCCAGCGTTTAAGCTCTGGAATAAGTGTGGGTTTTAAAACAGTAAAGCATGAGATCGGAATGCTTTCTCTGGATAATACTTATTCCGTTGATGAATTAAGAGACTGGGACGAGCGTGTACGTAAAGGTTTGGGTGAAAATATTGCTTATGAATATGTGGTTGAGCTTAAATTTGACGGAGTGAGTATAAATTTAACTTATAATAAAGGAAAACTAGTTGTAGGTTCAACGCGTGGGGATGGAGAGTCTGGAGAGGATGTTACGGCGAATATTAAAACCATTCGTGCTATTCCATTATTGCTTTCGTTAAAACAAGCACCGGATTTTATCGAGATTCGCGGTGAGGTGTATATTGATAAACAGGATTTTTTAAAGATTAATGCAGAACGCTTGGCGCAAGGTGATGATTTGTTTGCTAACCCGCGCAATGCTACCAGTGGTTCTTTGAAATTATTGGATAGTAATTTAGTGGCTGGACGTCGGCTTAATTTTTTTGCACATTCTTTAGGAGCTTACCGAGGTAAACCCATTGATTCACAATGGCATTTTTTATCTAAATTAAAAGATTGGGGGATTCGTTCTAATACAAATTCAACGCTTTGTAAAAATATTGAAGCAGTTATTGACTATTGTCAGCGTTGGCAAGAAAAGCGTGATGGCTTGCCTTATGAAATTGACGGAATTGTGGTTAAATTAAATAGTTTTTTACAGCAGAAAAAATTGGGATTTACCGCTAAAAGTCCGCGTTGGGCGGTGGCTTATAAGTTTGCTGCTCGACAAGCAACTACGCAAGTTTTGGGAATTAGTGTTAATGTCGGCCGAACCGGTGTCATTACTCCTACGGCACAGTTAGAGCCGGTAGAGTGTTCTGGAGTAATGATTAGTAATGCTACTTTGCATAATTTTGAGGAGATAGAAAGATTGGGATTGCGCGTGGGCGATCGTGTGCTTATTGAACGCGCTGGAGACGTTATTCCAAAAGTAGTGAAAGTGGTAGAACAAAGAGGAAAATCGCCTTATAATAAACCTGAAAAATGTCCTGCTTGTGGTGAGAGAATTATTAAAGAAAAAGCAGAAGATGTGGCTTATCGTTGTATTAATTCTGATTGTCCGGCACAACTTGAGCGAGCCTTAATGCATTTTTCTAGCCGCGATGCTTTAGATATCGAAGGATTAGGCCAAGCAGTTATTGTGCAATTAGTAAAGTTAGGATTATTAAAAAGTTTAGCCGATATTTATAAACTTAAATCTAGCGATCTTTTAAAATTAGAATTATTTAAAGATAAAAAGACCAATAATCTTTTACAAGCAATTGAAAAAAGTAAACGTCAACCATTAGAGCGTTTAATCTTTGCTTTAGGTATTCGTCACGTTGGACAGAAGGCTGCGTTTACTTTGGCGCAAAGATTTGTAGATATGGATAAGCTGATGCAGGCAAAGTATGAAGAACTAGATAGTATTCCTGAGATAGGAACAGTAATGGCTAGTTCGGTCAGGGATTATTTTAGTTTAAGCCGGAGTAAAAAATTAATTCAAGAATTAAAAAATTTTGGTTTAAATATGCATCAAGAAGTTTCTAAGATTAAGGTTAATCAGTTCACTGGCAAAACAGTCGTTTTTACTGGCCAGCTTCAAGAGTTTAGCCGTGCGGAGGCCCAAGAGCTGGTGCGTAACTGCGGTGGGCAAGCAGCTTCTAGCATAAGTATTAAAACAGATTTTTTAATTGCCGGGGAAAGCACGGGATCTAAATTTAATAAAGCTAAAAAATTGGGTATAAAGATTATCAGTGAGGCTGATTTTAAGGAGATGATTAAATGAGAATAAAGAAAGCGTTCTGTTTTTTATTGCTGAGTTTTTTATTATTAAACTTAGTAGGTTGTGAGTCATTTGCGCGCAAATTTACTCGTAAGAATAAAAAATCTAATCAGCCGATTCAGATGGTTTTAGCTCCGGAAGAATATAAGGGGCCGGATATGAGTAAAGAAGAGCTTTATCGACAATATTTTATTTATTGGAAGGCTTGGCAGGATGAATTGATTAATGCTTTAACGCAAAAATCAAGCTTAAAGAAGAAAGTAGATTGTGCTCAGGAGGCTTTAAAAAATTTAGTGAATATGAAGATGCAATTACTCCTCGAGGCGCAGAAGAATTTTGATCCTACGCTGGCTCGTTTTAGTGAACTTTTGACTGATCTGAACAATGATGTTTATGGTAATCGTGATAACAGTAACCGTCAAGAAGCGACACAAATTAAGGCTAATATTATGCGAGATTTTGCTTATGCTAAGGTGAGGAACTATTTAAAATGATTCTAGAAACTATCTTAGTGGGACCGATGCAAGTTAACTGTTATGTCTTGGCTTGTGCTAAAAATAGAGAGGCGATTATTATCGATCCCGGAGATCAAACGGATAAGATAAATGCGGTTTTAAATAAATATCTCCTTAAGCCGGCATTAGTGATTAATACCCATGGTCATTATGATCATATTGGTTCAGATGATGATTTTAATACAGCTGTTTATATACATAAATTAGATTTACCGATGTTGCAACGTGCGGATAAAAATTTATCTTCATTTTTTTCAAATCCTTATAAAGTTAAGTCTGAAATTAAAACATTAGAAGATGGTCAGATTATTAAGTTAGATTGCTTAGAGCTAGAAGTTATTCATCTGCCTGGACATACTCCGGGAGGAATTGGATTATTGTTAAAGAAACCGCAGGATAATATTATTTTTACTGGGGATACTTTGTTTTGCCAAGGTATTGGTCGTTACGATCTTGAAGGATCAAGTCAAGCAGATTTAGAAAAAGCAATTAGAGAAAGATTATTTGTTCTGCCTGCGCAAACAAAAGTTTATCCTGGGCATGGCAGATCAACGACAATTAAAGATGAGCAGCAGAATAATTTATTTTAAAGATCAATGAAAGAACTTATTGATTCATTTTTGGATTATTTATCAGTAGAAAGAGCTTTAGCTAAAAATACAATTTTAGCCTACCGGCAGGATTTAAATATTTATTTAGATTTTATGACTAAACGTGGAATAAATGCTCTCTCTAAAGTATCTAGAAATGATATTGTGGAATTCATGCATTCTGAGAAGGATAAAGGAGTATCCCCAACTAGTATCTCTCGAAGATTAGCGGCAATTCGCATGTTTCATCGGTTTTTAAGCCGGGAGAGAGTTTTAAAAAATGATCCGACTACCTTAATCGAATCGCCAAGATTATGGAAAAAAATCCCGGATACGCTTTCATTAAATGAGGTAGAAGCGTTAATTAGTCAGCCGGATCCTCGTGATCATCAAGGGGCTAGAGACAAAGCAATTTTAGAGACACTTTATGCTACCGGGATGCGTGTATCTGAAATTTGTGGTTTAAAAACAAATAATGTAAATTTAGATATTGGTTTTTTGCGCTGCATTGGAAAAGGCAATAAAGAGAGAATTATCCCTTTAGGAAAAAAAGCGATTCATAGCATTAATCGATATTTGGAGTTTGCTCGCCAGTATTTTTTAAAGAAAAAAACAGGGGAAAATCTTTTTATTAGTCGTTCGGGAGCAAAATTATCCAGACAATCAATTTGGAAGTTAATTAAACGTTATGCTAAAGAAGCAAAGATTAAAAAACCAATTAAGGTGCATACATTAAGACATTCTTTTGCTACGCATTTATTAGAGCGCGGTGCTGACCTGCGTTCAGTTCAAGAGATGCTGGGGCATTCGAATATTTCTACTACGCAGATTTATACGCATATTGATAAAGAGAGACTAAAATCAATTCATAAGATGTTTCATCCGCGACCATAGCTATGAAAAAATATTTAGAAAAATTACCGCAAAAATTAAAAAAAATTATTCATTTAGCAACGCTCACCTCTAAAGAGAGCAAGATGCCGGCTTATTTAGTGGGTGGATTTGTGCGCGATTTAATTTTGCAAGTAATTAACTTTGATTTAGATATAACGGTAGAGGGAAGCGGGATTATCTTTGCGCAAAAGTTAGCTAAGAAATTAAAGGCCAAGATAATTATCCATGAACGATTTGGAACCGCAACCTTAACTTTAGCTGATGGTTTAAAGGTGGATATTGCCACTACCCGAAATGAACAGTATCCGACTAGTGCTGCTCTTCCTACGGTAAGCTTAGGTTCCTTAAGAGAGGATCTTAATCGACGTGATTTTACGATTAATGCTATGGCGGTTAGCATCGCTAGGGATCAGGAACAAAAGTTAATTGATCCTTTTGGTGGTAAAGAAGATTTAAAAGAAGGTTGGATTCGTGTTTTACATGAGAGAAGCTTTTGTGATGATCCGACGCGCGTATTGAGGGCGATTCGTTTCCAACAGCGTTTTAATTTTAAGATTGAACCTAAAACTTTGGGATTACTTAAGCAGGCGATTAAAAACGGGTTATTAAATAAAGTGCATGCGCATAGAATGCGCGATGATTTTATTTTAATGCTTAAAGAAAAATATCCACTAAAACAGATTAAGCAACTGTCCGTTTTAAATGGTCTGTCTTTTATCAGCGACAAATTAAGATTTGATAAAGCTATGCAGAGCTTGTTTAAATCAACCGAAAAAGAGATAGCTTGGTTTATTAAAAATTATCCCGGTCGTAGATTATTAGATATCTGGTTGATTTATCTTACAGTGCTTTTAAAACCGCTTAATTTGACTCAGATTAAAATGGTGGTTTCTAAATTAGGTTTGCGTAAAGGGGAAGCAAAGCGGATTATTGGTTATCATCAAAAGAGTGAAATAATAATTGCGGCATTAAGTAAAAAAGGGATTACTCCTACGCAGGTTTTTTCATTACTAGAGCCAATTAGCTATGAAGAGATAATTTTATTGCGAATTGTTTGTCGGGATAAGCATCTTAAGCAATATATTACTGATTTCTTTAAGATTTACAATGGCACTAAGCTTTACGTAGGAGGACAGGATTTAGCTAGTTTAGGTTTTGTGCCTGGTCCGGGATATCAAAAGATATTTGCACAAGTTTTAACGGCTAAACTGAACGGCCAAGTAAAAAATCGTCTTCAAGAGTTAGAGTTGATTAAAAAATTAACCAATAAATAATTAAAGAAACGGAGTAGATCAAATGCCTAGACGTGAGCGGGTAGAAGAAGCGATAAAAAAAGAAGTAAGTACGATTATTCATGATGAGCTTAAGGATCCGCGCATTGGATTTGTGACGATTATTCGCGTGGAGTTATCTGAAGATTTAAGAAATGCACGAATTTTTTATAGCGTATTAGGAAATGATGATGCGCGCAGAAAAACTAAGTTGGCTTTAGACTCAGCCTTGGGATATGTACGTAGTCTGGTTGCTCAGAGAATAAATATGCGTTTTGCTACTGAACTTATCTTTCAAGAAGATCATTCTTCTGAATATAGTGTGAAAATTGAAGAGATCTTAACTAAAATAAAAGATCTACCTACTGCAAAAACAGAAAACACAGAACCTAAAAAGGATGATCAAGATGAGTCTAAATGAAGCTTGTAGGGCTATAAAAAAATATAATAATTTTTTAATTACTGCGCATACTAGTCCAGAGGGGGATGCTTTGGGTGCAGAGTTAGGATTTTATGGTTTGATTAAAAAATTGGGCAAAAAAGGAACCATTATTAATGAGGACAAAATACCATATGGCTATGATTTTTTACCAAAATTTGAACGTATTAATTTATTAAGTAAGAGTTTTGGGAAAATTAACTTTGATTGCTTGGTGGTTTTAGATTGTGCAGATTTGAAACGCACGGGAGATGTTTATAAGCTAAATCAGCATAAGAAACCTATATTAAATATTGATCACCATATAAGCAATCGCAATTTTGGTACGGTGAATTGGGTTGACCCTAAAGCTTCTTCATGTTCAGAGATGATTTATAAATTGTATAAAAAGTTGCGCCTACCCTTTAATAAAGATGATGCGCTGGCTTTGTATACTGGAATAATGACGGATACTGGTTCATTTCATTATTCTAATACCTCTAGCGATACTTTTAAAGCTGCTGCTGATTTGTTAAAATTTGGAATAAATGTAGCGCAAGTTTATCGAGCTGCTTATGAAAATATCCCACCAGCTGATGTTGTATTGTTGCTTAAATTGTTGCCTAAAATTAAGTTTTATGGTCAAGGCAAGATTGTCGGGTTTCAAATTAAAAAAGAGTTAATGAAAAATAGAAAACCTTGTGTTGATTTGGCGGATCAACTTTTAAGTTTTGGCCGCTCGATCAAAGGAGTAGAGGTGGTAGTTTTGTTTAAAGAAAATTTGGGAAACAAGGACGAGGTTCGTGTAAATTTAAGAAGTCAGGGTAAGGTTGATGTAAATCAAGTAGCTGCTTTTTTTGGCGGAGGTGGACATAAGAGTGCTGCGGGTTGTACCCTGCCTGGCAAAGTAGATCAAATTGTTAAAAAAGTTATTTTAAAACTTAATCACTCTTTAAATTAGTCTCAAATGATTGTAATCAGTGGAATAAAAAAAATTAAAAAATTTATTAGACCAGTAGTGGCCTTAGGAGTTTTTGATGGCCTGCATCGCGGACATCGTATTATTCTTAAGGCAGCGGTAAAACGTGCGCGTGAAATTCAAGGAACAAGCATTGCCTTAACCTTTTATCCACATCCTAAAAATCAACTTAGCCTTAATTCATTAGAGCATCGCGTAAAATTGATCGCGCAGCTGGGAATTGATGTTTGTATTGTGATAGATTTTACTACAAGTTTTGCTAATATGTCGGCCAGCGATTTTATTGATAAAATATTAGTGCAAAAAATGGAAGTTGATTTTATTTATGTGGGAAAAAATTTTCATTTTGGCTATAAAGCTGCTGGTAGTTATGAATTATTAAAAAATGCAGAAAAAAAATTTAATTTTAAAGTTCGCGGTTTTAATATTTTAAAATCAAAGGATGAAATAATTAGTAGCACCATGATTAGGAAATTAATTAAGAGTGCTAAAATTAAAGTTGCACAAAGGTTATTAGGCCGGCGAGTTAGTATTTTAGGCTCAGTGATTAAGGGAAGTCGCCTGGCTAGAGTTTTAGGTTTTCCGACGGCAAACATTAATCCTCACCATGAAATAATTCCCGCTGATGGTATTTATGCAGTTAAAGTGGGAATTTTAAAAAAAAGTTATAAAGGAATTTGCTATATTGGTAAAAAACCAACATTGGGTGATAAGAATAGATCTGTCCATATTGAGGTACACATATTTAATTTTAATAAAAATATATACGGTCAAACATTAGAGATTCAATTTATAGAGTTGATTCGTTTAGATAAAAAATTCTCTTCGTTAAAGAAATTAACGCAACAAATTAAAAAAGATATCACCACTTGCCGTAAAATTCTGCAGTAGCATCCCAAAATACCACAATATCTTGATATTTGGATAAACTTATCCACAATTGCTTGTATTCATTCAATTTAGAGAGATTTTTTTCTTGACAAGGGCAAGCATTTTGTCTATACTCTAACCATTGAGTGGTTAAAAGTGGAGTAAAGTGGAAGGAAGCAGAAAATGTTCTACGGTGAATTTGAGCACTCTATAGATCGTAAGGGCCGATTAATTTTACCGGCAAAATTCCGCGAAGTGGCGAAAAATCAATTCGTGGAAAAGTTTTTTATTACCCGCGGTTTAGATAAATGTCTTTTTATGTTCGCCGAGGAAGAATGGCGTTCGCAAGAAAATAAATTTAAAACCATGTCTTTTACTAAGCAACAGTCGCGTATTTTTAACCGGTTGCTTTTTAGTGGAGCAGTAGAAATTTGTGCGGATAAACAAGGACGGGTTTTAGTGCCCCAATATTTAAAAGATTTTGCGCAAATTAAAAAAGATGTGATGGTAGTGGGGGTTTCTAATCGTATTGAGATTTGGGCTAAGGATACTTGGGCTGATTTTTATGCTAACAGCCGTCAATCTTTTGAAGAGATTGCTGAGAAGCTAATGGATGTATAAATGTTAGAAATGAATTTGCACGTTCCGGTAATGTTGGATGAAGTTATTGATTATCTAAAGCTTGCGCCAGGGCAAGTGATTGTGGATGCAACTTTAGGTAATGGTGGACATGCTCTGGAGATCTTAAAACGTATAACTCCGGGTGGGCGATTGATTGGCATTGATCGTGATGAAAGTTCATTAGAGATTTGTCGACAAAGATTAGCGCAGTATAAAGATTGTACTGAATTTGTGCATGCAAATTTTTCAGAGATAGATTCAGTTCTAAGTACACTGGGAGTTGATCAAGTAGATGGAATAGTTTTTGATTTAGGAATTTCTACCTATCAACTTAAAGATCCTCAGCGCGGATTTAGTTTTCAAGAGGAGGGGCCACTAGATATGCGTTTAGATAAAAGTAGTTATATATCGGCGTATGATTTAGTGAATAACTTAAATGAAAATGAGATCTCGGATATGCTTTGGAATTTTGGTCAGGAACGTTGGCATAACCGG
Source organism: Candidatus Omnitrophota bacterium (assembly GCA_041650295.1). GTDB lineage: Bacteria > Omnitrophota > Gorgyraeia > Gygaellales > Profunditerraquicolaceae > UBA6249. The sequence goes on from JBAZLM010000006.1 coordinate 61,336, forward strand.
ATTGCGCATTTATTAGTTGAAGAACGCAAAACAGCGGCGATCTCTACAACTAAGCAGTTAGCTAATTTAGTGATGCGGGCCATTCCTCATCGTTATCGGAAAAGTTATTACCGGATTCATCCGGCAACGCGTACTTTTCAAGCAATACGGATTGCCGTTAATCGAGAATTAGAAATTTTAGAAAGTACGATTAAGAAAGCCGTTGCAATTTTAAAAAAGCAGGCTAGAATATGTGTTATTTCATTTCATTCTTTAGAAGATCGCGCGATTAAACATACATTTCGGGCATTAAAGGCCGACGGATTAATAGAAATTATTACACCTAAACCCCTGACGCCGATGATGAGCGAGATTGAGAATAATCACGCCAGTCGTAGCTCTAAGCTTAGGGTAGCCATGAGGATATAAGAAAAATGAAGCTAACTAAATTTTTATCGATGGTTATATTTATTACCTCATTTTGCGTGTTGTATGTTTATCAACAAAGCGAGATATTTCGCTTGGCTTATTTAGGGCAAAAGAAACAAGCGGTTTTTACAGAATTGCTAGATAAAAATACTGCGCTAAAGTATAATATTAACAAAAGTTCTTCTTTGGTAAATATTGGAAATCGTATTAATCAGTCTCAGGATTTTCAGATGCCGGATAATTATCGATTTGTTAAGTTTATTGCTTCTAAGGAAGGTTTAAAAGTTGCAGATCAGAATCAGAATCAAGAAAGTCTTTTAGCACGGATTTTTAGTTTAAAGCGTGAAGCGGTGGCAAAAACAATTAACCCCTAATATTTATTACTCCTAAAAAATCTAGTGTATATCAGTAATTATCGCCGAAGAAGCGAGGCGGTATTTTTAGTTTTCTTCATTTTTCTTACGCTTTGCGTAGGACGCCTTTTATTTATACAATTTTTCCGTTCGGATTATCTTACCGCAATTGCTAATAAACAGCATAATCAATTAGTTGAATTAGAGCCTCGTCGTGGGGCAATTTATGATTCTAGTCTTAAAATTCAGGCTTATAATTTGTCAATGGATTCTCTCTATGCGGTTCCTACAGCGATCAAAAATAAAGAGGCGGTTATCGATCAGTTACTGCCAATATTGGGTAGCCAGCGTACTTATTTACAGGATAGATTGTATCGGAAAAAAGCATTTATTTGGATTGCCCGTAAATTATCTCCAGAAAAATCTGATTTAATAAAAAAATTAAATATTAAAGGTTTAGGTTTTGTCAAAGAAACCAAGAGAATCTATCCTAACAGTTATTTAGCTAGCCATATTATTGGTTTTAGTGGAATGGATAATGTTGGGTTAGAGGGAGCGGAAAGAGATTATAATAAATATTTATCCGGAACAGCCGGTTGGGCGATTTTTTTACGGGATGCGCGGTTAAAAAAATTAGATCTTTGGGAAAAGATGGTTTTGCCGGTGGATGGTTTAGATTTGGTTTTAACTATTGATGAGGTGATTCAATATATTGCAGAAAGAGAATTAGATAAAGTTTATAAAAGCTCGCGCGCAAAAGCGGCTAGTATTATTGTGATGGATCCACATACAGGCAAAATTTTAGCGATGGCTAGTCGTCCTAACTATGATTTAAATAATTATTCTGGTGTAAGTAAAGATTCAATGCGCAATCGTTCTATTTGTGATTTATTTGAGCCAGGTTCTGTGTTTAAAATTGTCACTGCTTCTGCGGCCTTAGAAGAAAAAAAAGTTAAGGAAGAAGATATGATTAATTGTGAAAATGGCGCATATCGAGTAGGGGGCCGTATCCTGCATGATCATAAAGCCCATGGTTTACTTACTTTTAAGCAAGTAATCGAAGAATCTAGTAATATTGGTACAGTTAAAGTGGCGATGTTTTTGGGAGCAGATACAATTTATCGTTATTTAAAAGCGTTTGGTTTTGGAGCAAAGTTAGGAATCGATTTGTCTGGTGAGATCTCCGGAATGATCATTCCAGTGCGTTCCTGGTCCAAATCTTCAATTACTGCTATTCCTATGGGCCAAGGGGTGGGGGTTACCGCTTTACAGTTAGTGAGTGCAATTTCGGTAATTGCTAATGGCGGTCAACTGATGCGTCCATATGTTATTGATTCAGTACGCAATAATCAAGGTCAAATTATTAAGCAAAATAAGCCTATGTTGATTCGCAAAGTTATTTCAGTAGATACAGCTTTGCGGATAAAAAAGATTTTAACCGGAGCAGTTGAGGAAGGTACAGGTAGGATGGCTAAGGTTTCTGGATTTACTGCTGCTGGTAAAACCGGAACCGCACAAAAACTGGAAGCCAACGGTACTTATTCTCATGATAAATTTATTGCTTCATTTATCGGTTTTGCTCCGGCCGAAGATCCGATGTTAGCGATGGTGGTTACGGTGGATGAGCCGCGCGGAACTTATTTTGGGGGTACGGTAGCTGCACCCGTATTTCAAAGAGTGGCTGGTGATGTAATTCGTTATTTAAAAGGTAATGAAATACCCGCGGAGTCTTTAGCACGATGAAAATCAAAGGGGTAAAAATTAAAGGCATTACCGCTAATTCTCAACAGGTTAAAAAAGGTTTTGCTTTTGTGGCGATTGCTGGTAATCAGAAGAATGGAAATTTATTTATTCAGGATGCGATTGCTAAAGGGGCAACGGTTGTAGCGGCAAAGCAGTTACCTAAATTTGTAGTTTCTAAAAATATTAAATTAATTAAAGTTAACGATTGTCGTTTATATTTGGCTAAACAAGCCAGCAAGTTTTATGGCTCTGTAGCAGATAAACTTAAATGTGTGGGGATCACCGGAACTAATGGTAAGACTACCGTTGCTTATTTAATTGAAGCTATTGCCCAAGAGGCGAATTTATCCTGCGGAGTAATCGGAACGATTAACTATCGCTATAAAGGAAAAACTTTTGTGGCCAAAAATACTACACCAGGGCCGGTAGAATTGCAAAGCCTATTAGCAAGAATGCATGTAAATAAAATAAAATATTGCGCTATAGAAGTTTCTTCGCATGCTCTAGATCAAAAAAGGGTAGCGGGGATTAATTTTAGCACGGCAATTTTTACTAATCTTACGCAGGATCATTTGGATTATCATAAAAGCTTAGAGCAGTATTTTTTAGCTAAGCTTAAGCTTTTTACTGGTTTATCTACCAGTTCGATAGCTATTATTAATCAAGACGATCAGTATGCTGGCCGGATAATCAGAAAAACTCGAGCCAAAATTTTTACTTATGGTATAGATAGATCAGCGATGCTGATGGCTAAAGATATTAACTATGGGTTGCATTTTACTGAGTTTACGTTGCTGGGTCCGAAGATAAAAATTCGTTTAAAGACTCAGCTTACCGGTAAACATAATATTTATAATTTATTAGCTTCGGTTGCTTGGGGGTTAAGTCAGAAGTTAGATGTAAATGTGATTAAGTCGGCAATTGAAAAATTTAAAAACGTCCCCGGTAGGTTGGAGAAAATCAATAGTAACAAAGGTTTTGGTATTTTTGTTGATTACGCACATACTCCGGATGCTTTATTTAATGTGATTACTGCCTTAAGACCGTTGGTAGAAGGCAAAATTATTATTGTCTTTGGTTGCGGAGGAGAGCGGGATAAACTTAAGCGTCCGAAAATGGGCAAAGTTGTGAGTAAGTTAGCTGATTATGCAATTATTACTGATGACAATCCTCGTTCTGAAAATCCTAAAGAGATTATTAAAGAAATTTGTAAAGGAATTAAAAAAAATAATTATTGTATCAAAGGCGACCGTTTCGAGGCGATCCGTGCAGGTTTAGCGATTTGTAAAAAAGGTGATTGTTTGTTAATTGCCGGCAAGGGACATGAGTGTTGCCAAATATTAAAAAATAAAATTTTAACTTTTAGCGATCAAAAGGTGGTTAAACAGTGTTTAAAGTTAATGAAATAATTAAAGCTACCGGGGCAAAACTTATTCAGGGAAAATTATCTGATAAGCTAGGGGCTATCTCAACTGATTCTAGAAATTTTAAATCAGGTGAAGTGTTTTTGGCTTTAAAGGGTAATAATTTTGATGGCCATCATTATATTGCGGCTGTTTTAAAATTAGGGGCCAGCGGTTTAATTGTAGAAAGTATGCCGGAAGTGATTGTTCCTAAAACAGTAGCCATTATGCAAGTTCAAGATACACAATTAGCTTTGGGTAGCCTGGCTAAGTTTTGGCGAAAGAAGATTGGTTTACCGGTAATTGCGGTTACTGGTTCCAATGGTAAGACTACTACTAAGGAGATGATTGCTTGGGTTTTATCCGGCGATGCACAAGTATTGAAAAATGAAGGAACAAAAAATAATCAAATTGGCTTACCGCAGACTTTGATCCAGTTAACAAATAAAGATGATTATGCGGTAGTGGAGATTGGGACTAATCATTTTGGAGAAGTTGATTATTTAGCAGAAATTGCTGCTGCTAACATTGGTGTAATTACTAATATTGGCTTAAGCCATATTGAATTTCTCAAAGATCTTAATGGAGTTTTAAAAGAGAAATCTAGGCTCTTAGATAATTTAATTAAACCAGGATTAGCGATTCTTTGCGCTGATGATAAGATGCTTAAGCGTTTAATTTTAAGTAAAGATAAAACCGTGGATAGCTTTACTTATGGGATTAATGAAAAAAGTGATTTTCAGGGTTCCAATATTAAGTATAGTCATGGCCGGCTAGAGTTTAAAGTTAATAATAAATTTGATTTTGCTTTATCGACATTAGGTCATCATAATGTTTATAACGCATTGGCGGCAATTGCGGTGTGCAGAATATTGGGAGTTGATTATTTAAAGATTGCCCAAAGATTAGAGAATTTTAAATTTCCTAAAGGTCGGCTCAATCTTATTGGATTTAAAGGATTTAATTTTATCGATGATACTTATAACTCCAATCCGCTTTCATTAGAAATGGCATTAGCTACCTTAAATTCTGTTAAATGTTCGGGTAAAAAAGTTTTGGTGATGGGGGATATGTTAGAGTTAGGTAATCAAAAAGAATTATTGCATAGACAAATAGCTAGGAGTATAACTAATACTTGTGATCTATTGGTGACTGTAGGGAATTTAGCTAAAATCACTGCTCAAGAAGCACAAAATTTAGGTTTTGCTACCAAAAATATATTTTCTTGTTCTAGTGCGCTGGAAGCCAGAGATTTATTGTTTAATAAAATAGTTCTTGATCCAAAAGATATGATCTTAGTAAAAGGATCTCGGTCAATGAAAATGGAAGAGGTTTTTAAAGTTTAATGTTTTATCATCTGTTTTATTCTCTTAGAGATACAATCTCGTCGTTTAATATCTTCCGCTATATTACTTTCCGCGCGGTTATGGCTGCTCTCACAGCTTTTATTCTTAGTCTAATTTTTGGTCCGTTATTAATTAGAAAATTAAAAGAACTTAAGGTGGGAGAAAAAATAAACAAAGCTGATAGTTTAAAATTAGATGATCTGCAACGTCATAAGCAGGACACTCCGACTATGGGGGGGATCCTTATTTTAGCTACTGTAGTAATTTCTACTTTGCTTTGGGCGGATTTAGCGATGCGTTGTATCTGGATTGTTTTATTTAGCACAGTTTGGTTGGGTCTTACGGGGTTTGCCGATGATTATTTAAAACAAATTAAGAAAAAAGCTAGCGGCTTGCCATCCAGCGTAAAACTTACCAGCCAAATTGTTTTAGGTTTGATCTTGGGAATAATTTTGATCATGGACTCTGCACATAGCTCTAGAATTGATATCCCATTTTTAAAAAATGGTTTTGATATTGATGGTTTGTATATTTTATTCGTTATTGTAGTAATTGCTGGCTCATCTAATGCGGTGAATTTGACTGATGGCCTAGATGGACTGGCTATCGGGATTATGGTGATGGTGGGAATTGCTTTTAGTGTACTTTGTTATGTTTCGGGAAATATTAATTTAAGTGAGTATTTACTGATTCCATATATTAAAGGTGGAGGGGAGCTGGCCATTTTTTGTGCTAGTATTGTGGGGGCAGGTCTAGGGTTCTTGTGGTTTAATTGTTATCCGGCTTCAATTTTTATGGGGGATGTGGGATCATTAGCTTTGGGGGGTGCCATCGGAACCGTAGCGTTGTTAATTAAAAAGGAGATGTTATTAATTATTGTGGGAGGAATTTTTGTGCTAGAGGCTTTATCGGTTATACTGCAAGTAGGGTCTTTTAAATTAACTAAAAGACGTATTTTTAGAATTGCTCCGCTACATCATCATTTTCAGTTTCTGAATTGGCATGAAAATAAAATAATTGTTAGATTTTGGATTATTGCTGGTTTACTTGCCTTGTTTACTCTGATTACTTTGAAGATTCGCTAACTTATCTATGCGTAATACCGATTTTTTTAAAAATAAAAAAATAACGATTGTAGGTTTGGCGCGCAGCGGAGTGGCTTGTGCTAATCTTTTGCATAGCCTGGGTGCAAAAGTGCGACTTACTGATATTAAGAATTCTGTACAAACAAAAGCTTTTGCTAAGTTGCTTTCGTCAAAAAAAATTAAGCTAGAATTAGGTAAACATAGTAGAAGTTTTATCGAAGACGCCGATATTGTAGTTATTTCTCCCGGCGTGCCTGGCAATGTTGCTCCAATTATCTGGGCCAAGAAATTAGCGATCCCAGTTTATGCTGAGATTGAAATTGCAAGTTTTCTTTGTCCGGCACAGATTATTGCTGTAACCGGGGCTAACGGAAAAACTACAGTTACTACGTTAATTGGTAAAATTATTAAAGCTTCTGGAAAAAAAGTTTTTGTTTGCGGAAATATCGGTAACCCTTTTAGCGGGGAAGTTGCTAAGATGCGTAAAGGAGATTTTATAGTTTTAGAAGTAAGTTCATTCCAGTTAGAAAATATTAAGGATTTTAAGCCCAAAATAGCAGTAATTATTAATATTACTCCCAACCATCTTGATCGTTATAAAAATATGCAGGAGTATGTAGATGCTAAGAAGCGTATTTTTTTAAATCAGGATAATCACGATTTTTTGATTTTAAATGGTCAGGACCAGTTACTAAGAAAGATAGCCAAAGAGCCGGCCTCAAAAGTAGAATTTTTTACAAAAAAATCCGGTCTTAACCCCAATCAAGCTGTAGTTTTTAAAGTGGGACAAATATTAGGCATTAGTAAACAAAAGATGTTGGATGTGTTTAAAAAATTTAAGGGTATCCAACATCGCATGGAAGAAGTGGCTACGATTAAGCAAGTAAAATTTATTAATGATTCAAAAGCGACTACCGCTGATTCGGCGATTTGGGCTTTAAATAGTATTATGGGACCGGTGATACTAATTGCAGGAGGTAGGCATAAAGGTATTGATTACGGAGTAATTAAAAAAGCGGCTAAAAATAAGGTTAAGCGATTAGTTTTGATTGGAGAAGCCAAAGATAAAATCGCCGCTTGTTTAAAAAATGAGTTTTTGATTGAGAAAGCTAATAGTTTGGAGGATGCGGTTAGTCAGGCTTTTTCTTTTGCCCGTCCGGGGTTTAGTATATTGTTAAGTCCGATGTGTTCAAGTTATGATATGTTTGCCGATTATGAAGATCGCGGGAGAACTTTTAAAAAAATCGTATTAGCTTTAGCTAAAAAAAATAAAATTCATGATTAGAAAAACGCGCATTAATCTATTGACGATATCGATTTTACTTATCTGTGTCGGCGTTATTATGATTTATAGTTCTTCGAGTATTTATGCTTGGGAAAAATATGGCGATAGTTTTTATTTTTTAAAACGTCATTTATTTTTTCTGTTAGCGGGGATGTTTTTAACTTTTTTAGCGATGTTGATTGATTATCGTTTAATTAGAAAGTATGCCCGGCTAATACTTTGGATAGCTTTTGCCTTGTTAGTTTTAGTACTTATCCCTGGGATAGGTAGAGAAGTCTCCGGTGCTCGGCGTTGGTTTCGTTTTTATTTTATTAGTTTTCAGCCTGCGGAGTTTGCTAATCTGGCAGTTATTATTTATCTGGCAGATTTTATTTGCCGCAAAGGCAATGATATTAAATTATTGCTTAAAGGATTTATTCCTCCTATTTGTATATTAGGAGTAGCTTCATTATTGATCCTTTTGCAGCCAGATTTAGGAACCGTGATTGCTTTAGCCAGCGTAGTTATAATTATGCTTTATGTTGCCGGAACCCGAGGAAGTTATATTTTAAGTTTAATCCTTTGTAGTTTGCCGGTACTTTATTTATTGGTTTTTAGAGTAGCGTATCGTCGCGTAAGAATTTTAGCTTTTATAAATCCTTGGTTAGATCCCAAAGGAACAGGTTTTCAAATTATTCAGTCACAGATTGCCATAGGCTCTGGCGGTTTGTTTGGTAGGGGATTAGGACATTCTCAACAAAAACTTTTTTACCTTCCGGCTGCTCACACTGATTTTATTTTTTCGATTATCGGAGAAGAACTTGGATTAATTGGGACACTAGGATTAATTGTGTTGTTTATGCTTTTTATTCAGCAAGGTTTAAAGATTGTCAAAAACGCACAGGATAAATTTGGTTATTTTTTAGCATTGGGACTAATCTTAATGATCTCTCTTAAAGCGATTGTTAATATTGGTGTTTCTTGTGGAGTTTTTCCGACTAAAGGGTTGCCTTTACCGTTTGTCAGCTACGGTGGCTCTTCGCTTTTATTTGATATGGTAAGTTTAGGTATTTTAATTAACATTGCTCGCACGGGAGAGTATCCTTAAAGTATGCGTGTTTTAATTGTTAGTGGCTCTAGTGGTGGACATATCTTTCCGGCGTTGGCCTTAATTGATTCATTGCAGGGCCTAGTTAATGATTTGCTTTTAGTTTTACCTGAAAAAAGTAAACGTAATAAGATTATAGTTGAAGCAGATAGAGTTAAATATATTCATGATGTTAATTTAACTCTAAAGTTAAATACTAAAAATATCAAAGGGTTTTTTGTTTTTTTAAAAGGAGCCTGGGAAGCTCTGTTGATTATTTTAGAATTTAAGCCGGATGTGGTTGTGGGGTTTGGTAGCTTAAATACTGTGGCTATAATTTTTTGGGCTTGGTTGTTTAGAATTAAAACTATAATTCATGAACAAAATGTTATTCCTGGCAGGGCCAATCAATTATTGGCTAAATTAGTTGATCAAGTTGCCGTTTCTTTTACTCAAACTAAAGATTATTTAAATATTAGTTCAGGAAAGATATCCTTAACTGGCAATTTACTACGTAGAGATTTAGTTAAGCTAGAAAGAAAACAGGCATTAGATTTTTTTAAGCTTGAAGAGGGGAAATTTAATATATTAATTACTGGAGGAAGTCAGGGAGCGATAAAATTAAATTCCACTTGTTTAGAAGCATTGGTTACTTTTGAAAATCGAAAAGATTTACAAGTTGTGCATATTACTGGCGCTGGAGATTTGTCTGATTTTAAAGCTAGCTATGAGGTTTCAGGTTTAGCGACTAGAGTCTTTGAATTTCTTCCTCAAATGCAATATGCTTATAGTTTTGCCGATCTAATTATCTGTCGTGCCGGAGCGACTACTGTGGCCGAGTTAGTGAAATTTAAAGTGCCAGCAATATTAATTCCGTATCCATTTGCTTATGCTCATCAATTAACCAATGCGCAGGTTTTAGAAAATATTGCTGCCGCAGAGATATTACTTGATCAGGATTTAGCCGTAGAGCAGTTGAAGGAAAAATTATCGACATATCTTTTTAATTACCAGAAATTAGAAAAAATGCAAAAGGCTTATGAACAAATAAATGTTTTAGATGCAACAACAAATTTAACCAACCTAATATTAACTTTAAAATGATGCTCAAATTTAAATTATTAATTTTTTTGTTTTTTTTACCAGTAATGGTTTTTGCACAAGATCAGGATTGGCAAATTTTTAAAAGTACGCATTGCTTAATTTATTATAAGCAGGCTCCTGAAAACCTGCTTAATCAGTTAGCTCAAAAAGTAGAAACTTATTATGATGAGATTACTGATGAGTTTGGATTTAATCGTTTAAATTTCTGGACTTGGGATAATCGCGCTAAAATTTATCTTTATGATAATCAAGAAGATTATAAAAATGCTAATCGTGATTTGGCTTGGTCTTCCGGAGCAGTCGTAGTAAGAAATAAGTCAATTCAGACATATGCTACTGCCCCAGAGCTTTTGGATAATGTTTTAGCTCATGAATTGGCGCACATAATTTTTCGCGAGATGGTCGGTTTTTCTAATCCGGCGGTTCCCCTTTGGTTAGAAGAAGGGGTGGCTTCTTTTCAAGAAAAACGTTCACAAAATTATTATCTTAAGAGTTATCTAAGTGAAAAAATTAGAAGTAATACTTTTATGGACTTAAATCAATTGAGCAGTTTTAGGTCACTGACTACTCAAGATAAACAAGTAATTAATTTATTTTATGTTGAGTCCTATAGTTTGCTGAATTATTTAATCTCTGAGTTTGGTAAAGATAAGTTTGTATCGTTTTGTCAGTATTTGCGTGATAATAAAGATTTAACTAGAGCTTTTAGATATGCTTATTCTTTTGATAGTTTGTCAGATTTAGAAAGTGCCTGGAAAGCATATATTTTAAAATGAAAAAATACTACCATTTTATCGGAATTGGTGGAATTGGGATGAGCGGGATAGCCCAGCTTTTGCTTAAAAGTGGCTACAAAGTAAGCGGCTCTGATTTAAAAGAAAATCAAAATACCGATGAGTTAAAAAGTTTAGGTGCGACTATATTTATGGGTCATGCGGCCAAGAATATTATCGAACAAGATGTTGTAGTCTATTCTTCAGCTATAAGCAGTGATAATCCTGAATTGTGTCAAGCCAAGGCTTTAGGGAAAACATTAATCAAAAGAGCGCAGGCTCTGGCTGCATTAATGCAGGATAAAAAGGCGATTACTGTGGCCGGTAGCCATGGCAAGACTACGACGACTTCTTTAGTCTCCTATATGTTATTAGAGGCTGGATTAAGGCCTACGGTAGCTATTGGAGGAGTTCTGAATAATATTCAGAGTAATGCTTGTTTAGGTAATGGAGATTATTTTGTGGCTGAGGCAGATGAATCAGATGGTTCATTTCTAAATTATTCACCGACGTATTCGATAATTACTAATATTGATCGGGAGCATTTAGATTATTATCATAATTTTGAGAATGAAATCCAAGCATTTAAAACTTTTATAAAACGCACAGAAAAAGATGGGGTAATTTTTATCTGTTATGATGATTTAAATCTTTTAAAATTGGTCTCTGCTTATAAAGGTAAATGTTTAACCTTTGGTTTAAAACCGGGCGCGGATATTTATGCTACTAATATTGTATTTAACGGACTTTCTAGTGAATTTGATTGTTATGTTAAGAAGCAGTTACTGGGGCGCTTTTGTTTATCATTAGGTGGAAAGCATAACATTTCAAATTCATTAGCAGTAATTGCTCTGGGTTTAGAGCTAGGAATTGATCTAGAGTTTATTCGTAAAGCATTAGCTGGCTATCAAGGAGCAGGCCGCAGGTTAGAGACAAAATTTTGCAATAATCAATATTTGGTCTTGGATGATTATGCGCATCATCCTTGCGAGATTAAAGCGACATTGGCGGCGATAGATAATTTAAAAGGAAAACGTAAAATTGTGGTCTTTCAGCCGCATCGTTACAGTCGTACGCAGTTACTTTTGGATGATTTTGCGCAGGCTTTTGACCAGGCTGATTATTTAATTATTACTGATATTTATGCAGCTAGTGAAAAACCGATTTCCGGAGTTAATGCGGAAAAATTATTATCAAGGATTAAAGAAAATTTTAAAGATAAAGTAGCGATTTATTTACCTAAGGAGGACATCCTCAACCATCTCTTGGAAATGATCTCGAAAAATGATTTGGTCATTACTTTAGGGGCCGGGGATATCGTGAAAATTTCTAATGCTTTGGCCCAAGAACTTAAAAATTAAGCGTAAAATTAATTTGGCACAATACACTAGTTTTAAAATTGGCGGACCGGCGCAGTTTTTTCTTTTGGCACAATCTCTTAAAGAACTTCAGGTCGCGTTGCTTAATGCTAAGAAATTAAAGTTAAAAGTTCGGATCTTAGGCGCAGGAAGTAATATTTTAGTCAGTGACTCTGGAGTTAAGGGGCTAGTAATTAAATTAAGTGGCAATGATTTTAAATTTATTTATAATAAAGGAACTGATTTAATTTTAGGAAGCGCTTTAAAATTAAATCAGGTAATTGAATTCGCCAAGCGCAAAAGTTTAACCGGCCTAGAATTTTTAATCGGAATTCCAGGGACTTTAGGTGGGGCTTTGGCGGGTAATGCGGGGGCCTGGGGAAGATCAATTGGAGAATTGATAAAAGAAGTTACGGTTATAGATTATTGCGGTAGATTAAAAATTTTAAGTAAAGAACAATTAAAATTCGCTTATCGCCAATCTAATTTAGATAAATATATTATTATTTCGGCAAAACTTAAGTTGCAAAAAGCAGAACAAAAGCGAATTAGTGCTCAGATTAAACAGTTTCTTTTAAAACGTAGTAAAAGTCAGAGTAACCGCTTGCCTAATGCCGGTTGTGTTTTTAAGAATCCCGTTAAAACATCTGCTGGTAGATTAATTGACGGTTGTGGATTAAAAGGAACAAAAATGGGAGCGGCTTTGGTCTCTGACTTACATGCTAATTTTATTTTAAATTCTGGTCGAGCAAAGTGTAGCCAAGTGTTATCATTAATGAAATTGATGCAAAGAAAAGTAAAAGCAAAGTTTAAAATTAATCTTAAACCAGAGATAAAAATATGGAGATAAAAGATTTTGGCAAAGTAGGGGTTTTGATGGGAGGGCCTTCTTCGGAAAGAGAGATCTCCTTTAAAAGCGGCAAAGCTGTATTATCCGCATTGCTAGAGTCAGGAGTAGAAGCAGTGGGAATTGATATTACTACGGATGAGGTAGAGGCAAACATTCAATTAATTCGTCAGGCAAATTTAAAAACTGCTTTTATCGCTTTACACGGGCGTTTTGGCGAAGATGGAGCAATCCAAGAGATTTTGGAAAAAATTCGTATTCCTTATACGGCTTCAGGAGTTTTAGCTAGCCGTTTAGCGATGGATAAGATCGGTGCATTAAAAATGTTTAGAGACGGGGGGCTGTATGTACCTAAATCTAATTTTTTAGAAAAAACTATTTACCAAAAAAATAAAGTATATGAAAATAATTTAGGCCTACCTTTAGTAATTAAGCCGGCTAATCATGGCTCTAGCATCGGACTTTCTTTGGTAGAGACAACAGAGGCACTTCCTGCAGCTATTGATTTAGCTTTTCAATTTGATCAACGTATAATTATTGAAGAATTTATCTTTGGTCGTGAATTAACCGTAGGTGTCTTAGGAACAGAGGCTTTACCGGTAATTGAAATTATTTCCAAACATAAATTTTTTGATTATGAAGCTAAATATCAGGCCGGGTTGACTGAATATATTATTCCTGCACAATTAGATGAAATAGTGGCTAAAAAAGCGCAGGAGGCGGCGTTAACCGCACATAAACTTTTAGGTTGTTTTGGTTGTTCGCGTACGGATATTATATTAGATAAAACTGGATTACCTTTTGTATTAGAAGTTAATACTATTCCTGGAATGACTGCGACTAGTCTTTTACCAAAGGCGGCTAAGATTAGAGGAATAGACTTTAATCACCTTTGTCTTAAGTTGCTAGAATTGGCTTATGAAAAATAAAAAAATTAATTTTCCGGTAAAGTTAATTATATTTTTGTTAATAATTTTACTTGCCTTCTCATTTATAATAGGCTATATTTGGAAAGCGTTAAGCAGTTCGGATTTTTTTGTGGTTAAGCAAGTGGTGGTAAGAAATTCCGATAGCTCTTTTGATTATTTAAAAGGTAAAAATATTTTTGCTTTAGATTTAAATCTAGAAGCTCATCGAGCTGCCTTACATTGTTCTGATTGTCGAAAGATAAGATTTGCCAGGATTCTTCCCAATTGTTTGTTTATAGATTTTTTAAAACGCAAACCACAAGCTTTAGTTAAGTTTTATAAAGATTTTGCTATCGATGAACAAGGAGTTTTGTTCTATCCGACTGCAGCTATTCAGGCACAAGGGCTACCGATAATCTATGGATTAGAGACAAAAATATTTGCGCCTAAACCTGGAACAAAATATAAAAAAGTCGAACTAGAGTTAGCATTAGCGATATTGAAAGAGTTTAACGCTAATAAAAGTTTTCTGGGGTTTTCTTTAAAAAGAATCGATGTGGCTAATTTAGAGAGTGCAAGTTTTTTTATTCTTTTACCTCGGCAGTTAGTTGATTTTACTCGGACACGCCCTCAAGTGGAATGGATGGGTTTTGAGGTACGCACGGGAGCAAGTAATATTCGTGAGAAGATGTTGATTTTGGGTGGTTTAGTTATGCAGATGCGTAAAGAATGGCTGAATATAAAATATATCGATCTTAGGTTCAAGGAGCCGTTAATTAAGCTTAATAATGTTAAATAATAACTATATTTGTGCAATTGATATTGGTTCGAATAAAATTTCTGCGGCTTTAGCTAAGATTAAGAAGAACCGTATTGAGAGTGTTTACTTTGATTCTTTGCCATCTTCTGGGGTTAAAGAAGGAGTAATCGTTGATGCTACGGAGTTAATTACTTGTCTAACAAAGATTATTAAACACTTAAAAGCTAAATCTGGGTTAAAGATAAAGTTTATTCATACTAATTTCTCGGGTAAGGATATCTCTACTAAGCATAGCCATGCGATTATACCGTTAGCTGAACGCGGAAACAAAGTAATTACGACTACGGATATTGCTAGTGCTAATGAACAGGCACGTATTTTAGGTTCAAGTTTAGAAGAAGAGATTATTCATGTTATTCCGTCTAGTTATGCGATTGATTCTAAAAGTCAGGTGATTAATCCTTTAGGCTTATACAGCCATCGTCTAGAAGTAGACTTGTATCTGATTTGTGCTAGATTAGCGTCTTTGCAAAGTTTAAGCCGGGTAATTAGCCAAGCCGGTTATGAGATTAGAAATCTTTCTTTTTCAGGATTAGCTACTAGTAAAGCTGTGTTTGGTAGATTTGAGAAAAAAGGTTTGACTGTATTTTGTGATGTAGGTAGCGATGTCACGGAACTATTAATCTTTAAAGACGGATTGTTACAAGATATTCAAATTTTAAGTTTAGGCGGTAATAGTATGACCGCACAGCTTTGCGAAGGGTTAAAAATTAATACTGAGCTAGCAGAAGACATTAAACGCTCTTATGGAATTATTGGCGATGCTAGCAGTATTCCGGAAAATAAAGAAATCTTAGTAAAGAAAGATGAGTTTTATAAGCCAATTAAGCAAAGGGATGTAGCTCTGATGACGACAAATTCCGGTCGCTTGATCTGTTCGCAAATTAAGGAAGTGGTGGAGAGAAAAGTTGCTTTGCATGAAATTGATAATTTTGTAATGGTTGGTAAAACTTTACTTACAGATGGATTTATTGAAATGATGGAATCAGTAATGGGGATTCCGGTTAAAATCGGTAAAGTTAATCATGCAGAAATTATGACTTTAGTTAAAGAAAATAGCGAATTATCTGGTCAAAAGTATCTGACTTATTTAACTTGTCTGGGAATGATTTGTGAAGATTTGGAGAATAAGACTGTAGGGAGTCTAGCTTTAGTTAAGCCTGCCAAAAATTTAATTTTTAAAGCTGTTAACCGTTTCAAAGAAGTTTATCAAGAGTATTTCTAATTTTCTATTGCCAATCAAACTACATTTTCGTATAATATAAGGATGATGGAAGCATTGAAGCCTTATATCCTTAGCTTTATTCCGCTTTTTGTGGCAGTAGATGCGATTGCTAATATTCCGATTTTTCTTTCCCTAGTTGAGCATTCTTCAAAGCCGGCGAGAAAAAAGATTATTTTGGATGCGGTAATAATGATTCGCCATGGCTTAACCGGAGCACTAATTAAATGATGCGCAAAGTCTTAACTTTTATTATGGCCGGTGGAAAAGGTGAGCGTCTTTTACCGTTAACCAAAGATCGCACTAAGCCTGCGGTTCCTTTTGGCGGAATTTATCGTATTATCGATTTTACTTTAAGTAATTGTATTAACTCCGGAATGCGTAAAATTTATATTTTAACGCAGTATAAATCCGCATCCTTACAAAGACATATTCGTTTAGGTTGGAATTTTCTGCCTTCAGAGTTAGGTCAATTTATTGAATTGCTTCCGGCTCAACAGCGCATTGGAGATTCGTGGTATTTGGGAACTGCTGATGCAATTTATCAGAATCTTTATACCTTAGATATGGATCGACCGGATGAAGTTTTAATTTTAGCTGGCGACCATGTTTATAAGATGAATTATTATTCGATGATTGATGTGCACCGTGTGCAAAATGCTGATTTAACGGTTGGCGTGGTAGAGATTGAAAAAAGTAAATCTAGACAATTAGGCGTAGTGGAAGCAGATGCTGATGGTCGGGTTACTGGTTTTCATGAAAAACCCGCTAATCCTAAAACTATCCCTGGTAAGCCAGATAGAATTTATGGTTCAATGGGAATTTATGTTTTTAATCAATCAGTGCTCATGCAAGAGTTATTAGAGGATGCTAATAATAATAAATCTTCCCATGATTTTGGCAAAGACATTATTCCGCAGATGTTAAAAAAAGGGATGAAGATTGTCGCTTATAATTTTCGTAACGAAAATAACGAAGATCAGTATTGGCGCGATATCGGAACAATCGATGCTTATTATGAAGCTAATATGGAGTTAATTGCCGTTAATCCCACGTTTAATCTTTATGATCAAGAGTGGTTGATTAGAACTTTTCAGGAGCAATATCCTCCGGTGAAGACTGTCCACTCCGGAGATAAAGAAGAAGGAAGGGTGGGATTAGTTTTAGATTCTATTGTTTCAGAAGGCTGCGTAGTTTCGGGGGGGCGTGTACAGCGTTCGATTCTTTCGCCGAATGTACGTATAAACAGTTTTTCTGAAGTTTATGATTCTATCTTGATGGAAGGGGTTAACGTCGGCAGGCATGCTAAAATTAAACGCGCGATTATCGATAAAGATGTAACTATCCCCCAGGGGATGGTGATCGGGTTTAATTTAGAAGAAGATAAAAAGAAATTTTTTGTCAGTGATTCAGGAATTGTGGTAGTCGCCAAAGGGACGGAAATTAAATGATTAGAAAAGCTAAAATTAAAGATATTCAGCAAATTCAGAAGTTAATCGGATATTTTGCTAAACGGGATGTCATGTTAGCGCGTTCGTTGAATGAACTTTATGAGAATATTCGTGATTTCTGGGTTTGTGAAGAGAAGTCTAAAATTGTGGGATGCGCTGCTTTGCATATCTCTTGGGATGATTTAGCTGAAATTAAATGTTTAGCGGTGGCGCAAAATAAACAAAAAAATGGTTTAGGGAGAGATTTAGTGATGGCCTGTCTGGCGGAAGCAGAAGTTTTAGGATCGAAAAAGATCTTTGTGTTAACTTATAAGCCGGAATTTTTTAAAAAGTTAGGGTTTAAGAAAATTAAGCATGCGGCCCTTCCTCATAAAATTTGGGCGGAGTGCATTAACTGTCCTAAATTCCCCAACTGTCAAGAGATTGCCCTGCTAAAAGTGCTATCTTATTAGAACTCTCTTGGCCTAAGGTGCTACTTCTAAATGGGGCAAGTAAAATTATTGTAAAATTTATTTTTTATGTTATAATCTCTGAAATGTTAATTTAATAGGAGGAAGCTATGGATTATTTGTTAACTGATGAACAAAAGATGATTAAAGATTTAGCGCATAAAATCGCCGAAGAAAAAATTCGTCCGGTGGCGGCTAAATATGATATTAGCGAAGAGTATCCTTGGGAAGTAATGAAGGTTTTAGGTGAATCAGATATGTTTGGCTTATTTATTCCTGAAGAGTACGGTGGATTTGCTAATAGCACGATGAATTTATGTTTGGCTACTGAAGAGTTTTCACGTGCCTGTGGCGGGATTGCCGTTTGCTATGCGGCTAGTGCCTTGGGAACGATTCCGATTGTTTTATTTGGTACGGATGA
Organism: Candidatus Omnitrophota bacterium; assembly: GCA_041650295.1. Taxonomy (GTDB): domain Bacteria; phylum Omnitrophota; class Gorgyraeia; order Gygaellales; family Profunditerraquicolaceae; genus UBA6249. The sequence continues at coordinate 79,378 of JBAZLM010000006.1, forward strand.
ACAAAAGAAAAAATATTTACCGGATTTAGCTAGTGGTAAGAAGATCGCTGCATTTGGTATTACTGAACCTGAGGCAGGAAGCGATGCTTCAGGAATTAAAACTACTGCAGTTAAAGTTGGCGACCATTATGTTTTAAATGGTTTAAAACATTTTATTACTAATGGTGGTGATGCAGAAACTTATGTAGTAATTGCGATGACTGATAAAACTAAAGGAGCCCGTGGCGCAACTGCATTTATTGTAGAAAAAGGCACACCTGGTTTTACTTTTGGTAAAAAAGAAGATAAATTCGGAATTCGTGCTTCTAGCACCCGTGAGTTGATTTTTACGGATTGTAAGATTCCTGCAGCGAATTTATTGGCTAAAGAAGGCATGGGGTTTATTGTCACCATGAGAACTTTTGATATGTCTCGTCCGGGAGTTGCCGCTCAGGCTTTAGGGATTGCTCAAGGGGCGATGGAGTTAGCGGTTAAATATGTTAAAGAAAGAATTCAGTTTGGTAAACCGATCTCTAGCTTTCAAGGAATTCAGTGGATGATTGCGGATATGGCTACGGAGATTGAAGCGGCGCGCGGTTTAGTTTATTCTACCGCCAGAATGCTTGATGCCGGAGTAAAAGATGTTTCTAAAGAATCGGCGATGGCAAAGATGTATGCTAGCGATGTGGCGATGAAGGTTAGTGTCGATGCTCTACAGCTATTCGGTGGGTATGGTTATATGAAAGATTATCCGATTGAAAAATATGTGCGTGATGCAAAAATTACCCAGATTTATGAAGGTACAAATCAGGTGCAACGCGGTATTATTGGCTTAAAAGTGATTAAGGAAATGACCAAATAAAATGAATATTATTGTTTGCATAAAACAGGTTCCTGAAACTACGGAAGTTAGAATTAATCCGGAAACTAATACTTTGATGCGGGAAGGGGTTAAGTCGATTATTAATCCTTTTGATATGTACGCAATTGAAGAAGCAATTCGGCTTAAGGAGAGATTCGGGGGAAAAGTTAGCATTGTAACTATGGGGCCTCCTCAGGCTGATAGTGCTTTACGAGAGGCAATCTCGATGGGGGCCGATGAAGGATTTTTAGTTTGCGACCGGGCTTTTGCCGGAAGCGATACTTGGGCGACTAGTTATACATTAGCAGGTGCGATTAAAAAAATAGGTGCGTTTGATTTAATTATTTGTGGGAAGCAGGCCTCGGATGGAGATACTGCCCAGGTTGGTCCGGGGATTTCTACGCATTTAAATATTCCTCAGGTAACCTATGTGAAAAAAGTAGAAGAAGCTACTGATAAGTCAATGCGGGTAGAAAGAATGCTAGAAGAGGGTTTTGAAATTATCCAAACTCCGTTGCCGGCGCTTTTAACCGTAGTGAAAGAAATTAATGAACCTAGAATTCCTTCTTTAAAAGGTTTAATGAAAGCCAAAAGTGCTAAAATTACCACACTTACGCAAAAAGAATTAGAGTTAGATCCTCAACAGATTGGTTTGTGCGGTTCGCCCACTCAGGTAGTGAAAATTTTTACGCCTACACCTAGAGTCGGCGGGCAAATCTTAAACGGTGAAATCCCTGATATAGCTAAGCAGTTAGTTGATTTAATTAAGGATGAGGTAAATTAAATGTCGATTGCTATTATTATTGAAAAATGTACGGGTTGTTCTTTATGTTTGAAAGCTTGCCCATTTGGAGCAATTCAAATTATTAATAAGAAGGCGGTTATTGATCTGCATAAGTGTACACTTTGCGGAGCCTGTAAAGAGGCTTGTAAATTTAAAGCAATTATCTTGGAAAAAACTCCGGCGGTTTGTAATTTACCGGATATTAAAGATTATAAAGGAATTTGGGTTTTTATTGAGCAGAAGAATGGTAAGGTACAGTCGGTTTCTTATGAGTTACTCGGCAAAGCTCAGGAACTAGCGAAAAAATTAAATACTCAGGTTAGTGGGGTATTTATCGGTAATAAATTAGAAGATCAATTAGATGAGTTAATTTTTTGCGGCGCGGATAATATTTATTTAGTGCAAGCTCCAGAGTTGGCTAATTTTCAGGATGAACCTTACACTAATGTTTTAGTGGAGTTAGTCAAAAAATATAAACCAGAGATTCTTTTATGTGGTGCTACTAATATAGGTAGGAGTTTAATTTCTCGGGTTGCAATTAATATTAAAGCTGGCTTAACGGCAGATTGTACTGGTTTAGATATTGATCCAGATAAAAAGATTCTTTTACAAACCCGGCCAGCTTTTGGTGGTAATATTATGGCCACAATTGTTTCTCCTAATTATCGTCCACAGATGGCTACCGTGCGCCATAAAGTTTTTGCGCCGATGTCGCCAGATAAAAAACGTACCGGTAAGATTATTAAAGAAAGTTTTGATAGTTCCCTTTATTTTTCTCGCACTAAATTATTAGATATTATTGATGAGATTGAATCTACGGTCAATTTATCGGAAGCTGATATTATTGTTTCTGGTGGTCGGGGAATGGGGGATAAGGCGAATTTTAAATTATTAGAAGATCTGGCCCATGTATTAGGGGCTGCCGTTGGCTCAAGTCGGGCGGCTGTAGATTCAGGGTGGATGCCTTATTCGCATCAAGTAGGACAGACAGGTCGAACCGTGGGTCCAAAAATTTATTTTGCTTGCGGTATTAGTGGACAGATTCAGCATTTAGTAGGAATGCAATCTTCAAAAATTATTGTGGCCATTAATAAAGATCCGGAAGCACCAATTTTTAAGGTCGCTACTTACGGAATTGTAGGCGATCTCTTTCAAGTAGTTCCCGCCTTAACCCAAGCATTTAAAACAGCATTACGAAAATAATTTATTTTAGATAACGGGTGGCTTGGGGTGTTTTCGCAGCGTTATAGCGCAAGACAATACCCCAAGACAAGACCAGTTATCATATTTTAGCATCTATCTGTTTTAAATCCCCTCCTAATTCAGCTATATGTTAAAGAATGTAAAGATTCTCCTTGACAAAAATTAAGCTTTTATTTATAATACGAACATAGTATTTATAAATAAATCAGGAGAGTTTTTTATGGTTAATGGTAACTTAATGACGATTGAAGATTTAGCAGATTATTTAAAGGTCACTCGTCGGACAATTTATGATTGGTTAAAGCATAATAAGATACCAGCCTTAAAATTAGTCGGACAGTGGCGGTTTAAAAAAGATAAAATTGATGATTGGCTTGAAGGTCAATCGCAACCTCATTAAATATAAGGAGAATAAATATGTACTTTAAAAGACTAGAGTTAGTGGGTTTTAAATCGTTTTGTGATAAAACCACACTTAATTTTGAGCCGGGGATTACCGCGGTAGTCGGACCCAATGGGTGCGGAAAATCAAATATCTTTGATTCGATTCGCTGGGTTTTAGGTGAACAATCCGCTAAATCTTTGCGTGGCTCAGAGATGTTAGATGTTATCTTTAATGGTACAGATCAAAAAGAACCGTTAAGTATGGCCGAAGTAAGTTTGGCCTTTGATAATACCAACCGTTTTTTTAATGTAGATAATCCAGAAGTATTAATTACGCGTAGGCTTTTTAGATCCGGTGAAAGCGAATATATGCTGAATAAGGCTACGGTGCGTCTTAAAGATATTCTAGATCTATTATTAGGTACCGGTATTGGTGCGGAGAGTTATTCGATTATTGCTCAAGGAAAGATTGATTTAGTTTTAAGCTCTCGTCCGGAAGATCGACGCGTAGTTTTTGATGAGGCTAGTGGTATTAGTAAATATAAAGCGCAAAAAAGAGAGACGATGCGTAAGTTAGAAGAAACTGAACAAAATCTTTTACGCGTTAATGATATCGTTACCGAAGTTAAGCGTCAGATTGGATCGCTTGAGCGTCAAGCCAATAAAGCCAGACGATATAAAGAGATCTTTGAAGAGTTAAAATTAAAGGAGATTGATTTAGCTAATTTAGATAAAAAGATTATTTTAAAAGAAAAAGAACAATTAATTTCGCAACTAGCCGGCTTAGAAAAAGAGCAGTTAGAATTAGCGCAGTTAGTGTCATTGCAAGAAGAAAAAATTGCTAATCGGCAGTCAGAGTTAAAAACTTTGGAAGAAGCAATGATGGATGCACGTAGTCAGATTTTAGGTTTAGAAAATACTTTGGTACGTAGTAATGAGCATATTAATTTTAATCAACAACGTATTGTAGAGTTAGTAGCTAATAGTAGTGTTTTAGAGACTCAGATTCAACAAGCTCAAGTCAAGCTTTCACAGGATGAAGAGAAATTAGCGCGTGTGCGCGAGGAATACAATAACCTTAAAGAAAACATTGAGAGCAAGCAGGCAATTTTAGCACAAAAAGAAGCAGAGATTAATAATTTAGGGATAGCGATTAAAAATTCATTAGAAGCGATCTCCGAGAGTAAAAAACAAATCTTAGATTTAGAGACAGCAATTTCTAATACGCATAATGAGGTGGGCAATTTTAATTCTAAGCACCAGGTATTTTTGGCGCGAAAGAAAAGATTGGAGCTAGAAAAAGCTAAAGTTTATGAGGAGAAAGCGATAACCGAAGAAGTGTTAAATAAAGTTACTCAGGAATTAGCCAATACGCGTACTTTAGTGGATGCGTTTCGGTTAAAGATCGCTGATGTAAAAGTTGGACTAGAGAAGGAAAGCCAGAGCTTAGAAGAGATTAATAAAGAGATTGTTAATTTAGGTAATGAAAAAATTACTTTAGTATCTCATAAGGAATTTTTAGAGAAATTAAGAAATAAGTATGATGACATTGGTGAATCTTTAAATGCAGTAATTTATTTAGATAAAGCACCTCAGGAAAGTTTAACCGGATTAGTGGTAAAAATTCAAAATCAAGGATTTTCAAATAATGAAGGTACAGTGCAGGGGGCGGCGGCTACTTTTAAGATTAGCGGAGAGGCTAAACCGATTGAATTAGATACGCAAAAAATTGATGAAAAGATCACAAAATTAGAGGAAACTTTAGGTGAATTAAGAAATAAAATGATTATCCGTCAGGCTTGTATTTCAGAGTTAAATAAGATGTCGGTGGATTTAGAGCAAGATCTGCGGAATCACGAAATTACTTTGGCGAATAAAGAGTCTAGCTATCAAGGGTCATTAGAACAGTTTGAGAAAATTAAAGAAGAAGAAGATGTGATTGTGATGGAGTTAACTGATGTGGCCAGAGAGATCTCGGCGATCGAGCAGAACTTAATTACTTTACAAGAGCAATTAACTAGTTTAAATAATCAGGAGCGTATAAAGCAAGATTTGATTGTTCAGGAAGAAGATACGATTTCTTTAAATAGCAAGGCTCGCGAAGATGTTTTGGTGGTTATTACTCAAACTAAAACTGAAATCGAAGCTTTAAATAAACGATTTGTTTCGGATGTGGCTACTTTAAAGATCTTGGATGAAACTTATAATCAGGATAAAGCCAGTTTAGAGAATATTCAAAGACAGATTAGCGAGGCTGGACAGCGAGAGGAAGTTTTAAAAACTGAAATTATTGACTGTCAGCAGGCGATTAAAGAAGCGCAAGTTTTAATTGAGGCCAAGAAGATTGTATTCTCAGAGGTCGAGGTTAAATATAATGAAGTTTCTGGAGGTACGATCGGTTTAGTTAAAAAGATTGAAGCTGACCGTAAACTTTTAGATCAGATTAAAAATCAACTGCATAATTTAGCGATGCACGATAAAGATCTGGATTATCGTTATACTACTTTAAAAGAGAAAATGTTATCGGCGTATCGGGTCGAGCTAGATTTAGAAACTTGGGAAGAGAAAGAATTGGATTATGAGGCGTTAACTAGCGAAATTACTGAATTAAAAAGAAAAGTAGATGCTTGCGGATCTGTAAATCTAGTAGCCATTGAAGAGTATGATGAATTAAAGAAGCGCTACGATTTTTTGATTCAGCAGCAAACTGATTTGGCCGGGGCCAAGGAGTCATTGCATCAAGCGATTTTAAAGATTAACCGTACGACCAAGCAAATGTTTGTAGAAACTTTTGAAAAGGTAAAAGTTGAGTTTAAAAATTATTTTCGTTTACTTTTTAACGGAGGAGATGCGCAGCTATTTTTATTAGATGAAAATGATCCATTAGAGTCAGGGATTGAAATTATCTGTCGACCTCCGGGCAAGAAATTACAAAATGTACTTTTACTTAGCGGCGGTGAAAAAACTATGTCGGCGATTGCTTTAATTTTTGCGATCTTTAAAGTTAAACCATCACCGTTTTGTATTTTGGATGAAATTGATGCCGCTTTGGATGAGGCCAACGTTGACCGTTTCTCAAGAGTTTTGCAAGAGTTTGCCAAAACTTCCCAGTTTATTGTCATTACCCATAATAAAAAGACAATCGTTAATGCTAATATTATGTATGGAATTACGATGGAGCAATCAGGGGTTTCGAAGATTGTTTCGGTAAAGTTATCGCAAAATCAAGAGAAACAAAATCAGGAGCAGGTAGCAGTAGTTGAAAATTAAGCGCAGCAGGTAGTATTTTTGCCTTTGTTTTTGGCTTGATAAAGCGATTTGTCAGAAGAGGTAATTAATTCAGCCGGAGTTTGACCATTATCGGGAAAAGTTGAGATACCTAGGCTGACGGTTAGTTTTTGTTTAGGAAAAATATTTTCATTTAAAAAAGGATATCTTTGGATATCTAGTCGAATGCGCTCAGCAATCATGAGCGCTTCTTTTTTATCAGTGTGCGGTAAGATTACGGTAAATTCCTCTCCGCCGTAGCGGCAAACATAATCCATCTTGCGTGATTGATTGCGCAACAAAAGGGCTAAGTCTTTTAATATTTTATCTCCTGCTTGATGGCCAAGCGTGTCATTGTAAATTTTAAAATCATCAATATCCATAGTAATTAAACTTAAAAAACTTTTACTGGCCTTGGCTTTTTCAACTTCGGTATGTAGTAGGTATTGAAAATATCCATGATTCCAAAGATTAGTTAGATAATCTGAATGTGCACGTTCTACGGTTAATTCAAAGAGCTGCGAATTTTCAATGGCTAGCCCAGCTTGGTTGGCTAACATGGTGAGCATGCGAATGTCGTCTTTGGTGATCGGGTCCTTAGTAATAAAATTATCGGCGATAATAATTCCGTTGACGTGATCTTTAGCTTTTAAAGGAATAAGCACTAGTTCATCAGTTTCTAAAGATTGAATTACTGGAGAATTTTTAAATTTAAGTAAAGTCTGTCCAGTTAAATGTAGCGGCATGCCTTCTAATACGGCTAAAGCCAAGGGATTTTCGTTTTTATCCAGCATGGAGACCTTTAAATCTTTAACTTGCCGGTTAAAGCCAGAGCCTAATGTGGCATCTGAGTTTTTAAAGGCTCCGATTAAATCTTCTAGATCCATTTTTTTTTCTTCGATTTTGGTCCAAGCGATATTGGCTTCTTCACCATTTTCTGGGCCAATCCCCATTTTGCCCTCAATGATTTTTTCCTTTTCGTTAACTAAAAAAAGCATGGCGCGATTAAAACCTAAACCGGTATGTGCGGTTACTCCGGTGAGAATAATATAGAGGATCTCATCGAGTTTTAAAGTGGTGCGCATGGCATTAGAGACCTCATAAAGTATCCCTAATTCCACTTTGGTGCGCTCAAGCTCAGTTTTAAGTTTAACTAGTTCTTCCATAAGGCTGAATTTAACACATTTTAAAGGGGGTGTCAAGAAAACTCCGTAGTAGTCATGACTAGTATTAGTTTGACAGGAGTAAGACAGAGGTTTATAATAAATTTAACTATGGAGGGAAAGATGTATAAAGTAATGAAAAATATACTTTTAAGCTTTTTGTTTTCTTTAGTTTGCTCAACGTTTATCTTTGCTGCCGATGAGATTACCATCACTACTTATTATCCTTCGCCGTATGGGGTGTATAATACCTTGAGGCTATATCCTAATAATAATGCTACTGTAGGCAGTGCCTGTACTAATGCTGGAGAGATGTTCTATAGCGATGTTAGTAATCAGGTTCTTGTTTGTAGAGGACCTTTAACAAACTTGACTTGGTTGCCGATGTCAGGCACAGCAGGTAGTATTATGTATTTAAGAGGCAAAAGAGTGGACGATGATCCTGCTAATTGTCCTGGTACTAATGGTTGGACTGGTTTATCTTCATATGAAGAATGGGGCGGTCCAGGCGTTAATACTACACGTGTTTGTTATAATGTTACCAAGAGTTGTGATGTTATGTATCTTAAAGATGATAAACCATTAATAGGTAGTGCAGTGAGTGTTCCTTCTTGTGGTAGCATTGCGCCTCCAGGTGAATGGATAGAAGCAGATGCACGATGGGAGTGGGCAGGGACTTCAACAAATTATGTGCGTACTTGTTATCGTTGTAAGTAATTAATAGAAAAGAAATTTTATAAAATAGCCATTTTGTAATTTAAAATGGCTATTTTATTTTGTTAGATTTAGCCCCTTTATTCGTCTATTTAAGTGAGGGGATAACTTACGCAGTTCTAAACACAACGTAAGTTATTTGTCCGAACTTATCCCGCCAAAGGCGAAAACAAGTAGAAAGGAGGGGTTTTTATTGTTTGACAGGGTAAAAGGGGCAAGTTATAATATTGACTTAAATTCAAGTAAATTGGAGGATTAAAATGGCCGTTGAAAAAAGAAAAGAAGAAGTAAAAGACACGACTGATCGTCAGAAAGCGTTAGAGTTAGCGTTAGCGCAGATTGAAAAGCAATTTGGTAAGGGCTCAATTATGAAGTTGGGTGCGCATACTAAAGCCAACGTGGAAGTTATTCCTACTGGTGCACTTACTTTAGATTTAGCTTTGGGTATCGGTGGACTACCCCGTGGTAGGGTAGTAGAGATATTTGGTCCGGAGGCTTCGGGAAAAACCACGCTTACTTTAACTTGTATAAGAGAAGTTCAGAAAAAAGGCGGAGTAACGGCTTTCATCGACGCTGAGCATGCTTTTGATTCAACCTATGCTAAATTAATTGGTGTCAATCTAGATGACCTTTTAATTTCGCAACCGGACACCGGTGAACAGGCCCTAGAAATTGCCGAAACCTTAGTGCGTTCTAATGCGGTGGATTTAGTGGTGGTTGATTCGGTGGCTGCTTTAACGCCGCGGGCTGAAATTGAAGGTGAGATGGGTGATTCGCATATGGGGTTACAGGCTCGTTTAATGTCTCAAGCTTTACGTAAGTTAACCGGAACGATTAGCAAATCACGCACAACTTTAATCTTTATTAATCAACTACGTGAAAAAATTGGCGTTATGTTTGGTTCTCCGGAGACTACTCCCGGTGGCCGAGCTTTAAAATTTTACTCCTCAGTGAGGCTAGATGTACGTCGCATTGCTTATTTAAAAGAAGGGGATAAAGTTATTGGAAACCATGTGAGAGTTAAAGTGGTAAAAAATAAAATTGCTCCGCCATTTCGTGAGGCTGAATTCGATATTTTACATAATGAAGGAATTGCTAAAACCGGTGCGGTTATCGACGCTGGTGTTACGCTTGAAGTAATTGCTAAGGCTGGAACTTGGCTATCTTTTGAAGATAAAAAGCTAGGTCAGGGTAGAGATGCGGCGATAAAGTTCTTAAAAGAGAACCCTAAAGTTCAAGACGATATTGAGAAAGCAGCGCGTAAAAAATTTAGCGAAGTTTGATAGGCCACAAGGCCTTGGTTTGGCTTCCGCTAGCCAAAGCCATGGAGTCCAAGCAGCCAAAGAGTATGCTTTTTTACTGTTGAAATTTCGTTTGCGCAGTGAGCTGGAATTAAAAGCCCGCTTAAAACAAAAAGGCTTTTCGCAAGAGATTGCTCAGGAGGCGATTGATTTTTTAAAAGATAAAGAATTTATTGATGATCGGATTTTTGCGCGGGGCTGGGTGAGTACAAGACTTAAACGGCCGTTTGGCTTAAGAAAGATTAAGCAGGAGCTAGTGCAAAAGGGAGTTGATAAAGAAATTATTGAAGATTCTTTAGCTTGTGCAAAAGAGAGTTACGACGAAAATCAAATCGTTAGTCAGTTAGCCCAAAAAAGATTCTCCAGAATAAAAGGTGTAGATACAATTAAAGCCAAAGCGCGGGTTTATGCGTATTTGATTCGTCGAGGTTTTGCTAGTGATACTGTTGCTGCAATTGTTAAAAAATTATGATCCCGCACCTTCTTGGTATTTAACTTAATAGGTGCGTGAGGTTCTGGTATGAATAAGAAAGAAGGTGCGGGGTGACCGCAGATATTTTAAGAGAAAAATTTCTAGATTTTTTTAAAGCTAAAAATCACAAGATCGTGGAAAGTGATTCTTTGGTGCCTAAGGAGGACCCTACCGTTTTATTTACTCCTGCCGGAATGAATCAGTTTAAAAAAGAGTTTATGGGCTTTGATGCAGGCTTTAAACGTGCGGCAACTTCACAGCGTTGTTTGCGTACTGATGATTTGGATAAAGTAGGCAAGACTAGTGCGCACCATACTTTTTTTGAGATGTTAGGCAATTTTTCTTTTGGAGACTATTTTAAAGAAGAAGCGATCAGTTGGGCCTGGGAGTTTTTAACCAAAGAGTTAAAAATAGATCCTAAAATTTTAATGGTCTCAGTTTATCAGGACGATGATCAGGCTTATAAGATTTGGAAAGAAAAAATTGGTTTACCTGCAGAAAAAATTGTAAAGCTAGGAGATAAGGATAATTTTTGGCCGGCAGATGCGAAAACCAAGGGGCCCAATGGTCCTTGTGGTCCATGTTCAGAGATATTTTATGATTTTGGTCCGAATGTTGGTTGTAAAGAAAAGAGTTGTGATCCGTCTTGTAGCTGCGGAAGATTTGTGGAGATTTGGAATTTAGTCTTTACTCAGTTTAATCGTCGTGAGGATGCTACTCTGGAGCCTTTGCCGAATAAAAATATTGACACCGGAATGGGCTTGGAAAGATTAGCTGCGGTTATGCAAGGCAAGAAGAATAATTTTGAAACGGAGTTATTTGCGCCGATTATTAAAGAGATTCAAAGATCAGCACAGTTATCTCCTAAAGATAATACAAAGATTCTTTATGCAATTGCCGATCATATTAGAGCAGTGATTTTTTCAATTTATGACGGAATCTCGCCATCCAATGAAGGGAGAGGTTATATTGTTAGAAAAATAATTCGCAAAAGCGTTCTACATTTAAAATCTCTAGGAATTGAAAAACCTTTCTTAAATAAATTAGTGGGATTAGTAGCGCAAATTATGCACAAGCCTTATCCGGATTTAAAAAATAAGCAAGAGGATATTGCTCGCGTTATTTTAAATGAAGAGAATAATTTTATTAGCACGTTAAAGCTAAGTAGCGCTTTAGTGGAAGCTGAAATTAAAGTGGTAAAAAATAAACTAGATGTTGATCCGATAAAAGATGGTTTTATTATGGTTAATGCCGCTACTTCTGGAATTTTAGGAGTTGCCGCGTTTAGATTGTATGATACTCATGGAATTCCTGCGGAAATTACTAAAGAAGAGTTAGTTAAAAGACAGATTAAGGTGGACCAAAATTTTGATCGACTTTTTGAGGATGAATTAGAAAAACAAAAAAATCTTTCCAAGTCTTCTAGTAAAATGAAAGGTGATGTTTTTGGTGCTAAAGGTTTGGGTTTAAAAATTAAAGTCACAAAATTTGTAGGATATAAAGAAGATTCTATTGAAGCTAAGATACTGGCAATATTAAAAGATGGTAAAGAAATAAATGAAACTAGTGCCAAAGACACTTTACAAATTGTTTTAGACCAGACTCCTTTTTATGCTGAAAGTGGTGGCCAGGTGGGTGATATCGGAGAAATTGTAAATGGTAAAAATATTTTTGAGGTTTTAGATACACAAAAAATAGATAATGTTGTTTTGCATATTGGAAAAGTTAAAGCTGGTATTTTTAAAAGTCAAGATATGGTAACGGCTAGAATTAATACTCAGCGTAGAGAGAATATTACCAGAAACCATACGGCTACGCATATTTTACAGGCAGCTTTAAGAGAGGTTTTAGGCAATCATGTTCAACAGCAAGGGTCTTTAGTCTCTGAGGATAAATTTCGTTTTGATTTTACCCATTTTAAAGGCCTGAGTAAAGAAGAATTGAATCGTGTTGAAGAGATCGCTAATAAAGTTATCTCTCATGATAATATGGTTAATAGTAAAGAGATGTCGTTAGCGCAAGCTAAAAAGACGGGGGCTTTAGCTTTTTTTGAAGAGAAATATGGTGAAGATGTTCGCGTGATTTCTATCGGAGATGTTTCGAAAGAATTATGTGGTGGCACGCATTTAAATCATGTTAAAGAGATCGGTTTAATTAAAATAATCAGTGAAGGTTCTGTAGCTAGTGGCGTAAGAAGAATTGAAGGGGCGACGGCAAAGTTTGCGCAGCAGTTTATTAAAGATCAAGAACAAAAAGCCATTGCAGAAGCGGCTAAGAAAAAAAATGCTGATGAATTAAGAGAAAAAGAAAAAAATCGGAGTCAGCAGGTGTTAAGTAGCTTGGATAAACTTTTGCCGAAACTGCTTGATAAAAAAGTAAAAATTAACGGGGTTAATGTTGTTTTTTCATGTGAAGATAATTTAGATATGCCTGCTTTGCGTGTTTTAGCGGATAAACTAAAAGAAGAATTATTATCTGTGGTAATTGCTTTGGGTTCGGCAGATCAAGAGCAAAAAAAAGCATATCTAGTGATTGCGGTTACGGAGGATTTATTAGCCAAAGGAATTGACGCTGGTTCATTAATTCGGCAAGTTGCTGTGCTAATTGGTGGTTCAGGAGGAGGCCGGAGTGATTTTGCACAGGCCGGAGGAACAAATCCTAGTAATTTTACGTTGGCTTTTGAGAAATTAAGCGATATAATAAAAAGTTAGGTAATTAATTTAGGTAAAGGAAGATGAAGATAATTAAAGCTAGTAGCAAAAAATTAGAAAAGATTTTCGATCGTGGCTTAGTACGTAATGCTCGAGTTGAAGATAAAGTTAAGAAGATCTTAGATGATGTGCGCTTATTTGGCGATGATGCCTTGCTTAAATATACGCGAAAATTTGATAAGGTTAAACTTAATCTGCGTCAGTTAAAAGTTTCACAAATCGAAATTAGCGGTGCGTATCAAAATATCAGTCCTAATTTTGTTTCTTCTTTAAAAATTGTTATCGATAATGTTAACCGTTTTTATCGTAAACAATTACGTAAATCCTGGAGAATTAAAGGGTCTGAAGGAGTGGTGTTGGGTGAGAACTATACTCCGCTTGAAACAGTGGGAGTTTATATTCCCGCCGGTACTGCGCCACTAGTTTCTACGGTTTATATGACGGTATTGCCGGCAAAACTAGCCGGAGTTAAAAAAATAGTTTTAATTAGTCCTCCGGATAAATTTGGATATATTAATCCACATATTTTAGTGGTGGCTGATCTTTTAAAAGTAGATGAAATTTATCGCCTGGGAGGAGCTCAAGGAATTGCGGCTCTAGCTTATGGTACTAAAACTATTCCTCGGGTCGATAAAATTGTTGGCCCAGGAAATGTTTATGTCAGTGAGGCCAAACGTCAAGTTTTTGGTCGGGTAGATATTGATATGATTGCCGGACCTACGGAGCTGGTGATTATTGCCAATCGTTTTAGTGACCCGAAATTTATTATTGCCGATCTGCGTGCACAAGCTGAGCATGCCAAGGGATTGGCGATATTAATTACTAATTCTAAAAGTTTAGCCCGTGAGGTAAAAACACAATTAGATGGCGATAACGGTTATATTATCTTAACTAAGAATTTAGAACAGGCTTGTGAGGTTGCCAATAAAATTGCTCCCGAGCATTTAGAAATTTTAGTGCAAAATCCTAACCGCTTAGTTAAGTCGATAAAGAATGCCGGTGCAATATTTTTAGGTCCTTACAGCCCGACTGCGGTGGGTGATTATGTTGCCGGGCCCAGTCATGTTTTACCGACTTCTGGTACAGCGAGGTTTTTCTCTGGGCTATGTGTTACCGATTTTATTAAGAGCAATCACATTATTAGTTACTCTAAAAAGGCTTTAGAAAAAATGCGTGAACCTTTAGAAAAGATTGCTGGCATTGAGGGTTTAATTAAACACGTTGATTCTGTAAAAGCAAGATTTTTATAAGGAGAGAGATGAAAAAGAGAATTGCAGAAATAAAAAGAAAAACAACAGAGACACAAATTAGCGTAAAGCTTGTAATCGGTGGGCAGGGCAGAAGCAAGATTGACACCGGTATTGGTATATTGGATCATATGTTGGAGCTTTTTAGTTTTCATGGACTTTTTGATCTTGAGATATTGGCTAAAGGAGATCTTAAGGTAGATATCCATCATACTAATGAGGATATTGGAATTGTGCTTGGTGATGCTTTTAAAAAAGCACTCGCTGATAAGCAAGGAATTAAGCGTTTTGGCTCAATCTCTGTACCGATGGAAGATGTGGTGGCTAACGTGGTGGTAGATATTAGCGGTAGAGGTTTTTTTAATGGGATAAAGACTGCAACTTCAAAATTACCTAAAATTACTAAAGATCAAGGATATTCTTTGGAGTATGCTAATCATTTTTTTGAAGCATTAGCTAAGAGATTGGGAATGAATTTAGATATTAGTGTTTCTAGTCTAAATCCTGACTTGCATACTAATCTAGAACCAATATTTAAAGGGTTAGGCATTGCTTTAGATCAAGCCACACAAATTGACCCACGTAGAAAAGGTATCCCTTCAACTAAAGGCGTTATTGATTAATGAAGATTGCTATTATTGACTATGGAATGGGTAATATTCATAGCGTAGCTAAAGCAATAGCGCTTTTTGGTGCTCAATCAGTAATTACAAATAATAAAAGCGAGATTAGCTCTTGCGATAAAATTGTTTTGCCGGGAGTGGGTGCTTTTGATGATGCGATCTTAGAATTAGAGAAACAAGATTTAATCAGTTTAATTAAAGATCAGATTAAGCAACAGAAACCATTTTTAGGAATTTGTTTAGGGATGCAGCTTTTGTTAGAGGGTAGTCAAGAGGCAAAAGCTAGTGGTGGTTTGGGAATCTTTAGCGGAGAAGTTGTAAAATTTAGTCATGAAAAAGGATTAAAGATTCCGCATATGGGTTGGAATGATTTAAAAGTTGTATCAGAGAATTGTCCTTTGTTAAATGGTGTAGCAAAAGATTCTCAAGTTTATTTTTGTCATTCATATTACCCTGAGCCTATAGATAAAACTGTGATTGCTGCAACTACTGATTATGGATTAACGTTTGCAAGTGTTTTGTGGAAAGACAATGTTTATGGGGCTCAGTTTCATC
This sequence comes from Candidatus Omnitrophota bacterium, assembly GCA_041650295.1. Classification (GTDB taxonomy): domain Bacteria; phylum Omnitrophota; class Gorgyraeia; order Gygaellales; family Profunditerraquicolaceae; genus UBA6249. The sequence continues at coordinate 94,643 of JBAZLM010000006.1, forward strand.
CGGAGAAAAGTCAAGGAATAGGATTAAAAATAATTAAAAATTTTGTTCAACTATGTTAATACTACCAGCGATTGATTTAAGGGGCGGTAAAGTAGTGCGCCTTTTTCAAGGAAAATTTAATCAGGAAAAAATTTATTCAACTGATCCGGTTAAAGTAGCCAAACATTGGGCAAAGCAAGGAGCGAAATTTTTACATATTATAGATTTAGATGGTGCTGCTAGCGGAACGCCTAAAAATTTAGAAGTTTTAAAAGAGATTGTCCAGAAAGTTGGTATCGGAGTTGAATTTGGCGGTGGAGTAAGAAGTATGGAGATAATCTCTAAGATTTTGGCATTAGGTGTCCAGCGAGTTATTTTAGGAACCAGAGCGGCTAGCGATGCAGAGTTTTTAAAAAAAGCTTGGAAGAAATTTGGTGAAAAAATTATTGTCAGTATTGATGCCAAGAATGGTTTAGTCTCTACACAGGGATGGAATGATACCGGATCAAAAACTACTTTAAATTTTGCTAAAGAATTAAAGAAGATAGGTTTTAAACAAATCATTTATACAGATATTGCTAAGGATGGCACTTTAACCGGTCCCAATATTTTGGGACTTAAAGAATTACTTAAGGTGACAGGATTAGATGTGATTGCATCCGGGGGGGTCTCTGATTTAAAAGATATAGCTAAACTTATGAAACTTAAAAAACAGGGTTGTGTTGGAATTATAGTGGGTAAGGCTTTATATGAAGGTAGATTTACATTGGTTGAGGCATTGAAGTTAAAATAATCAACAGTTAATTAATAAAAGGAGGAGAGATGGTAAAAAAAGTAATGTTATTGGGAGTAGTGGGGATATTTGCTCTTTCATTAAATGGTTGCGTTACAATGCGCAAGAATAATGATTTAGAGGTTCAAGGGTTAAGAAATCAGGTTTTAGCTTTAGAGGCACAGTTAAGAGAAAAAGATAATGAAATTAATAATTTAAAAGAATCTCCAGTAAAATTTAATGAAGAAGTAACTGTCACCGAAGTTGTGCAAGCAAGCCCCAAAGATATTCAAACCGCATTAAAAAATGCTGGTTTTTATAAGGGCGCTATAGATGGTAAGTTAGGAAAAGGAACCCGTAGGGCTACTAGAAAATTTCAGAGAGCCAATAATCTCCCTGCAGATGGTAAAGTTGGTAAAAACACCTGGGATCTTTTGAAAGAGTATTTAAATAAGAAAATTAAATAAAGTTTATTCTCTCAATGTTAAGTAAGCGTATTATCCCATGTCTTGATATTAAAGATGGCCGCGTAGTCAAAGGAGTAAAATTCCTGGGACTACGTGATGCCGGGGATCCGGTGGAAGTGGCTAAAGTCTATGATCAGCAGGGTGCAGACGAGTTGGTATTTTTAGATATAACTGCTAGTTTTGAAAATAGAAAAACTTTATTGGCTTTAGTGGAAAAGATCGCACAAAATATCTTTATGCCTTTTACCGTAGGTGGGGGAATAGGGGAAGTTGAAGATATCCGCAATATATTAAATGCCGGAGCAGAAAAAGTTTCTTTAAACACGCAGGCAGTGAAATTTCCGCAGTTAATTAGTGATGCGGCAAAACGTTTTGGTAGTCAATGTATTGTGGTGGCTATTGATGCTAAAAAACAAGAGAACCATTGGGAGGTTTTTGTTAATGGTGGACGTACTCCTACTGGGATAGATGCGTTGGTGTGGGCAGAAAAAGTAGCTCGCTTAGGTGCCGGAGAGCTTCTTTTAACTAGCATGGATACTGATGGAACTAAAAATGGTTATGATTTAGAGTTAACTAAAGCGGTTACGGCTAAAGTGAATATTCCGGTAATTGCCTCTGGCGGAGCCGGATCATTAGAAGATTTTTATAATGTTTTTGCGTTGGGTAATGCGGATGCGGCGTTAGCAGCCTCGCTTTTTCATTATCAGGAGTTTTCCGTACAACAAGTAAAGCAGCATTTAAGAGAAAAAGGAGTGATGGTAAGACTATGAAAAAAATATCATTTAAGTTAGCTAGTTTAAAATTTGATGCTAGTGGTTTAATTCCGGCGATTGTTCAGGATTATAAAAATAATGAAGTTTTGATGTTGGCTTATATGAATAAGGAATCAATTCGTAGAACTTTAAAGTTGGGTAAGACTTGTTTTTGGTCGCGTTCCAGAAAAGAGTATTGGGTTAAAGGATTAACCAGTGGGCATTTTCAGTTTGTAAAATCTGTGGCTTATGATTGTGATAGCGATGCGCTTTTAATTAAGGTGCGTCAAGTAGGTAAGGCTTGTCATACAGGTAAGCGTAGCTGTTTCTTTAGAAAGATAAAATAAAGATTGATTAAACCAAGTTTAAAAGAATTTCTAAAATTAAGTAGCCAGGGAAACGTTATTCCTGTTTATAAGGAGATTAATGCTGACCTGGATACACCAGTTTCTGCTTTTTTAAAGATTAAGCAAGGTGATTATTCTTTTCTTCTAGAATCTGTGGAAGGTCAAGAAAAGATTGCCCGTTTTTCATTTTTGGGTACTAATCCTAGCTTACTCTTTAAAAGCAAGGGTAGACGAATAGAGATTGTTGATCTGGTTAAAAAGAAAAAAAAATGCTTTAACACGACTAGCTCACCTTTAGCTGAAATTAAAAAGATTATGCAGGATTTTAGAGCGGTGGAAGTTAGTGGCTTACCGCGTTTTTTTGGTGGGTTAGTTGGTTATATTGGTTATGATACTGTCAGATTTTTTGAAAATATTCCAGATAAAAATCGAGATGATTTAAAAATTCCGGATACGCTTTTAATTCTTACGGATACGCTTTTAATTTTTGATCGATTAAATCATACGATAAAAATTGTGAGCAATGTGGTTGTGCCTAAAGGCTCCTCTGTGTTGGCTAAAAATAAACTTTATGCAATGGCCATAAAAAAAATTCAAAGTTTGCATGATGATTTTAATCGTTGTCTTATTCAAAATAAAAAAGAGATTAAGCCTAAAAATCTAAACATTAAGAGTAATCTCAAGAAGACAGAGTTTGAGTTTATTATTAAAAAAGCCAAAGAGTATATAAGAAAAGGTGATATTATTCAGGTAGTGTTATCGCAAAGGTTTAAGGTTAAAACTAATAAAAATGATTTTTCGATTTATCGATCTTTGCGTAGTCTTAATCCTTCTCCGTATATGTATTATTTAAAATTTAAAGATTTTTCAATCGTGGGTTCTAGTCCTGAGATGTTGGTGCGCTGTGAAAATGGGGTAGTGGCCAATCGGCCGATTGCTGGTACACGCCGACGAGGAAAGACATTAGAGGAAGATTTGCGTTTAGAAAAAGAACTTTTGGCTGATGAAAAGGAAAAAGCCGAACATTTAATGTTAGTAGATCTGGGGCGTAACGATTTGGGTAGAATTAGCAAGTTAGGTCAGGTTAAAGTTACGGATTTTATGCGGGTAGAGAAGTATTCGCATGTAATGCACTTGGTCAGTGAGGTTAGCGCAATACTTGACAAAAAAAGGTTTGATGTCTATGATGTGTTAAAATCAACATTTCCCGCAGGAACGGTTAGTGGGGCTCCAAAGATTCGGGCGATGGAGATTATTGATGAATTAGAGAATTCAAAACGTTCTTTATATGCCGGAGCGATTGGTTATTTTAGTTTCTCGCATAATATGGATACTTGCATTGCTATTCGCACATTGTTACTCAAAGATGGCTTTGCTTATGTTCAAGCGGGAGCAGGGATTGTCGCTGACTCTGTTCCAGAAAAAGAATATCAGGAATCAGTGAATAAAGCTTCTGCTTTGATGGAAGCACTTAAGAAATAAGAATACCCCGCATTGCGGGCATGCCCTGGTGGGCACAAAGGAGGATAGATAATGGCAGTACATATTCGTTTAAGAAGAATTGGAAAAAATCCTAGTGGTAAACCGCATTTTCGCGTGACCGTATTTGATGAACGCATGGGCCGGGATAGCCGGGTTATTGAAGAGGTAGGTTATTATAAACCTACTACCGGCGTAGCCGTACTTAAGAAAGAACGCATTGCTACTTGGATTAAAAATGGTGCGCAGTTATCCACTACTGTAAAAAGTTTATTAAAGAAATCAAATAAGGGAGCTTAATATGCCACAAACAAGTGCAGCTAATCCGATCGTGCAACTTTTACCGATGGCTTTGATTTTTATTATTTTTTATTTTCTGTTGATTCGTCCTCAGAAATTAAAAGAGAAAGAGCATCAGAAGATGATTAACGGGGTTGCCAAAAATGATGAAATTGTAACTTTAAGCGGAATACATGGAACAGTGGTTAATGTAAAAGAAAAAACTTTAATCTTGCGTATTGATGAAAATGTGAAAATAGAGATTGATAAGGCAAGCGTTGCCTACATTAAAAAGTTATAAGTAAAAAACAGGAGTTTTGTCAATGGATAGAAAACTGATCTATAAAATATTATTGATCTTAGGAATTGTAGGGATATGTGCGTTTTATACTTTTCCTTTAGAAAAGCGAATTAATTTAGGGCTTGATCTGCAGGGAGGGATGCATCTTTTGCTTAAGGTTGATACAGCTAACTTAAGTGAACAGGCAAAACTGGATGCTTGCGATCGGGCAGTAGAAGTAATTCGTAATCGTATTGATGAGTTTGGGGTCAGAGAAACATCTATCCAAAAACAAGGTGAAGACGAGATTGTTGTACAGTTACCCGGAGTTACGGATCGCCAGCGTGCAATTGATCTGATTGGTAAGACTGCAATGCTAGAGTTTAAAGTAGTCTCTAATGATACGGAAAAACTTAAAGAAGCCTTGGCAGGGAATGTTCCGGTTGATTATGAGCTAAGTTATACTTTAGAAGAGAATGAACCATTGTTATTAGAGAAAAAAGCGGTGTTAGCCGGTGATACTTTAACTAATGCGGCGGTACGCTTTGATCAGAGTCAATTTAATGAACCGATTGTTTCTTTACAGTTTAATGCTGTAGGTGCTAAAAAATTTGCAGAGGTCACTGCGGCTAATGTAGGTAAACGTTTGGCGATTGTTTTAGATGGAAAAGTGCAGTCTGCTCCTAGAATTAGAGAAGCGATTCCTTCCGGAGAGGCAGTAATTACCGGACGTTTTGATGCAGAGCAAGCGCAAGATCTGGCGTTAATTTTAAGAGTGGGGGCATTGCCGGCTCCGATGACAATTGAAGAAGAAAGGACTATTGGACCGCTTTTAGGTCAAGATTCTATAAATAAAGGAGTAAAAGCGATTGTCATTGGCGGGTTACTAGTATTTATTTTTATGGCTGGTTATTATCTTTTAGCCGGGATAATTAGTGATATTGCTTTATTGTTAAACATTTTAATAATCTTAGGAGGATTAGGATTACTGCCAGTTTTGTTTCCCGGTGTTTCGGCTACTTTAACTTTACCTGGCTTAGCGGGTATTGCTTTGTCTTTAGGTATGGCGGTAGACGCCAACGTTTTGATTAATGAACGAATTAGAGAAGAATTAGCCGCGGGTAGAAATTTACGTACGGCGATTACTAATGGTTACGGCCGGGCATTTACTGCAATATTTGATTCTAACCTTACTACTTTAATTGCTGCATTTTTGTTGTTTCAATTTGGTACTGGTCCGATTCGTGGTTTTGCGGTTACTTTAACCATTGGTTTAGTCTCCAGTATGTTTACGGCAATTGTAGTAACCCAAGTAATTTTTGAGCTTTTATTGTATTGGGGTTGGATTAAAAGTTTGCCGATGTTAAAGTTAATTAAGGAGACAAAGATTGATTTTATCAGCAAAAGGAAGATATTTTATGCGATTTCCATAATAGTTATTGGAGTTGGCCTGTTTTCTTATTTTAAAAAAGGCCCGGCAGCTTATGGTATTGATTTTGTGGGTGGACAACTACAGGAGTATAGTTTTAAAAATACTCCTTCCATGGATAAAGTTCGTTTAGTGTTAAAAGATTTAAATTTAGCGGATGCCTCGATTCAACAATTTAAAGATAATCCCAAAGTTATTCTCATTCGTACTTCTGAAGATAAGAATCAGATGTTAACTGATAAATTAAAAGAAAATTTCCCTAACGATGATATTCAGATATTACGTATTGAGCGAGTTGGCCCGGTGGCTGGAAAGCATCTTAAAAGCAAAGCGGTGGCAGCTTTGCTTTGGTCGTTAGTAGGAATTCTAATTTATGTGGGTTTTCGATTTAAACATATTAATTTCGCTGCAGCTGGTGTAATTGCGCTTTTACATGACGTATTGGTGGCATTAGGCTTTTTAGCATTGACTAATCGTCAGATTGATCTTTTAAGTGTTACCGCGTTTTTAACGATTGCCGGTTATTCAATTAATGATACGATTGTTATTTATGATCGCGTGCGCGAGAATCTTCGGTTATACCGCAAGCTTTCATTAAAAGAAATAATTAATTTAAGCGTCAATCAAACCTTAGCCCGTACCTTGCTTACTTCTGGAGTTACACTTTTAGTAGTGCTAGCATTATTATTTTATGGAGGAGAAGTTTTAAGTAATTTTGCATTTGCTTTATTTGTAGGTTTTATCTCTGGAGTTTATTCTACAGTTTTTATTGCTTCACCTTTAGTATTAGCTTGGAGCCGCAAAGGTTCTAAGTAAAAGGGGACAAGTTTAAGGGACGTTTCCCTAAAAGGGAGCGTCCCTTTTTTATTGAGAAAATGTTATTTCAATCTTTAAAATTATATCTTAATCAAGAAATCCCTTTAGAAGTATTGGTAAAAAATTTAATAGATTTCGGCTATTTGCGTCAAGAGATGGTTGCCGCAGAAGGAGAGTTTAGTTGTCGCGGTAGCTTGGTAGATATCTTTCCAATTTCTTTTGAGTTACCAATTCGTATTGAGTTTGATGACCTGAAGTTAACTTCGATTAAAACTTTTAATCCGGCTAATGGAGCTCCTCTTTGGCAACATAATATCGTAATCATTCTACCTAATAAAAAAACTTACGCTACTAAGAACGTTTCATTTAGTGAAGAGTTTCCGCTGAAGAACTTTGTTGATTTGAAAGTAGGGGATTTGGTAGTGCATAATCAACATGGAATAGGGAAATTTCTAGGGATGCAAAAGATAAAAGTAAAAACTGGCTATAAAGATCATCTGTTGATTGAATATGATCGGAATGAAAAATTATATGTGCCGGTTGAGGCGATGCATTTAGTGCAAAAATATATTGCTTTTCACGTAGGTAAGCCCAAGTTGTATCGTTTGGGTAATAAAGAGTGGGAAAAAGTTAAGGCTAAAGCGCGTAAAGGAATTCAAAAGATGGCTTGGGAGTTGTTGAGTTTACAGGCGTTGCGCATGGCCTCTTTAGGATTTAAATTTTCTGCAGATACCGCTTGGCAGTTTGATTTTGAAAAAACTTTTCCTTATATAGAGACTTTGGATCAGGAAAAAGCTACTAAAGAGGTTAAGGCAGATATGGAGTCGCTTAAGCCGATGGATAGACTGCTTTGTGGAGACGTGGGGTATGGTAAGACTGAAGTGGCGATGCGGGCGGCTTTTAAAGCGGTAATGGATAATAAGCAGGTGGCTTATTTAGTTCCCACTACTATTTTAGCAGAGCAACATTATAAAAATTTTACTAGTCGTTTAAGTAATTTTGCGGTCACTGTAGAGATGCTCTCGCGCTTTAAAACCGCTGCCCAACAAAAAGAGATTGTGAAAAGGTTAGCTGTTGGTAGCGTAGATATAGTGATTGGTACGCACCGATTGCTTTCTGATGATGTAGTTTTCAAAGATTTAGGTTTGGTTATTGTGGATGAAGAGCAACGTTTTGGTGTTTTGGCTAAAGAAAAGCTAAAAAAACTCAAAACTACTATCGATGTTTTGGTTCTGACGGCAACTCCGATTCCGCGGACTTTATATATGAGCTTAATGGGGGCAAAAGATTTCTCAGTGATTAATACCGCTCCTGGAAATAGGTTGCCTATCAAGACGGTTGTGGTAGAATATGACTCAGATTTAGTAACACAAGCGATTAAGCGAGAGTTGGCCCGCAAGGGACAGGTGTTCTTTTTACATAATCGGATTCTTGATCTTGAGAAAATTAAAGAAAAGATCGCTAAAAATTTGCCAGCAACCGTAAAAATTGCCGTGGCGCATGGTCAGATGCCTTCGGCTTTGCTTGAGCAAATTATGCTTGATTTTATTTCCGGTAAGATTAATGTTCTGGTTTCAACCATGATTATTGAATCTGGAATTGATATTCCTAACGCCAATACGATTATTGTAAATAATGCCCATATGTTTGGGTTATCGGATTTACATCAATTACGGGGTAGGGTGGGTCGTTTTAATCGTTCTGCGTATGCTTATTTTATGATTCCACACAGGCTGGTTTTAGATGCGGATGCTAAAAAACGTTTGCAAGCAATTGAAGAATATACTCAGTTAGGTGCTGGTTTTAATATTGCGATGCAAGATTTAGAGATTCGCGGAGCGGGTAATTTGTTGGGTCACCAACAACATGGATTTATTGTGGCAGTAGGCTTTGATCTTTATTGTCGCCTGCTTAAAGAAGCAGTAAGTAACTTTAAGAAAGTAGGTGTTTTTGATGAAATACACAATTAAGTTTTGGGTAATTTCTTGTTTAGTATTCCTATCTACCTTTTATCTATTATCTACTAACTACTGTCTTTACGCTGAGGATAAAGTGGTGGCAGTAGTGAATAATGAAGTGATCACACAAAAGGATCTTAGTGATTTCATAAATTTTATTCGCATGCAGTATGCGCGTGAATTTAGGGGTAAGGCTTTAGAAGAAAAAGTTACGGCAATGAAGCAGGATCTGTTACAGCGTTTAATTGAAGATCGAATTATTTTGGCTCAGGCAAAGATTGAAAAAGTAACTGCAGATCCAAATAGAATAAAGGCGAAAATTGCCGATGTTAAAAAACGTTATCCTAGTGATGCGGAATTTGTACGTGACCTAGCTAAGCAAGGTTTAGTGCAAGCGGATTTAGAGAATAAAGTGCGTGACCAATTGCTGATGTATAATGTGATTGAGCAAAAAGTTCGCAGCAAGGTAGTGGTTTGGCCAGAGGAGATTACTACTTATTACAATCAAAATAAGCGACAGTTTCTAAGGCCAGAGGAGAGGTTGCTTACGGTAATTATTTTACCCAATGAAGAGATTGCTAAAACGGTGAGCTATCAGTTGCGCATCGGGTCTAGAATAGAGGAATTAGCGACAAAATATCAATTTACTACTGACAAGCTTTCGGCTCTGCAAGGTCAACAGCTACGCAGTGAAATTGAGGAGACGGTATTTAAGCTGGGCTTAACAGAGATTTCTAATCCCGTAAAAATTGATGGACAGTATTATGTCTTTAGATTAGATGAGATTATGGGAAGCCAGCAGTTAACCTTGGATGAGGCACAGAGTAAGATCCAGATGTTTTTATTTGAAAAGAAGATGCAAGAAGGGCTAGCTAAGTGGTTAAATGAACTCAAAAAACAATCCTACATTAAAATCGTCGAAAATTAGAGTTGGGTTGACGATAGGAGATCCTGCCGGGATCGGACCAGCCATTACTTTAAAAGCGTTAAAAATATTAAAATCAAAAGCTGATATTACGGTAATTGGAAGTGGTTTTGTTTTGGCAAAAGCAGCAAAATTATTAAAAATAAAAAATCTTGCCTTAAAGTTAATCGACTTAAATAATATTAATAAAAGAGATTTTAAATTTGGTAGAGTAGCTGCGCTTAATGGCCAAGCTAGTTTGGAGTATTTGGATCTTGCCTTAAAATTATTAAAAGAAAAGAAGATTGATTGTTTAGTTACTTGTCCCATCTCTAAAGAAGCGATTAATCTGGCGGGCTCAAAATTTTCTGGTCATACAGAGTATTTGGCAAAAAAAACAAAATGTAAAGATCCGGTAATGTTGTTGCTTAATGATCAATTAAAATTTAGTTTATTAACTAGGCACCTGCCGCTTAAAGATGTTTGTTTAAAATTAACGCAAAATATTTTAGAGGATAATATTCTTAAAACAATGCAAGGGATGCGTAAGCAATTTTTGATAAAAAATCCTCGGATTGTTCTTTGTGCGGTTAACCCGCATGCTTCTGACAATGGAGTAATCGGTAAAGAAGAACAAAAAGTTATGACTCCAGTGATTAAGAGATTAAGGAATGTAATTAAAGGTGGCAGGTTAGTCGGGCCTCTAGCGGCAGATACGGCAATTGCTCAAGCAGCTATTGGAAACTTTGATTGCGTAATAGCTGCCTATCATGACCAAGCGTTGATTGCTTTAAAATTGACCGATTTTGATAGTGGAGTAAATCTTACTTTGGGACTTCCTTTTGTACGCACCTCACCGTTACACGGGACAGCTTTCGATTTAGCAGCCAATCCTAAATTGGCCAATCCCAATTCATTAGTTGCAGCAATTAAACTTGCCATAAAATGCAGATTAAACCAAAAAAAAGCTTAGGGCAAAATTTTCTTACTGATAAGAATATGCAGAAGAAAATTATTAATTCTTCTAAATTGACACAGGATGATATTGTGCTGGAGATTGGGGCAGGCAAAGGCGATTTTACTGTATTGTTGGCTCAGCAAGCCAGAAGGGTTTATGCTCTAGAGATTGATGAGCGTTTGTATAATGAGTTAGAAAGAAATTTAAAATCTTATCATAATTGCCAGATATTAAAATACGATATATTAAAATTTAATATTCATGAATTTTTACAATCTGAAAAAATAGAACAAAAAATAAAAGTAGTTGGCAATATTCCTTATTATATCTCTAGTGCGATTATTGAGCATTTGATTAATTATCGCTCTAATATAAGTGAAGCTTTTATAACTGTGCAGAAAGAATTTGCCCAAAGGGTAAGTTCGGTTCCTGGCTCAAAAGAATATGGGAGCTTTAGTTGCTTTACGCAGTATTATGCGCAGTGTAAGATTCTTTTTGAAATTAACCGGCTTTGTTTTCATCCTACTCCTAAGGTGGACTCTGCTTTTTTAGCATTAAAATTTAGAGATCAACCACCGGTTCAGGTAACAGATGAAAATGATTTTTTTAAATTGATTCGCAAGGCTTTTAATCAACGTAGAAAAACTTTAAGAAATAGTCTAAAGGATTTAGTGGATAGCCAGATATTAGAAAATTATTTTATTCAAGAAAAGATTAATCCCAATATCCGCCCAGAAGATCTCTCTTTAGAGCAGTTTGCTAATCTTTTAAAAAAAATCGAAAAAATATCTTGACAACCCCATCATTATGGTATAAACTTCTTTACTTTCACGATTCTGTGGTACAATAGCTTCATTAATTTAATTTTATGAATACCAAAGAAAGTATTTTGATTAATTTCTTGGGGGTTAGATTTTTTTTATTTACCGGCTTAGGCGACTTTGCGATTTCATTTTTGCTGGAGTAGCTCAGTTGGCAGAGCACGTCCTTGGTAAGGACGGGGTCACGAGTTCAATTCTCGTCTCCAGCTTACTAAAAAAATATGCGCGAAACAATTACATTAGAGTGTACGGTTTGTAAGAATAGAAACTATACGACGTCAAAAAACAAAAAGTTGCATCAAGATAGGTTAGAGCTGAATAAGTTCTGCAACTGTTGTCATAAGCATACCCCGCACAAGGAAATTAAATGAGACTAGGACTTATGGAGCACGTAAGTGCGACATAAGTCCTTAGTCGAATTTATCCCGACGAATGTAATGAGTCGGGAAAAAAATTAGGGGCGTCGGTTAATGGCAAACCAACGGTCTCCAAAACCGTGACTGCAGGTTCAAGTCCTGCCGCTCCTGTAGTTTTGGGGTTGAGCAAAGTAAGGGATTTATGAATATTATAGCCAAACCAGTAAATTTTTTAAAAGAAGTAAGAACGGAATTAAGTAAGGTTTCTTGGTCAACCAGAAAAGAATTATTGGCTTCAACAGTTTTAGTGATTACGGTTACGGCAATTATGACAGTTTTTATTGGGATAGTTGATCTGGTTTTATCCAGATTTCTAAGTGTGGTTTTTAAATGAAAAATTGGTACGTGGTACATACCCAAACAGGGATTGAAGAAAAAGTAAAGGCATCTTTAGAGAAGAAGATTCAGGCGGAAGGTCTGCAAGAATTAATTTCTAGCGTAGTTATCCCCACTGAGCAGGTCTCTGAAGTTCGTGCAGGAAAAAAGAAAATTACGCAGCGTAAATTTTTCCCTGGTTATTTATTAGTGGAAATGGAGTTAAGTGAACAAACTTATCTTTTTGTTAAAAATTCTGCTGGGGTAACCGGGTTTATTGGTTTAGGTAGAAAACCTGTACCGCTTCCTCAGGAAGAAGTAGATAATATTTTAAAACGTACTAAAGAGACTGCTGCTAAACCATCTCCTAAGATCGTTTTTGAAAAAGGCGAGCAGGTAAGAGTTAATGAGGGTCCATTCTTGAATTTTAACGGAACAATCGAAGAAGTTTATCCTGAAAAAGGTAAAGTAAAAGTGAGCGTTTCAATTTTTGGCCGCTCTACGCCAGTGGAATTAGAATATTGGCAGGTGGAGAAAGTTTAACTATGGCAAAAGCAATTAAAGCACAGATTAAGTTACACGTTCCTGCAGCACAAGCAAATCCTGCTCCCCCAGTTGGTCCGGCATTAGGTCAACACGGTGTGAACATCATGCAATTCTGTAAACAATTTAATGATCAGACTAAAGGTAGAGATGGTTTGATCCTTCCAGTAGTGATTAGTGTTTGGGAAGATAGAACCTTTACCTTTATAATTAAGAGCCCTCCGACATCAATTTTATTAAAGAGAGCCGCAAATTTAGCCAAGGCTTCTGGGATTAGCGGTAAAGAAACCATTGGCAAGGTAACTAAAAAACAGATCGAAGAGATTGCTAAACTTAAGTTAGCTGATCTTAATACTGGCAATATGGAACAGGCAGTAAAAAGTGTTGCTGGTACAGCCCGAAGTATGGGTATTGCTATCGAAGGGTAAATATGAAAATACAAAGTAAGAGATATAAAGAATCGGTTAAGCAGGTAGAAAATGAAAAATTCTATTCGCTAAAAGAAGCCGTAGCGATATTAAAGAAACTTCCTAAGCCAAAGTTTGATGGTTCGGTGGATCTACATTTTAATTTAGGTGTGGATACTAAAAAAAGCGATCAGATGATTCGTGGAACGGTGTTACTTCCTCACGGTACTGGTAAAAAAGTACGCGTAGCTGTATTTTGCAAAGGCGAGCATGAGCGTGCCGCAAGAGAAGCTAAGGCTGATTATGTTGGCGGTGTGGAATTAATGGATAAAGTGGCTGCCGGTTTTCTTGATTTTGATTGTGCGATTGCTACTCCGGAGATGATGAAAGATTTAAGTAAATTAGGTAAAGTATTAGGTCCACGTGGTCTGATGCCTAGCCCTAAAACCGGAACCGTGACTAATGATATTTCCAAAGCAATTGAAGATGTGAGAAAAGGTAAAGTTGAATTTCGCGTCGATAAGCAAGG
>JBAZLM010000007.1:0-56259 GCA_041650295.1 Candidatus Omnitrophota bacterium
CATTATTTATCCCCAACAAACTCTTTTATTTTATCGACGATGCCCATAAACGCCGTGGTAGATTTTGATTTCTCCTGAAATGAAACAAATGGCGTTCCCCGGTCGCCAAATTCAACAAAATTCGGCTGGAATGGCACTCGTCCTAAAAACGGAACTTTTAACGCCTGCGCAGCCCTTTCTCCGCCACCTTTTTTAAAAATATCTATTTCCCCCTGGCAATGCGGACAAACCAACCCGCTCATATTTTCAATGATACCGACGACCGGGATTTTTATCTCTTGCGCAAATAATACGCTTTTACGCGCATCTAAAACAGCCACATCCTGCGGCGTAGTAACAATAATAATTCCACTAGCGTTAGGAATAAACTGACAAACGCTTAACGGCTCATCTCCAGTGCCCGGTGGAGAATCGATAACCAAATAATCCAAATCTCCCCAATTCACATCACTCAAGAACTGTCGAATGACCGCAGTTTTAGCAGGCCCACGCCAGATTATCGGTTGATCGGGATGATGTCCAGAAAGAGCGATGCTCACCGCTTTAAGATTATCGCTAACAGAAACAGGCTGGATCCCCAGTTCCTGCGAAGCAATAACCTGATCCTCTATGCCCAACATCTTAGCAATGTTGGGACCATGCAAATCAATATCTAAAATACCAACTGTTTTGCCGGAAAGCGAAAGCGCATACGCAAGATTAACTGCCACGGTAGTTTTGCCTACTCCGCCTTTACCACTCATTACAATAAGCGGATGCTTAATTTTAGACATTTTTTCTTTAAGCTGTTTTTCCTTTTCCAACAAATCTTGTTCGTTCATTTTCTAATTCCCCTTTTATTTTTTTAATAAATAATCCGCGATAGCCCGATAAAGAGTGCTCACGGAAAGTATTGAACAGTGTAAGTGATCCTTAGGCAAACCTTGCAATTGTTTAATCACCTTACCCGGCGAAATTAACAATGCTTCATCGATAGTTTTACCATAAGCTAAATGCGCAGTCATCTCCGCGCAGGCCCTAGTAGCAGGACATCCATCAGTATAATATTTAATATCGGTAATGCGCTGATTTTCGATCACCAGATAAAACTCCATCTCGTCTCCACAAGCTCCTTTTAAATATGATGAGCCTGTAGGGTCGTTCATTCTTCCAAAAAACTTTGCATCATTTAAAAGCTGAATAATCTCTTGGGGATAATCTAAAAATGCTTCGTTATCATTCTGCTTTTCCATATCAGCATCCTTTCTAAATTTTCTCTAACTAAGCAGATGCGTATACATTTTTATTTTTCAAACCTATCTCGTTACAAGCCTCAACCGGCAACTTAGCCTCGCTAATAAATACTTTAAGTTTTCCTAAATGAACGCTTTGGGCGCTATCTTCTTTTGAAAAAAGGTACTGTTTCTTTAAATCTAGATTTTTAATAATTTCACTCTCCTTGGCGTAAGCCGAAACAAAATTAACGCCGTTTTGGGTTAAGACAAAAACAGGTATTAATTTCGAAAGCTGCATTAGCGCCAAGGGTCCAACCATCTGGCGCAAATCAAAAGATGCACAACTCCAAACTAAATCAGCATAATCACCGATCATCTTAATCTTATCTTTAACAATTCCAGTCGTACATATTGCCAATAAAATTATTTTTACGTTGTTTTCTTTTTCTAATAAACGTAACTTCTTTAAATTCTCAGCCGAATTTCCACTGACCGTAACAGCGATATTTTTATACCCTGCTTTTATCGCCTGCTTAACCCCTTGGAACTGATCAATAATAGCGTTCTCGGATACTATCCGACAACCGGCGCTTTTAAGTTTTTCCATAATACTTTTAATTGGCGAAGTTAACAATAAGCTATTCATCCGTGCACCAATTCCTTGCACAATTTCCGGCGCCTCTGTAATTACTGTTCCGGCCCCTTCACAAACCACCACCGCCGCATCAATTACATTTTGTCTTAACGCATACATCAGCATCTCTGAAGCCCCATAAGGGATCGCAACATCTTCATAGGAAAGCTTGCGCTGCTCAGTAAAAAAACCATAGTCTTTTATTTTTGATTCAATTGCACTTTTAATTGCACTTTTAATTGCTTGATTATCACCAACTGCTAAATTGTTAAAACCTTTATACAAATATTTTGCCAAAGGACAAAACTTAAGTGTTGGCTCGGTAATATTAATTACTTTCCCTCCCGATACACTCACAAACGAAGAAAAATATTTTAAAACATGAATATCGCGCTTATTTAAAGAGTTCATAATTTAAACTTGTAGTTTTTCCCAAATGCAACGAATCTCATCTTTAACCGGCGTATCTTTATATTCCATAATCGTTAAGCCTTTAACCATAGATTCAACCACCGCTTTATCAAACCTGACTTTTCCGATCAAGGCAATACCGTTTTTTGCGCAATGATCTTCTATCTTTTCCGACATCTGAGGGTTTAAATCATACTTATTAATTACTAAGCGCGAAGGAACATTAAAATGTTTGGTTACCTCTATAACCCTTAAAGCATCATGTAGACCGGAAAGCGTAGGCTCAGTAACTACTACCGCACAATCAATTCCCGAAAGCGAAGCAATCACCGGACAGCCTATACCTGGAGCGCCATCAATAATAACTCCATCGCAACTAAGTTTTAACGCTAATTCTTTTGCCTGCTTGCGGACCAAAGAAACAAGTTTTCCTGAATTTTCTTCAGCAATACCAAGTTTAGCGTGCACCATCGAACCAAACCGGGTTTGAGAGATAAACCACTCTCCGGCGACATTCTCTTGCATCTTTATCGCTTGCACCGGGCAAATGTGACTACAAAAACCACACCCTTCACAAGCAACAGGATCAACCGTAAAACTGTCGCTAATCGCATTAAATCTACAAACCACAATACATTTACCGCACTGCTGACAAATTTTTTTATCAATCGCTGCACTTAAACCACTTCTAAATTCTTGACGAAATTTAATTTTTGGCTGCAACAACAAATGTAAATCAGCCGCGTCAACATCGCAATCAGCCATAACATAATTCTTGGCTAAAGCCGCAAACGCCCCAGTAATTACCGTTTTACCTGTACCGCCTTTTCCGCTAATCACGACAATTTGTTTCATTTTTTATCCATTAACTCCTGATGTAAAAATTCAGCCGCTTTGGATACACAAAGTAAACAGCTATTCTTCCGGTCAGTCTTTATCTCTTTACAAGTTAACGCCCCAAAATGCTTTAAAAAAATTTGTTCGCACTCTCCTACCTTATCAGGAGATTTTAGATCCAAAATATGCAAAGCCGCATATAAAGCTCCGCAATAACCCTTTGGAGCATTGCCTCTTCCGCTTCCTGCGTGACTTTCCAATATATCCACTGGCAATTCAAATAAATCCGCACAAGCTTTAACTACCGCTTGGGCGCAATTATAACGCAAACCGCTTTTACCTAAAAAATTATCCTGAGCTTTTTTAATTAACATAAAATTTAATTTTTACTTAATCAGATTATTGATTCGCACAAACATATCCCTAAATTCTTTAATTAAGTCGGGCAAAACGCTCACCATCGTTTCCCCGCAAGAATAAGCTTTAGCAATATCTCGGCTAAACGGTATGCGCATTAATATTTGAATATTTTCCTGTTTACAATATTCTTCGGTTTTATTATTCCCTAAATCCGCACGATTAATCACTACTCCAAAAGGAATCTTTAGTTTTCTTAAAACTTCAACCGCTAAAATTAAATCATTTAAACCAAAAGGCGTAGGTTCAGTAACTAATATACAAAAATCGCTTCCCTTAACAGAAGTAACTACCGGACAAGAGGTGCCCGGAGGAGCGTCGATAATCACGGTTTTTTTAGGATTAATATGCTCTTTAACCTGACGGATAAGCGGCGGCGACATTGCTTCGCCGATATTAAGCAAACCGTGAATAAATTCTATTTTTCCGCAATCGCCTATCTCCACAACTCCGATTTCTCGATTTACTTCTTTGATCGCTTTTTGGGGACATAGCGCGCTGCAGGCGCCGCAACCATGACACAATTGCGCAAAAACTAAGGTGCTCCCTTTTTTATTATCCTGACCTGGAAGCACCGCTATGGCATTATAAACACAGACCTTGGCGCATTTGCCGCAATAAACACATTTACTTTCATCAATCTCAGGGACCGGAATATACGCCTTCTTCTTTTCTTTTATCTGAGGCTTAAGAAAAATATGCGCATTAGGCTCTTCTACATCACAATCAAGAAACTGCACCCCGTTAGAAATATCAAGGGATAACGCCAAATTAACCGCAATCGTAGTTTTGCCTGTACCGCCTTTACCGCTAGCAACTGAAATGATCATTGATTTTTAAGTTTTACTCGCAATTAATACTTGCTGATACACGCTTTGTGCACTTTTAACTAAAAAAGACTTTTCTTTTAAATAATCTTGAGCATCTATTAATTTAATCTTGCCCGTTTCATGCTGATTACCTTCCAGGGCATGAATCTTATCCATAATTTTAAAACCTTCTTCAGTAAAATCCGCTAAAATTAATTTTCCGGTTGGCGAAAGCAGCCTGATAAACTCATCCAGCACTTGATAAGGATTACGCAGATGGTGTAAAACATTTACCGAAAAAACATTATCAAAACTATGATCAGAAAAACTAGTATGCTCGCCGTTTTCAATCCTAAAATCTACCTGCTTTGAAAAACCAAAATGCGCTATATTTAATTTTGCAAAACGCTGCTCCACTGCGGATATATCAAAAGTGACAAAAGAATACCCCGCCTTAGCTAAAGCCAGCGCAAAGTTTCCTTTACCGGTTCCGGCTTCCAGAATTGTTCCAAAAAGAGGCTTAGCCTGTTGGAGAATAAAATCTCTTTCATCCTCTATATCATAACCGAAACTTTGATAAAGCTTTTTTCTCTCTAAGTATACTTTATGATTCTCAACAATTTCCTTATCCAAAGCCTAATCCTTATTCTCTAATCATCATTATTCCACACTTGGGACAATTTACTGAAGCACACGGTATGCCGGCTTGATGTACAACCTTTGTTCCACAAGCAGGGCAAACACAATTTCCTCCTGGTCCTATGCCTTGACGATTGCCACAACCATTTCCTTTTCCCATTCTTGGACCTTGACCCAAAGGACCTGTTCCATCTTTTCCTGGCATATTAAGGCTCCTTTCATCTTTCAACTAACAATATATCCTTAATTACTTTTTTTATTCGGAATTCCGGAATGCGAACCTACACTCGGGCCAGTAACAGCCTTAAATTCCCCTTTTTTATATTTTTCAACCGCTTCCTTTATAGTACCCGAAGCGTTAGTAAAAATCTCTATTCCCGCAGCTTGCAAGGTCTGAAAAGCATTCGGGCCAACATTTCCCGTAAGCACAGCCTTAACTTGTTTTGTCGCAACCAACTGCGCAGATTGAATACCTGCTCCCCCCATCGAATCAATATTCGGATTTTCAATAGCTTCAAATTCTAAAGTGTCGGTATCCACCACAATAAAATATTTACATCTGCCAAAACGTGGATCAACTTTAGAATCTAAAGTAGTACTCTCTGCAGTAATACATATTTTCATAATCTTAAACCTCCTTAATGATCGCAATCCTCTTTATGCGGATGGTCGCATTCAGTCTTATCTAAACCATAGCCTTTACCTGCTCCTGGGTTGCAAAGACTCTCTGCGCTTTTTAAAGTACCTTTTTTTAACTCTTCGATTACTTCATCGATCTTTCCGCTTATTCCCACGATTGTTTTTATACCATATTCATCAAAGAATGAAGTTGCTCTCATTCCCATACCACCAGCAACAATACAATTAACGCCTTTCTGATTTAAAAATTCCGGAATCGCCCCCGGCTGATGCCCTGGGTTCGCTACCTCTATTCTCTTAACCGCCTTGCCATTTTCAATATCAACGAGAGTAAAAGTCGGACATCGACCAAAATGGGCAGATACAAATTCTCCATCTGTAGATATAGCTACACGCATAATCACTCCTTTTTAATAAATTACTATAAGGGATAAAGACTTAAATTATCCCTCATATCGGTTATTTACCTCTTCCAACCTAAACTTTTTCTAATGTCTCAATGCGACTGTGAAGATCCTCAAGCTGCTTTTTTATAACCTCCGCTTGGTTTTTCAAAATCTCTGCCTCCTGCTTCGGAGTCATTTCTGAAGCATAAGGATAAACTCCGCCGAACGCAGGTATCTCCATTGCGGTTCTTTGCCGGCCAGTAAGTCCGGTAGCATAAAACCAATTTCTTTTACCTCTACCGCCGCCGCGGCCAAAGTACCCTCTTCCTAACCCAGCAAAACCTTGTCCAGGTATAGAATTCGCATAACCAGGCGAAGAATAACCAGCGCAAAAACCCGCCGCTCTTCCAGTCATCGGGCCTAAACCCATAGGTCCACTTCCATCTCCTCTAGGCATATCAAATACCCCCCTTTCCTGTATTATTTATTTTTCCCACTACATGCCTGACATAAACCATAAAACTGTATAAGATGATTAGTAATTTTAAACTTATATTTTTGCTCTAACCCCTTCTCTGTCTGGTTAAGCAGTTCAATTTCATCATCAATAAAATCAGTATAATCAATCACTTTATTACATTGCGTACAAACCAAATGATGGTGGTGATGTATACCTTTGGGCCCTTCGGCAAACTCGTAACGATATCTGCCATCACCAAAATCAAGCTTATAGACCATTCCTAAATCCGATAATACATCTAACATGCGATAAACCGTAGTCAGGCCGACATTAGGATATTTTGCATGAATTTTCAGATAAATATCTTCAGCACTTAAATGGCCTTCAGACTTAGAGAGAATATCAAGAATTGCTTGCCGGCCCAAGGTAAGCCGATATCCGCAACCCTGAAACTTTCCATGCCACCAACCTTGTCGCTGACAATTACCTCTTAACATTTATTACTTTCTGCTTACCCTAAGTAAGCTTATTGGAAATGGTTTCCATTATCAATAATACCGTAAATTACTATTCTTGTCAAGCTTTTTTAATAAAAATACTTTATATTAAATGAGTTTTCGTCTCTTGGCCAAGTAATAAATATTACATCCAGGACAAATTCGACCCCAGGCAGAAACTATTTTTACAAACCTTGACTGCGGATATTTACGCGAGATTACACAAAAAGGACAGAACTTATGTATAAAAGAAAAAAATACTAAGCATTTATTAACAATTCTTTTCATCTTCTCTTTTTTGACGATTTTACATCAAACAACAAATTTATTTAATTATCATATACCCGGCAACTACCAATAAACAAAATCCAAAAACTTTACGTAAGACCACCTCAGGAAAACCAATAGCCAGCTTTGCCCCAAAATACCCTCCCAACACAAAACCTAAACAAATTAAACCCGCCACCGGAAAATTCACATGCCCTTGTTTATAATAAGCCCAAACCGCAAGCAATCCTATTGGTGGGATTAACATTGCTAAAGTTGTACCTTGCGCCGCATGTTGAGAAAAACCGAAAATATAGATAAGACACGGTACAACAATAATGCCGCCACCTATCCCAATTAATCCACTAGCCAAGCCTGCGATTACTCCCAAAACTATATATAATATCTGCATCATTTATAATCCCAAATTACATTCTCAGCTTCTAACCCTCTTAATTCTTAATTCAGATAAACCACATCTTCAGGATGATACAATGAAAGGAACAACAGCATATAATCTCTTAGGTGTCGTGTAATTAAAAAATTATTTTTTATATGTTCTCTCCCATTCTCTCCTAACTTATTAGCATATGCCGGGCTACTTAAAAGCTGCTTTATGGCAAAACTAGCTCCTTGAACCGAATGGCAAAGCAATCCGGAATACTTATGCTTTATCTGTAAAGGAATTCCGCCAACATTAGAGGCCACAACGGGTTTTCCTTTCCATAAAGCCTCGGCAACCGTTAAGCCAAATCCTTCCCTGATGGATTTTTGAATAATTACATCAGAGGCCCTCTGTAACGCATTAACTTCAATATCATTCTGAGATAATAATAAAATGTGAATATCCGGATCTTGTTTAGCTTTTTCTTTAACTTCCGCTAAAACCTTAGCTCCTTGCGGATCATCATCTGCGGACCCTCCCGCCAAGACTAATTGACAGTTAGTATACTTCTTTACTTGCAAATATGCTTCAATTACGCCCACCGGATCCTTAAGGCGGTCGAAGCGAGAGATTTGCGTAATCATTGGCTTATCTTTTTTAAGATCGTATTTTCTCAAAACCGCATCAATAACTTCTTGCGGCAGATCTTTATTTTTATCACTTAAAGGGTCAATCGAGGGAGGAATTAAAAACTGCCGTATCGGCAATTTCCGCGAGAATGATGGTGCAGAAAATACCGCTGAATCATATTTGCTAATAAAATCCATAAGAAAGCGCCAAACTTTTTCATTAGGACTAGATACATCAACATGACAGCGCCAAAGCCATTTATTATCCGCTTTTTTATTTACTAAAACAATCGGTTGTGGATCATGTATAAAAACTATATCGCCATATACATTTAAATCTTTAATGTTTTGCTGGCTGGTCTCCATAAATATTTCAAAATCTCTTTTAACTATATCCTCATTCCTGCCATGCAAAGCATTATGAAATTTTTTTGTTACACCAAAAAATTGCTCTCCTCCTTTTATTACATCCCATTTTGTATCTACTCCTAATTCTATTAATAGTGGTACCATACGATTTAATATCTCCGCCACACCCCCTCCTACAGGAGTAGAATTTATATGCTGGACAACTTTTTTATCTAACCGTTGTCCCAACAACTTTAAATCATCGATAACCGCCTGCCCAACTAAGGGAATATATTCTTCTATTTTTGCCATTTTATAAAATTATTTTTTTAACTTCCTGTATAATTTTGTACCTTAAATTATCTAAAGTATAGGTATACGGATCAAAACTAGAAATCTTATCCGCCAAAATCTTATCCCCTATAGAATTCTCTATCCAAAATGAAAAATCATTGGTTTTCTTTTCCAGCCGAAGGCGAGATTCAAAAATATGAAAATAAATTGAATCAATGGTTACTTTTTCTAAAATCTCAATAAATTCCCCTAAATCATAGGCGCGATAATTTGTAGGAAGAATAAAACTAACTGATTTAATAAAATGGAATTCTTCTCCAGAACGTGCAAATTTAATTTTTGCTAAAGGATTAGCTATTAAATAATCTTCAATAGTAGAAACAATAACTTGCCGTAAAGCAGAAATATTAGAATATTGAATTGTATCAATACTAATTAATCTTTCTCCCAACTCGTCTTCGCCGAGAATATCAGTAATCCAAAAAGCAAAATCGTTGGGAGGTTCCGGGGACAGATACTGATGCTGTTGTAAAAATCTGTGCGTGTGATGATAGATGCAAGAGCCCGGCACTTCTTTAATCAATGTTAAAAATTGACCTAAAGTAGAAGCGCGTAAACCGGTTAATTCCGATAAGTGTAACCTAGTGCAAAAATTAAACGGCTCTTTAGCTTTAATTAATTCTGGCATAAAATTAGTTAAGGCACATTTGATTGACCCAACGTAAGAATTTTGTTACTTCTTGAGGATTTTTTAAATAATATTTAGCTTGTGAATTGCCTGGCTTTCCCACAAATATAGTTAATCCCTTATTTTTCAAAGCTTTAAAAGCATCTTCGTCAGTAACATCATCTCCAATATACACAGAAACAATCTTCTCTGCTTTTAAAAAGGTTCTTCGTTTGGCTAAAAGCCACATAACAACTTTACCTTTATCCCATTTAATGGAAGGTCTAATCTCAAGTAACATTTTACCTTTTTTAATTATAATTTTATTCCTTACTGAATGAATAGAAGTAATTTTATAAAAAATCTTCTTTATAAAAGAAACTTGCTTTAAATCCGCCATTCTAAAATGCAAAGATAAAGAAAGTTTTTTATCTTCTACGATTACTCCTTTTACTCCAAAAAGTTCCTTTTTAAGTTGCGCTTTAACTGACTGCAAAAGTTTGCGATACTCTAAAGAAGTAGTTAATTCCTGCTTAATTTTCGGCCCCTCTATCTGTAAACCATGATTGCCGGAATAAATAAGATTCTTTAGGTTTATTTTTTTCTTAATATTATCTAATTCTCTTCCGCTAATAATTGCTATCTTACAGTTAGATTTATTAGCTAATGAATTTAGCAACGCTTTTGTTTTTTGGGGAATAACTGCTTGATCCGGGGTGTTAGCGATAGGCGCTAAAGTACCATCGCAATCAAGAAATAAGAATAAAAACTTACCTTTTAAATTTTTGTTTATCTCTTTTAGATTACTGAATACATAGCGCATTATTTAAATTATTTTTCCTGCTCATAGTTTATTGCTCTAATAGGATAAGGAATATTAATTCCTTCCTGGATATAACGCTTGTGTAATCTTTTAACAAACTCATGTTTTATTAAATATTGATCGACAAACTCCTTTGCTCTCAATATAACTGTAAATTTTATGCATGAATCTCCAAAAGTATGGTAACGAATAAACGGATCAAAATGAGCCACCCCTCCGGCTACCTCCACCATAGTGGCTTTAGCCACTTCACAAGTAACTTTTTCAACGTTTTCCAAATCGCTTTTATAATGCACCCTTAGATCTACTAAAACTGCCATTTCCTTATCCGGTAAACAATAATTAATAATTATCGCTTTGTTTAATTTATCATTGGGAATAAGTACAAGATTATTGGGTAACATTTTAATCTTTGTTGAACGCCAATTAATATCAACTACATATCCTTCTTCTCCTGTTTCTAATTTAATAAAATCACCCACTCTTACTTGTTTAGCTACGCTAATATGAAAACCCGCGAAAAGATTAGCTAAAGTATCTTGAAGAGCCAAAGCAACCGCCAAGCCACCCACTCCTAAAGTAGCCAGTATCGGAGTTATGGATATTCCTAATGTATTAAGAATTACTAATAATCCTATTGAAAAAATAAAAATTTTAGCAATATTCTGCGTTAAACTAGTAACCTGCACTGTAGAATCCGCTCTGGCAGCATAAATTTTTATTACTGCAGATATCGAATTTGCCACAGCCAACATCACAGAAAAAATACCTAAAACAAAAATACTTTTACCTACAATTTGTACAATATTCTCAGCCAATTTAGAAAATTGCAGTGCAAAATACAAAGCCAAAATAAAACATAAAACCAACACCGGACCTTTAATTGCCTGAACAATAATATCATCAATTTGCGTAGTCGTTTTTCTAGACCAATATAAAAAACGCTTAAAAATTATCTGTTTGATAATAATTCCTGCACATAAAACTGCGATAAAAACAATCAACGGCATAAATATATCGATTAAACTTAAAGCTTTAACAAAAAGTTCTTTACTCATCAATACTCCTTAAATTATATTTTTTTTAAAGCAACCAATTCTGTAATAATATCAGCAGCCCAACGAAAAATATTGTTTTCAGTTATAATTTTACGCATATTTTCCATACGTCTTTCTTTTTCTTCTTTAGGCATCTCAATCGCTAGTTTTATTCGATCAGCAAACTCCTCAGTCGAATACGGATTAACTAAAATTGCATCTGTAAGTTCGCGAGCCGCCCCTGTAAATTGGCTTAAAATTAATGCTCCAGATAAATCATCTTTTTCGGCAACATACTCTTTGGCCACGAGATTCATCCCATCATGAAGTGAGCTAACAATACAAATATCTCCTAACTTATAATAAGGCTGTATATCATCTTGTGAAAAATGCTTTTTAAGATAAATAATTGGCTTCCAATTTCCGTCTACATGCTTCCAATTAATCTTTTCCACCAATTCATCAATCTCCCCGATTAAATCATGATAACGCTTAATATGCGTACGGCTGGGAGCAGCTAACTGGATAAAAACAAATTTCTTTTTATATTCCGGATATTTGTCTAAAAATCTATCCACAGCTAAAATTCTTTCAACTATTCCCTTAGTATAATCTATTCTATCTACCCCCACAGCAACTATTTGATCCTTTAATCCAAACTCTTTCTTTAATTTTTCTACTTCTCTTATCGGATCAATTTTAAACGAACCATCTCCAATGCGCGAATTAATACTAATCGGAAAGGCTCTAACAAAAGTTTCTTTGCCTGAACGCACTACACTAAATTTCTCTGTATCTACCCGCGACTCCAATAAACGATTAGCCGTATCTAAAAAATTATTGCAATGATTCTGCACATGAAAACCGATTAAATCACTTCCTAATATCCCTTCTAAAATTTCATTCTGATAAGGACAGATCATAAAAGCCTCAGGAGTTGGCCAAGGTATGTGCCAGAATAAAGCAATCATAGCATCGGGACGCTTATCCTTGATCATTTTTGGCAGAAGCGTAAAATGATAATCCTGCACAAAAATAAACGGACTTTTTACCGGCAGTTCCTCTAAAACGCTATCCGCAAATTTCTGATTTACTTCTTTATACATAAGCCAGTCTGATTCTTTAAAAATCGGACGCGTATGCGTGTTATGACATAACGGCCACAACCCTTCGTTTGAAAATCCATAATAATAGCCTTGCTCTTCAGCTTTGTTTAACCAAACCCTTTTAAGAATATACCGATTATCTTCCGGAGGAACGCCTAATTTATCTTTAGAATTAACAAACTTTTTGTCAAAATTACCACTGCCATGAGCAACCCAAGTTCCGCCACAAGCAGAAAGAATAGGATGAATTGCTGTAACCACACCACTGGCAGGCCTAATACATGAGGTTTTTCCGGAACTTTCTTCAAAGATATGCATATAAGGCTCTCGATTAGAAACAACAAACAATGCATTATCTCCTAACTTCGCATGAATAAGCCCTTTAAGTTTTTCTTCAGTCCAAAGTTCTTCTTTTTGTATGCGCGCATGTGCTTCATCGGAAATAGTTCTGCGTGCCACTCTTATGCTTAGCGCCACTTGCTCAACTTCACTAATCAATTTACCAAATTCACCTTTTTCAGCAAAGGGGCGTAATTTATCAGTCTCTCCCCTTTGAAAATGGGTAAACCATTGGGTTAATTTGCGCACCGGCACAATAAAAATCTGCCTTTGAATTAACAGCGCCGTTAACACTATTAATAAAATTAATACGATAGAATTAACACTAATTTTTTTCCATAATTCTGTTAAGGTAGTAAACATGTAGGAAGTATCATAGATTACTTCTACCATGCCTAACAAGCTTTCATCATCATTTAAAATTGGTAAAATATAACTATATACAGAATACTCATTAAATTTTTCCAAAATTCCCAAAGCAGTTTTCGAAGCTAAAACTTCCTTAAGATAAGGCCGTTCTCTTTGTTTAAAATCGGAAAACCTTTCCGTAATTGCTAATATCTTGCCTTCTTTATCATAAATTACGCAACCTTGTAATCTTTCTCTTTTTTGAAAGCTATCTACCAGGCGATTGGCTTGTTTTAAATCATTATTAATAAGAATATACTTAGCCGATAACTCCATACTTTCGTCTACAGACTTAGCTTTTCTTTTTAAATCGTCCATAAGCTTTTCTTCTGTAAAACGAGCCTGCATAACTCCAGAAACAGCAAAACCAAGTGCCACTAAAATTAATATCGGTAAAACAAACAATAGGATTCTTTTCACTTAATTTGCCTCCTTAAAAACAAAAACCGCAACCCTGTATAATAAACATGCCTATGCAAACATATACAAGATGGCGGCCCGACCACCTAAACTATCCTCTGAAAATATATAAATATTTCAGACCCAGTTACTTAATCTTTTACCATTTTATTTTACTTTGTTTTTAACCTTTAAGCAAGGTAAAATAAAAGCATGCTGATTACTAATAAATCTGAAATTAATTAAAAATTAAATACAAGATGCTGCCAATTATAAATAATTATAAAGTTTTATCTTTAGCAAGCCTTATT
Organism: Candidatus Omnitrophota bacterium; assembly: GCA_041650295.1. Classification (GTDB taxonomy): domain Bacteria; phylum Omnitrophota; class Gorgyraeia; order Gygaellales; family Profunditerraquicolaceae; genus UBA6249. The sequence continues at coordinate 13,957 of JBAZLM010000007.1, forward strand.
TGCGGTAAAGGCAGGTTCGTTTCTTTAAATTTTTGTATTAATTTCTCCCTTAGCTCGCACCGTAAATCCCAAGCCTTGGCGGAATCTGCAGCTTTACATAATATTCTTAAAACCATAGTTTTTTCTGTAAAATCGACTACCTGAACTACAGCTAATCTTTCTGCGGTAGAATTTTTACTTACCTCTACAATTTCTTTCGCCCAAACTTTAATCTTCTCAATATCACAAGTATAATCTACATACATCATAACCGTACCAATTAAAGAGGGGTCCTTAATTGTCCAATTTTCAATTACTTCGTTTACCATTATATTATTAGGGACAACTATCCTTCTATTATCCCAAGTACGTATAATCGTGTGCATCAAGGCTATCTCTTCTACCCAGCCCCAGTCATTTCTAAAAATAACCGCATCATCTAAGCGCACCGGCTGAGAAAAAGAAATACAAATCCCGCCGATGATATTAGAAAGAGTATTCTGCGCGGCCAAGCCAATAACTACCCCTGCAATACCAGCTGAAGCCAAAAGCGCTGTCCCAATATGACGCATCGCTTCGAACTGCTGCAAAAAAATTACAAAAGCAAATAAGTAAATACCTGTCTCTATGATTCTACGAATTATTGTTATCTTGGTTTCAACTGCGGAAGCCCCCACCATCCCCGCTTTTTTAAATCTGGCTATAACTCTTTTCTGAAGATGGTACAAAGATACCGCTGCTAATTTAGTTAGCACAACAGCAATAAAAACTATAATAAAAGACATTAATATTTTAGGAAATGTTTTGTGGCCAACAATTACATAAACGCTATTTAGAATTTTATCGAACATTCCCACCTCCCAGCCTAAAATCTTTATCAATTAAATATTAGTTAGAAGTGCCGCTAAAAACAATAAAAAGAATAGTTACCGCAACGATCACCACTACTATTAAGAAATGAAAAAAATACTTATGTTTTATAATTCGCTCAAACATTATTTTACCCTCTTGCGCAAACTTTCTTACGGATATCCCCGAGTTTTCCGAAACAAATAAGCCTATCACCTAAAATAAACTTAGTATCCGTAGTAGGATTAGGAGTTATTTTGCCATCTCGTTCTATTGCCAAAATTAAAATATCGAATTTTGTTAAATCAGCCTCTATAAGATTTTTATTTAAAACCGGGCTTTCCTTGCAAACTTCGATCCGCGAAACCCCATAGCCGCCAGTGGCTACAACAAGTTCTTCAAAAGAAACTGGTTCAATAATCTGTCTTCTAATTATATGGGCTCTTAAAATACTGGTTATTTTTGCAGCAAGTCTAGTGTTAATAACAACCCTATATATTACAAAAACACCCAAGATAATAATTACCAAATTCACCCCCGGTACCAAATAAGGAGGAACGATCGAATGCACAAAAGGAATTGTGTATGCGGTCACCAAATCATTGCGCAGCGAATTAGCAAAAGTAGCAACCAATGTTACAAATCCCGCATGTCATAAAATGATAAGGGCAGATGCAATTTTTCTTCTTTGAGGATTGCTAGTAACCAACTCAGACTCGCGAGTCGTAAACCCTGTCCCGGTAAAGCAAGACAATGCTTGGAATTTAGCTAAAGGCCAAGGTAAACCGGTGATTTGAAACGCAATCGCTCCGATTCTTACTGTGATAAAAGAAACCCCAATGATTATAAGAAATAATAGTAAATTCATAAAATTAACCTTTCTTAAGATTTATTATCTTACCTATCTGCAAATTTGCAAGTCTTTTCGCACCCTCAAGATTATTCTAATATTTCAAAACCAGGATCAGGCACAAAATAGCTCATTTTTTAGAAGATTGCTATAATTTGTTAAAATTAGCTGTATTATGGGGTGAGGTAATTTAATTCACAGGACAGAAAATTTGTCGAATAAATTGCTGTTACGAACGATAATTTATCTTTAATTATAGATACTTTTTTATCGATAAACATACCTATAAAGCACACACCGGCAAAAATCCAGCAAAATGCCAGTTTTGATCCCCTAAAATATTAAGCTCTTAAAAACTTAGAGATAACAGCACAATCCGGCAGAGACCACAATTAATTACTCTTGCCATTTGTAAGAAACATCAAAAAATTCTGTTTAAGCCGTGATTTTTTCATGAACTTTGCTACAACCGCAAATGCTTTTTTTGCTAACCGGCCTCTCAACCGGCAATCCTTGATTAAAATTTCAAATTTACGAATAAAATCATCCTTGTTGATATCAAAAAATAACGCCGCATCGTTAAATTTTTCTAATACCGGAAGGCGATTTAAAAGAAGCGCTGTATTGCAAAGCGCACTCTCGTGAGTACTCAAAGAAAATGATTCACTTAAAGAACTATTAATATAGATGTCGCTAAGATAATAATACTGGAACAGTTCTTTCTTGTTCAGAAATCGCTTGTAAAAGAACTGCTGCGGGAATTGTCTGCCCACCCTCAAAAGTTGGCGGTAAAGATCTGGTTCAAGCCATCGACCTACAAAAAATAACTTCAGATTCTTATTCCTTGTTAAGATCTGGGGCACTCGATCCAGTACGATATGAGCACCTTTTATTTTTTCCAGCCTCCCCACATAAAGCGAAACGACGTCATCTTTGCCGATATTGTGTTCGCTTTTAATCTGTTCTAATATCTCTTTTTTAAGGGGAAATCGTTCAATTGTATTTTCGATCAACACCACTTTCTCCAAAAATACCGGGAAATAACGGGCAAAATTCTCATATTCATAAGCCGAAGGACAAATAATCTTATCCGCAATTTGTATCATCCTCTCCTGATTGTAAAGAAAATTATTCAGCGTACGGAACCCGGATTCCTTTTCCCTTCTTAATATGCTATGGAAATGATAAATAATCTGGGGTCTCCTGCCCTTACGGTTTTTAATCGCTTTTAATTCTTTCGTCCAGTTAACAAAATGATGGATTATATAACCAAATTTGCACCAATCGTATTCTTTCAAAAAGTTATTCAAACTATGATAATTCTGGATGGTATCATCTGGAAGCAATAACTTCACTGGCTGTCTTCTGGTAAATCCCGCAGTAATTAAAACATATGGCTCATAACCTAAACTCAACAGCGCATTTCTGCATTGTTTGACGATTTGGCCAACTCCTCCACAATAGGATTTGCCGGAAGGATACTCGAAAGAAATAAAAAGCACTTTTTTCATCATTTTAACTCCTTTAATTAACTTGATAAAACAGATTGAGCCGGAAAATTTACTTTGGCGGATTTTAAAAAATAAAAACCGTTGATCTTCTTGATCCGCAGACAAACATTGAGGAAGATTTTATATCTTGTTCAAATACAACATCTGCGTAAGATAGGCAAACTCTATTTTACGTTTCTCAAATTCTTCCTTGATCGCAAAATTGATCTCCTGCTGAATATCCATATACTTGTTATAATCAGGACTTAAAACAAAATAGACGACCTCAAAAATAAGACTAAAATCTCCATAGCTAAAGAAATGAGCTCGATCAAAAGCCGTGTCTTTAGTATCCTTTATAACTTTTTCGATAACCTTTGGCATTTCCTTTAGCTGACTAAGAGAAGTTTGATATGTCACGCCTAAACTGAATACAACACGCCTTTTTTCCATACGTTTATAATTGCGCACACGTGAATCCGTAAGATCCGTATTAGAAAATATCACCTGCTCCCCGCCCAAACTGCGCAGGCGGGTCGTTTTAATCCCAATATACTCAACCGTGCCCATGAAATCACCGATAATTATAAAATCACCCAACTTAAAAGGCCGGTCAAAGACTATTGAGAAATAACTAAAGAAATCCTTAAGCAATGCCTGTGCGGCTATCGCGACGGCGATACCACCGATACCTAGGCCAGCAATCATTGTCGTAACCTTGAAGCCGATATTATCTAAGAAAATTATTAACGCAAGCGCCCATACCAAAAATTTCACTACATTAGACATTCCATCGAGACTGCGCACTAACGTAGGATCTTCTTGCTTTTTTGTTAGATACGCATTCAAACTATAACCTAATAACAAAATAATTATGCGTGCGGCAAAAAAAGTGATTACGGCTAACTCTACGACATTAATCACCTCATCCATCTTGAAAGGTAGTTTTATATTTTCAGGCTTAGGTACAAACAGCTAAGGTATAAAACAGGCAAAACGATCCGCTCCAAGATCGTTACCACCAAATCATCGATTGTCGTGATTGTTTTTTCGGCAAATTTCTTAAGACGCCCGATAATCATGCGGACAACCACTTTGACAAACACTAAACTGACGAATAACGTTACTAAAGCGATGAGATAATTCCAAAGGCTGTTGCCAAAGAAGACCTGGTCAAGAATTTTTAAATCCATTTTAACTCCTTTTTAATTCAAAATCATTATATCGTAAACCGATTCTCACTTTTTCAAAATAAAAAACCGCCATTCTGTTATATCCGATTAACGAAAACTCCAACACCTGTTATTTCACTAAGTTTTCGGCTTAGACTTCTCAATCTCTTTGCCAAGTTCAATATCAATCAATTTCGATTTCTTAAACGCTAATATCTGCGAAGGGTATACGCTCCTATGGCCAGTCATAAGGAAGCTGATCACACACACTAAAGCCGCATAAGGCGCCACCTGAGGCCCAAATAATTCAATGGCCATAATACTGGCGGCAATGGGCGTATTGGCCGCTCCCGCAAGAAGCCCGACAAAACCTAAAGCAGAAAAAAGTATAATATCAAGATGCAACACTTGAGCAAATACATTTCCGGCGCTTGAGCCGACAAAGAAAATAGGCGTCACGATCCCGCCGCTACCGCCGAAATTCAGCGTCATACTGGTCGTAAACGACTTAAGGATAAACGCATACCATGGTAAGGACTGCCCGTTTAAAGAAGATTCTATTGAATTAAGTCCGAGACCTAAATAATCCGTAGAAAATAACAACGCAATCGCGATTAAAATTACCCCGCCTATTAAACCTTTTAATGGCTTCCAGATTTTAATTTTCTCCGAAACCTTCTTGCCGATATTTAACATTTCAATTAAAAAGAACGAACACAAACCAAAGAACACTCCGGCAAGAAGAATTTGATAGAAAAACACGGCTGAAAAATTAAGCGGCATCGTAAGCGCATGATGGAAATATCGTATGCCCAGCGCCGATGAAACATTATAACTAATGATCCCGGCTATAAAAGACGGCAACATAACATCATAGAGAATGGTACCCACAAATAAAACCTCTACTCCAAAAAGAGCCCCGGCAATAGGCGTCCCAAAAACAGAGGCAAAGCCTGCGCTGATACCGCAAATAACCAGTTTTTTGCGGTCGTGGATGTCAAAACGAAAAAGTCTGGCGAATGTGGAAGCGATACCTGCGCCTATTTGAGCGCAAGGCCCCTCTTTACCAGCAGAACCGCCTAATGCGATTGTGATAATGGTCGAAACGAGCTTCACCGGCACAGTAGCGGCTTTAATAATTCCATTATCCTTGTGGATTGCTTCGATGACTTTTTCCGTGCCGTGGCCTTCGGCGTCAGGAGCGAGAAATTTAATAATCAGAGCGCTAAAAAATAAAGCAAGAGGCAAAAGAAGAAAGTAGTACTTATACAGGCTGGCCGTATTCGACGACCAGTTTAACGCCTTTAGAAATATAGCGGTAGATGTCCCCACCATGCAACCAACGATTACCGATAGAAATACCCATTTCGCCACACTGTAGAAAATAATACTTTGTTCTTTGATCCGTCTTTTCATTTATGAGACCCTGTCTTTTTGTTAACATCTTCGTTAAATCTTTAACCGTTGAATCCGCATGCTTTAATAAATTATTTCGCTCGTAAGTAATGAAATCTTGATGCGGAGAAATCCGATACGGCTTCGAGGCATTACTCTCTATAAGCTTTTGACATCTTTGCTAAGCCAGCTCCCCCTGAAGCGGCGATCAAACTCGATCAAATATCTGATACTTCCCAGTATCCGCAACCTTGGTCAGCCACCTTTACCCTTTTTAAGCTCAACAACAAGTTCAATAAATAATTTGAACGCATTGTCTGGCATTTTGATTGTGTGACCATTTATATCAAGGTTATTGCTCCAGCTAATTACCTTTGTGCCCAGGATATGAATTTTGTCATAACATTGATACCCGGAATCCTTGTATTCCTTCACCTGCTTTCAGAATTCGCCTGAGCGCCAACAATGGCGGAGAGGCAGGGATTCGAACCCTGGAACCTTTCGGTTACATGTTTTCCAAACATGCGCACTCGACCACTATGCGACCCCTCCAAAACTAAATTATCAAAATTTAAATCAATTACCGGAGGCGGGAGGATTCGAACCTCCGAGGGCTTGCGCCCAACCGGTTTTCGAGACCAGCGCAATAAACCAGCTATGCGACGCCTCCAAAATCAAGCGGTGGGGCAGAGATTCGAACTCTGGGTGGACTTACGCCCACAACGGTTTTCAAGACCGCCGCTATCGACCACTCAGCCACCCCACCAGTTATTTAAACAAAAATAACTGTTTAAACACCGCGTAAAAAATATTCTTTGCAATATCAAAGGAGATGTTGCAGAAGTTAACGAATGAGAACTTAGAAAAGATCAGGCTAAAGCCAAAAGCCAATAACGCGACATTTAAAATAAAAATAAAAGAAAATCCAAAAATATAATTTGCCTTTAAGAAATCCCCTTTCTTGGAGCGGATTGTTTTGGCGGCAAAGGTCAGGTGCAGGATCGTGCTAAAGCCGATCAAGAAAAGCGCGTATTCCAACAGCCAGTCGGATTTAATCCCGATAGATAATAATCCGTAAAGAATAAAAAATAAGATCGTATAGATCGGTAGCAGAAACGGCGCCACATTCACCAGCGGCTTGACAAAACTAAACATGATCTCTAAAAGTTTATGCCCCCGGTTATAGATCAACGCCGGCTCCCAGACAAACAGATAGATCACTAGAAATACGACCATCCCATTCCAAAAAAGCTGCTGGGAGCTGCTTTCAATCTGCGCAAACTCACTTAAAAAAGAGACCGCCGAAGAATATAGAAACGGCAGAATCGCAATCGCTAGCAATACTTTAATCACTCCGAAAAGTTTGCTGGATAACCCGGAGATTTTGCTGGAGAAATCCCCAGAAAGCCCTCCCCCTCCACCGCCTAAATCTTTAGGCGCTGCTTTTTCTTTGGATTTAACCGGCTTGTCTTCAGGAAATTCGTTTTTGGCCATTTAAATATGGTTGCAGTACCTGAGGTATCAATACCGAACCATCCTCCTGTTGATAATTCTCTAATATCGCGATCACCGTGCGCGCTAAAGCCACTCCGGATCCGTTTAAAGTGTGCACAAAATCCACTTTTTTATCAGCTGCCCGACGGAATCTAATATTAGCCCGGCGCGCCTGAAAACTTTCAAAGTTGCTGCAGCTAGAAACCTCCAGCCATTTATCCGCGCCTGAGGCATACGCCTCCAGATCATAACATTTGCTGGCCGAGAAACTTAAATCCTGCGTCGCCAACATCACCACCCGGTAAGGCAGCTCCAAAGCTTGCAAAACATCCTCGGCATTGGCCACCAATTTTTCCAGCTCCTCAAAAGATTGCTCCGGTTTGACAAATTTAACCATCTCAATCTTGTCAAATTCATGCACGCGGTTTAGGCCTTTAGTATCTTTGCCGTAAGAGCCGGCTTCCCTTCTAAAACAAGCCGTGTAAGCTGTGTAATAAATCGGCAACTTTTCTTCATCCAAAATCTCATCCCTAAAAATATTAGTCACCGGAACTTCGGCGGTAGGAATCAAATAAAGATCATCGTCTTTTAATTTATACATATCCTCTTCCATCTTCGGCAATTGCCCGGTGCCTTGCATCGAGGCCCGGTTGACCAGAAACGGAGGGAAAATTTCGGTGTAGCCGTGTTTGGCGGTATGCAGATCCAACATAAAATTGATCAGTGCCCGCTCTAACTTTGCGCCCCAACCTTTAAAAAGGATAAAATTAGAACCGGTGATCTTGGTTGCCCGGTTAAAATCCACGATATCTAAATTCTGGCAAAGCTCCAGGTGGGTCAACGGTTTAAAATTAAATTTTTTGGGCTGGCCCCAGCTGCGCACAACTTTATTTTGCGTAGGATCGCCGACCGGCAAAGAACTGTGAGCGACATTGGGAATATTCAACAAGAGCTGATTTAATTCTACTTCGATTTCCTTGATCTGGGCTTCCAGCTCGCCAATCCGCTTAGAGGTCTCTTTCATCGAGAGGATCTTGCTTTTGGCGTCTTTTTTCTCTTTAAGCAAAATGCCAATTTCGTCATTAGCTTTATTGCGCTTGGCGGCTAAATCTTCGTATTCGGATAAAGCCAGGCGGCGACGGTCATCGACCTTAATTACCTGCTCCAGATCGATCTTTAAAGCGCGATTCTTAATCGATTGTTTGACTAAATCAGTATTTTCTCTAATGAATTTTATATCGAGCATATTTTCCTCTGATTATAAAAACTATTCCCTGTATTATACCTTCAGATTTTGATTCTTTCAACAAGATATCTTGGGTGGGGATCATCAGAAATGCGTAAAAATGGGCCATGTTGGAGTCGAACCAACGACCTTGACATTAAGAGTGTCCTGCTCTACCAGCTGAGCTAATGGCCCGAAAATGGTTGTTAATGTAGTAAAGAGTATATCTTAGATAAAAAACGAAAGCAAGGGAATTGTTGGGGTTTCCCCGCTCGGTGTCCAGATAGTGTCCAAATAAAAATAGCTGGACAATTAAGCCCAGCCTTTTCTATCAAGATAAATAATGCTCATTGCCGCACCTAATTTTTAAAGAATGAGTGCCCCAATCAATATAATATGAAAGAAAATTTTATCTTATCGTTATTTATCTTTAAACTTTATAGCTATTCCCAGAACATTCTTTTTATACATAGCCGTAGAGTTACCAAAAGTATTTGCATTAAAATTACCACCAGAGCTATTTCCACTATAAGAGCCAGTAGTATTTAAATTATGCATCGCACCTTGCAAAACAAGGTTAGTATTGACTATTACTGCGTCGGCTCCCATTTTAGCGGCTTCTTCTTGAAAATGTTTCGTTATACTGTTCATGTTAGAAGCTGGAGCTGCTTGACACGTAAGTTCTGCTATTTTTTCATAAGCCTGCGGAGGCTCTGAATTAAATATTTTTACCATAGAAGGATCAGTTGGAGGATAATTTATTGCATCATTATATTTTATTACTCCGAAATTCGCACATCCTGCAATCCCTACTAAACATAATAAAAGAATTACGGCTCTATTCATTACCTCCTCCTTTCTATTCATATTAGATATAATTTGACATCTATTCAGAACCAGATTCTTATGTCCTATCATTAAACCACAGAGCAATAGCCTGGAGGTAATTTGCTGGAGGATTATTTCTGACTTTTTCATCTTTAATTTACTAAGATTATCCTATGCCTTATTCTTAATTAAAGATTTTATTAAAATAAAAACTAGAATTACAAGAAGACTAAAGATTATAAGCTGGACTTTACCATTCGAGAATACTTTTACTAAATTATTGCCATTACTATTTTCTTGGATTTTTTCGACTTTTTGTCTATTTGATGAACTAAAATACCTTGGCTCATTCACTACCGAAGAAACTATACCATCTGTAAAATAGACACTACAAGAATAACCTAGTTTATCAGATTGATAAAACCAACCTTCCCTGCCGATAGAATCTCTACCTTTTTCATTGGGGGAGCCGAATAGCCGTTCAACATACTCAAAATTCTTACCATTATCAACAAAAGAACTTAACAATTCATAAGAAACTCCGGTATTTACTTCCGACTTAACAATCTTCAATTTATTATCTACTTTAGCATCTTGTAGAACATAACCGGTTGAATTTTGAGTAATTTGATAATTTAATACACGTTTAAATATAATATTATCTTTGTCTTTTTGGATATCAACATCAAACTCATAATTGGATTTTACGTCTGAACGTTCATAACGTCCATCATTAAATTCAAACGAAACTTTATGCTTACCTGGAGAAATAGCTAACGGGAATATAACAATATGTTCTGGTAACAAGGTCCAATGTCTTATATCCGCTTTCGGGTTGGTTATGCCACTCATTATTGCCGCTCCACCTGAAATTAAAGCAGAAATTCCGGCTGCTGCAGCTAAACCAGCCCGTGCATAAGGATCAGATACTTGATTAGCTTGATCCATAAGTTGAGCGGAAATATTAATCGCTGCTTTTGCAGTATTAGCTGAATTATTTTTAAACACAGCTTTTCCTTTTAAAATCCCATCCATTTTCCGTCCGCCCCTAGTACAAGCTTGAAAATAAATATCAGTATTAGAATAAACCTGGTAATCCGAATTTACTTTGCCGTCTATTTTAAGACTTAAATCTCTAACTTCATATAAATCACCATTTATTACAGCTAATTCCCCGTATTGACCTCTTCTTATTTTATACGGTCCTTCACCAAGCTCCATAACTAATAAAACATTATTCTTTAAATTAAGCATTTTCTCGATAACTTTATCATCAAATCCTAAAATAGAATAATCAGAGTTGCTACGCAATCCTTCCACTACACTACAATAATCTTTACTTAGTGATACATCTCCTAGCTTTTTAGCAATGCGTGACTCAAGTAAAAAAAGTATGGCTATATCGCTCTTGTATGATTCGTCTTTTGAATCAGAATCCGCTAATATCCCCGTTTTAAAAGCAGCCATTGCATTCTCTAAGTCACCTTTATTATAAAGAAGTAATCCGACATATAGTGCGTTCATAGCTTTTTCATACGGATCACCCTTATAAGCTTTTGCGTCTTCAGAAGCAGTCAAGCCTACAGCTTTACGCTCTAGCGCCTTAAAAGCTGTAATATTATTCATTAAATAATGAGCATTTAAAAAAACATCTAACGCTTTATCATAATCTCCTTGGGCCAAATATATCGAGCCTAATTGATTACACCACAAAGCATACTCTTTATTCTTTAAACTAGCAGCCTCTTCATATGTTTTTGTTATATTAGTAAAATCACCTGATTGAAAAGAATACCTAGTATTGCCTATGCTCTCAAATGAATACTTATTTACACTAGCACAAGAAACTAATGACAAACTGAAACAAACTATTATAAAAAACTTAATTATTTTAATAGACATAATTTTTAATAGAAGATTTACCAAATATTGTATTACGAAGAGTTACCCATCCCAACCTAATTAAAGCGATAAATCGCTCCTAGCATGATTAATCGCTACTGCAAAATTAAGGTTTTGACCTTCACCAAAACTAGCAGAGGTAATTCCTATAACCTCTCCATTCATATTGAACAAAGCACCGCCACTGCTTCCAGAAGAAATAGGAGCACTAATCTGTATAAGTTTCGTTCCATTTACATCTCTTATAGCACTGATTAAACCATCAGAAACGGTGTTTTCAAGACCTTCAGGATTACCAATTGCAACAACTCGCTCTCCAACAGCAACCTGATCTGAATCTCCCAAAACCACTGCCGTAAAATTACCAATTTCATCAATCTTTAATAATGCTAAATCTCGAATTGTATCATTCTTAACAACCTTAACATTCGAATAAACACGATTATCAGCAATAAACTTTACTGTTACTGTCTCGCTCGTGTTAATTACATGAGAATTTGTCAAAATTAACCCATCTGAACTAACAACAAATCCACTCCCCATGCTCGATTGCGTTTGGATAAGAACAACTGACTTTCCATAAGCTTCAACAATGTTCTCGGCTGAAGATACGGTTAAACTTTTCTTAACAAGCTTACCTGAAGAGCCAAGCGCTGATACTCCTTCTCGCTTTGAAACATTGCCACCAAAGATTTTATTCCAAAGGTTTATTTCATTATCTTTGTTAGCTTCAACACGCTTTGCTGAAATAATATCACCCTCTTTGATGGGAACTATCGGATCTAGAGATTTAGCTAAAGACAATTTATTCTCCAAAACATCTATAATTTTAATTTTATTAATTTCAGTTTGTTTATATCCGAGAATAGAACCCGAGGTTTTATCTTTAATTGGTTCATCTAGACGAATTACAGAAAAAACATCATTCTTTTCAATATTATCATCTAGACCCGCATTTATATACACACCCTTACTGTCTACTTGAACAACTCTACAGGTCCAGGCACCAACATTAATATCATTAGTTAAGATATTAACTGCTTCTGCTAACGCATCTTGCAAATTATTCTTCTGACCAGTCCCAGTCGCAATAATAGAGCCTGTATTAATATCTACTAAACGTAAAGCTGTTGTATATTGGCTTGCTCCAAATTTTTCTCCCTTCTTGTTAGGAAGAATATCACCAAGTAGAATATACTGCACCCCATAAATATTACCTAATTGATTAATCGAATCTTTTTTAACCCAATCTGATTTTTCAAACTGGATTTCACGAACTAGCTGATTTACTTCTTTTCTCTCAATAACATCAAATTTATTTGATTTTTTTAATAAATCCGATAACATTCCTGCTGCAAGATTAACTTTCGATTCTTCTGGTTTTGGTAAATTTGGAGTCCCAATATTAAGATTGTATGTTTTCGATCCTTCTTCTACCTTCTTTTCAATTTTATTAAAAGAACTACCCGGGATATCAATTGTTTCACCGAAACTTCCAATAGCTACTCGATATTTTGCACTTTGCTCTTTAATTTGACTTAATTTTTTATGATAATATTCGAATTCTTTTTTTTCCCCCTCTGCAGCATTAGCAATATTCTGAAAAATAAATACCAATAGCAAAAAAGCAAAAAATGTAACAAAAATTAAGTTTTTTTTCATGCATAACTCCTTTTTCTACTTATTGAGCATTACGAATACGAATTGTATAATCTTTAGCCTTAGTAGTAAAAGCTGTGGTTCGATACCCATATGTAGAATATGAGGGAATCAAAATAAGTTCCCAATTCGTATCATCGCCAATCTGAAAACCTTTATCATCACGAAAAACAGTCTGAACCTGTAACCTTAAAAGTTCTTTCTTCATATTACGGATTTCACAATAAACCTTAAGACGATTGTCTTCAGTTACATCTGTTTTCTGAGTCAAAACAACAATACGTTTAGAAGCGAACTGATTATCCAAATCCTTATCCATAACAACCACTTTCGATATTCTTTCTTTATCCTGATTAACACTATACGGAATAGAATTATACGGTCCTGCAGCACAACCACTCAAAAGAGAGATACCTACTACAAGAAATATAATAGAAAACAAATTTGACATATTTAGCTCCTTATCGTTTAATGTTATTGGTAGGCAACACCTGCTTCACCAACCCTTTTAATTTCATAAGAATCTTCCCAAACAATATCACTTGTTTCAGCATCAATTAACTGAAAAGACATCAAAATATAATCAGACCGATTATTACTTACTGCTTTTGATAATCCAGTAAATTCCCCAGTTAAATAAAAATCAACACCATAAAGATCGCCCTCTTTGCTAGCAGTCACTAAGTTCTTCCTCTTAGCTTCACGTTCTTTTAATATATCATCCATGCGATCCCTAGCAAGAAAACGCACTTTCCCAGTAGCATTCTTATTCAATTCAATACGGATCTTTTGAGTAAAAATATCCTTATTAATTATAAATCTAGTATTATTTTTAATTGGTAGAAGAGCTACACGAGGAGTTCCTTTGGCATTCATAATTTCTGGTACCTCCAAAATGGAGATAGCCATTTTTCTTGCAGCTGTGAGAACATCAGTAGATTCAATTCCTGTTCCACCTAAAGCATCATCATTATCGGGTAGAATTACATTCGAATGTGAAACTGGGACGCTAGCACATGAAGACAAGGTTACTGTAAATAAAACTAACAACAATAGTTTAAAATACTTCATTTCTTTCCCCTTTCATAATATTATAACTTTAATAAAAATTTAACTACTAAAACAAAAAAACAACTCCTCTTGAAAGTTGTTTATAATTATCCGATTAAATATGACGTCACTACGTCTCCTTTATATATTGTATAATTATCTCTCCAAAAGACTATAATTGCAAGCATTTTAACTAATAATGGCCATGCCATCTTACTCTTAATTATAAATAAAAAGGGCTGAACAATTAAGTCCAGCCCTTAACTTGAAACTAGGATTTTATATTACTTATTATCTGTATATCGAATAGCTACTCCACTAGACCAATAATACCCATTAGGAGCAAGCCCTGAGGATATTAAGATCACCGCATTAGCCCCAAGCGGCGCAGATTTAGCTCTTAAAGAATTATGCATTTTCGCTACTTGTCCTGGGGCCCAATTTGCAGTAGTTACCGTAGCAAGTTCAATGAAGCTACGCTCTGGCCTAAGCACTAGGATTTCGATCTCATCCGGATCTGTCGGAGCAGAATACCCTTTAGCAGTTTTAGTTATATAAACAGTTGCACAACCACTTACCATTAAAAATATAAACAAGAGACCAAAAGAACATAATTTTTTCATAACAATTTCTCCTTTTGTTATTCTGTTCTATATTTTATCGCAGTACCAATGAAACCAGTACAACTATTTGAATATCTATCTTTTTCTGCCCAAATCTCTGAAGTAGAATATGAGCCACCAGTACATGTCACAATTACAGCGTCAGCTCCAGCTTCTGCTGCTCTTTTCTGAAGATAGTCAAAAGAGGCTCCTGATGCTTGTAAATCTGCAATTACCATATAAGGCCGTTTCGGTACAGCTTGCAACACTTCAACTTCACTAACATTTTTCGGAGGAAGCTGTTCTTTTAAATAATATCTATTCGCTTCATTTGTTACACATCCAGCTAAAAAACAAATAAAAAGTAACAACAATCCAAGTTTAGTTTTCATTTATTCTCTCCTCTTTTACTTAACTTTATTATTGTACATAAATCCTAAAATTGCAAGCAATTTAATGAACGGGTTCAAAAATAACAAGGCTGGTAGCTTGGGGGTGGGCGTGACTTAACCTAAAAAAGAATGCTTAGGTGTCCAAAAAGTGTCCACTTGTTATAATAAATACCATAAATATCCAGAAACATCTATAAACAATAAAACTCCGTAAATAATTAGCGGGGTTTACAGGAATTAACTATATTTGCTTTTTATATTACCGTCAATCAGGATCTTTTAGCTTGCCGTTAAGTCAGATCTTCTATCGGCAGCAAAAATGCTTTAGCTCCTTCAACTCCGATATTCTTACGCAGCTGCCTGACCGCCGCAATGATTTTTTTGGCCGCTTCATCTTCCGTAGCCAGATACAAAATATTATTTAATCCGGGCCAGATGTCCGTCCCCAAATGTATTCCGCTAGTTGTCCCGCGTCCAAAGACCCCGGACTGCTTGGTGTAATTTTTTTGCCCGGCGCTAGCCAGAATCTCCATCAACTCATTATCCAACGCTTCATTATAAACGATCATCACCATTTTCATTCTTTAATTACCTCCGGAGAAACTGCCTTGCGGTGAAAAACCGCATAAAGCGTAGGTACAAACAACAAAGTTACCAAGGTTGAGACGGTTAAGCCTCCGATCATAGTGATCCCCAGCGGCTGCCAAACCTCCGAGCCTTGCCCGCGGGAAAGCGCCAAAGGCAATAACCCGGCGATCGTGGTAATTGTAGTCATTAAGATCGGGCGCAACCGGTCCCTACCGCCGATAGTCACCGCCTCATACATAGAATATCCGCGCGCACGCAACATAATAATATAACTTATCAAAACAATGGCATTATTGACCACAATACCCATCAACATAACGATCCCTAAGAAAGTATTAATACTTAAGGTCGTGCCGGTCAGAACAAATCCTAAAATTACACCGATAAAAGTAAACGGTATGGCAAACATAATAATAAATGGATCAAGCAGCGAC
The DNA here is from genome assembly GCA_041650295.1 of Candidatus Omnitrophota bacterium. Classification (GTDB taxonomy): domain Bacteria; phylum Omnitrophota; class Gorgyraeia; order Gygaellales; family Profunditerraquicolaceae; genus UBA6249. The sequence goes on from JBAZLM010000007.1 coordinate 29,866, forward strand.
TCAAATTGCGCCGCCATGACCATATAAACCAACGCAATCCCTAAAACCAATAACAACGTAAGATCGCGGAAGGCCTTCTTCTGCTCTTCGGCTTCCCCGCCGATATTGATCATTACCCCGGGAGGTAAAACTAATTTACTGATCTCCAAATTCAGATCATCGACAATTTTACCGCTTGAGCGCTGATAAGCATTGCACTGCACCCTGACCATTCTTTCCCGATTCTTGCGCTCAATCTTATCCGGGCCACTGGCTTCATAAATTTTAGCGATATTACTTAATTTAATCTGCGGCCGGGAGACTCCGGAGCGGCTGGCCAAATTCTCTAATCCCACAAAAGGCGTATTATCTTCCGGAAGCGGCGCCACAATCGTTAAATTTTCCACATCTTCAAGTTTAGTCCGGGAGTCATCTTCCAGGCGGACATAAATATCATAGGTCTTGCCGTTCTCCCGGTATTTTGTCGCCGTAGAGCCTTGGATAAAAGTTTTTAAAGTTGTAGCGATCGTGGTCATATCCAGACCTAACCCGGCGGCTTTTTCCCGGTCGATATCGATCTTTAACTCCGGACTGTTGGCTTCCCGTGAGATGCTAACATCAACTGCTCCGGGGATCTTCTCCATAATCGTTTTAATTTTTGCCGCTAGAGCATTGGTATCGGCAAAAGAATTACCAATGATCTCCAATTGTATCGCCTTGCCTCCGGTGCCGGTGATTAACCGACCTAGAGGATTTCCGGTTGAAACATCCGTCCTTAAAACTCCGGGGATCAGTTTAATTTTATTTCTGATCGCCTGGCCTACTTCTTTGACCGAACGCTTTCTTTTATCTTTGGCGATAAGTTTGGCGCCGGCTGAAATAATATGCGTCCCGCTTGAGCCACCGACCATCCTGCCCACCCCGCTAACCTGGCCGCAGCGGGAATAATAATATTTTGCTTCCGGAGCTTCTTGATCAAAGATCTCTTCGATCCGCTTGGCGATTTTATCCGATTCTTCGATCCGCGTACCGATCGGTAGATTAATCGTGATCCGCAGGTCACCGGTATCTTCTTCCGGCATAAACTCATTGCCTACAAACGGAATTAAAAACATACTAAAAATAAAAGCCCCGACAAATCCGATCAAGATCAATTTTTTATGGCGCAAAGAAAATCCCAAAGCCCGCTGGTAAAAAGCCTCCAAGCTTTTAAAACAATATTCAGAAAAATTATAGAGTTTTATGAATAATTCCGATTTTTTACGCCGATGGTCAAAACCAAGCCATTGCGCACAAAGCATCGGGGTAAAAGTCGTCGCCGTAAACAAAGATGCCGTTAGAGTGACAATAATGATCATCGCCAGGCCGCCAAAGATAATCCCCACCACGCCGGGAATAAACAACATCGGCATAAAAACCACGATCGTTGTTAATGTAGAGGCAGCCACAGAGCGGAACATCTCCGAGGCCCCAAAGATCGCCGCTTCCGAAGTCCGATTGCCCCGGTCTAATCTTTTTAAAACATTATCCACAATGACAATCGCATTATCCACGACCATGCCTGTGGCGATCGCCAGAGATGAAAGGGTGATCGTATTGATCGTCCCTTTGCTTAAAAATAAATAAATAAAAGCGATTAAAAGCGAAAAAGGTATGGTTAAGGCCACGACTAAACTCGGGGCCAGCGACCGGAAGAAAAACCAGGCGACCATAATCACCATGATAATCCCCAGCCAAACCGAGAATTTCAACGAATCCAACGAATTGATAATATCTTCGGAGGTATCAAAAATAGTTTTTACTTTAACATCGGCGGGCAAGATCTTAATTAATTGCTGCATTTTATCCTTCACTAGCTTTGCCACTTCTACCGAATTGGTGCCGCTCTGCTTTTGCACCATCATCATGATCCCCGGCTGCTTGTTAAAACGCACTAAGCTATCGACTTCTTTAAAACTATCTTCGATCCGCGCCACATCCTTTAAATAAATCGGGGTGCCATTGCGTTTGCCTAAAATTATCAGGTTGATCTCTTCCGGGCGCATAAACTCACCCGGCAGGCGGACCAGATAATCCGTTAATCCGGTTTTTAATCCTCCGACCGGCTGGGTAATGTTTTCCTGTTTTAATTTATTTTGAATATCTAAAACCGAAAACCCGTATCCTTCCAGGCGCTGGCGGTTGATCCAGATATTGATCTGCCGCTGCATCCCCCCGCCGTTGATCTGCACCGTACCTACCCCGGGCAGCTGCCTTAAAGCATCGCCGATCTTTTTGTCCACCAGATCATAGAGTTCGGCATAACTATGCTCGGCGGTGATCCCAAAATAAATGATCGGAATATTGGCGGTATTAAATTTAAAAATAAAAGGATTGTCCATTTCATCCGGGATATCCGGCAGGAAACGCTTGGCCAATTCAATCCGGTCGCGCACATCGTTGGAAGCTTCATCCAGGTTAGTCCCCCAGATAAACTTTAAGGTGATCATTGAGCTGCCTTCCGAAGAAGTGGAGGTGATCTTTTCTAAACCCGGGGTTGTCCCCAGCTGGTTTTCTAACTCTTCGGTAACATTGGTCTCTACATCTTCACTTCCGGCGCCCGGATAAGAAGAGATAACGGTGATCGACGGCGGCTCGATCTCCGGCATCATATCAATTCCCAGGCGGCTTAGCGAATAAAGCGCTAAGATAATAATCGCCGAAAAGATCATTAAATTGGTAACCGGTTTTTTAACGCCGAATTCAGGCAGGCTCATTCTTTCTCCTCTTCCGGGATAACCGACGCCCCGTCATATAAAAGCTGCTGGCCCATAATAACCACCGCTTCACCATCGGCTAACCCCTGGCGCACCTCAAAATATGCCCCCTGACGGATCCCTAAACTTATTTTTTTTAATTTTGCTTTTTTATCTGAGATAACAAAAACATAATTATCCGGATCATGCCCCATCACCGCTTCCCTAAGAATAACCGGAATGTTCTTGCGTGACTCAATCACCAGCTGCACTTTGGCAAACATCCCGGATTTTAAACGATGCTCCTGATTATCCACGGTTATCTCTACCGGAGCGGTACGCGTAGATAGATCAACTACCGGGCTAACCTTAGTCACCTGGCCGATAAATTCTTCCTGCGGATAGCTGTCTACGCTAATTTTAGCCTGCTGGCCCAGCATTATCTTAGGTAAATATTTTTCCGGGATATCCAGCGCGATTTTTACTTTTTCTGCGCTGACGACAAATGCTATCGCAGTATTCGGGTTAACATTTTCTCCCAGGTCCACATAGACCCTGCCTAAAATACCGGTCAGTGTACTTTCTACGGGAGCTTTTTGGAATTTAAGCCCCACCTCATCCCGGTCGATATAACAAATCGCTTCTCCTTTTTTGATCGGCGACCCGTCTTCTTTTACTTTTTCGATAATTTTTCCGCTGACTTTCGGATAGATGACCGCTTCATCAAAGGCCTTGATATCTCCGGAATAATCCAATGTCTGCGCCAGATCCTGCAATTTTATCGTTTCGATCTTTACCGGGATCGCTTCGGCGGATTTTTCTTTAGGCTTATCCCCGGCACATCCGGCCAAGGCAAATACGCAACCAATCAATAAGATCAACTTTTTATATTTCATCAAAACCTCCCGTAGCTTTATCAAAATTAAATTTGGCAATTACATAATCATAGATCGCCTGTTCCTGATTAAAAGATGCAACCTTATATTTTAAACCGGCATCGTCATCGGCTAGCGAACTAATTAATCCTTGAGTATATCTTGCTTTGGCAGTTTCTAAATTATTTTTATACAAGGTAATATCGGCTTGACTGGCGTTGATCTGCTCGATGGCGCTCTTTAAAGACAAATAAGTATCTTTAACTTCCAAAGCAATATCGCCAGAAAGCTTGGCCTGGCCCAGCTGCGTCCTTTTTAGGTCAACCAGCGCCTGCTCGACCAAAGCCTTGGTCTGCCAACCGTCGAAGATCGGCCAGGAGAAAGTGATCCCGGCGACATTATAATCATTCCAATCGCGGGTATTCACCGTTGTCGTCGGAGATCCTTTAGAACGGCCGTAATAATCCCAGGAGGCATAAATTGAAGGCCGGCCTCCAGCCGCGGCAACTTTAACCGCGCTTTGATCGGCTTTAAGTTGAGATTGCAATTGTTTGATCTCCGGGCGGTTCTGCATCGCTTTTAAAAAACCTTCCTCAAAAGCGACATCTTTGGGAAGATATTTAAGTTCCGTGCTGGGCGAAATTAAAATGTCTTTATCTAATGCCAATAGATTATTTAATAGCGCGGCGGCGGATTGCGCCTGGCTTTTTGAAGCAACATAGGCCTGCTCAACATTGGCTAAAGCCGCTTGAGCCTGCAAAATATCGGTTTGCGAGGCCTGTCCTTTTTGATAAAGCGCCTCAATATGTTCTAAGTGCTGGCGGCTATTCTCTAAGATTGCCTGATTTAACTGCACAAAAGAGTTGGCAAGTTTTAAAGTATAATAAGCGCGGGAAAAATTAAAGATCATCTCCAATTTTGTTTTATCTAAAATTGCCTGCGTCACTTCCATTTGGTATTGGCTGTATTTAATGCTATTGACCACCAACCCGCCGCGATAAAGATACTGCCGGATACTTAATTGCGAAGTATGCTCTTGAATATTTTTAGTATAAAGCCCGGAGGTATAAAACCAGTTATAAGTAAAATCGACTGTCGGAAAGATCCCGGCTTGAGCCGAAGATATGGCAAATTTAGCTTTTTTGACATCCTCGGCTTTAATTAAAATTTCACGGTTATCGCGCAGACCGATGGCTACCGCTTCATTAAAACTAAGCGTGATCTCTTCGGCATAAGCAGCCAAAGAAATAAAACAAAACAATAAAACTAAACCGGCAACGCGTTTCATTAGTGGCTTTCTTCTTTATCCAGGATATCTTTAACCTGCATTAAGATACGTAAATACTCTCCCCGGTCCTCTTCAGAGATCTGGCCGAAGATCTTGGTGACTGATTCGGTACGCTGATGATTTATTTTTTTTAAGATCCCCGCGCCTTTGCTGGTTAAATTAATTTTAACGATCCGGCGGTCGGCGGGATCATACTCTCTTTGCACATACCCTAAGATCACCAGGCGTTGCACGATCCCGGTGGCTGCTGCAGTGCTGGCGCGCATAAACTTCGCCAGATCCGTCATCTTCGAAGCCCCCTGGCGGCTAAGCTGCTCTAAGACCATTAACTGCGGAAAAGTGATCTTGCCCTGGCAAACATCATTATTCTGCCGGCGCATAAAACCTTTCATAATCTCCGGCATAATCTGGTTCATTTTTTGCGTAAAATCGGTGATCGATATTCTGGTCATAGTTAGCCCTCTTAATAATTAACTACATTGATTATTAACCACATTAACAATATGCCATAAAAAAACTGCTCTGTCAAGAGCTTAAACTAATTTAATGATTAATTATTTTATCACCCTAAAGCCCCGGGGGCTCTTTATGCCATTGATAGCCGCCAACCGCGTCTTGATATCCGCGGTCAAACAATGCGCGCATCTCTTTAGGGTCAAACTCTTCTTTTTGCGGCGGCCGGAAATCCCCCGGAATATAGGCTAGATTAAAATCGTTACCCCGTCTTTGCATAAAAACATAAATTCGATATAAATCCCCGACTCCTTGATTATTAATGATCGTATCTAACGACTGATTGGCGATCGAGACTAAATTGCCGCTGACGACTTTATAAGCAGGCTGCACGTAACCGTTACGGATAATATAATACTGGCCTTTGATCCTGGAAGAATCCAACTTTTGCGCCTTAGCCAGGCTTTCGACGCCGTGCATTAGGCTAAACAAAGTAAAGACCTGAGTGACCGTGCCACCGTCGACATGCATCTCATCGTAATTTTTACCGTTGGCCTGCACCTGAATATAAACCGGAGGAAACATGATCGGGATCGCCGCGGAAGCCAGGATAACTTTTCTAAAAAGATCGTAATCTTTACGGCAGGCAATCGCCCCCATATCCCAAACGACTAATTTCTGGGCGTCCAGGTAAGTCGTCCCGGTAAAAAGCCTGCGGCCACGACGATGCTCCTGAGCAATTTTATCGATAATCTCATTAGTGATATATTTCTCAAGCGTTCTTTTTAGCGGTTGATTGCTGGCAAAAGAATCGCTAAATAAGGTCGCCAGCGGCCGCTTCATCCTCATCACATCTTTAGTTGATAGCTTCGTATAAATATCCTCAATAGTATGATCATATTCTTTTCCCAAGAAAACAAACGGAGCAATGATCGAGCCGGTAGAAACTCCGGTGACCGCTTTAAATTTTGGGCGCGTTCCTTGAGCCGCCCAGCCTTTTAAAAGCCCGGCCCCGTAGGCGCCGTTAGCCGCCCCGCCTGAGATCGCCAATACCGCATATACCCGGTTGCCTTGAGCATCAAGAGCATAATTCCCGGGCTGATCGTGCAAGATAGAATTGATCATACTCTGGCTGATCTGCGCGTTATCGACCCCGACGACCTCGCGGATCTCCGGCATATCGGCAAGTTGAGCCTGGCCGATCAAATTTTGCGGCAGAGGATTTCTAATTGTTGCACATCCGGATAAGATCGAGCAAATTAATAAACAAAAAATTTTTAAATTATTTTTTTTCATTTTTAGCTCTTTCATTTAATTAGATCGATCTAATAATTATCTTTCTTCCAAACCGACTTTTTCTTCAACCTCTTTTAACCGCTTTCTTAGTTCTCCGCTTTTAATCCTCTCTCTTGCGGCGCCAGATTCAAAGATTACCGGATGATCAGTCTCAGAGTTGCGCGCAGCTGTAACCTGCACCATCTGAGATTGAGTATTATTACGCGGGTTTTGATCCTCTTGATGATCTAAAGAGGCATTTATCCTCTGCCGTTTATCTTTACGCGGCGTCCAGGAAAATTTTATCCTTTCCTGCCCCTGTGCCCGTAAATTAAATGGCTTACGGTCTTTAAAACCATCCTCAGTTTCAAAATTTAAAACAACCTCTTTGGCCTCACGATCGGAATTATTTTTCACAATGATCTCAAGATCGCATTTTTTTTCTACGATTATCTCCCGCGGCAAGCGGATATCTACAATTTCTAGATCGATTGGTTTGGGCTCAACCGCAGTAGTTATAGATGCAACTGTATTTCTACGCGCCGCTGATCTGTTCTCCCGTTCCCGAGCAATTTCTTTATCCAGATTAGCCCGAATAGCAGATCCGGTGCCTTGACCGCCGCCGGCAGGCTGAGATCCTCCCCCGGTTGTCGAGGGAGTTGTCGTTGCCGCCGAAGTCGGCGTTGCAGCTGTTGTTTGCGCTACAGCTACAGCCGCCGGAATATTTGCCGAATAAACCGGGCTCTGTCCGCCTGCCCGGTCGCCATAAGTGACATAAAGTTTAGTCGCCGCTAAATTCCCTTCCAAACTTATTTGTTTATTGCTTTCCATCTGCATCCAGGATGTCCAATTTACGCCATCAAAAGAAAGCGCCATCTGATTAACCGCGATCGCCCAAGGAGAAAATGCCGAAAAATTAACCGATAAATTATTCCCGGTGCGCCCGGCAATGGTAATGCTCCCGGAAGGCGCGGGCGGATTAGTATAATTGGTATCTATAACCGCCGGGGCAGGTAAATTACCGGAAGTTGTCCCGATACCTGCCGCCTGCAATTGGATCGTCGCGGTAATATTTGCCGATAAATTATCCGCGGCATCTTTTAATTGCAGATAAACGGTTTTGGCTCCGGCGCCGTCACTTAACTGCCAGGCAAAATCCCTAGAGACCGATGGATGCGGTTGATCATCACCAAACGCCGCGCTATACCAGATACTCCAGGTTGACCCATCATTAGAAACTCTCATCCGGTAGACTCCGCTGCCACCGGAATTGTCATTTCCATTAATATGTAATGATACGCCTTTATCTACGGTTGATTGCGCGCCATCATTTATGGTTAAACTTCCGGTAGGAGCGATATGATCATTTAAGCTAGCAATCGAACCGATGGTAATGGTTTTAGTCGTTTCCGCAACGCGATCATTTTGATCAACCGCACGTAAAGTTAAAGTGTAAGTTCCTTGCACATTGTAAATATGATAGTGGCTACCCGTCCAAGTTAATTTTCCGGCGAGTAATCCCGCATCAAGATCCAGATCCATCCCCCGGTTATCGCCAAAAGTTAAAGTAATTCTTTTAAACGGTGCGCTAGTAGTGGCAGTAAAAGAAAAACTTGCCGGAATATTCACCGCTCCTTGATTACTACCTAAGGTTAAACTTACCTGCGGAGGAGTTAATTGCACCACTTCAAAAGGCTTCTCTGTACGCAGCGACCAAATATCTTTGTCCCCGGATTTTAAATGCACCTCGAAACCAATCTTATATGTTCCGGCTTCCTCAAAAGTTTTTCTAAAAGTTCCCGGAAAAGCAGTATCATAAGTCGTCGTCTGCCAGGCTCCGTTATTTTTAGAAAAACTTATTTTATATCCGATAAATTGAGAAATTGCTTTTAAAGGTGAGGCAATATTATTGTCCACCGCCGAAAGATGAAAAATAATCTCTCCGCCTTTTTCAACGGTAGGGATTAAGCGACCATCAACAGCTTTAGAATTGGTATAAACTGCTACCGCCGCCGTGGGTTTTTCCAACTGCACAACATTAGTGCTGGGTATCACCGTTATAGTCATTGTATTACTGAATAGCTGATCACTATTATTTCCAGTAATAATATAGCGATCGGTGGCCACCGCCTTAATTACCACAGTACCTAAGCCACAATATGCGCTGATATCAACTCTTGCCTTTCCGTTTGAATCGCTAGTTCCATACCCGCATCCAGAACGCAGCCCCGTTTGCGAAAATTTAAGCGCAGCTGTACCAGTTGAAGAAACCACTTCGAAACGAACCGGGATATTAGGCATAAATTCGCCGGTTGAATTTTTCACTGTGGCCACCAGCGTTGCTTTTTCATTAGGCCCAGGAGAACCGGAAGCCGAGCCACAACATTCAATTGACGTCTGCGGCTCAACCGCCAACGTAATACTCTGACTCCATAAAGGTATCGCCACTACTTCAAATTTATTTTCCTGATTATATTTATTCCAATCCATCTGCGGTTTAAAAACCGACGGCTTTAAAGTAAAACCATCGCAACTGACCGTTAATGTTTCATTGGCCTCGAATACCGGTATGCCTACACTATTATTTCGGTCTAGCCCGGTAAAAAATTGCGCTCCATTTTGACGTTTCACGCTAATCCGCGCGGGTACCGGAATATTTCCGCTCTTTTTAAAATTTAAAGTTATCTTGCCATGCGACGCTTCAAACTGAGCTTTTATATCTACCGGAAAAACCGTCTCCTGCCCGACAATTTTAACTATTGGCAAAAAATTAAAACCAGTTTTGTTAGCAGAAACCGTTAACTCGTTACCCTTAAGCACTTTGGGCAAACTATATTGCCCCTGACTATTAGTCGCTACCCAAGCATCTTGACTAGTGGTCGCATGTACCTCTGCTCCCTCGATGGGATTATTCTGCAGATCCAAAACGCGGCCAAAAACAGCAATATAATTTTCCGCTTTACCGATAAGTTTTATTTTATATCCAGTTTTATCATCTATAAACTTCACGTCCCAATTAGGATAATTTTGCTCCGCAGGCATAACCGTCATATTTTTAGGCTTAGCATTCGTTGCCTGACCCCTATAGAATGCATCATAAAAACTTCCATCCGGACCAGTAGTCGTGGATTTTTGTTTTTTACCTTCATAATATAAATCAACTTGCGCTCCGGATACCCCTACCGCTGGATCACCGGTCACCACCATTCCTAAAAATGGGATAAAAACCAACTGATCAGTAGTCTCCACAGTAAACCAGGGCTTATCTTCATCGCGCGCGGCGACCGCATGCTCTTTTTCAAAATATCTACCGATATCCTCCGTCAATATCCCAGTTCTTAGCTCTACCGGAATATAATTAGCCGAAATTCCCAACTCAACATTACTTAATTCTTTATAATGATATTTGGCGCTGGTAACTTTTAAAGTCACGCTTTTTAATGGCGGACAATCTTGTGGTAGACGAGCATTAATCACTCTCTCTAAACCGTCAGTAGAAAATGTTAGATTTGGTTCAATCACCTCTAAATTTAACGTTTCCCCCGACATCGTCTTAGCGGTAGCGGCAAAAGAAATGTCCAGCGAGCGGTCATAAGTGGTCGAAGTGGCTAAAACTCCGATTTCCATTTCATCAAAAATCTTTTCTACTAAACTATCCGAAGCCTCTTTGGCCGCCGCGCTCCCGGCTTCTTTGCCGATTTTTTCACTAATTTTCTCTACCAAGCCTATCACCACGCCAGGAATATCGGAAACATTTACCGTATCAGAATAATCTATTTTTTCGCTACCCAACCCGTCTTTTTTTACCGCATCAATTTCAACCGCCACATCCGTGACATTTATACCCACTACATTATTTTTCCATTTATTATTCCATTTTAAATCGACGCCCAAATCCATCCGTGCGCCAAACTGCCGGCAAAAACGCGAACGATCAGTCTCAATTTTAATACTGCCCAAAGGAACCACTCCCCCTTGTAATTGCCCGGTAGAAGAAACAGATGCTCCTTTTAAATAACCCGATTGGATATTAGCGTTATAATTATTTAAATCGTCCTTGGTAAAACTCCAGGTGAGTTTTATATCTGCTTCGAAGCGATTATTCTGACTGGGCACCCAAAAAGTATCGATGCTAAAACCTGCGCCTACGGAGACATTTTGAAAAGGAATGGCAAATTGTTGCTTTTGCTTATCTTTTTCGGCTTGGATTACCTGTTGAGAAACGGAAGTTTGAGTCGCACCGGTTGAAACGCTTCCAGAGGGAACCTGGGTCGTAAAAACAACCACCCCGGTATTTTCTGCAGTTGGTGAATTCGCAGTAGTGATACTAACGGTATTTGCGCCTTGCGGCGAAGTAGTATATCCGGAAACAGGAGCGTTACTAGCAACGTTAAAAAACGAATCCATAGTTTTTTTTAGCAAAGGCTCAGCGATACCGGCAAATACTCCGCTAATAAAATCCGTGGAAACGCGTTTGTGACTAGAAACATTTGAGATTTGAATCTCACCTTCTACAAATTTAAGCGTCTTAACCGTACCAGTCGACGGTGCAGGACCAGCAGAAACTAAAGTAGTAAACGCCATATATAAAACAACAAACCAAATTGTTTTAATATTACGCATAATTAGCCTCCGGAATAGTAGCGTTTAAAAAAACGGGTTTTTGCCTCTAATGTAGAGCAGCTTAAGCTTTTGATTGCGATTTATAAAAACAAACTGGCAGGAACCTTCGGATTTAGCAAAACTTCCTAAATTATCTGACGATTTTTTAAACCAATGTAGGCGTACGCTAACCTGATCTTTATTCATTAAAACAGTATCAATAACCATCATTAGTTCAAGATCTTTAAAAGAGTTAAAATAATTTTCTAAATTAGATTGAAAACTAAGTTTATTTTCGAAATCTTTATCTAATAAATCCGTAAAACCCGGTAAGTCTTTTAATTCATAAGCAGATTTAAGACTAGCGATCGATTGATCAACTTGGACCCTGGTTTGGCTATCTAAAGATGTCGTAGAAGCATTCTTAGGCGCCGAAGCCATGCCTAAAGAAAATAAAATTAAAAAAAGTACTGCTAATAATCTTAATCTTTCAACAAAATTACAGCAAAGTCGCACTATATTCATTATTAGTCTGGACTCCATTAACCTGTTCAACAATAACTTTCCCTGTAGGAGACGAACCATAACCATTATAATATCCTTGTTTGCTAACTGTAGTTTGTTCTCCTGCAGCCAGGCTTGAAATATTATCTGTATGAAATAAAACACTGTTACTATATATCTTTACCTGAATATTGCTAGCACTCACAGTACCATTATTTTTTATAGTAGCAATTACGGTAGGAGGAAGTGCGCCAGCCCCGCCATTAACAAGGCTAATTGGTTGCACAACCGGCTGCGCTACAAGTAACGACGATCCGAATATCGTATTATTCCTTAATCCGGTAATTAACCAGCTTCCGCCCTCCTTATCAAAACGCATGGCGATATTAGCAGAAGTTTCGGTTAAATCATTACCATTGCGATCCTGATAATTTCTTTGCCAATAAACATTCCAGATTGCTCCTTCTAGATCATCATCAAATGCCCTAGTATCAATACGATAAAACAAACGAATATTTTTATAATTATAAAAATCGTTTTGGATCGCCTGATCGAATTTTACTAAGTTTGGATATCGACTAGCAAATAGACTTAAAAAACGGTCACTATTTTCATTTTCATAAAAAGTTTTAAACTTTTCTAAAAGCTGAATAAGTTGGGCATCCGGTTTTTCTTTTTGATAGTTTATTCTTAAATTAGGCCTAAAGATCTGCACTCCTTTATCCTTATCCGTTAAAAGCATCTCTGGGAAAAAAACTTCATTGGATAAAGGATGATAACCATAAACAAAATAGCCTCGCTCTTCTTGCATCGGTAACCAAGTCCTACCTTTATCCAAAGTTATTTCGGCTTTTTTATAATCTTCAGATGCAATGGAGAACACAATTCTACCAGCATCCAAATCATCAAAAAATAAATTTAAATTATCTCCCTCCTGTACTAGCTTATTATTTACTCTTAACTCCTGGGCAAAAGTTACCCCCATAAAAATAAAAAGCATAAATAAAGATAGCAATATTTTACGTAACATAATTTAAGCCTCCTTAAAATTTATATGTAAGGTTGGTGCGAATAAAATTTTCCGCATAATTTGTATCCCCACCAGTATAGGTATAACCCTTATGTTAATAGCTAACAATAAACGCTAAATCTTTAATTAAGTCCCTAGATATCGCAAAATAGTAATCTGTAACATTGCCATCTGAAGCATTAATATAATAATCATTGTCTCCAAAACTTACCTTACCTTCGAAAGTTAATGTGGAGGGGAAAACTAATTTTGCTCCTGCTACTGTATAGGTAAGAAAATCAGCTTTTTGCACCGATTTATATTCATCATGCACAACATTTTCGCTGACATTCCAAGATAATCTAGCCTGCTTAATATTGAAACCTCCGTCTAAGGCAAAAGTATAAGTATCCGTATTTCTCTCCTGATCCGCATTTACATGATCAATAATTATCCCTTTAGTGTACCCTAACGAAGCAAAGAGCATTCTAAAGTCTCTAGACAAATTAGTGCTATAAGTGTAAGTATTTTGATTAACCGTACGATCTTCGCTAACACGTTTACGCATATCAAAACCAAGATCCCAGTTAAGCTCTAAAGGTAAAGTAAAGGCTAATTTACCACCCGGATTAATCTGCTTAGTCGTCGTGGATTTACTTTTAGAGAGATTATCCCGGTTCATGTGCAAATAATGTGTGAACTTTGTTTTTAAAGGCAAAAACCACAAGCCATCAAAATTTAACTCTTCTAAATCTTGCGCAGCAAATCCTCCAGTAGTATTAAAGTTATTCCCCACCCAGCTGTAAAGTGAAGTTAAGCTATAATCTTTTAAATTTAAATCTAAACCTAGTTTGTAAGCATTATCCGCTTGGGTATGCTCAGCGCCATCGTTAATATTGGGATCAGTAAAACTTTGGGCAATTTCAGAATAAGCATCTAAATGTTGATTAATTTTATATCTACCGTCGACGCTAAAAACATTAACCATGATCGGATTAACCGAGGTGGTCATATAGGCAGGATCATCCCGTGCGCCACCGTAATTAAAATTAAGTGATAGCTTATCACTAAGTAAATCGTTTTCTAGGCGCGCACCCCAAACATATCTGCGCGAGGAAGAATCGTCTTGACGAGTCTCCCACAAATCTTCCCAACTAGAGATATCTAAACCGCCCACAACAATTAAGCGCGAACTTTTTTCATCACCTAAAGAAAATCTTAGACCTTTTAAAGCATTACCTAATGTATATTCGGAAAAGTTCTGATAAAAATCACCCACCAAGATCTCTTTGCCTGGAGCTTTTAAACCCATATACATGCGCTCAATACTAGCATTCTGACGGTCGATTAATCTATCATCCGTAAAACGATATTCGAAATTACCGAAAGCTTCCCATTCTTTTACAGGGATCTTGCTAAAATCAAATTTACCTTCATATAAGTAATCTGCTTGATTAGCCGGATAGAATGACCGCGAGGTGTCCCCACTGACATGATAATAAACTCCGGAAAGTGATTGTGTAGAATGAACTTCAGCTAAAGCTATGGAAGGAAGAAAAATTAAAGCAAGAAACAAAAACAACATGAGGTTGTTATTTTTCATTAACTCTCTTTGCTTAGAGATTAAAAGATTATTAATCCAATAATAGCAATAAAACTAACAATGTCAATTACTTTAAGAGTTAAAAATGCGCCTGGCAGGAGTTGAACCTGCAACAAATAGCTCCGAAGGCTATTGCTCTATCCAGTTGAGCTACAGGCGCGTTTAAAATTCTCAAACATTATCTACAGCTATCCAGTTGTCCCGTTTCTCTATACTTATATTAGAAACGGGATCCCGCCTAATCTTAAAGCACTGGCGGGAAGCTACAGGCGCGTTTAAAATTTTTGCATTAAACTATTTCAGCTTTATCGCCAAAAATCTCTTTGATCTGTTTTAATTTAACTTTATCAACACAAAGTACATTTTTCTCGGCGGTATTACGCACCGGAGAGTTTAATTGAATTTTATCCGGATTAATTTGCTCGATTACTTCTTTTAATCCTTCAATGTGTCTAAGATCATCATTAACACCGGCTACTAACATCACTTCAAGCCAAATTTTGCCTTTAAATTCTTTTCTTAAAGCAATTAGCCCGGCAATAATTTCATTTAATTTTAAACTGGCATCGGGCCGATCAATTTTTTTAAAGATCTCTGGATCAACCGCATCTAAAGAAGGAACAATTAAATCCGCAGACAATACCTCTTTACGCACTAAAGGGTCACCTAATAAAGTAGCATTGGTAATTACCGCGATACTGGCACCAGTAATTGTGCGCGCCTCTTCAATTAATTGACCCAGGGCTAAATTTAAAGTTGGCTCTCCAAATCCAGAAAAAGTGACAAATTTTAACTCTTTAAATTTCTTAGGATTATTTTGGATCCAAGATTTTAACTCTGAAATTATTGCCTCAGGCTTAGCATATTCTTTTCTTTCTGAGAAAGTGTTACCTACACTACCCCACTGACAATAAATGCAATCTAGGTTACAGACCTTCTCAGAGCTTAAGCTTAAACCTAAGGAGAGGCCTAGTCGGCGTGACTTTATTGGACCGTAAATGTATTTTAACATCACCTGTAATAATTAAGGCGCCACCTGAAAAGCGGCGCCTTAAAATTTTATTTTCCTTTTATAATTATTTAACGTCAATTACACAGTTATGCGTTCCTAAAGTATTGGCTACGCAGTTAGTGCAACGCGGATCATTAACCCAATTTCCATCGACGATAAACTTATACTCATATCTGCCCGGCTTTAAGGCGACCTTGACCTTCCAGCTACCCTTACTATCTTTTTTAGCCAACGCTTTTTTAGTGTTCCATTTGTTAAAACTTCCGGAAACCACTACCTCTTTGGCATGCGGAGCATAATACTCAAAAGCCGTTAATTTTGTTGCTGATTTTGCTGGCATATCTCCCCCTTTTTTAATAGCTTATTCTCACACTCCAAACAACTACTGTCAAGAAATTTTATACCGCCACAATCGCAATTCCCTTTTTATCCGCTAATTTAATACTTTCTGCTTGATCAATAAATAAAGTTTTGCCAGCTTCAAAGGCCAAACCTTTAGCTTTAGCCTTTATCAAATTCTTAATTGTATTCAATCCGATTACTGGAATATCAAAACGCATATCTTGATTGGGCTTACTCACCTTAACAATCACAATTTTGCCACGCCCAATTCTACCGGCACGGCGAATTAATTTATCAGTACCCTCAAAAGCTTCAACCGCAACAATAGCTTTCTCTTTTACCGCTACTGTTTGGCCAATATCAAGACTCGCCACCGCTTTAGCTAAAGTTAAACCAAAATAAATATCTTCCCAAGTATCAAAATCGGGTTCTTTTTTAGTTAGCGTGCCTTTTTTAGGCAAGTACTCTTCTACAAAAAGGGTGGAATCTAAAAGCGTAAGGCCAGCGGCTTCTAATTTTTTAGCTACTGCCCCAAACAAAGTATCGGTTTTTTTATCTTTTAAACTTTGTAAAATTTCTTTTAATTCCTGACTTTTATGAATCTCTTTACTAAATAAACGATGTGGACTAACTTGGCCGGCCATAATTACGCCGTCCACATTTTCAGCTTTTAATAAATCAAACATCTTAGAGAATTCCGCAAGCCCTAGCCAATGTATTTTATCGACGAGTTTTTTTAATTTGGGGGAGGTGTCGCCTTTGATGGCAATGGCCACAATCTGGCAACCTTTTTTGCGAGCGCTAGCTGCAAAAAGTAGGGGAAATTTTCTGTTTCCGGCAATTAGACCAATCTTTTTCATCAATTTAGCGACAAGAGCGGGCTAACCCACGCTCAGAGCTCTTAGCAAAATTAACTAAATAATTTATCTCTTCGCTTTTTTCTAACTCTTGCTCTACCTTTTCTAACGCATGCTTAATTAATAATCCAGAGTTAAAAATTATCTTATATGCCTGATCCAATTGCTTAATTGAGGCATTGGAAATTCCTTTACGTCTTAACCCAATTAAATTTAATCCATAAACTCGCGCTGGATGTCCGTCGCAAGTAGAGAATGGAGGAATATCTTGTACAACTTTAGAGCATCCGCCAATAATCGAAAGCATTCCGATGCGCACAAATTGATGAATCGCCACAATGCCACCGATCACCGCTTTATCTTCAATCGTCACATGGCCAGCTAAAGTGCTATTATTAGCTAAAACACAACCGTTACCCACTTGACAATCATGAGCCACATGTGAATAGGCCATCAATAAATTATTACTACCGACTACGGTCTTAGCCCCTTCTTTGGTCCCCGGATTAAGCGTACAATATTCACGAATAATATTATGATCACCGATTTCTAGAAATACTTTTTCATCTTTAAACTTAAGATCCTGTGGCCTGCTACCCACCACCGCTCCAGTAAATATTTCACAGGCTTTGCCAATAGTCGTATTTCCTTCAATTACGCAGTGTGCTCCAATTTTAGTATCAGCGCCAATCACAACATGATCACCAATACAACTAAATGGACCAACCGTAACAGTTGAATCTAATTTAGCTTTTGCAGAAATAATAGCTGTAGGATGAATATTCATAATTAATTACCCACTAAGGCAAACATTAAATCTGCTTCAGCAACCACTTTACCGTCGACAGAAGCCTTACCATGTACTGTGCCGATCTTAGAACGCATCTTTCCGGCTTCAACCTCAAAAACTAATTGGTCACCCGGAACGACCACTTTTCTAAATTTAGCATTATCAATAGCCATAAAAAAAGCTAATTTGCCTTTATTTTCTTCATTAGCCAACATCATTACTCCGCCCACTTGGGCCATCGCTTCAATAATAATTACCCCTGGCATTACCGGACGCCCTGGAAAATGACCTTGGAAAAAATATTCATTCATGCTGACATTTTTTATGCCTACCGCACGCTTACCTTTTTCTAAATGTGTAATTCGATCCACAAATAAGAATGGCTGTCGATGTGGCAAAATTTTCATAATCTCATTAACATCTAAAACGGTTTCCATATTAGCGGCTCCTTGTGAAGTTATTCTCTGTTGATGAATTAATTGTGCAATCTTCAAATTTAAAGAATGCCCACTTCTTAAAGCAATAACATGCCCGCAAATCGCACAACCCGATAAATAAAGATCCCCAATCAAATCTAAAATCTTATGCCTAACAAACTCATCGTTAAATCTAAGTTTATTCTTTATTACTCCTTCTTTACCTACCACTAAAGTATTCTCATAATTGGCACCTTGGCCTAAACCCTGATTTTGCAATTGTACTGCTTCGCTCTCTAAACAAAAAGTACGCGCCGGAGCAATCTGACTTTTAAAAGATTGTGCATTAATCACTAGCTCCAAAAACTGCGAAGATAATATCGGATGATCATAATTTAAAGTATAGGAAATTTTAAATTCCTTAGCCGGAACAATCGTAATCGAGCTTGTCCCGTCTTGAATAGTTATCGGCTCCTTAACTACATAAACATTCTTTTGTTTGGATTGCGCAAAAATACCTGCTTTTTCTAAAGCTTCTACAAAATTAAGCGCACTACCGTCTAATCCCGGAAGCTCGTTGCTGTCTAGCTGCACATCAATATTATCTATACCCAAACTAGATAATGCTGCCATCAGATGCTCGATCGTCTGTACTTCAGCCTGATCATTACCAATCGAAGAACGACGATTTAATTTCTGCGCTAAAAAAGATTCTACGTGCGCTTTTATTCTAGGAAAACCAGCAAGATCAGTACGAATAAAGGTGACTCCACTATCCACGGCTGCCGGTTTAAGCGTAACATTCACCGGATTTCCGGTATGGATACCGATCCCTTTTAAATTAACTTCTTTAGAAATTGTTTTTTGATTTTCCATTTATCTATTTAACTTGGCCTCAAGCTCTTCAATCTTTTTCTTTAATTCTTTAATTTGATCAAATAGCTTGGGTAAGTTCTGAAGGCTAGCATTGGCTCTTTGTGTCGTCATAAAAGGACGCGCCGGATATCCTGAAACCATCGTATCCGCCGGTACAGATTTTGCCACTCCAGACTGTGCAGTAACAATGGCATTATCACCAATATTTAAATGGCCAGCGATACCAACTTGACCACCTAAAATTACATTCTTTCCCACCATTGTACTACCGGCTACCCCGGCTTGAGCAACAATCAAAGTATTTTCACCAATCACTACATTATGACCAATTTGCACCAGATTATCAATTTTAGTACCTGAGCCAATCACTGTCTTATCAAAACGCGCTCGATCAATCGTAACATTGGCGCCGATCTCTACATCATCGCCAATTTCAACTGTTCCCACCTGCGGAATCTTATGATGTATATTTTTAATCGTGGCAAATCCAAAACCATCCGAACCAATCACCACACCCGAATGAATAATCACACGATTGCCAATACTTACTCTTTCGCGAATAGAAACATGCGGATAAATTAAAGCTTGTGCGCCAATCTTGGTATGATTACCAATATAACAGCCCGCATAAATTATTGTCTGATCACCAATAACCGCGTTATCCGCCACTACGGTATAAGGACCGATGGCAACGTCTTTGCCTAAAACGACATTCTTACCTAACACAACCGTTTGGTCAATGCCTTTTGGATGCCCAACTTCATCAGGCATGAACATCGTAATAATTTTAGCGAAAGCTAACGAAGGATTTTCAGTTAATATGATTGGTTTGGTTGTTTGCTGTGCTTCGACAGAGGTAACAACAGCTGAGGCCCGAGTTTTATCTAAAAGCGGGCTATATTTAGGATTGGCTAAAAAAGTAATCTCACCTTCAACTGCCTCTTTAATTCCTGAGACACCTGTAATTAAAGTATCGCCATTGCCAACTACTTGTCCTGCGACAAGCTTAGCTATTTCCTTTAAAGTTTTTTGCATAACTAAATAAATATTGGCTTATTTGCCTTTATTCAAAATCTCGATAACTTTATTAGTAATGTCAAAAGCCTTGCTTTGATAGACTAAAACGCGATCATTGAAAACAAAGGTTAATCCTTCTTTTTCAGAATATTTTTTCACTGCTTCTTCAATATCTTTTAAGATCTCTTTCATTTTTTCTTCTTGTTCTTTTTTCAGATCAGTTTGCTTAGTACGATCATAATCCTGAAAATTTTTAATTTTTGTCTGCAATTCATTTTTTTTGGCTTCTCTTTCTTTGTCATTAAGCAAATTTATTTTATCTTGAAAAGCTTTTAACTCTGCAACTTTTTTATCACGTTCATCAGTATATGCCTTTTCTTTATCACTTAAGGTTTTATCAAATCCCTTGGTTTTAGTATACTCACTAAATGTACGGCTTAAATCAATATAGGCAAATTTATCGGCAGCCGCGGCTATCCCTGTAGTTAAAAATAACCCTAGAATTGCACCCACTAAAACGATTGCTGACTTTCTCATCTCTGTTCCCTCCATTAGTTAATAATTATTTATCGACTAAAAACTATTGCTGGCACTAAAATGGAATCGTCCGGCTTTCTTTCGGCTAGACTGTCCGGATTCTGGATCCATCGGAATACCGTAATCTAACATAATCGGACCAATCGGGGTTTTAATTCTTAAGCCCAGACCTAGACCAGATTTAAACCCTCCAGAATTTTGTATACCTCCCGCATTAGTGTTAGAAAATATATCCCCCATCTTTTCCCAAACGTTACCCACATCATAGAATGCCGCTACCTTTAAAAAACTAAATAACGGATAAGTATATTCAATGTTGCCGACTACCATGGACGCACCACCCAAAGGATCTCCGTTAGAATCAATCGGACCGACTTTTCTTTCTTCATAACCTCTAATCGTATAAGCGCCACCGGCAAAGAATCTTTCCGAGATCGGTACTTTATCCGTATCACCAAAAGGCTGAGCGACACCTAATCTACCCCTAACTTCTAAAACTGATTGATGGGGCATAGGAAAATAATGCGAAGCTCTGACAAAAAACTTGGTAAAGTTTTGATCTCCACCTAAAAAACCACCGGCAAAATCCAGAGAACCAGATATCAGGTCACCTTTTCTAGTCTCAAAAACATTGTCTCTAGAGTCATAGGTCAAGCTCGGCGTCAACACGCTAACTAAATAAGGACTCATCGCTGCTTCATCTACCAAATCTTGAGAAGAACTATCCGCGATGTTACTAATGTCAACTTGATCTAAACGATAAACAAGATTTCCTTTAATATATTCTGACAATTCTTTACCTAAGCGCAGATCTCCTCCGGTGATTGTCTGATCATAACCGTATCCGGCGTTAGAGTCCTGATCTTGCGTACGTCGATACAAATCAAACCCAAAAGAAACCGGATAATCAAACATCCACGGCTCAGTAAAGCTTAACTCAAAACCATTACTAATATTACCAATAGAAGCACGCACTTTTAAATTTTGTCCGGCTCCCGTAAAATAAGGCCAATTTCGCCAATCAAAATTTTTCTGCTCAACCTCCACAAAACCGATAAACTGATCCACTGTACTATAACCGCCACCAAAACTAAATGCTCCGGTTTTAGTCTCTTTAACATCAACCATTAAATTCTTTTTATCCGGCTGATCCGTTTCTTCAGTATCGTAACTTACTTCATCAAAAAATCCTAAATTCGTTAACCTTTCTTTACTACGTCTTAATTTCTCTCCGTCAAATTTATCTCCCGGATGAATACGCAGTTCACGACGGATAACTAAATCCTTAGTTTTAATATTTCCGCGAATTTTAATTTTATCAACGTAAACCACTTGATTCTCTGTAATCGCATAAGTTATATCTACCCGTCCGGTGTCAGCATTAATTACGGTGGACTCCTGCACCTGCGCAGAGATATATCCGCGATCAAAATATAAACCCTGAATACCGGTAATATCAGCCTTCATCGTCTCCTGGCTAAAAACCTTACCCGGAATACAATAAGTTAATTTACTTAAGATTTCTTTTTCAGCAATTTCTTTATTACCCTTAATAAAAACTGACCCAACTAAATATTTCTTTCCCTCTACAATCTTAATATTAATGTAGAGCATGTACGTTTTTTTAGCATCGGGCTGAATCTGATAATCTACCGCTACATCGGTATAACCTTCACGCTGATAAAATGATTTAATACGCGCAATATCTTCAGTCATTACATCATCTTTTAAAACACCGGCATTAAAAAACCAAGCGCGTTTAGTTTTAAGTAATTTTAAAATTCTACCGGTAGGAAAAGCTTTGTTTCCTGAGATAATAATATCTTTAATCCGTACTTTTCTACCCTCTATTGCATTGAATGCAATCTTTGCCTTATTCGCTTTTTCATCTAAATCAACCTTATAAGTAATATCGGCTTGACTATAACCTAATTTTTCATACATCTTCTTTAAAGTACGCACATCTTCAGTCAAAGAAGGATAATCTAAATATTGGGTTTCCTTACTCTTTAACTGTTGTTTTAATTTATCATCCTTCATCGTAATTAAAGTCATACCAGAAAAAGAAATCTTATCAATGATCGGGCGCTCCACCACATTAATAATAACTTTTAAACCGTCTTTATAATCTTGAGTATCAATTTTAATATCGCTAAAAAATCCTAACAGATAAAGCCTCTTTAAATCATCACTAACAATATTTTCTTGATAAGGACTGCCGATGCGCGTTTTCATTTTAGAGATAATTACATTAGTACTAATCGCTTTATTACCAACTACCTCTAAGGCGGTAACATTTTTAACTACAGCGACAGCAGAAGAACCGGTTGTATTTTGTTCAATAGATTCTGTTCCGGAGTCTTTGGCAAAAGCTAGAAAGCTAGCGCCAAAGATAAAAGAAACTACTAGGAAGATTGAAGTTAATTTACGCATTTTTATTATTATATAAGAGTAGACCTGCTAAATCAAACAATTATTCGGCCCTAGACAAATTATCAAATTTAGTAAATTCCTTGATAAAAGCTAGCTTTAAAGAACCTACTGGACCATTACGTTGCTTGGCGATAATTGCCTCAGCAATACCTTGATTATCCGGAGTAGGAGTGTAATACTCCTCTCTTAAAATAAGCACGACCACGTCGGCGTCCTGTTCAATCGCACCCGACTCCCTCAAGTCTGAAAGCTGTGGACGATGGTCAGTACGTGATTCAACCGCACGCGAAAGCTGACTAATGGCAATTACCGGAACATTTAACTCCCTGGCTAAAGCCTTTAATGAGCGAGAAATTTCAGAGATCTCTTGTTGTCTGCTCTCCATATTCATCGCCGATCCACGCATCAACTGCATATAGTCTAAAATAATTAATTTTATATCATGATGGGATTTTAATCTTCTGGCGCGCGCACGTAACTCCATTACTGAAATTGCTGGAGTATCATCAATATAGATAGGTGCCTCGGAAAGTTTTCCTGCAGCCGCAGTCAAACGCGGCCAATCACTGGTGGCCAGATATCCGGTTCTCACTTTATGCGCATCCACCCGGGCATGCGAACAAAGCATTCTTTGCACTAGTTGCTCTTTAGACATCTCTAAACTAAAAATCGCAGTAGGTATTTTTTCAACCACACCAGCATACTCCGCAATTCCTAAAGCAAAAGCACTTTTTCCCATCGAAGGACGGCCGGCGATAATCACTAAATCTGAAGGCTGCAATCCGGCAGTCTTAATATCAAAATCTACATAACCAGTCGGTACACCAGTAACGTGAGCTTTATTCTGATAAAGCCGGTCAATAGTTTCAATACTTTCTTTAATAATTTCTTTTAAATGTAAAACCGTACCTTGATTTTTTCGATCGCTAACTTCAAAGATAAGTTTTTCGGCAGTATCGACCACTTCGGCGATATTACCCTGGCTTTGATGACAAAGGGAAACAATTTTTGTCGAATTATTAATTAAAGTGCGCAAAATATATTTTTCACGCACGATACCAGCATAATGATTAATGTTGGCTGCCGTAGGAACGGCATTGGCTAGAGAAGTTAAATAACTAGCTCCTCCAATTTCTTCCAAAGAGCCTTCTCTTTTTAAAACTTCCGTGAGTGTAATTAAATCTACTGCTTTATTAGCATTATAGAGATCAATTACGGCTTGAAAAATCTTGCGGTGAGTATCTTTATAAAAACAGCTGGCATCTAATTTTTCCGATGATGCAGAAACCGCCTCTTCATCTAAAAGCATCGAACCTAATACTGCCATCTCTGCTTCTAAATTTTGGGGAGGAAGCTTATCTAGGATTAATTCATTAGCCATATCAATTTTCTCTTTTAAAAACTACAAGCTATTTACGAACCACCCACAGCTTAAATTTTGCAATCACTTCCGGATGCAACTTTACTTTAATCTCATAAATCCCTAAAGATTTTATTGACTCCGGTAAATCAATCGCATTCTTTTCTACAGCAAACCCTTCTTTCTTCAAAGCATCAGCGATATCTTGGGGATGAATACTACCGTACAACTTTTCTCCATCCTGAGCAAGTGCCGAAATATTCAAAGAAAGCCGGTCCAACTTATCTTTTAACACCAAAAAACCTTCTTTGGCTTTAGCTAATTGATCAGCCTGTACTTTTTTTTCTTCTTCTAATTTTTTAAGACTTGCTTGAGTAGCCGGTTTTGCTAAATTATGCGGGAAAAGAAAATTCCGGGCAAAGCCTTCTTTAACATTAACTACGCAGCCTGCCTTACCAATACTCTCTACGTCTTTATTTAAAATTACTTCCACCCCGCACCTTCTTTTTTATTCAATTTATAAAACCCCAAGACCTTAATAATCAAACGATTAGAAGGTGCTGGGTCCATTTTAATTTAGCGAGTATAAGGAAGTAGCGATAAAAATCTGGCTTTATTAATTAATTCTCTAATTACACGTTGATGTCTGGCACAATTTCCAGAAAAACGGCTAGAATTAATTTTACCTTTTTCCGTAATAAAGACTTCCAACCTTTTAATATCCTTGTAATCAATGCTACCTAATTTATCCGCACAGAAACGGCAGAATCTTTTTCTGACCGGCCCCATCGCGTCTTTTTTCTTCTTCAACAATTTCTTTTTGTCTTTATCAAAACCACGTGTTTTAACCTTCATGAACTTCATCCTCGCTTTCTGATAACCATGTTAATTCGCTTGTTGATCCATCGACTAATCCATCAGGGGCCGCTTGATGTGTCGGGCCAGCTTGTTCGCTAGTTCTAGCTTGCCCAGGAGCACCCATAAATTGTACTCGTTCTGCTCTCACTTCAATTACAGAGCGCTTAGCCCCGGTATTGTCTTCCCAGGTACGCGACTGTAATCTGCCTTCCACAAAAAGACTACTACCTTTATGTAAATACTGATTGCAAGTCTCGGCTTGCTTGTTCCAAACTACCGCGGTAATAAAACAAACTTCTTCCTTTAGCTCCTGATCTTTAGTGCGATATTTACGATTTATTGCCATGCGTAAATTAGCTACCGCCGTTCCTTGCGGAGTATAACGCAATTCCGGATCTTTAGTTAAATTACCCATTAATAATACTTTATTATAACTAGCCATATGAATACTCCTTGCCTAAAAGATTAATCATCCATGCGAGTAAACATCACGCGCAAGATATTTTCATTAAGCTTATAAGTGTTACGCAACTCTTTAATTGCTGCTGCAGGAGCAGTAAATGCGACTAAATAATAAATTCCTTCCATAAATTTTTTAATCGGAAAATAAAATTTACGTCTCTCTGCCCAAACTCCAGAGCTAGTAATTGCGCCACCATTTTTAATTACTGCATCATCAATCTGCTTAAATAACGTTTTTTTATCGTCGTCAGATAAGTCAGGTTTAACAATTGCCATTACTTCATACTTATTCATTTCTACTCCTTATGTTAAACGTGTTCATGGTTTCTGCTACGCCGTTTTGTGCCCAACTGATACAACAATTAACGGCATCTTCTTTTACAGTTTCTACAATTTTCTTTTGACTGCGTAAAAAACCTTTTAAAACATAATCAGCGGCATCAGCTGAATTTTTCGGTCGATCAATACCAATGCGCAAACGACTAAATTCATGAGTACCTAAAGATTCAATAATCGAAGCTAAGCCGCGTTGGCCGCCACTGGTTCCCGATGGACGAATCTTGATCCTGCCTAACTCTAAATCCAAATCATCGCAAACCACCAATAAATCTTGGGGTGATACTTTAAATTTCTTAAAACAAGCCTTAACTGCTTTACCGCTTAAATTCATATAAGTCTGCGGTAAAGCAAGTACAACTTCATGTTGATCAATTTTAGCTTTACTCACTAAAGCAAAAATCGAACTATCTCTTTTGAAAGAACTTTTTAAATTACGGGCTAATAACTTAACTACTGCAGCACCAACATTGTGTCGGGAACCGGCATAAAATAAACCAGGATTTCCCAGGCCCACAATTAACTTCACCCCGCTATCCTTTCTTGTCAACAATCAATAAAACCGAGCGGGGTCTAAACCAGCCCTGCTCTATCTTAAACCTGCAAAAATCAGCAGGGCTACTTCTTGTCTTTCTCCTTACCTTCATCAGCTGCCGCAGCTTCCCCGGCAACTTCTTTCTTCTCTTTAATTACTTCTGGCTCAGCTTTAGTTTCTCCTTCAACCCCTTCGACTGGCTCTTCTTCTTTCATTGGAGCAATAACATGCAACACGATG
>JBAZLM010000008.1:0-51515 GCA_041650295.1 Candidatus Omnitrophota bacterium
CCAAAACGCGTACCTAACACACGGTCAAAAGCAGTCGGAGAACCGCCTCTTTGAATATGACCTAAGACACTTACTCTGGTTTCAAAACCGGTTCTCTCTTCAATACGAGCAGCCAATTCTTCGCCAATACCGCCCAGTCTGACATGACCAAAAGCATCCAGTTTCTTTTCTTGTAAAACCATATCTTGACCACTAAATTTTGCACCCTCAGAAACCACAATAATGCTAAATGTTTTTCCTCTGGAATGTCTTTTCTTAATCACATTACAAATTTCATCTAAATCAATGGCTACTTCAGGAATTAAAATCATATCTGCTCCACCAGCAATACCAGCCTCTAGAGCAATCCAACCAGCATGTCTACCCATCACCTCGGCCACCATAATCCGATGATGACTTTCGGCGGTAGTATGCAAGCGATCAATACACTCCATCGCTACATTTAATGCCGTATCAAAACCAAAAGTATAATCTGTAGCAGAAAGATCATTATCAATCGTTTTAGGAACTCCCACAACCGGCAATCCCTCTTTCACTAATTTGGAAGCTACACCTAAGGTGTCTTCTCCACCCACTGCTACTAAAGCATCCAAGCCGATTTTTTTAAAATTTTCTTTAACTTTCTGTAAATCTCCTTCTTTTTTATATGGATTAGTGCGGCTAGTACCTAAAATCGTTCCACCTTTAGGTAAAATACCAGAAACCGTATTCAGATCTAAACGCACAGTATCATTCTCAACTAAACCTTTCCAACCATTTCTAATCCCCACAACTTCATAACCTTCCAATAATGCTTTACGCACCACCGCACGAATCACGGGATTTAATCCCGGGCAATCTCCGCCACCTGTTAAAATACCAATTTTCATTTCTCTTACTCTCCTTATTTATTACCGTCCATAACCACTAAACGGTATCGTTGAATAATTATCTTTTTCAAAATCTTTTTTCTTACGACTATCTTTATCATCGTGTACAATTTTAGCTACGTGAATTCTGATAATAATTTGCTCTTCTAGTCCTAAGACCTCTTGAATCTTAGCTTTGGTAATCTCTTGCAAACGCGCCGTAAGATCCGGAATATTGGCTTCAGAAAGCAAAACCACCCTCATATCCACAATAATTCCTTTTTTATTGGCTACTACATTGGGGCGTAACTCTTTTACCTCTGGGACCACCGAAGCTAATCGACGAATTAAATCTTCCACCGCAGAAAGCGAAATGGTCACCTGACCACTGGCAGTAGTAAAAGCAATCGTTTTTTCTCTTTGAAATTTACCTAAAATAATTTGCGCAAAAGAAAAACTAAATAAAATTAAAAGTACGCCAGATAATCCAATAATGATCCGAGAATTTTGACTACTCTGTGCAAAGAGTAAGAGATTATGTATGTCCTGCGGTAACAATAAATTCAAAGCAAACACAACTAAGGCTAAACCAAAAACAATCACCATTACTGCGTAAAATAAAATTCCTAACACAGAAAAAAATCTCATATTTTAGCCCCTTTCTATTCTACGCACATTAATATTTACATCTTTTATAGAAAGATTACTCATCTTCTCTAATGCTGCACGAACATTTTCTTGAACCCGGCTAGCTACATCTGGAATATTGTAGCCATATTTAACAATTAAAGGAATCTCTACTTTTACCTCTTCATTCTTAGAGATCTCTACTTTGATCGCCGTAAAACAATTTTGACAAAAAATATCAAACAGGCTACTTTTTATATCTTTACCCACAGACTTAACTCCCTCAATCTCCATCGCCGCAATGGATGAAATGGATGAAATTACATTGCGATGAATTCTCACTAACCCTAAATCATTTCTTGATTCATCACGATTCACCGCGCACCTTCTTTCTTATTTAATTCCATTAATCCTACAATTTTAACATCTAAATATCTAAAAGGTGCGTGGTTCATTATTTATCCTTGCCTTCATTAGCCAAAAGATCCTGCACAAAATGTGTAGAGATATCACCTTTTTTAAATGACGGATTATCCATTAATTTAAGGTGGAATGGAATGGTGGTTTTAATCGGAGCGACATAAAATTCACTTAATGCCCGGCGCATCGTCTTAATTGCTTCTGGTCGACTATTCCCATAAACAATCAGCTTAGCAATTAAAGAATCATAATAAGGAGGAATTTCATATCCGGCATACATATGCGTATCCACACGCACATTCGGTCCTCCCGGCAGAATTAAAGTTTCAATCTTTCCAGGAGATGGCATAAAATTATTATCCGGATCTTCGGCATTAATGCGACATTCAATGGCTACCCCTTTGAGCTGAATATTTTCTTGTTTAAATTTAAGTTTCTCTCCGGCAGCTACACGAATTTGTTCTTTAATTAAATCAATCCCACAAACCATCTCGGTAACCGAATGTTCCACCTGAATCCTAGTATTCATCTCCATAAAATAAAAATTACCCGTCTTCTCATCTAGCAAAAATTCGATTGTTCCGCAACTTACATAACCAATCGATTTCATCCCCTTTAAAACCATCTCTCCTAATTTATGGCGCATCTTACTATCCACTACCGGAGAAGGAGATTCTTCCAAAAGTTTCTGATGTCGTCTTTGAATACTACAGTCTCTTTCGCCTAGCTGTATAACATGCCCGGAAGCATCCGCAATAATTTGTACCTCAATATGTCGCGGTCTTTCAATATATTTTTCAATGTAAACGCTAGAATTTCCAAAGTTAGTTTCGGCTTCAGTCTGCGCAGTTAATAAACTAGAGACCAATGTTAAATCGTTATGACAAATCCGCATTCCTTTGCCGCCGCCGCCGGCAGCTGCTTTAATAATTACTGGATAACCAATACTCTTGGCAGTTTTTAACGCCTCTTCTTTAGTTTTTATAATTGCCCGACTTCCTGGAACAATCGGTAGGCCAGCTTTTTGCATCGTATTACGAGCCGCCATCTTATCACCCATCAAACGCATATTCTCTGGAGTCGGACCAATGAAAGTAATATTGCAAGATTTACAGATCTCTGCAAAATGGGCATTCTCCGCTAAAAATCCATAACCCGGATGAATCGCTTCTACATCGGTAATTTCAGCAGCACTAATAATTGCAGGGATATTTAAATAACTGTTACTGGAGGATGCCTGGCCAATACAAATTGCTTCATCAGCAAAACGTACATGCAGGCTAGAGCGATCGGCTTGAGAGTAAACGGCAACCGTACGGATGCCCATCTCATGACAAGCGCGAATTATTCTTAAGGCGATCTCGCCTCGATTAGCAATGAGGATCTTAGAGAACATAATTTATTAAAGTGGTTCGATAAGAAATAAAGGCTGACCAAATTCTACCGGCTCAGCGTTATCAACTAGTATTTCCAGAATCTTACCTCTAATCTCTGACTTTATCTCATTCATTAACTTCATCGCTTCAATAATACAAATAACCTGACCCGGTTCAATGGTTTGACCAACTTCAACATAAGCGGGAGCTTCTGGATTAGGTGCACGATAAAATGTGCCCACCATCGGAGATTTAATCTCTACGGTTTTTACGGTACTCTTTTCTACTACTTCTTGGGCAGCCGCAGCTACTCTAGGCGCAGGAGCAACCGATTGACCCTGAATAACCATCGGCCCATCAAATCCCTCAAAACCAGTTGGTGTCTTCTTAAGCCGAATGCGCATATCGTCTTTTTCCACTTCCAATTCAGCTAAACCGTTTTCGTTCATTAAATTGATCATCTCTTTGATTTCTTTGATATTCATGTTCTCTCCTTGCCAAAAGGCACACCCGCGTCATTCCTTATAAACGCGAGGTGCTTTTAGTTGATCCTCTCAACATATGTACCGCCAGTACGTGTATCAACTTTAATCTTGTCACCTACGTTGATAAACAAAGGAACACCGATCGTTGCTCCGGTGTCAATCTTAGCTGGCTTATTACCACTTTTAGATGAATCACCTTTAAAGCCTGGTTCAGTATCTATAATTGTACACTCAATAAAATTAGGCAGACTAACATACAAGACATCCCCTTTATAAAAATAACCGGTAATCTCCAAATTATCTTTAAAAAGTTTGGCTTTCTGGCCAATAATCTCTTCGGTAATCGGAATCTCTTCAAAATTTTCTGTATCCATAAAGTGGAACATCCCACCGCTAGAATACTGATACTGCAATTTACGCTCCTCAACATAAGCTTCATCGATCTTTTCTTCACCGCGAAAGGTCTTTTCCTGAATATTATCGTTTCTTAAATTACGTAACCTAGCGCGCACAAAAGCCGCCCCTTTACCGGGCTTAACATGTTGGGCGTCAACACAAACATAAACTACCCCTTCCACCAAAATGGTTACTCCTGATTTGATTTCATTTATTGACAGAGCCACTGAACACCTCGCATCCTTTCCTTGTTACTAAAATCATATCCTCAATTCTTATTCCAAGCTTACCCGGCAGATATATCCCCGGTTCTACGGTAAAAGTCATTCCAGGCTTAAGCGCACTGGCTTCGTTCCTAGAGATTCGCGGATCTTCATGAATCTCTAGACCAAAACCATGACCAAGGTTATGGGTAAAATTGCGTGCATACCCTTTTTTAGCAATATAATCCCGTGCAACCCTATCAATTTCAGCCATTTCGGCTCCGGGTCGTACTCTCTTGATCGCTAACTCTTGAGCTTTAAGAACAATGTCATATACCTTACGTGCAAGAATGTTTATTTTACCCAAAAAGAAAACCCTTGTCAAGTCAGATTTGTATCCTTGGTAATCAACTCCCAAATCAATTAACACGGGTTGGTTATTTTGCAATTTCCGTTGACCAGAAAGGTGATGTGGCTGGCTAGAATTAGGACCAGAGGCAACAATAATATCAAAAGCGGCAGCTCTAGCCCCCTGATACCGGATAAAACGCTCTAGTTCTGCGACTACCTCGACCTCTTTAACCCCCGGAACAAGAAACTGCGCAATATGCTCTAAAGCTAACGCCGTAATCTGCGTAGCCTTCTTAAGTTTAGCGATCTCTACAGAGTCTTTAACCTGTCTCTTGTCTTCAACAATACTGTGTGTGGGGATTAATTCAAAAACCCCTTTGGCATACTCTTTAATCTTATTAAATTCCGCCAACGGCAGATATCTTTCTTCAACACCCACTTTCTTTAACTTAAGATCAACTATTGCCTCAGCAATATGCTTAAATACCGAACCATTGCATTCTTTAAGTTTAGCACTTCCTTTTAAAAAAAGTTTAGCCTCTTCGGTATAACGCGAATCGGTGAAATAAATATTTTCTTTAGGACAAACTAATAGATAAGCATCGCGACTTTGAGATTCTGTCAGATAAGAGATATTCGCCGGGGAACAAACTAGCAAAGCATCCAAAGCTCTTTGTTTTAATCCAGAATTTATATTAATTAAACGTTGATTCATTTGGCTGGAATCAAATCGAGAATAGCCGCTAAGCCTAACAGATAACTCTTTGCGCCAAACCCCAAGATTGTGCCATGAGCTACTGGGCTAATTAAAGATTTATGTCTAAACTCTTCGCGAGAATGGATATTAGAAATATGTACCTCTACTACAATTAAGCCACAAGCAGCCACCGCATCGCGTATTGCTACACTAGTGTGCGTGTAAGCGGCTGGATTAATCAAGATGGCTTTAAATTTACGCTTTTTAGCTTGCCCAATCAAATCTACAATTTCACCTTCATGATTGGACTGCTTAATTACTAAAGTAGCCTTGAATTTTTTAGCCTGAACTTTAAGCATCTGATTTATTTTATCTAAAGTCAGATGGCCATAGACGCCTGGTTCTCTTGTGCCTAAAAGATTTAAATTTGGCCCATGGATTACCAATATTTTCTTCATCATTCAACTATCTCCCTACTTGCTGCTCTCTTCTGCTTCATCAATTAACATTACCGGCACACCACCGCGAACCGGGTATTTCTTGCCACATTTTTTACAAACAATCTTATTGGCCACCAACTCCACATCGGACTTACAAGCCGGACAAGCCAAAATATCAATTAACTCTTTATCAATCATTTTGCCTTCTCCTCATCCTTAGCCAAATAGGCAACTCTTAACTCATAAAGTAAATTTTCTAATAAATCTGATTCTTCTTTGGTTAAATTATTTTTAGTTTTTTCCTGCAACATAGCAATCGTATCAATAATAAACTTTGCTTGGGCCGGATCCTTCTGGATCTCCCCATTAGCCGGATTGGCCATATGCCCCAAGGCAATCGAAGCCTGCAAAGTAAGTGTAGTAATAAAAAATTTAAAATCCACAACAGGAGGAACAAACTCTTTTTCAGTTTTTGGCGCCAACTTCTCTTTTTCTACATTTTCTTTCCAAGTCTGGTCTACTTTTTTAGCATCATCCATGATTTAATAAATTGTGATTCCGGCATAACCCACTACGCTACTGGTATCCTTAGTGGTTTGACCGCTAGTTTGATATTTAATTAATTGACCCTTTTTTGCTCCCAAAAGTTTAGCTGCGCTTAGTAAAACGGCAATTGGGGAAAAACCGCAGATAGAGATATCAAATTCTCTAACCACCAATGCTAACTTCTGTTCATCTAAAGCCACCATCGCCTCAATCGCCAAAGCATCTTTTTTCTCTGCGCTACTTTGCAACTCATAATGCGTCAGATCAGAGCTAGCAATCAACAGCACAGAGCTTGCCAAATTATTCTCATTAATCACGCTAGCTAAACATTCCCCCACTTCTTTTAGTAATTTTAAATTGTCTGTTTTAATGGCAATAGGCACAATTTTAAAACTATTACTAAAATATTGCAAAAAAGGTAACTGTACTTCTAAGGAATGTTCATCCAAATGTGCAAGCGAATCAGCTTCTAGATGTCGACATTTTTTTAAGAACAAATTTGCTAACCTTACATCAATCTCCACATCCCCCAGAGGAGTCTGCCAAGTCCCCTGTGGCATTATACTAAAAGTAGCGCCCAAGCCGATATGGTTTGGGCCTAAAAGCACTACTGTATTTTTAATATTGATTCCAGAAACAGTCTGCGCCGCTACTCTTCCGGAATATGCAAATCCTGCATGCGGCAAGATCGCGCCAATCACTTCCTTCTTTTGAGCCGTTTTATCCACAAAAGTAGCAATCATGGACTTAAGCTCTAAAGCTTGCCAAGGATAAAATTGCCCGGCTACCACTGGTTTGCGCAGATTAATTTGCCCGACCATACTTATTTTCTGGCTTTAGCTTTTTTTCTTTTGCGTTCGCTGGGTTTTTCGTAATGTTTACGGTCGCGGACTTCCCGTAAAATACCTTCTTGTTCGATTTTCTTTTTAAAACGTCTTAATGCGGATTCAAAAGATTCGTCTTTTTTTACTTCCACTTGAGTCAATATAATCATCTCCTTTCCTATGAATTTTGAAAAAGTATTATAACACTATTTTTTCTTTTTTCCTAGAATTTTATCTGCTTTTACCATCAATTTTACGATTAATTTTATTATTCTATCTCAAAAGAAATTATGATATTAAAGGATAGCTGCAGATAATCTAACTCTTTGGGAAAGTTAGGAAAAGGTGCGGCATCTCTTACGCTTCTTAAAGCAATTGTTTTTAAATAATCAGCGGCAGTAGTCTTATCTTCAATTAAGCGCACGTCTTTAATTGAGCCATCGCAAGAGATAATAAATGAAATATAAACTTCTCCGGTCTGGCTGTGCGTATAATTTTGATAAGCGCTTCTGCGAATCTTCTCTCGGACAATTTGATAATAATTTATATAACTAGGATTATCAATTTTAGCCATCTCAATCGCAGGCAGGCTAATTCTTTTCTTAATCGCCATTACTTCGGGGGCAGCAAACGTGGGCTTGCGAAATCCTGCAGTTTTATTGGTTAAAGCTTTGGTTGCATCCGAAGAATTACTTTTCTCCAGATAAGGTGGTGGCGCAGCCCGCTTGCCAGCAATTATTTTAGAATCTAGTTTTAAAAATGGCTCGCTTTTTTCAAGTATACCCTGTGCATCAGATTTATCGGCAGATTTACGTTGTAATTTTATCTGCACATCTTCTTTCACATAACGCACCTTTATCTCCTGCTTTTTCGGCGCAGGAGTAAACGGATTAAAATTTACTCTAGGTAATATAATTAATCCATGAATACACAAAGAGGCAATTAAAGTATTGCGTAAAAGATGATCTAAATTCATAACTTATCTTAACACGATAAAATAAACTTACAAGAACGTGTTAGATCAAAACTTTATAACAGAGATTAGTTAGCTATCTATTACCTAAAATAAATTCTATTAAAAAGAAAGCTTACATCCACCATAAAATGACAATTTCGGAGTTTCATAACCATACACAAGCTGATAATCGTAATTTAATATATTCTCAGCTCTTCCAAAAACTTCGAAATTATTATTAACTTTATAGTTTAGTCCTAAATTAGATAAAATATAAGATTTTAACTTATAGTTTACTGAACCTGAAGTATCGATTCTATCACCAACATAATAAATTTCAGGAACAACCATAAGCTTACCGATTTTAGTATTTAAAAGCAGTCCTAATTTATTTTTAGGCCTTCTCAATAATCTAGTTTTATCTGAATCATTTAAAGCATGAAGATAATCATAGGTTACTTTTAAAGTTGTTAAGTCATTAAACTTATACTCAACAAAATTCTCTACTCCATAAATTTTTGCGTCACCTCCATTATAATATTCCCAAGTCGAATTGTTGTACTCAATCCTATCTTTAATTATGTTATTAAAAAACGTTGAGCCGAAATTTAATTTTTTATTAAACAACCCTTGCTCGAAACCGATTTCTTTTGATTCTGATTTTTCCGGGCTGAGATCGCGTTTTCCTCCATAAGTCCCAAACAACTCATAAAGACTAGGCGCCCTAAAGCCTGTTCCCACTGAAGCTTTTATTTTTGTATCTGTCACATCAACATAATAGCTAGAAGATATGCCATAAGTAACATTATTACCAGCAATAGAATGATTTTCATCTCTAATTATAAATGAAATAAATAAATTATCTATGGGTCTTAAAATATTTTCCAAATATGCACCTTTAGAGTTATCTGTATGCTTAGGCTCGCTACCATAATTATAGTATTCACCTTGATCGCCTACATATTCATAACCAATTATCGCATTATAAAATCTTGCCGGTTTATAATTTAATGCATATTTAAATTGATCACTTTTACTTCTAAACCAATAATTACCCCCACTTTCCCATCCTCTTCTTTGGATATCTACTACTCCATAAGTAAATTTATGAGAAAGATAATCGTTAACTTTATTATTTAAATAAACTAATCCAATATTCTGTTGGAATTTGGCTGTATTAATATAATCATCAACCGGCACACCAAAACCAGAATCATATTCATCTCTAGCATAAGTATAGCGCTGAGAAACACCTATCTCAAAATTTTCGTTTAATTCATAATCTAAGCGTAAAGAAGTATTAGTGTTGCTAATCGGGTCACATTCATGATTGCCATTCTTATATCTAGCTGAATAGAATGAACGCACATTTTCTTGAGAAACTCCTAAAGAATACGACAATTTACCTAACTTGCCCTGAGAAGCAAATTTTTCCCGATAAGTCTTATAAGAACCCATCTCTTGTAAAAATGAAAAAGTTGGCTTCCCTTCTCCTTTATGCGTAATCATATTAATAGAGCCACCAATAGACTGAGAGCCGTAAAGACTACTAAATGGCCCTTTCGCAATTTCAATTTTATCTAAATTATCCAATGACAAATAATTATAATAGGCATAATATCCTTGCGTATTTATAGGATCATAAACTCTTATTCCATCGAGCATCAATTGAGTATCGTAAGAATCTGCTCCTCTAATATAAATACTAGAAGTCCCTCCTGTAGTTGTATAATCTACACCTGACAAACCTTGGATCGCTGAGATAAAATCTAATTTTCCTACTGACTCATCTTCACCAACATTAATTACATCTGTTGAAGCAGGATTTTCTTTAGCAGAAACACCTCCTAAATAAGGAGTAACTACAATTTTCTCTAAGCTTACTTCTTCTGCTTGTACATTTTTTACAATACTTAATGCTACCATCGCAATAACAATAACTTTACTTATCTTACTTTTCATTTCTCCTTTTCTTTCTCGGACCTACATCAAACAAAAAACCCTTAACGCTTTTATTAAAAGCATTAAGGGTTTTCCCTTGAATCTAACCCTTTTAAATCTGTCCGCGGATTTAAAAGTAACAATTGGACACATGTTGCTTGTCAGGTCTTCTGACTTAAGAGCACATCCTACTTTTCTCACTCGTCTTCCCAGCTAAATACTAGCCAGTGACTAATTCATGAGAATTTCGATCTCTTTCACAGCAGCGGGAACTGCGACCGATTTACACGGCCTTCCCTTAACCAGCAACGTTAACCTTACTTCTTATAAAAGAACTTTTGCTAACTTTGTATGACGCACCTTGGCAGCAATTAATTCATAAGCTCCAAAGAAAACCACTGTATATACTAATGTCGCTACAGAAAATACACGCAAAAACGGCAATCCTAAAATATAACAATCTAACAAACCCTTGGCCGTCTGTGGATACCAACCCATCGCCCAAACTCCAAAATTAGTAATAACATAAAATAAAATTGATGAGGCAACCGAGGTAGAAACGATTCCTAAGAATGTTTTATGATGCTTAGCCCATAAACCTAACAAAGTAACCAAAGCAAAGCTACCCCAAGTAAAGATAACCACATTATGCATCCCTAAAAACAGGTCGCTAGCCACCATTAATATCAAGGGCACAACTAAAGCTTGCTTCTTATTTAAATATACTCCAGCAAATAAAGCAATCGCCGCCACTGGAGTAAAGTTCGCCGCATGGGGAATAAATCTAAAAAGAATTCCAATAATAATTAAACTTAATGCCAACATTTTATCCTCCTTTTATTATTACTAAGGTTAATGCAAATACCTTTTTCTGTCAAGTAAATTTAAAACCAAAGTTAAAACTCAATTCCTAAACGGGCCTTAACTCCTCTTTTATAATAATGTTTTACTTCTTTTATTTCACTGACTAAATCTGCTAGATCCATAATTTTAGGATGAGCGTAGCGGCCAGTTAAAACTAATTCTATGCTTTTGGGAGTTTCTTGCAATAACCTGATCAAATCATTCAAAGGTATTAATTTATATTTAATGGCAATATTAATCTCATCTAAGATAACCAACTGATGCTTTCTTTGATGAATTACCTCGCTGGCCACTTTAAACCCATCCAGAGCCATTTTAAAATCAGCTTTATCGGGAGATCTCTTAATAAAACAGCTGCGACCAAACTGCTTTATTTCTATATTAGAAATTTTTTTTAAAGCTTTAAGCTCATTATAAAGACGTCCTTTAGCAAACTGACAAATATATATTTTCTTACCTGCTCCCGATGCCCTTAGGGCTAACCCAAAAGCCGCCGTAGTTTTACCTTTCCCATTTCCCGTATATATTTGAATCATCCCACAACCGCCTTCCAACTTACAATACCTAGAGTACATAATGCACTCACCATTAACCCCGCACAAATCACTCCGCAAATTATTGCTAAAAAAGCATAACGAAAACGAATCTTAAATAAAGATGCGGCAATCACTCCACTCCAGGCTCCGGTCATTGGCAGTGGTATCGCCACAAAAAGCACTAGGCCCAGCGCCTCATATTTAGCGATCGCCTCAGAATTATTTTTAGTCCGCGCAAAAATCCATTCAAAAAACCGCGCCCAAATTTTAAATTTCCTTAAAGCATTAGTCACCGGAGCGAAAAGAAAAAGTGCCGGAGCCACAATTAAACAATTACCTAAAACCGCCAGCCAAAAAACTTTAGTCAATGGCATCCCCAACGATAACCCCAAAGGGATCGCCCCTCTTAACTCCGAGATCGGTAAAGCTGCCACGATGACCACAATATAATCTTTAGGTAGTTGATTTAAATACTGTAAAATAAAATTAAGCATTTTTAGTAGGAGCAATCAGTTCCCCCATTATAAAACGCAGAAACCTTAAAGTATCTACCAGAGGATTAATCTGACTTTTTTGGCCAGAGTAAATTGTTTTAATCGGAATAGATTCAATCTGAAAGCCAAGTCGTGCAGCTTTAATTAAGACTTCAGATTCGATCTCATAGTTAGCCGTCGATAAGTTCATCTTCTCTAATACTTCTTTTTTAATTAAACGAAAACCGCACTGTGTATCAGGTACATACTGTTTGGTAATTAAAGAAATCAAACCTGACATAAAACGATTAGTGATAATGCGCAACCACGGCATGGCTTTGGTTGCACTCATGCGATTACCCACAATCACCGCACTTTTAGAATTTTCTGCCTTTTTAATAAAAACTAATAAATCATCCGCTGAGTGTTGTCCATCGCCATCCATACTAATTACCGCATCAAAGCCTTGAGCCAATGCAAAGTTATACCCTTTAATTAAAGCTACTCCTTTACCACAGTTATTTTCATTACGTAAAATTTTAACTCCGCTAGCTAAAGCAATCTTTACGGTATCATCACTTGAACCATCATCAACAATAATTACTTCCAGATTTAATTTTTTTATTTGAGCAACTAATTCGGCGATTGCCTTAGACTCATTATAGGTTGGGATAACTACACAAGCACGCATAATTATTTAATCCAAAAATTACGGAAAACATACCATTGATCAGGATATTGACGAATGTAATCCTCAATCACTTTTTTATAAACCGTCACTAAATTGGCCAAATTTTTCTCTTTATCTGGCGAAGGAACAAACTCAATCGGCTTCTCAATTCTTAAAGTAAAAGTATCATCTGGATTTCTTAACATAAATCCCGGTACAATACTTGCCCCCGTCATTAAGCTTAATGCTGCTGGACCTTCTGGAAAATGCGCTGGCAACCCAAAAAAATCAATCACTACTCCTTTATGCGTAAAATCCCGATCCCCGACTAAAGCCACCATATGATTTTTTTTAATTTCTGCGATACAACTGCGCACCGCTTTTCCCATGGCGATAACCTTAACCCCTTTACTATTTCTTTGTGCATCAAAAAAATCATTAACTTTTTTATTTTTATGCGGCAGGGCTACCGCCCAAAACGGATAACCCAACAAAGCAATCACCACTCCCCCTAACTCCCAATTACCTAAATGCGCTGTTAAAACCACCACTCCTTTTCCAGTGGCTAAAGCTTGGTCAAAATAATGCATATTTTCTAATTTTACATTTTTATTTATATAATTTAGATCTAATTTTTCAAAACGAAAAAAATCCACCAAATATTTTGCAAAATTACGAAAAACTTGTTTACTTATTCTACGTAACTCTAAAATTGATTTTTCCGGGAAGATAGTTTTAAGATTACTTCTTACAAAGCGACGATCGCGAAATGCCACATAATAATGCAGATCAGCCAAAAAAACCGCAAAAGCATAAACAGCTTTTATCGGTAGTGTCAAAGCAATAAATTGGCCGAGTCGATAAATATAGTGATTGAACACGATTATAAACTTAAAATAAGTTTGGCAATATCCATACTAGCTTCCGGTTTAGCAATTTTTAAACCAGCATGTTTTAGCTGATCAACTTGTGCTTGATCCAGTAATAATGCATCAATAACCTGATGCACAACCTTAGGATCATCTACTTTAACTGCTGCCCCCTTTTGCGTTAAAAAATTAGTATTATTAATCTCTTGCCCGGGTATCGGCTTAACAATAATCATCGGTAAACCCATACTTAAAACTTCCGCCGTAGTCACCCCGCCAGGTTTAGAGATAATTAGCTTAGCGATTTGCATTAATTCATGAATATTTTGGATAAATCCAAATAAACGAATATCTTTTTTATAATGTTTTATCTTCCGCTTTAAAGAATTAAACAACTTTTTATTAGTCCCGGCCACAATTAACTCGGTGATATCATGTTTGCATTTTTCTAATGACTTAACAATAGTTTTAATCGGACCTAACCCCTGACCTCCGCCCATAATTAAAACTACTGGTTTGCCTGGATCTAATTTTAATTTCTTAAATATATCTACCGCATTTAATTTTTGATTAAATTTATGATCAAAAGGAATTCCATAAGCTTTAATCTTATTCCTAACTACTCCTTTTTTTTCAAGTCGATGTGCTACATCTTCAGAGGGAGCAATATAATAATCTACTTGATCATAAACCCAATAAGCATGTGGAATATAATCTGTTAAAACTGCAACTAATGGTAAATTCACCCCATAAGTTTTTTTATAATCCGCCACCATTCCGCAAGGAAATGCCTGCGTACAAACCACTAAATCCGGCTTAAAACTATCAAAAAGTTTCTTTAGCTTAGGAGTATTTGATTTATGCACATATTTTTTAATATTTTCTAACCCCTTCACTACTTTGGGATTATCATAAAGGTAATCCCAAATCTTCGGGGTGTACTTAATCACCTCCATATAAATCCGATTAATCACCTTTTCCGATATGGGATTAGTATAATTAAAAGCATTGATATTTAATATCTCCACGTTAGGATGCAGTTCTCTAATCGCCTTTTCAATCGCCAAAGTTGCGCTGCGATGCCCAGAGACCTCAGAGATATACATTAAAATTATACGTTTAATCGCCATAGATAAATTAAATCTTTCCTTCTTTACAAAGTTCCATAAAAGTATCCGTTACCCGGGGACAAAATTGCTTTCCACCCAGTGAGCCGATCTCACCAATCGCTCGGTCTTTTTTAAGTGCTAAACGATACGGCCGATCCGTAGTCATCGCATCAAAAGAATCCGCCACCGCAATGATCGCAGCCACTAACGGAATTTGCTCACCTTTTAAACCTTCGGGGTAACCTCGTCCATCAAAACGCTCATGGTGATACTGCACCCCTTGCATTGCCTCTTCCAATTCTTTAATCGGCTTTAAAATATTTACTCCAATCATCGGATGTTCTCTAACCCGATTACGTTCACCCACCGTAAGACTGCTACGTTTATTTAAAATATGCTCCGGTACTCCAATTTTACCAATATCATGCAAAAGACTGGCAATATGTAAATTTTCTAAAAACTTTATATCAAAATTTTTCTTATTTTTCTGACTAATTCTTCTAGCAATTTCAATACTAAGATTAGTTACCCGCGTAGTATGACCATGCGTATAGTTATCTTTGGCTTCAATCGCTGCGGCTAAAGCAATCGTAGTACGCACAAATAATTGATGTTTGCGATCTAGTTCATACTCTAAATCTTTAAACAGCTGGGCGTTTCTAATCGCCATTGCCACGTTAGAATTTAAAGCCACGAAAAAATCCAGTTCCCCGTCTAAAAACTCTTTGGCATTCTCTTTTTTCCCTAACAACATAAATCCTAATAACTCTTGCCCAAAATAGCTTGGAATGCAAACTGCACTCTCCAAAAGCTCTAGCTGATAAAGCACTTGCATCAGCTGAAGATTTTGTTTTGATTTTTTATTCTTTAAATATCTTTTAGCTTCACTACAAAGCAAGGCTTCCCGACCAAAGATAAAACTACTTTGATGTTCTTTAAAAAATTTTACTAAAACATCATCTTTATCAATACAAATTAAGTGCAGAGGAATTTTTTTATTTAAAGTGCCTTTAGAAACCGTCAGCGCATAACCTTGCTTTTCTTTATTATACAAAAAGAAGCTGGCATGATTAATCTTAGCTTTATTAATAATCATGCGCACAATCAACTTAATCAAAGAATCCGGATCGTGCACAAAGATCATGTTTCTGGCCGCCAATTCTAATTCTTTTTTGTAATCAATCGACATTTTTAACTATCCATTCATTTTAGTTTATAATTCTTATATTATATACTAAATAAATAGAATATTGTCAAAAAAATATTTCTTTAAAGTGCTTGGTGAATTAATTCGCCAAGGGTAGGATGCGCAAAAATCATCGCGCGGATTTGACTAACAGATAAGCGGGCAGAAATAGCTACAACCAGAACAGCAATTAATTCACTAGCCAATGGGCCAATAATGCTGGCGCCGATAACTTCCTGGCTCTCTTCTTTACTAATAATTTTAATAAATCCTTGGGCTTCGTCAATAATATGTGCCATCGCATTAGCCCGAAAATCGATCTTATCTACTTTAATCAAAATTCCGGCGCTCTGGGCAGCTTCTTGATTTAAACCCACGCTGGCAATCTGCGGCTGAGTAAAGATACAGGCAGGAACCACTGGATTATCGGCTTTCTGAGGCTTCTCAGCAAACATATTTTCAACCGCTACTCTACCCTGATAAGCAGCAAAATGCGCTAACATGATTTTAGCGCAACAATCACCGGCAGCATACAGGTTAGGCAAACTGCTCTGAAGATAATCGTCAACTACAATTTTACCTTGTTCTAATTTTATCCCTAATTTTTCTAAACCTAGATCTAAAGTATTCGCACTCCTACCCACGCAAACTAAAACCCGAGAATAATCTTTAAGGTCAAAATTTGCCAGATCTGCACCAGTAACTACCTGAATTCCTTTCTTCTTAAAGATAGCCTCTAATTTTCTAGTTATCTCTCTATCTTCTCCCGGTAACAAATACGGCATTTTTTCAACAATGGTCACTTTGCTACCAAGAGTAGAAAAAAGATCGGCAAATTCACAACCAATCACTCCGCCTCCAACAATTAATAAAGAACGCGGGGCCTCGGTTAAGCTCAAAAGGTCATCGCTAGAAATTATATTTTCATGGTTAAATTTTAAGGTAGATAACTCCGTAGGGCAACTGCCAGTAGCCACAAGAATAAATTTGCTCTTAATTAAACCATTCGTAGTCTTAATTTCAGTAGGCGAATTGAGATACGCGGTTGATTTAATCAGATCTATTCCCGTAAGCTGGCTTTGCATCCCTAAAGCCAGATCCCTAATCGTTTTATTCTTTTTCTCTTGAAGTTTAGCGAAATTTAATACCAAATTTCCTGACTCTATACCAAAATCAGTAAATTTTTTACTCTCTTGCAGTAATTTTGCACCAGCGATTAATGCTTTGGTAGGAATGCATCCACGATTAAGACAGGTGCCACCGATTAGCTCGGATTCAATTAAGCAAACCTTTAGGCCCAAATCTTTTGCTCTTTGAGCAGCATTAAAACCTGCCCAACCTGCTCCGATAATAGCCAGATCATACATAGTTATAATTTAAACCAATAGTTGT
This sequence comes from Candidatus Omnitrophota bacterium, assembly GCA_041650295.1. Classification (GTDB taxonomy): domain Bacteria; phylum Omnitrophota; class Gorgyraeia; order Gygaellales; family Profunditerraquicolaceae; genus UBA6249. The sequence goes on from JBAZLM010000008.1 coordinate 17,209, forward strand.
GATCCTGCAGTAGCAACTAATCCAGCAGACTTGTTCAGTTTTTCTTTTTCTTGCGGCGAAAGCTCTAGCTCAATAATCTGCTCAATACCATCTCTTCCTAACCGACAAGGTATTCCAATACAGCTATCTTTAATTCCATACTCGCCATTTAAATAACCAGATACTCCTATGATGCGCTTCTGGTCTTTGGCAATCGTTTTAACCATTTCCGCAATTGCTGCCGACGGAGCAAAAAAAGCACTCCCTGTACCCAGATTAGCCACGATTTCAGCGCCTCTTCCCACCGTGCGCTCCACTAATAAATTAATTTTATCTTCTGTCAAAAATTCATCTAAAGCTACACCTTTAACTTTAGCCAGCCTAGGCAACGGTAACATCCCCTCACCGTGAGCACCCATCACCAGCGCCTCAATATCCGTCACCGCCAATTTTAATTCTTGAGCAATTAAATTAACAAAACGAGAAGTATCCAAACTAATCCCCATACCAAAAAGTCTATTTGCTTTAAAGCCGGTAGTCTTTAACGCAAAATAAGTCATGATATCTAATGGATTAGTAACAATAATCACGATGGCATTTTTAGCTAAGCTTTTTATCTTTAAAGAGACCTCTTTTAAGATAGCCGCGTTTTTAGCCAATAACTCTTCTCGCGTCATTCCCGGTTTACGCGCCAGCCCCGCAGTAACTACCACAATATCTGAATCTTTAATTTGATTAATATCGTCACTACCGGAAATATTATAATTCAATTTTAAAAGTGCACGCGCATCTTCTAAATCTAAAGCTTTACCATGGGCCAATCCTTTAACTACATCAATTAGCAAAACATCGCCCAGGTTTTCTTGAGCGATGCGCATAGCCGCTAAACTTCCTACATTTCCAGCACCGATAACGGTTATCTTCATATTTTAAATTGTTTTTATTTTATTAATCACTGCATCAGCCATCTGAGCAGTACCCACCGCACTAGGATCAAGCGGATCAGCTTTTAAATCATAAGTTACAAATTTTCCTTCAGCAATTATTTGTTTTACCGCTTCTTCTAATTTATCTGCCGCCTTTGTCTCATTAAGATAACGTAACATTAAAACTCCCGAAAGAATCATCGCCGTAGGGTTAACTTTATTTTTTCCCTTATATTTCGGAGCCGAACCGTGCACTGCTTCAAAAACTGCCAGATCCGTTCCGATATTTGCGCCCGGAGCAATTCCTAACCCCCCAATTAACCCAGCGCAAAGATCTGAAACAATATCACCGTAAAGATTAGGTAAAACTAAAACATCATAATTATGTGGTTTTTGCACCAATTGCATTGACATATTATCCACAATCGTATTTTCAAAAATTATTTTTCCCGCGTAATCTTGGGCTACATCTTGGGCTGCTTTTAAAAATAAACCATCAGTGAATTTCATAATATTTGCTTTATGCACACAAGTAACTTTTTTACGATTATTCTTTAAAGCATACTCAAAAGCAAACCTAATAATTCTTTGCGAAGCAAATTTAGAGATAGGCTTAATCGTAATCCCAGAATCTGTTCGAATTATTTTTTTAGTATCTTTTTGAATCTGAGCAATTAGATTTAGAGTCTCTGGCCTACCCTCTTCATATTCAATGCCAGCATAAAGATCCTCGCTATTTTCTCTAACAATTACTAAATCAATATCCTTAAAACGGCTTTTCACCCCGACATAACTTTTAGCCGGACGCACACAGGCAAAAAGATCTAAAGCCTGCCTAATCGCCACATTCACCGAACGAAAACCTGTACCCACTGGGGTAGTAATCGGGCCTTTAAGCGCCACTTTATTTTTTTTAATTGAATCTAACACATTTTGCGGCAATAGTTCTCCGGTTTTATCCAGAGCATCACTTCCCGCTAAAACATTATCCCATTCTACGCTTACCCCGGTAGCTTCAATACAACGAGTAGCCGCCAGCGAAACTTCGTAGCCAATACCATCCCCAGGAATTAATGTAATTTTATGCTTCATCTAAATTTTTAATTCTTTGTGCTTTTTATAATATTTAATAATTCCGCCTTCATTTAAGAGCTCTTGCATAAACTTTGGCAAAGGTTTAATCGTTAAATCAATATTTTTAGTTAAATTTCTTACCAATCCTTTATCCAAATCAATCTCTAACTGATCAGCTTCGTCAATTTTACTAGTGTCAGTTTCAATCAGCAATAGTCCGATATTAAAACTATTGCGAAAAAAGATGCGCGCAAATTGAGGAGATAACACCGCAACAATTCCGGCTTCTTTAATTACTAAAGGAGCCTGTTCACGACTAGAGCCCATGCCAAAGTTATTTCCAGCCACCATAATCGTTTGTCCTGGTACAATCTTTTGTGGAAAGTTCGGATCAATATCTTCCATAATATGCTTGGCCAGCTCTTTCATATCCGTAATCGCAAATTTATAACGGCCAGAAATAATAAAATCCGTATTAATATTATCGCCAAGTTTTACACTTTTACCAGTGATGCTACTCATAGTTGTTTAAATTCTTCCCGATTTTTAACTTTAGCCATCGCTACATCTAAAGTAATTAATCCTTTTTGAGTTAAATCTTTTAAACAGCTGTCCATTGTATTCATTCCATACTGTAAACCTGTCTGCATCATCGTAGGAATTTGTTCAATCTGTTGTTCACGAATCAAATTGCGAATACTAGAAGTGGCCACCATTACTTCTGTAGCTAATACTCTGCCCTTTCCTGAGGCATGCGGAAGTAAAAGTTGCGAAACTACACCCTGCAAACAATCTGAAAGCTGCAATTTTACCTGCTGTTGTTGATGTGGCGGAAAGACATCGATAATTCTAGAAATTGTTTGGGGAGCATCCGGAGTATGCAAAGTAGCTAAAACAAGATGGCCGGTTTCTGCGGCAGTCAAAGCCGTAGAGATAGTCTCTAAATCACGCATCTCACCGACCACAATCACATTGGGATCCTGGCGCAAAGCATGACGCAAAGCTTGCGCAAAGGAATGCGTATCCGCATAAACTTCACGTTGTTTAACAATACTTTTCTTATTTGTATAAATAAACTCAATCGGATCTTCAATCGAAGTAATCAAACACTCTCTTTCGCTATTAATCAGATCAATCATCGCGGCTAAAGTTGTAGTTTTGCCCATCCCAGTTGGCCCAGTAACTAAAACCAGACCATTGGGCCTGCGCGCCAACTGACTAATAATCGGTGGTAAATTTAAAGTAGCGATACTAGGAATCTCTAAAGGAATACGTCGAAATGCTGCCTCTACACAACCTTTTTGCAAATGTACGTTAACTCGAAAACGATCTAATCCTGGCAAAGCCAAAGAAAAATCCAGCTCCAACTCACGTTCAAAAACTTCCTTCTGTGAATTAGAAAGCACAGTATAAATCATCTTCTTTAAACTCTGTTTATCTAATTTCTCAAAATTAGTCCGGATTAATCTACCGTCCAGTCGCAGAATTGGCGGTTCATCTTCCGTAATATGTAAATCCGAAGCGCTTTTTTCAATACACATTAAAAGCAAATCACGAATTTCCATAAAATCTCCTTAGCCTTTTAGGCCAGTTAAAGATAACTTCTGGGGTCAGTAATATAACCGGTTAACGCTGATGCCGCCACTGTCGCCGGAGAAGCTAAATAAATAAACGCGCTAGGATTACCCATCCTGCCTTTAAAATTACGATTAGCCGTTGAGATAACTACTTCGCTATCAGCAGGAACACCATTATGTGTACCCACACATGGACCACAACCTGGAGCCACAATCACTGCTCCCGCCTTAATAAAGATCTCTACCAACCCAAGTTTCAAAGCCTCCAAATAAACGCGGCGTGAACTAGGTGCAATAATAAATTTAACCTCGCTAGATACTTTACGATTTTTTAAAATTTTTGCCGCAATCTTAAGATCATTAATCCGTCCATTCGTACAGGTACCCAAGAAAGCTTCATTTATTTTTACTTTTTTTAAAGTCGCTACCTCTGCAGTATTATCTACACTATGCGGCATAGCAACTATAGGCTTAAGTTTAGAGATATCAAATTCGTGCACACTCTCATAAACGGCACCTTTATCTGCGACAATATTTTTAATTCGTTTCTTACCTAAAACCTTACCTTTCAACCAAGCAGTAGTTTTACTATCTACCGGCATAAAACCAACTTTTGCCCCCATCTCTACCAACATATTAGCGATGGTAAAGCGCCCGTCCATATCCATCTGATTAATTACCGAGCCATAAAATTCAACCGCTTTATAAGTAGCCCCATCACTTTTTAATTTTCCAATAATGTAAAGAATTATATCTTTTGCAAAAACACCTTTGGGCACTTTACCTTTAATTATAATTTTAATCGTAGCCGGAACCTTAAACCAATTCTTACCCGTAGCTAAAGCAATTGCCAAATCAGTAGATCCTACCCCAGTAGAGAAAGCTCCTATTGCCCCATAAGTACAAGTATGTGAATCTGCTCCTAAAACTAGATCTCCCGGTAAAATATTTCCAGATTCAGGAATCACTTGGTGGCAAACACCGCATCCTACATCAAAAATCTCAGTTTTAAAATTAGCAGAGAAATCGCGCATCTTTTTATGCACCCGAGAAACTCCTTCGCTAGGACTAGGTGCACTATGATCAATCACCATGCAAAAGTTAGTTTTTAATTTATTAATCCCCATATCTTTAATCCGGTCAATAATAATCGAAGAGGTACCATCTTGACCAAAAGCAAAATCAATTTTACAAACCGCAAAATCACCGGCATGTAATTCTTTTTCACTATGGCAACTTAAAATTTTCTCCGCAATCGTCAGTGCACTCATAGCTTAGCCATCCACTTCTCTATGCGATCCATCCCCTTTTGCAGTTCTTCAATACTAGTAGCAAAACTTATTCTAATATGATCATCCATGCCAAAGCTAATCCCCGGAATCAGGCTAACGTACTCTTCATCAAGCAGACGAGTGGAAAAAGTCAAAGAGTCTAATCCAGTTTTAGAGATATCACAAAACATATAAAAAGCACCTTGTGGTAAAGTAAAACTTAAATTTTTAATTCTAATTAATCTAGAGGCCAGATAATCTCTGCGCTTAGAAAACTCTAAGCATAATTTTTGTGTAAAATCTTCAGGAGCACTTAATGCCGCCACCGCAGCTTTTTGCGCAATAGAATTAGGATTAGAGGTTGAATGATCCTGTAAATTGGATATGGCGTTAGCGATATCTAATGGTGCGCCCAGATAACCAATTCGCCAACCAGTCATCGAGTGGCTTTTAGATAGACCATTAACGGTAATCGTTAAATCATAAATATCCTTATTAAAACTACCAATGGAATTATGCTTAAGACCGTCAAAAGTAATCTTTTCATAAATTTCATCACTGATTACAAAAATATTTTTGTCTACACAAATTTTGGCAATCGCTTCTAACTCCTGACGGTCGTAAACTGAGCCGGTAGGATTCGATGGACTATTTAAAATAAATACTTTTGTTTTAGAAGAGATATGTTTGCTTAAATCTTTGGCAGTAACTTTGAAATTATTCTCAGCAGTAGTTTTTATGTAGCGGACATTAGCCTGACAAAGATTGACCATCTCAGGATAACTTACCCAATAAGGCAAAGGAATCAATACCTCATCAGATTGATTTAAAAGTACCATCAAAGCATTATAAATGCTATGCTTGGCACCATTAGAAACAATAATTTGATTAGGAGCATACTCTAATAAATTATCTTTTTTAAATTTTTCACAAATTAATTTTTTTAATTCTAAGGTTCCAGTGGTAGGAGTATATTTAGTGAAACCAGATTGGATTGCCGCAATCGCCGCATTTTTTACAAAATCCGGGGTATCAAAATCCGGCTCTCCAGCGGCAAAATTAACAATATCCTTACCTTCGCTCTTAAGCTTTTTAGCTTTAGAGGTTATTGCTAACGTTGAAGAAGGATTAATTTTTTTTAGGCGCTCAGCAAGCCTTGTATCTATTTTCATAAAAGCTAGCGGTTCTTCTACTACTTACAAAGAATCACTTTTCTTTTTAAAGATAGTTCTTAAACCGCCCATAAACTTCTTTTGAGGTTTCTTCTGATCAGCAACCGTTTCTTTTACGACGGCTTTAGGTTCTTTTTTCTGCTCTACAATATTTTTCTCATCAACTACCTCACCAACTTCTGTAGTAGGTTGAGCTTTTACCTCTTTAACTGCCTTAACTTTTTTAGGTTCTTTTTTCTTTAATTCCGTAAGCTCAAAAATCGCCATTTCAGCGTTATCGCCACGGCGTTTACCTAGACCAATAATTCTGGTAAAACCGCTACTACGTTTAGCAAAACGTGGACCGATTTCATTAAATAATAAATTAACTAACTTATGTTCTCCTAAAACTTTTTGCGCTTGACGACGAGCAAAAAGCGTATCTTTCTTAGCTAGAGTAATTAGCTTGTCCACCATCTGTTTAGAGGCTTTTGCTCTGACCAGAGTAGTTTTGATACTCTGACAAATAACCATATTTTTTGCTAAGCTTTTTATCGTTGCATCATGCCAACTGGTGAAACGACCAAGCTGCATTCTCTTTTTTCCATGTCTCATTTTATTTAACCCTTCTTTATTTTCTTAGGATCAACTTGCATCCCTAAAGTAACTCCCATACCCACCAAGAGTTCTTGAATCTCAGTCAGCGACTTTTTACCGAAATTCTTAAAGTTAAGCATCTCATCTTCACTTCTCTTAACTAAGTCGGCAATCGTCTTAATTCCGGCTTCTCTTAAACAATTCGAACTTCTTACAGAAAGTTCAAGTTCAGAGATCGGTAATCTTAGTTTTTCATATAAAGCAACGTCTTCTTTAGTCATCTCTGGCTCTTCTTCGGCAATATCTTCAGGAAGCTGACCAAAACTTACAAAGATATCTAAATGTCTTTGTAAAATGTTAGAAGCATAAAGCATGGCATCCTTAGGATTAATACTACCGTTGGTCCAGATCTCTACGATCAACTTATCATAGTCGGTACGCTGTCCAACACGGGTATTCTCCACAAAATAATTAATCTTCTTTATAGGAGTAAAGATAGAATCGATAGCGATAAAACCGGCTACCTTATCTTCTTTTTTATTTAATTCAGCAGCAACATAACCACGACCACGAGAAACTTCCATCTCGATATTTAATTTAACGTCTTTGGTTAATGTGGCAATGTGTAGTTCCGGATTAATAATTTCGATTGTTTCATCGGTCTCTATGTCCTTAGCTTTGATCTCACCTTTTTTATCAGCCTTTAAATAAATAGTTTTAGGTATTTTGGAATGAGAATTAATAACTAATTTCTTAATATTTAAAATCAGCTCAGGAACATCCTCTAAAACACCGGCAATAGTGGAGAACTCGTGACTAACTCCAGCAATTTTGATCGCGGTAACCGCGCTGCCTTCAATCGACGAAAGCAGAACTCTTCTTAAAGAGTTACCCAAAGTTACGCCATATCCTCTTTCAAAAGGAGCGGCAGAAAACTTTCCATATGTCTCTGTATATGTTGACTCATCACATTCAAGTTTCTTAGGAAACTGAAAATCTCTCCATTTTATTCCCATTTTATCCCCCTAATAGTATTGAAATAACGCTCACAAATAACTTCTATTTTTACTTGGAATACAACTCGACGATCAACTGCTCCTGGATCTGCTGGGCAATATCGCCTTTTTCTGGAAGCCTTAAAACTTTAGCTTTCATATCAGTAGCATTAAACTCTAGCCAGCTAGGTACAGTTCTATCTTTAGAAAGCTCTAAATTATCTTTAATCTTAATCTTAGGCTTATCTTTAGATTTCACTTCAATCACATCATCTTTATCCACCAAAAACGATGGAATATTCACGCGGCGCGAATTAACCGCAATCAAATTGTGTCTGACAATTTGACGTGCCTGTGAACGAGAGATCGCCAGCCCCATACGAAAAACCACATTATCCAGCCGGCGCTCTAATAACTGCAAAAGCACCTTACCGGTAACCCCTTTAGTTTTTGAGGCGATCTTAAAATATTTACGAAACTGTCTCTCTAAAACTCCATAGATTCTTTTAACTTTTTGTTTTTCTTTTAGCTGCACACCGTAGTTAGAAAGTTTTTGTCTTCTGCCTTCACCATGTTGACCCGGCGGGAATGCACGTTTAGCGATACCACATTTTTCAGTTGCACAACGTGTTCCTTTTAAAAAGAGTTTCTCTCCCTGTCTACGACACAATCTACAAACTGCACCAATATAACGGGCCATATCTTAGACTCTCCTTTTCTTCTTAGGACGGCAACCATTATGAGGAATAGGAGTTACATCCTTAATTAAAGTTACCACCAAACCTGCTGCCTGAAGTGCACGGATGGCTGACTCACGACCAAACCCCGGACCCTTCACATAAACTTCTAATTCTTTAACCCCGACTTCTTTAGCTTTTCTCGCCGCATCGGTAGCGGCAACTTGAGCCGCAAAAGGTGTAGATTTTTTTGAACCACTGTAACCTACAGTTCCCGGAGCACTCCAAGCTAAAACATTACCCTGCTTATCGGTGATCGTAATAATTGTATTATTAAAACTTGCTTGAATGTGAGCGATACCACTGGTTATACCGCGTGCAATTTTTTTCTTTTTTGCTTTATCTTTTGTCGCCATGTTATTTTTTCTCCGTTATTTTCCAGCTGGTTTGGCTTTTGGCGCTTCCATCTTTTTTACCGGGGAAGCTAAATTTACTCTCTTTTTACCTTTTCTGGTACGAGAATTAGTACGCGTGCGCTGTCCTCTCACTGGAAGACCTTTCTTATGACGCATCCCTCTCCAAGAACCAATGTCCATCAGGCGTTTAATATTCTGCGATATATCACGACGCAAATCTCCTTCGATTCTCAAAGCTCCTTTTTGCAGATAATTAGTAATCTTAGAGATCTCTTCTTCGCTTAAATCTTTGGCACGTTTATTTGGATCAATCCCGGTCTCTTTAAGTAAAACATTGGACTGCATTCTGCCAATGCCATACAAATAAGTCAGGGCAATCTCAATCTTTTTCTCTTTTGGTATATCAACACCGATAATTCTTGGCATATTACTTTATTCCTCCAATAAATAATTTAACCTTGACGCTGTTTATGTTTAGTAGTTACACAAATTACGCGCACTACTCCTCTTCTTTTAATGATTTTACATTTGTCACAAATCTTGCGAATCGAAGCTTTAACTTTCACTCCGCACCTTCTTTCTTAATTGAACTAACCACCCTGCACTTCCTAAAATAATAGAAGGTGCGGGGTTCATTTATCTCACCCTAAAAGTAATTCTCCCCCGGCTTAAATCATAAGGAGAAAGTTCTAATTTTACTTTATCACCCGGAAGAATCCTGATAAAATTCATACGCATCTTTCCTGAAACATGCGCTAAAACTACATGACCATTTTCTAGCTCCACCCTAAACATCGCATTGGGTAAAGCCTCTAAAATCTTTCCTTCTGTTTCAATTAAATCTTCTTTGGGCATTTACGCAAATTCCCTTACTCTGTTAGTATTACTGGTCCTTTTTCGGTAATCGCCACTGTATGTTCAAAATGCGCTGATGGCGCGCCGTCTTTAGTTACCGCCGTCCAACCATTATCTAAAACATAACACTCCCAATCGCCTAAATTAATCATCGGCTCAATCGCCAAAACCATCCCGCTCTTTAAAAGCGGCCCTAAATGTGGCGGTCCAAAATTGGGAATCTCTGGCTCCTCGTGTAAAGCTTTGCCGATACCATGACCAACAAACTGTCGCACTACCGAGAAACCCTGAGCTTGAGAAAAACTTTGAATACTATGAGAAATATCAGATAAATTATTACCCACTCTTGCCTGCTTAATTCCTAAATCAAGAGCTTGACTAGTAGCTTGAATCAACTTCTTTTTATCCTCATCAATTTTACCCACTGCCAAGGTCACTGCCATATCCGAAAAATAACCTTGATAGTTTACCCCTAAATCTATACTAACGATATCACCTTCTAAAATTACCCTTGGTCCGGGGATACCGTGGACAATCTCTTCATTAACTGAAATACAAGCCGTTGCCGGAAAACCATTGTAACCTTTAAAAGCCGGAATGGCTTTTGCTTTGCAAATTAACTCTTCGCTTAATCGATCAATATCTAAAGTCGTTATTCCGGGCTGCACAATTTTTTTTACTTTGTGCATTACCGCCGCCAAAATCTTGCCCGAACGCTTAAGCATCTCTAAATCTTTTGGAGTCTTTAGAGAGATCATTTAAACTTTAGAGCTCAACTCAACAATTTGCTCTAAAACTACACCCGCATCTAAATCTGCATTTAAAGTATGCAGTTTATTTAGGCGATTATAATACTCTATCAAAGAAGCAACTTCATTCTTATAAACTTCTAAGCGCTTACGCACCGTAATTTCGTTATCATCAGAACGCTGATACAGTGACCCCTGGCAACTATCACAAATTCCAGCAACCTTAGGTGGCATATTTGTTTTATGAAAATTCGCGCCACACTTAGAACAAACTAATCTTGCCGTAAGTCGCTTAATAATTACTTCATCGCTAGTATTTAAATAAACTACTAAATCTACCGCCAATTTCTTGCGATTTAAAATCTCGTCCAAAGTACTAGCTTGCGGTAACGTTCTAGGATATCCGTCTAAAATAAAACCATTTTTAATATCCGGATTATTAAAACGCTCATCCAACATCTTAGCCACCAAATCATCCGGTACCAACAAGCCTTTGTCCATAATTCCTTTTGCTTGTTTTCCTAGCTGCGTACCATCTTTAACATTCTGCCTTAAAATATCTCCCGTAGAGATATGTGGCAAATTTAATCTTTGCGCTAATTTCTTAGCCTGAGTTCCCTTACCTGCCCCAGGAGGACCTAATAATACAATATACATTATCTTCTTCCTCTAATTTGACCACTCTTAATAAAACCTTCATAATGGTGGGTCAAAAGATGCGACTCTATCTGCTTTAAAGTATCTAACATAACGCCAACAATAATCAAAACTCCGGTGCCACCAAAGAATGAAGCCACTAAATACGGAACTTTGAGCCAGGCCATAATAAAATCTGGTAAAATAGCAATGATAGCAATAAAACTAGCTCCGGCTAAAGTAATCCTGGTCATCACAAAATCTAAAAATTCTGCGGTAGGAGTTCCGGGCCTAATTCCGGGAATAAACCCTCCGTACTTTTTCATATTCTCAGAAAGATCATTGGGATTAAAAACAATCGCCGTATAAAAATAACAGAAGAAAATTATCAAAAGAGCATAAACAGCAGAATAAAGTACTTGTCCGCGAATTAAATTTTGCGCTAATCTCTGAAAACCCGGATTAGGTATAAAAGAAGCCAAGGTCGCCGGGAACAAAATAATTGACTGTGCAAAGATAATCGCAATAACACCAGAAGTATCAACTTTAAGTGGAATATAAGTGCTTTGACCACCATAAATTTTTCGACCCACGATTCTTCGCGCATACTGCACAGGGATCTTGCGTACACCCTGAGTAATCATAATAACCGCAAAAACAACTCCCACTAATAAAACTGCCATAATTAACAAAGTAATGGGCTGAATCTGTCTACGGCTAGCAGCAAACGGAGAGATTAAAACCCACAGTTGATTAAAGGCTGTGGGAATACGAGAGATAATACCAGCGGTAATGACTAATGAAATACCATTGCCGATACCCCTCTCTTGAATCTGTTCACCCAACCACATAATAAAAATCGTTCCCGTGGTAAGCGTTAATACCGTTAAAATTCGAAAACCCCACCCCGGATGCATGACAATCTGCAATCCTTCAAAACGCGCCGGATTCTCAAGCCAAAGCGCAATAAAATATGATTGCACAATTGATAAAACTACAGTTCCGTAACGAGTAAACTGATTAATTTTTTCATATCCAGATTTGCCTTCCTTGGCCATCTTCTCAAAAGCTGGAATGACCGCAGTTAACAACTGCATAATAATTGAGGAAGAGATATACGGCATGATCCCTAGGGCAAAGATAGTTAATCGTTCCATCGCGCCACCAGAGAACATATTAATTATGCCAAAGAGCGTACCACCTTGAGTCTTAGCAATACGGTTAAAAAAATCTGCTAATGCGGCTCCGTCAATACCTGGCGTAGGGATATAGCAACCTACTCGGTATACCGCAATCAATAAACCGGTAATAATTAAGCGTCTTTTTAAATCAGGTATCTTAAACGCATTAACTAGGGCGTTAAACATTTATGATTTCTGCTTTACCACCGGCGCTAGTAATTTCAGAAGATGCGCGTTTTGAAAACGCATGCGCCTGAATAGTCAGTGCATTTTTAATGCTACCGTTTCCCAATATTTTAACCAATCCATTAGCATTGCGGATTAAACCATTATCTTTTAAAACTAATGGGGTAATTACCGTTTCTTTAATGGACTTTAAATTTTCTAAATTAACCACCTGATAAGTCTTTCTAAAATTGCTTACAAAGCCACGTTTGGGCATTTTACGAATCAACGGAGATTGCCCACCTTCAAAACCTAAATAAAAATGACGACCCGCACGTGAAGTTTGCCCTTTGCTTCCGCGCGTAGAAGTCTTACCATGACCAGAACCTGATCCGCGACCTAAAAGTTTTCTTCTTTTTCGTGAACCAACCGGACTTTTTAAATTATGTAAAGAAAGAGTGTTAATTAAAACTTCTTTTTCGACTTTTTTAGCAGCAACCTTTTTAGTTTTCTCAACTTTTTTTACCGCTACTTTTTTTACTTTTGATTTACTTTCAGATTTTTCTTTCATTTTATTTTAGGCTTTCAAGTCTTTTAGACCTTGCATCGTAGCTTTAATAACATTAATAGGATTATTCGATTTTAAACACTTAGTTAAAATATCTTTAATACCTGCAGCCTCACAAATTGCACGTACCGGACCGGCAGCAATAACTCCGGTTCCTTCTGAGGCTGGCTTAAGTAAAACACTAGCCGCTCCAAATTTACCCACAATTTCATGAGGAATAGTCGATCCTTCTAGATTAATCTTAAAAAGACTCTTTTTGGCTTTAGTTAAAGATTTGCGAATCGCCTCAGCAACTTCATTGGCTTTATCTAAAGCAAAACCTACTCTGCCTTTGGTATCTCCCACCACTACTAGGGCACTAAAATGCAGCTTTTTGCCACCTTTGGTTACTTTAGTCACGCGGTTAATACTAATAACTTTTTCAATTAAATCTGACTGCTGTCCGATAGTTAATTCACGCATAATTTTAGAACTCCATTCCACCTTTTCTTAATGCATCAGCAAAAATTTTAATCCTGCCGTGATAAAGATATCCTGCTCGATCAAAAATTACTTTACTAAACCCTTTTTCTTTTGCGGTTTGGGCAAACAACTGACCAAAAAACTCGCTAGATTTTAAGTTGCCGGCTTTTGCAAACTTCGCCTTTATCGACTTATCTTTAGTAGAAAGAGAAAATAAAACTTTTCCTACAGTGTCATCTAAGACTTGAGCCGAAATATTCTGCAAAGATCGGTGCACCACCAAACGAGGTTTTTCAGCAGTCCCCAACATCTTCATTTTAATTCTTTTATGCCTTTTAAGTCTTAACTCTTCTTTTTTTCTCATGATTATTTACCGGTTGCCTGCGCTTTTCCTATTTTCTTCTTAACGTGTTCTCCTACGAAACGAATTCCTTTGCCTTTATAAGGCTCAGGAGGATACATAGAACGGATCTCAGTCGCCACTTCTCCAATGAGCTCTTTATCAATACCCTTAATTACTAATTGTGTTGGCTTAGGAGTTTCAATTTTAATTCCTGCTGGAATGGGAAAATTTATCGGATGCGAAAAACCTAAAGCCATATTCAATTTATCTCCTACTACCGCGGCTTTAAATCCTACACCAATAATTTCTAACTCTTTAAGATAACCTTGTGTTACACCGACAATCATATTCACAATCAATGCACGATACAATCCATGCAGTGATTTATCCACTTTAGTATCAGCTACTCTAGTCACTAAAAGCTGATCATCTTTAATTTCTACATTAATACGATCTGTTAATTTACGGCTAAGTTTACCTTTAGGGCCCTGCACAAAAACTTCCCTATCTTTAACCTCAACCTTTACATCTTTTGGTATAGTTACTGGTTTCTTTCCGATCCTAGACATTTATATTATTCCTCAATTAAAGGACACCCGCGCAATTCGCGCTACCTAGCGCGTACCGACGCAATACCTATCGGCGTCGGGTACCTTCCCTCTCATTACCAAATATAACCGATAATTTCTCCGCCAACTCCCAACTCTCTGGCTTCTTTATCGGTAATTACACCTTTAGAAGTAGAAACAATCGCTAATCCTCGACCACGCAAAACTATCGGCACTTTTTTCCCTTTGGCATAAACCCTTAAACCCGGCTTAGAAACACGTTTCAAATTTCGAATTGCCGACTTACCTGCTACGTATTTTAAATAAACCCTGACCAACCCCTGTTTTTTATCTTCAATCAGTTTAAAATTTTCGATATATTCATTCTTTTTTAGAATGGCCATGATCGATTTAATATTACCAGAAGCTGGCAAGTCCACAGCATCTTTTTTAATCATGATTGCATTACGTATTATTGTAAAAACATCGGCAATTAAATCTGTTCTGGACATTTATTTCTCCTATAATTCTACTTCTACCAGCTGGCTTTTTTCACGCCGGGGATAAGCCCCTGCCAAACCAACTCTCTAAAACAAATACGACAAAGTTGAAACCTTCTTAAATAACCGCCGTTTCTACCGCAGATTGTGCAACGATTATATTTACGAGTTGAAAATTTAGGTGCGCGCTTCCATCTTGCAATCTGTGAATTCTTGGCCATAGTTTATTTTTCTTCCTTCGCCTTGAAAGGCATACCAAAATATTTAAGCAGGCTTCTTGCCTGATCAATATTCTTAGCATTTTTAATTACAAAAGTAATATCCATTCCTTGAGTACGCGTAATTTTATCATACTCAATCTCTGGGAAAATAATCTGCTCGCTTAAGCCCAAAGTATAGTTATTCCCTTTATCAAAAGAATCAAAAGATACTCCGCGGAAATCGCGAATACGTGGCAAAGCAATATTCAATAGTCGATCCATAAACTCATACATCATCGTTCTTCTTAAAGTAACTTTAGCGCCTACAGATTGACCTTGTCTAACTTTAAAATTAGCAATCGCTTTTTTAGCTTTACGAATCAACGGCTTCTGACCCGTAATATTACCCAGCTCTTCCACCGATTTCTCTAAAATTTTAATATCTTGCGTGCCTTCGCCAATACCCATATTCACCACAATCTTATCTACTCTGGGTACAGCCATTTTATTTTTAATTTTATACTCCTCCATTAACTTCGGAGCAATTTCACTGCGATATTTTTCTAATAGTCTAGGTATCATTTTATAGGACCTCTTTACAAGCTTTACAAACTCTGGATTTTGTACCATCTTTAGAAACTACGCAACCCATGCGAGAAGGTTTTGAGCAATGCTTACAAAAAACCATCAAATTAGAGATACTTAAAGGCATCTCAATTGAAATAATACCACCCTTTTGATCCTGACGGCTTTGACGTTTATGCTTCTTAGAAAGATTTAAACCTTCGACAATAGCGCGCTTTCCACCTTCGATTACGTCGATCACTTTTCCCTGCTTGCCTTTATCTTTGCCTTTAGTGATCTGTACAATGTCATTCTTTTTTATTTTTTGCATTAAATTACCTCTGGTGCTAATGAAATTATTTTATTAAAATTTTTATCCCTTAACTCACGAGCTACTGGGCCAAATACACGCGTACCTCTAGGATTATCTTTATCATCAATAATCACAATGGCGTTACGATCAAAACGTAATATCGAACCATCCGCACGATGAATATCGCGTCTGGTACGTACAATTACCCCGCGAGCTTTCTCACCCTTCTTTACCGTAGCCCCAGGGATAGATTCTTTAATATTAACTCTGACGATATCACCGATCTCTGCGTTAAAGCTACCCATTTTTCCTAAAACGCAAATTAAAGAAGCTTTACGTGCTCCGGTATTATCAGCTACATCCATAATACTGCGTAATTGAAGCATTTATGCAATCTCCTCGGGTTTAATTAAATGAGCACTGGATGCTTTCTTAACCACTGCTTTCACAATAAAACGCTTATCTTTAGATAAAGGACGTGTCTCCACAATGCTCACTACATCCCCTAATTTAGCAATTCCTTTTTCATCATGCGCTTTGAATTTATTATGCATTTTTACAATTTTGCCATACTTGGAGTGGCGAGTTAAATGCATAGTCTTAACCACTACAGTTTTTTGCATCTTGGCGCTAGTTACCTCTCCTACAAATTCTTTTTGCTTACCCATCTTATTTATCTTTCTTTTCGTTTACCACGTTAGAAATCCCGCTGCGCGGGGAGCCCTTTCTAACGAGGTTTAAGATTGTCCTGATGCGCGCAATATCTTTCTTGACCAGTGCAAACTTATGTGGCTTCTCTACGCTGCCTGTATAACGCTGTGTATTTAACTTAGTCAACTCAGCATAAAGCGCCTTTTCTTTTTCTAATAATTCACTTTCCGGTAGATCTCTTAATTCTTTTGGTTTCACCGTATCTCCTCAATCTTCATCCCGCACCTTGCTTGCAAGGTGCGGGGTCATTTTATTTATGCACCCTGGTTACAAATTTTGTACGTAGCGGTATTTTATAAGCAGCTAATCGAAAGCAAGCTTTGGCATACTCTTGTGGAACTCCACCTAATTCAAAAAGAATGCGTCCTCTTTTTACTACAGCCACCCAATGATCTAAATCTCCTTTACCTTTACCCATACGCACTTCTGCTGGTTTTTTTGTAATTGATTTATCAGGAAAGATCCTGATCCATAATTTTCCACCCTTATGCAACTGACGGGCCAAAATTACACGCACCGCTTCAATCTGAGTATTTTTAATCCATCCATTATCTAAAGATTTTAAACCAAATTCACCAAAAGCTAAAATCGCTCCGGTAGTAGCCACACCGCGTCTTTGGCCTTTTTGTAATTTACGATATTTAACCCGCTTGGGCATTAAAACCATGATAACTCCTTAACGTTGGGCGTCAGCCCTAGGTGCTTCTTTAGATGAAGATCGTTGATTACTTTTTACATCTTCCTGAATAAACTGTTTTCCTAAAATATCTCCCTTATAAATCCAAACCTTGACCCCAATTAAACCATAGGTAGTTAAGGCTTCGGCAAAACCATAATCAATATCCGCGCGTAAAGTCTGCAAAGGAACTTTACCAACTTTATATGTTTCACGACGACCCATCTCTGCGCCGTTAAGACGTCCAGAGCAGCTAACCCTAATTCCTTTTACTCCAGATTGCATTGATTGCTCCATCGCTCTTTTAACTGCGCGACGAAAGGCAATTCTTTTCTCTTGCTGTAAAGCAATGTTCTCGGCCACTAACTGAGCATCCCAGGCCGGATTATTAATCTCTTGAATATCAATCGCAATTTCATTTTTTACTAAACCGTTTAGATCAGCTCGTAGACGCTCAATATCAGAACCGTGACGACCGATAATAATCCCGGGTCGAGCAGAAAAAATACGCACTCTAATTTTAGCCGCTAGTCTCTCAATAACAATTTTTGAAATCGCTGCTTGTTTAAATTTACTTTTAATAAATTTTCTAATTTTGAAATCCTGTTGAATAAACAACGGGAAATCTTTGGCGCTAGCAAACCATCTTGAATGCCACTGT
Source organism: Candidatus Omnitrophota bacterium (assembly GCA_041650295.1). GTDB lineage: Bacteria > Omnitrophota > Gorgyraeia > Gygaellales > Profunditerraquicolaceae > UBA6249. The sequence continues at coordinate 35,004 of JBAZLM010000008.1, forward strand.
CTGATAAAACCAATCCTTAGTAATAAAGGACTTACCTTATGTCCCATGAATTATTCTCCTGACTTTAAATCTAGTTCAATTTTAATATGGACTGTACGTTTAACTATTGATGCGGCCCGACCAAAAGCTGCGGCCTTAAATCTCTTCCACATTGGTCCGGGATTACAAACAATCTTAGAGATATACAACTTCTCTACCGCCAAGCCTTTTACTTTAGCATTAGCGATCGCAGATTTCAAGATCTTTATTAAATATTCTTTTGATCTTTTATTTAAATGTAAAAGTATTGACTGAGCTTCTCTAGCATCTTTACCGCGAATAAGATCGGCGACAATGCGCACTTTGCTTGGTGAAATCCTTAAAAATTTTCCTTCAGCTTTCGAAATCATTTTATGTTTTCTCCAACGCCTTCTTAGCTTTTATACCACCATGTTTTCTAAAAATTCTAGAAGGTGCAAATTCTCCTAATTTGTGACCCACCATATTTTCCGTAACAAAAACCGGAATATGTCTTTTACCATCATGCACGGCAAAAGTTAACCCCACAAACTCAGGCAGAATTGTTGAGCGTCTGCTCCAGGTTTTAATCGCCTGACGCAGGCCACTTTTAGTCTGCTTCTCTATTCTCTTCAATAAACTCTCTTCAACGTACGGACCTTTTTTTAGTGAACGTGGCATTATGGTTTCCTTCTTTTAACGATAAACTTATTAGAATACTTATTGCGATTTCTAGTACGATATCCTTTTGTCGGCTTACCCCAAGGAGTTACCGGATGAGGATTACCCTGCCCAGCTTTACCTTCACCACCACCGTGTGGATGGTCAAAAGGATTCATCGCCGAACCTCTAACGGAAGGCTTAATCCCTAACCAACGGCTCTTTCCGGCTTTACCTAAAATAATTGCATCATGATCAATATTACCAATTTGACCAATGGTAGCATGACAATCCAAACTAACTAATCTTACTTCACCAGAAGGTAGACGCACATGGGCCATACCCGATTCTTTAGCCATGATCTGAGCGCTAGTTCCTGCACCGCGTACGATCTGTCCACCCTTACCAGGTGCTAATTCAATATTATGAATCAAGGTTCCGGAAGGAATATTACGAATTAATAAACAATTACCAATTTTTATTTCAATATCCTTTTGATCGCTAGAAACAATTATATCTCCCACATTTAAACCTAATGGAGCAATGATATAGCTCTTACGTTTATCTGGGTATTCCACTAAAGCAATTCTAGCCGAACGATTAGGATCATATTCAATCCCTAAAACTTTAGTCGGTTGATCCAATGTATTTCTTTTAAAATCAATAATTCGTAACATCCGTTTATGCCCGCCACCAATATGTCGGGTGGTAATACGGCCATAGCAATTTCTTCCGCCGGTTTTCTTTAAAGGCAATAACAACGAACGTTCAGGTTTATGCTTAGTTAATTCCTTAAAATCAGGACCGCTCATATGTCTGCGGCTTGATGTCGTCGGTTTGAATTTAATTAATCCCATTATGCTACCTCTATTTTTTGTCCGGCTACCAAGGTTACGACAGCCTTTTTCGTATCGGTCATACGACCTAACTGATGTCTAACTCTTTTAAGTTTACCCATTGAAACAAATGTATTCACATTCTTTACTTTAACTTTATAGGCTTGTTCCACGGCTTTTTTAATCTGAATTTTATTAGCCGCATTATCCACCAGAAATAAATATTTACTCGTGGGCAGATAGGTGCTGGATTTCTCAGTTTGTAAAAGCGCTTTAATAACTGTAGTAATTGTACCCATTACTTTAACCTCTTAGTTAAATCTGCTAAACCGGCTTTAGTAATCAAAACTCTTTGATTATTCATCACTTCATAAGCATGACAATCAGAAGCCAGGTCAACGGTTAAGAAACTTATATTTTTTAAAGCAATTTTTAATTTACTATCTAATTTATTCGTTAAGAATAGAACTTTTTTAACTTTTTTCTCTTTACTTGCAAATAATTTTAAATTAGATAGAACTTTAACGGCACTCTTTGTTTTAGAATCCTGGAGCTTAAAATCATCTAAAACGGTAACCCCATTTTCATTCAATCTAAGATTTAAGCTAGTTTTTAAAGCGGCTGCTTTAATTTTTTGAGGAACGACATAAGAAAAATCACGCGGATGAGGACCAAAAACTACGCCACCATGTCTCCAAAGCGGAGAACGGGTAGAACCTACACGGGCACGACCGGTTCCCTTTTGTTTCCATGGTTTTTTACCGCCACCGCGAACTTCACCACGAGTTTTAGTGGAGGCTAAACCTTTTCTTTGATTAGCCCGATAACCTTCAATGGCTTGATGTAAACTGTTAGTATTCACCGCGCCATCAAAAACTGTTGCATCTAACTTTACGGTATCTACTTCTGCGCCTTCACTATTATATATAGGTAATGTGAACCCCGTTAGAGATTTATTCTCTTTAACAGTTTTTACTGCGTCAGCTTTTGAATTTGTATTAATTTTATTTTCCATATTTTTTTTAGTTATCCGTTATCTCTAACGGGGTGAACATATTATTTCTTAACTACTACTTTCTTGGCTCGCTTTTTTAGGGCCTTGGTCACCACTAAATAACCAGTTTTAAATCCAGGGACCCCGCCTTCCACTAACAGAAGGTTTTTTTCTAAATCAATTTTAATAATTTTTAAATTCTGAATAGTTGCATTTTTCGCACCCATATGTCCTGGCATATGATGTCCACGAAATACACGACCAGGAGTAGTACTAGAACCAATCGAACCTACGCGACGATGACTAGTAGAACCGTGGGTTCTGGGTCCACCTTTCCAACCCCAACGTTTCATACCACCTTGAAAACTTTTACCAATAGAAACTCCACTGACATCAACATAATCGCCTTCTTTAAAAAGATCTACTTTAAGCTCTTGGCCAACTTTATATTCAACATCGGCTTCTTTAGAAAGATCTCTGATTACTTTACGTGGAGCAATATTCAATTTCTTATAAAGGCCTAACTGTGGCTTTTTCAAACTTTTCTCTTTTACTAAATCAAAAGCCATTTGAACATTCTTATCCATAACCTTAAGAATAGGACAAGGACCAGCTTCAATAGCCGTAACCCCAACTTGGTTATTATCTGCTGTAAATACTTGCGTCATTCCAATTTTTTTACCAATCAATCCAATCATTTTTTTAATATTTCCATAATGTCTTCGCTAATTTACTAGCGAAGATTTCGCTAAATTTTAAACCGAGTGCTTAAAATTTATTACTTGATTTCTACGTCCACTCCTGCAGGCAGGTTTAATTTCCTTAGTGAATCGATGGTTTTTGCCGTCGGTTCGAAGATGTCAATAAGGCGTTTATGGGTAGACAAATCAAACTGCTCTCTTGATTTTTTGTCAACATGCACAGATCGTAATACCGTATAAATCTCACGTTTTGTGGGCAGCGGTACGGGGCCGGAAATTTTGGCCCCAGTGCGCTTTACAGTATCCACAATCTCTATAACTGCTTGATCTAAAAGCCGATGATCATAAGCTTTTAATTTGATCCGAATCTTTTGTGTGTTCATCGCTTATGCAATAACCTCAGTAACTACACCAGCTCCGACGGTATGACCGCCTTCACGGATAGCAAAACGTGACTCCTTCTCAATAGCCACTGGAGTAATTAATTCTACATCCAAAGCTACATTATCACCTGGCATAACCATCTCCACACCTGTGGGAAGAGTCGCTGCACCGGTAACGTCAGTAGTACGGAAATAGAACTGTGGTCTGTAACCTTTAAAGAATGGGGTATGTCGTCCACCTTCTTCTTTGGTTAAGATATACACTTGAGCTTTAAACTTGGTGTGAGGAAGGATCGATTTAGGAGCAGCAATAACCATACCGCGCTCAATATCATTTTTTTCCACGCCACGTAAAAGCAATCCAACGTTATCACCAGCTTGACCTTCGTCCAATAATTTACGGAACATTTCAATTCCGGTAACTACGGATTTTTTAGCTTCTGGTCTTAAACCGATAATTTCAACTTCTTCGCCAACTTTAACTTTACCACGTTCGATTCTTCCGGTAGCAACTGTTCCTCTACCTTCAATACTAAAAACATCTTCGACAGCCATTAATAATGGTTTGTCTAATTCACGAGGAGGTAGTGGAATAAACTCATCAACTGCCTTCATTAAATCAATAATACATTTAGCATCAGCTCCAGTAGCATCAGGAGCAGAGTAAGCTTTGTTAGCACTACCACGAATAATCGGAGTTTTATCTCCAGGATATCCGTATTTAGTTAAAAGGTCTCTAATTTCCATTTCAACTAAGTCTAGGAGTTCTTTATCATCAACTAGGTCGACTTTATTCATAAAGACAACCATTGAAGGAACGTTAACCTGACGTGCTAAAAGAATATGTTCACGAGTTTGAGGCATTGGGCCGTCAGCAGCAGAAACAACTAAGATCGCTCCGTCCATCTGAGCAGCACCAGTAATCATGTTTTTAATGTAATCAGCATGGCCTGGGCAATCAATATGTGCATAGTGACGAGAATCAGTTTCATATTCAACGTGCGCAACAGAGATGGTTACAACTTTTGTATCATCACGTACCGTACCACCTTTAGCGATATCTGCATAATCACGATGTGCAGCTCTTCCCAATTTTGATAAAACGTTACAAATGGCAGCGGTCAAGGTAGTTTTACCATGATCGATGTGTCCGATAGTTCCAATATTTACGTGCGGCTTACTTCTTACGAATTTCTCTTTAGCCATTTTTTACATCCTCCTGTTAATTAAAAAGTTTTTCTTACGTTTGTATTTGCTGCACCTGTTATTACTTTTTCCGCTACATGCGCAGGAACTTCGCTGTAGAAGGAAGGTTCCATTGTATACGAAGCACGGCCCTGTGTCAAGGATCTTGTTACTGTTGCATAATTAAAAACTTCTGACAAAGGAACGTTAGCTCGAATGGTTCTTAAATTTAATTGTTGTCCCAATGCAATGATTTTTGCTCGTCGAGAACTTAAGTCACCAATGATCTGACCCATAAATTCTTCCGGAACAACTACTTCAATATTCATAATCGGTTCTAATAAAACTGGGTTAGCTTTTTTCATTCCATCTTGAAATGCAATTGAACCGGCCATTTTAAATGCAAGTTCAGAAGAGTCGACATCATGAAAAGATCCGTCAACTAAAACTACTTTTACATCTGTTACTGGAAAGCCAGCTAAGACACCATTTTTTGCAGCACCAATTATTCCCTGTTTTACCGCAGGAATAAATTCACGAGGGATCGCACCACTTTTAATTTTATCTTCAAATGTAATTCCCGTACCCGGAGTTTCTTGCGGAGCCATCTCTACCACACAGTGACCATACTGACCGCGTCCACCAGATTGAGAAATAAATTTTCCTACACTGGTTACACTTTTTCTAATCGTCTCACGATAAGCAACCTGAGGAGCACCCACAGTTGCCTCAACATTAAACTCACGTAAAATTCTATCTACAATAATTTCCAAATGCAATTGCCCCATTCCTGCAATTAAAGTCTGACCAGTTTCTTGATTATAAGTAACACGGAATGACGGATCCTCATCTTCTAATTTATGCATCGCCATACCTAATTTTTCCTGGGCATCTTTACTCTTAGGTTCAATCGCCTGCTGAATTACCGGTTCAGGAAAACGCATCGCTTCAATTAGAATAGGATTATTCTCCATACATAAAGTATCACCAGTCTTAGTATCTTTTAATCCAACTAGAGCAGCAATGTCACCAGTAGCAATATGATCAACTACTTCTTGGTGGTTAGCATGCATCTTAACAATTTTGGTTACTCTTTCTCTTTCACGCTTAGTAGCGTTATAAATATATGTTCCGGCAGTAAGTGTTCCAGAATAAACACGTGTAAAATAAATTTTCCCTACAAAAGGGTCAGTAGCCACTTTAAAACATAAGGCCGTAAAAGGAGATTTATCGTCAGCAACTACCTCTTCAAATTCACCAGTCTCAGGATTTGTACCTTTAACTGCTGGCACATCGATCGGAGAAGGCAAATAATCTTTTACGGCATCCAACATCATCTGCACGCCTTTATTCTTAAAAGCCGTACCACAAAGCACTGGTACAAACTTATTGGCGATACATCCACGACGAATTCCCGCTTTAAGTTGCTCATTAGTAATCGGTTTTCCCGCTAAATAATCTTCCGCAATTAAATCATCCGCTTCGGCAACTTTTTCTACCAAAATTAAACGATATTTTTCATATTCTTCCAGTTTATCTTCGGGTATCTCCTTAACTTCAAAACCCTTGCCCATATCTTCTTTGCCTAAATCTTCTTTATAGTGCACTAATTTCTTTTCCACTAAATCTATTAATCCGCTAAAACCACTTTCTTTACCTACGGGAAGCTGAATCGTGGCCACATTAGCGCCTAATCTTTCATGAATTTGGGCTAGCACCGCTAAATAATCAGCACCAGTGCGATCCATTTTATTTACAAAAGCTAAACGTGGGACTCCATAGCGATCAGCTTGGCGCCAAACGGTTTCCGATTGCGGCTGCACTCCTCCAACGGCACAAAAAACAACTACCGCTCCGTCTAGTACCTTCAAAGATCGTTCAACTTCAATGGTAAAATCAACATGCCCTGGAGTATCAATTAAATTTATAGTAATATCTTTCCATTTACAAGTAGTGGCAGCAGCGGTAATCGTAATTCCTCTTTCCTGCTCCTGCACCATCCAGTCCATCGTCGCAGCCCCATCATGCACTTCACCGATTTTATAATTTTTACCGGCATAAAACAGAACACGCTCGCTGGTAGTAGTTTTACCCGCGTCGATGTGTGCAATAATTCCAATATTTCTAATTCTTTCTAAAGGTATCTTTCTCATTTTATTTTACCAACGGAAGTGTGCATAAGCCTTATTAGACTCAGCCATTTTATGTGTATCATCTCTTTTCTTAATTGCAGAACCTTCACCCTTAAAGGCGGCGATAATTTCATCGGCCAGCTTCTCCTCCATGGGTTTACCTTTTCTATTTTGAGCAAAATCGCGAATCCAACGCAAAGCAATCGAGGTCCCGCGTTCCTGTCTTACTTCAATGGGTACCTGATAAGTAGCCCCACCAACCCGGCGCGGTTTAACCTCCAAGCGTGGACGAGCATTATCTAATGCTTTGTAAAATACTTTTAAAATATCCTGCTCATTTAAATTCTTAAGCACGATATCAAAAGCACGATAAACTAAATTCTCCGCCACGGCTTTTTTACCATCCAACATCACCATGTTCATAAATTTAGCAATTATCTTACTGTTAAATTTGGGATCTGCTACAATTACTTTTTCCTGCGCTTTTCTTCTTCTCATTGATTATCCTTTATTGCAATAAAACTTTATAATTATGCTGCTTTTGGCCTCTTGGCTCCATATTTAGAACGACTTCTGCGACGTGCGGTAACTCCTGAAGCATCCAGAGTACCACGAACAATATGATATCGAACACCTGGTAAGTCTTTAACTCTTCCGCCTCTAACCATAACAATCGAGTGCTCCTGAAGATTATGACCTTCACCGGGTATATAAGCCGTAACTTCCAAGCCCGTAGTTAACCTGACCCTAGCGATTTTACGCAAAGCAGAGTTAGGCTTCTTCGGAGTCATCGTACGCACTTGAATACAAACGCCTCTTCTCTGAGGACAAGCTTTTAAAGCTGGTGATTTACTTCTTTTCTTTTTTGAAATTCTACCGTGTCTAATTAACTGCGCAATTGTGGGCATAGGTTATTCCTTTTTCTCTTTCTTATCTTCGCTATTTTCAGCTGCAACCTTAACTATTTCAATTTCACGATGGGCTTTAAATCCCGTACCGGCTGGAATTAAATGACCCACGATAACATTTTCTTTTAATCCAAATAACTCATCGCGTTTACCACTGGTTGCTGCTTCGGTTAAAACACGAGTGGTCTCCTGGAAACTAGCCGCAGAGATAAAACTCTCAGTAGTTAATGAAGCTTTAGTAATACCTAAAAGTAACGGTGTTGCTTGAGCCGGCTTGCCACCCTTTTTAATTACACGGGTATTTTCTTTTTGGAAGACCCATTTATCTACCTGTTGAGTAGCTAAGAATTCAGTATCACCAGGATCTTCGACTCTAACTTTTTTAAGCATCTGGCGAATAATTACTTCGATATGTTTATCATTAATGCGTACTCCCTGTAAACGATAAACTTCCTGCACTTCATTAACCAGATACTCCTGTAAAACTTTATCTCCACAAACACTTAAAATATCTTGTAAAACTACCGGGCCGTCAGTCAATTGCTGACCAGCGTTAACTTTATCGCCTTTATAAACATTAGGATGTTTACCATGAGGAATAATATACTCTCTGGCCATTCCGGTAGCAGATTTAACAATAATTACGCGTTGATTTTTCTTAGTCTCACCAAACTCCACAAATCCGTCGATTTCACTGATAATTGCCGGATCCTTGGGACGTCTGGCTTCAAAAAGTTCAGCCACGCGTGGAAGACCACCAGTAATGTCACGCGTTTTTACAACGGTACGCGGAATCTTAGCTAAGAGATCTCCACCACCAACTTTTTCTCCGTCGCGAACAATAATGTGCGCACCGATCGGAATAGGATAGATACCTAAAACTTCTTTTTTATCATCTAAGACCACTACCTGAGGATGATACTCCGGTTTATGTTCAACCACGACACGTTCAGCTAATTTTGTAACCGGATTAATCTCTTCACGCATCGTCACATTTTCACGTAAATCTTCGAAACGAATTAAACCACCGACTTCAGTTAGAACCGGTAAAGTGTAAGGATCCCAATGTACAAATGAGACACCCTTCTTAACTGGTTCTCCGTCAGGCACAACGATAAATGCACCTTGTGGAAGTGGGTAACGTTCTAATTCGCGGCCCTGTGCATCATTAATGCTAATGGCACCATTTCTATTTAAAACAACGTTTTCTTTATTCTTTAAAGTAACCCTTAAATTATGATATTTAATCAGACCTTCGTTTTTAGCTTTAATAAAGGACTGCTCGATAGTTCTAGAAGCAGTACCACCGATATGGAAGGTTCTCATGGTTAGCTGGGTACCCGGCTCACCGATACTTTGCGCAGCCACAACACCGACTGCTTCACCTAATTCAATAATTCTACCGGTAGATAAATTGCGTCCGTAACATTTGGCGCAAACTCCGCGACCCGATTCGCAAGTTAAGACACTGCGAATACGAATCTTCTCAATACCTAATCTTTCAATTTGATCAGCTTTTTCTTCAGTGATCTCGCTTCCCTGTTCCACAATAATTTCGTCAGTAATAATATCGACTACGTTATCTAATGCTACGCGGCCGATAATACGATCTTTAAGTCCCACCACTTCTTCATCGCCTTCAACAATTGCGGCAACCGTAATACCATTGAGTGTTCCGCAATCATCTTCGCAGACGATAACTTCTTGAGCCACGTCTACCAATCGACGAGTTAAGTAACCGGCATCAGCGGTTTTAAGTGCGGTATCAGCCAAACCTTTACGTGCACCGTGGGTAGAGATAAAATACTCTAAAACATTTAACCCTTCACGAAAATTTGCCGTAATCGGGTTTTCAATAATTTCACCACTTGGTTTAGCCATCAAACCACGCATACCCGCCAACTGTCTAACCTGAAGACGAGATCCACGTGCCCCAGAATCAGCCATCATAAAGATCGGATTAAAAGAATCCATCCCTTTAAATAACAGATCGGAAATTTTATCTGTAGCGTGAGTCCAGATGTCAATGACTTTAGATTTACGTTCGCTATCAGTAATAATACCTTTACGATATTGATCTTCAACTTTAGCCACTTCTTCTTTAGATTCTTTTAACACAGCCTGTTTCTCAACCGGCACAGTCATATCATCAATACCAATAGAGATACCACCTAAAGTGCCCATCTCAAAACCTAATCTCTTAATATCATCAAGTAATTTAATCGTGGTAGTATGACCAAATCTTTTGTAACAACTCACCACAATATCACTAACTTTACCCTTATTTAAATCACAATTGACAAATCCAAATTCAGCCGGGATCGACTGATTAAATAATACTCTACCCACAGTGGTATTAATTAACTGCTTACCTTCAACTACATTTTTTTGATCAAAATTATATAAACCATCAATATAAATCTTAATTTTAGAATGCAATTCTACTGCTTTATCATCGTAAGCAATTAAAACTTCATCTGCGCTTGAGAAAATCTTTCCTTCTCCTGGACAACCCGCTTTTTCTCTACTCAAGTAAGCTAAACCTAAAATAATATCTTGAGTCGGAGAAATTACCGGACGCCCATCAGCAGGTGAAAATATATTGTTAATCGCCATGATCAGAACTTTGGTCTCTAACTGAGATTCCAAAGACAATGGCACATGTACGGCCATCTGGTCACCGTCAAAGTCGGCGTTAAAAGCGGTACAAACTAACGGATGTATTTTAATTGATTTACCTTCGATTAATAGTGGCTGGAAAGCCTGGATACCTAAACGGTGCAAAGTAGGCGCACGGTTTAACATAATTGGATGATCTTTAATTACCTCATCCAAGATATCCCAGACTTCAATCTTACCACGCTCTACCATTCGGCGCGCGCCTTTAATGGTGTGCACAAAACCTTTTTCTCTTAATTTTTTAATGATGAACGGTTCAAATAATTCTAAAGCCATCTGCTTAGGTAATCCGCATTCATGTAATTTTAATTCCGGACCAACGACAATAACCGAACGTCCTGAATAATCTACACGCTTACCTAACAAATTCTGACGAAATCGTCCTTGTTTACCTTTAAGCATATCGGACAAAGATTTTAACGGACGATTATTGGCGCCATTGACCGCTTTACCATGACGACCATTATCTAACAACGCATCTACGGCTTCCTGAAGCATACGTTTTTCATTACGTATAATAATCTCAGGAGCACTTAACTCCATTAATTTCTTTAAACGATTATTACGATTAATAACGCGACGATATAAATCATTGAGGTCGCTAGTTGCAAATCGACCACCCTCTAGAGGAACTAACGGACGTAAATCTGGAGGAATCACCGGAACGATCTCTAAGATCATCCACTCAGGTTTATTTCCACTCTTCTTAAAATCTTCAACAATCTTTAAACTCTTAATCGCTTTGCGATTATTTAAAACATCTTTAGATTTCTCTAAATCTTTTCTAAATTTTCTACAAACCGCATCTAAATCTAACTCTTTTAAAAGTTCACTAATTGCCTCAGCACCAATTTTAGCTTTAAAGCTTGAACCATATTTACTAATTGCTTCCTGATACTGTTCATCAGTTAACAATTCTTTTTTCTTTAAAGGAGTAGTGCCGGGATCAACCACGACATATTCCTCATAATAAATAATTCTCTCTAAATCTCTTAAACCAATATCTAAAAGCGCGCTCATTCTGCTAGGCACGGCTTTGAAAAACCAAATATGCGTAACTGGAGTGGCTAAATCAATATGGCCCATGCGTTCACGTCGCACACTTGAGCGGTCCACGGTTACTCCGCAACGGTCGCAGGTAATCCCTTTAAATTTAATACCTTTATATTTACCGCAGTTACATTCCCAATCACGCACGGGACCAAAAATCTTCTCGCAAAATAAACCGTCTTTTTCTGGTTTAAGTGTACGATAATTAATCGTCTCTGCTTTTTTAACATCACCCTTAGACCAGGATTTAATTACCTGAGGGCTAGCAATTTTTATTGAAATACTATCAAAAGATACGATCTCTTCCATTATTTAGCCTTTTCTGTCTTGATATCAAGGCACAAGCCTTGGAGTTCTTTGATTAAAACGTTAAATGACTCTGGAGTACCGTGAGTTAAACGCTGCTCACCTTTTACAATCGCTTCATAAATGCGGGTTCTACCGCTAACGTCGTCACTCTTAACAGTAAGCATTTCCTGTAATGTGAATGCCGCACCATACGCCTCTAACGCCCAAACTTCCATTTCTCCTAATCTTTGTCCACCAAACTGTGCCTTACCACCTAACGGCTGTTGCGTAACCAAAGAATAAGGACCAATCGAACGAGCGTGAATCTTCTCATCAACTAAATGGATCAGTTTTAAAATATACATATACCCGACGGTAACTTTTTGATCAAAAGCTTCACCACTATAACCATCATAGAGTGTAATCTTTCCATCTTCGGGTAAATTAGCTTTCTTAAGTAGCTCTTTAATTTCAGATTCTTTAGCTCCGTCAAATACCGGACAGCTCACATTAATATTTAAGGCTTTAGCTGCCCAACCTAAATGGCATTCCAAAATCTGACCAACGTTCATACGTGAAGGTACGCCTAGAGGATTTAGAACCACATCCACTGGGGTGCCATCAGGCATATAAGGCATATTTTCTTCAGGGATAATTCTGGCTACCACACCTTTGTTACCGTGACGACCGGCTAACTTATCACCTTCAGAAAGTTTTCTTTTGGTCGCTACATAAACTACTACTCTTTTTAAAATACCGGTTGGCAGTTCATCTCCGCGACGCACTTTTTCAATCTCTTGCTCTTCTTCGCTTAATAACTCCGCCATCTGCTCATCAAAAGAAGCCGCTAAAATCTTAGCCTCTTCATTTTCACTTAAATCAAATTTCTCAACTTTCTTTTTATCTATTCCTAAAACTTGAGATAAACGTAAGGTTTTCTCAACTTGTAAAAACTCTATCTCTTGTTTATAGTAAGCTTTTAATTCACGAATCTTGACCAACTCTTTAGTTTTCTCTTCTTTAGTTTTGCGGCCGCGATCTTTACGTGCAAAAACATGCACATCGATAACCACACCTTCTACTCCCGGAGGAACAATTAAAGAAGTATCACGCACATCGCCGGCTTTTTCACCGAAGATTGCCCGCAATAATCTCTCTTCTGGGCTAGGCTCAGAGTCGGTCTTAGGAGTAATTTTACCCACTAAAATATCACCAGCAGCCACTTCGGCTCCCACACGAATAATACCTTCTTCGTCGAGATTTCTTAAAGCCTCTTCACTAACATTAGGAATATCGCGAGTAATCTCTTCGTTACCTAATCTAGTTTCTGCGGCTTCAATCTCAAACTCTTCAATATGAATAGAGGTAAAAGTATCCTCTTTAACTAATCTTTCACTAATTAAAATTGCGTCTTCGAAGTTATAACCCCTCCAAGGCATCAGGGCAACTAAAACATTTTTACCTAAAGCTAATTCGCCTTCTTTAGTAGCAATTCCATCAGCAATCGCTTGACCAACTTCCACGCGATCACCTAACTGCACTAAAGGCCTTTGGTTGATCGAAGTGTCGGCATTGGTACGTAAAAATTTCTTTAAATGATAAATCTTTTTACCAATGGTAATTGCGGAAGCATCCACGCTAGTTACTTTACCAGAATCTTCAGCAATCACGACAGTTCCAGAATCCTGAGCAACTTTGCCTTCCATGTCCGTTCCGACTAAAGGAGCTTCGGTAATCATCAACGGAACCGCTTGACGTTGCATATTTGAACCCATCAATGCACGGTTAGCGTCGTCATGCTCTAAGAACGGAATTAAAGATGCAGCTACGGAAACTAGCTGTTTAGCCGAGACATCCATATACTGCACATCTTTTCCCGGTACTTTTGGAAAATCATCCTTATAACGACAAGTTACAAATTTATCTACAAAGCGACCTTCGCTATCTAGCGGAACGTCAGCCTGAGCGATAAATTTATCTTCTTCAATGTCAGCCGTTAAATATTCAAATTTTTTAGTGACGCGACCATCTTCAACTTTACGATAAGGTGTTTCAATTAATCCTAAAGAATTGATGCGGGCAAAACAACTTAAAGAGGCAATCAAACCAATGTTGGGACCTTCAGGAGTTTCAATCGGACAAACTCTTCCGTAATGTGAAGGATGAATATCACGGACTTCAAATCCGGCTCTTTCACGTGAAAGACCACCCGGACCTAAAGCACTCAAGCGACGTTTATGAGTCATCTCAGCTAATGGATTAATCTGATCCATAAATTGAGACAACTGGCTACGTCCAAAGAAATCACGAATCTGATTACTTAAAAGTTTAGAGTTAATCAGATAATGTACATTTAAATTATCGAACTCACCTAAGATACTTAATCTTTCTTTAATTGATCGCTCTACGCGTGACAAACCAATACGAATCTGATTTTGTACTAATTCGCCAACACTTTTTACGCGACGGTTACCTAAGTGATCGATATCATCAATTTTACCATTACCAGCATTTAATTTAATTAAATACTCGATTACTTTAATTACCGTATCAGAATCAAGTATTCTTTTTTCTAAGGAAGTCTCCATCCCTAATTTACGATTTAAAATAAAACGGCCGGCTCTCTCTAAATCATATCTGGCAGGATCAAAAAATAAACGATAGAATAAACCTTCGGCAGCCTCTTTAGTTACTGGCTCTGTCGGTCTCATCTTGCGATAAAAATCTAAATAAGCTTCTTCTTTATTTTTAGTGTAATCTTTTTTAAGGGTATTAACAATTTCAGGATGCTCTTTGCCAAAAGCGGCAAATATTTGGCTATCTTCGGAGAAACCTAAAATTCTTAAAATTTGAGTTGCGGGAAAATTTCTGCGTCGATCTACATAGGCAGTAATTGTTTCGGTAAGATCATATTTAAATTCTAACCAGGCACCACGGTAAGGAATGACTCGACCGTGAAAGATCTTCTTTCCGGTAGGATGCAGTTCTTCTTCAAAAGAAACTCCGGGAGAACGTTGTAACTGGCTAACCACGACACGCTCATCACCGTTAATAATAAAGGTACCGGTTTCGGTCATTAACGGTATTTCGCCAAAATAAGCATCCTGCTCTTTGGTTTCGTGAGGAGTAGTTAAACGAAATTTAACCTTTAATGGGGCAGCATAAGTCAATGAGCGATTTTTCGATTCACTCATTGTATATTTCGGTTTTCCCAATGAATAGCTAATAAACTCCAGTTTTACTGAACGATCAGCATTTTCAATGGGAAAAATTTCACCAAAAACTTCTTGCAAGCCCTGATTCTTCTTTTCGTTGGCAGCAACATCCATCTGCAAAAATTCACGATAAGTATCTAGCTGCACATCTAAAAGATCAGGTAAATCGTAAACTTCCTTTATCTTCGCAAAATTTTTTCTTTTAATCATTATTTTTAAGGCTTAATCAGCCAATTGTCTAACTTACTCAAACTTACTTAGTTTTACTTACTTTTATTTACCTAGAATTTTATAGTATTACTTAAACTTACTCAGTATTACTTTAACTCTACGGTAGCGCCAGCGGCTTCTAATTTCTTTTTGATTTCCGCAGCTTCATCTTTAGTTGCACCATCTTTAATAGATTTAGGAGCAGCATCTACTAAATCTTTGGCTTCTTTTAAACCAAGATTAGTAATCGTACGCACCTCTTTAATCACGGCAATTTTATTCGCACCAGCGTTAGCTAAAACTACTGAAAAAACGCTTTTCTCTTCAGCAGCAGGAGCTGCGCCAGCAGCAACAGGAGCTGCAGCCATGGTCATATTTGCACTTACCCCAAATTTCTCTTCTAAAGCTTTGACTAATTCCGCAAGCTCCAGAACACTCATCGTTTCAATTGATTTAATTAAGTCTTCTAATTTTGCTGCTGCCATTTGTTCCTCCTTGTGGATTTGGCTAATCTGAGGCCAAACCACGGCCTCGTGGCCGTTTTTTAACTTGATTTTGTGTTTTTAATTTGATCTAAACAATATACAAATTTCTTCAACGTCTGATTTAAAACAATTGCTAATTTTGAAATTGGAGCATTTAAAGTTACGACTAATTTCCCTCGCAAAGCTTCTTTTGAAGGCAAGGTGCTCATCGTTTCAATATCTTTTAAAGTTAATACTTTATCTAGAAGCATTCCGCCTTCTAAAATTAACTTTGGATTTTCTTTACGAAAGCCACAGAGAATTCTTGAAACATCTACAGGTTCCTCTTTGAAGAAAATCATTCCGCAAGGAGTTTCGATAGATTTCACTAAATCACTTAAACCCATATCTTTTAAAGCGCGTCGAGCAATACTATTTTTAACCACAAAAAGATCTGAGCCAGAGGTTTTAAGGGTTTTTCTTAAATTACTCATATCTGGACTAGCTACCCCAGAATATTTAACAATAATTAATCCTTTAGATAATTTAAAGGTATTTTTAATCCGACTCTCTGAAGCTTCTTTAACTACTAGACCGATTTTTTTCATGTTAGCAAATGAGTTTTAATCCTGGGTTCATAGAAGTGGTTATACTTAAACTTTTTACAAATTTTCCTTTTACCGAGCCTGGCCTTGATTCATTAACAGCTTCGATTACTTTAGAAGCATTATCATTAATCTGGCCTTCATCGAAAGAAATTTTACCGACTGATAAATGCATTCCGCCTTGCTTATCGACGCGAAATTCAAC
>JBAZLM010000009.1:0-43833 GCA_041650295.1 Candidatus Omnitrophota bacterium
GCGTTAGGTATTTTGAAGACCGCAAGAGATGGGGTTTGATATTGCTACTGGAGAAGGACAAAGCCTGGGAATTCCATTATCTTTTGGCGGACCATATTTAGGATTTATGGCAGTAAAAAATGAATTGGTGCGCCAGATGCCGGGTAGAATTGTCGGTGCTACGCTAGATAGTGAAGGCAAACGTGGTTTTGTTTTAACATTACAGACGCGCGAGCAACATATTCGTCGGCATAAAGCGACATCTAATATTTGTTCTAATGAAGCTTTATGTGCACTACGGGCGGCGGTGTTTGTCTCATTATTAGGAAAGAATGGTTTAAAAGAATTAGCGCAACATAATTTTCAAAAGTCAGAATTTGCTAAAGAACAGCTGTCGGCAATTTCAGGGGTACAAGTTAAACGTTCATCGCCGACTTTTAATGAGTTTACGGTGCTCTTGCCGGCTAACGCGGATCAAGTGGTACATAAGATGGTGGATAAAGGTTTTGCTTGCGGTTTTCCCTTGGGTAGATTTTATAAAGGAATGGATAATTATTTATTGGTGACGGTTACCGAAAAAAGAACTAAAGAAGAGATTCGCCGACTTGCGGATAGTTTGGAGGCGGTATTATGAACCCCGCACCTTCTTTAAATTCAAATATGTACCATGTATATCTTTTACGAAGTAAAAAAAATGGTACGTTTTATATTGGATATTCAAATGATGTTGTTCGAAGGCTGAATGAACATAATTCTGGATTAATCGGTTATACAAAAAAATATAGGCCTTGGGAAATAGTATATTATGAGAGTTTTGTTTCTCTAGAGGATGCTAAAAAAAGAGAGAAATCTCTTAAATATTTCGGAAAAGCGTATACGAGTTTAAAGCTAAGAATTAAAGAAAGTTTGAATACGAGAGAAGGTGCGGGGTGAAATTAATCTTTGAGAAACATAAAGAAGGTCGACAAGGTTTTTCTTACGGGGCTCTTGATGTGCCTAAAGCCAAACCTTTGGCGCAAAATTATTGTCGCAAAGATGATGCGCAGCTACCTTGTTTAAGTGAATTAGATGTGGTGCGTCATTTTACTAATTTATCCCGACTTAATTATTCTGTGGATACAAATTTTTATCCTCTAGGATCTTGCACCATGAAATATAATCCGAAATTTTGTGAGCAGATTGCCGCTTTTGACGGTTTTTCACAATCGCATCCTTTGTTGCCGCAACTTACTGGCGGCGGGATGTTGGCTCAGGGGTCGTTAGAAGTTTTATATGAATCAGAACGTTTGCTTTCTGAGATTACCGGGATGAGTGCATTTACGATGCAGCCGATGGCCGGAGCACACGGGGAATTAACTGGAGTAATGTTAATTGCCGCTTATCACCGAGATAAAGGATCCCGTAGAAAATATATTATTGTGCCTGATTCATCGCATGGCACAAATCCATCGAGTGCAGCGATCGCCGGTTATGAAGTAATTGTTATCCCCACCGGAGCCGATGGTTATATGGATTTAGCCGAATATAAAAAACATTTAAATAGCGAAGTAGCGGCGGTAATGTTGACCTGTCCGGATACTCTAGGAATTTTTAATCCGTTGATTAAAGAGATTTCAGATCTTGCGCATAAAGCCGGTGCACTGATGTATTATGACGGGGCTAATCTTAATGCTATGTTGGGAAAATGTAGACCAGGAGATATCGGTTTTGATGTGGTGCATTTAAATTTGCATAAAACATTTGCTACTCCGCACGGTGGAGGCGGGCCAGGGGCAGGGCCGGTGGGAGTGAGTGAAAAATTAGTAGAGTATCTACCGATTTCGCGAGTTATCCGACGCAATGACGGGAGTTATGCTTTGGATTATCAGCAACCTAAGTCTATTGGTTATATTGCACCATTTTACGGAAATTTTGGAGTGATTTTGAAAGCTTATGCTTATATTTTGGCTTTAGGTAAAGAAGGGTTAATCCAGGCCGCGGAGATGGCAGTTCTAAATGCTAACTATTGTCAGGAGAAGTTAAAAAAATATTATGACCTGCCATTTGATAGGCGATGCATGCATGAATGTGTGTTCTCGGCCGCTCGGCAAGTTAAAAATGGAGTGCATGCATTAGATATCGCCAAGTATTTAATTGACCAGGGGTATCATCCTCCGACGATTTATTTTCCCTTAATCGTTAAAGAAGCGTTAATGATTGAACCTACGGAAACCGAATCTAAAGAAACTTTAGATGCTTTTATTGAAATAATGATTGAGATTGCTCATTTAGCGCAAACTAATCCGTCAGCGGTAACGAGAGCACCGCAAAAGATGCCGATTAAACGTTTAGATGAAGTCAGGGCGGTACGCATGCCTGATCTTTGTTGGAGACCGATAAAGCAATAATGAAAGATTTTAAAATTATACTTTCTGGCGAGTCTAGTGCGGTTGAGAACATGGCGCAAGATGAAAAAATTTTTAATCAATATTTGATTGATGGTATTGGTGTATTTAGAGTGTATCGTTGGCAAAAACCGGCTTTTACTTACGGGTTTTCACAAGATCCGCATGAGCAAATTGATTTAGACAAATGCTGTAAAGATGGGGTAGAAGTTGCCAAACGCATTACAGGAGGTGGAGTTTTATTTCATCATGATGAAATAACCTATAGTTTTGTTTGTCGTAAATCTGATGTTGGTCAATTACCAACTGAACTGGTTAATTATCGCAATGTTTGTAAATTTTTAATTAAGTTTTATGAATCTTTAGGGCTTAATCCCAAATTTGCTCAAGAGATGGAAAGTTTTAACCAGCGCAGTGTGGCGCATCAGCTTTGTAGTGCGGCAAACGAAAAATACGATATTGTTATTGGGGATAAAAAGATTGGCGGTAATGCACAAAAAAGAAGTCGTGAAGTAATCTTTCAGCACGGTGCAATTCCCTGTAGCATAAATTGGGATTTTGTGCGTCAGTATGTTTATGCTTTGCCTAAGGATATTGCTGAGCATGTCACGACGCTTAGTGATGAATTAGATTCGGTTGTGGAAAAAGATATTTTAGAAGAAAAATTAATTGAGGCATTTGCGGATACTTTTAAAATTAAGTTTATAAATCATAAAAATGATGAGATTGCTTCGGCACTTTCTGCTTGGCAATGACCAACAATATGAAACCTGCTTGGCTTAATAAAAAAATTAATTTAAGAAATTGTTCAGAAATGAAAGTTAAGTTACGTAACTTAAACGTGGAGACAGTTTGTGAGCAAGCAATCTGTCCAAATATGGAAGAGTGCTTTAATCAAGGGCAAGCCACTTTTTTAATTTTAGGATGTATTTGTACGCGTTGCTGTAGTTTTTGTAATCTTGAGAAATCTACGCCGCTGCCACTTGATTTAAATGAACCTGATCGAATTGCCAATGCAGTTAGTCAGTTGGGTTTAAAACACGTGGTGATTACCAGTGTTACAAGGGATGATCTAGAAGACGGTGGAGCAATGATCTTTGCACAAACGATTAGACTTATTCGAGAGAGATCTCCTAAAGTTAGAATTGAAACTTTAATTCCTGATTTTAAATTTTCTGCAGATGCTTTAAAGATGGTGCTGGAAACTGCCCCGGATATCTTAGCGCATAACTTAGAAACCGTGCCTTCGCTTTATAAACAGGTGCGACACGGTGCTGATTATATTGGTTCATTGAATTTACTGCGCTTGGCGCGTAAGATCTCACCGCAAGCAAAAATAAAATCCGGTTTAATGTTAGGATTAGGAGAGAGCCAAGAGGAGATTTTTGGAGTGATGCATGATTTACGTTTAGTGGGTTGTGATTATCTAACGGTGGGTCAGTATTTATCGCCGAGCAAGAATCATCATCCGGTAATTGATTATATTCCTTTAGAAGAGTTTGACCGTTATAAAGAAAAGGGCAGGGAGTTAGGATTTTTGCATATCGAAAGTGGCCCATATGTACGTAGTTCTTATATGGCTGGACAATATTAATTTAATTTTTATGAGGTGAGGAATATGGCAAAAGTAACGATGCAGGTTAAATTATTAGAGATGAGTCAACAGGCAATTAAGTTAATCTATGTTGCTTGTCGGCAGTGTTATTCAGAAAAATTTGCCGGTGAAGTTTTTGAGGATGACTCAATTAGCACTGAAAAACAAGAAGCTTTTGTAAAAAGCATCGTGGCTTCTGGCCATCAGAGCCCATTAGAGCATGTTAAATTTACTTTTGCAATAGAGGGAGTTTCGCGCGCCCTAACTCATCAGTTAGTAAGACATAGAATCGCCTCTTTTTCCCAGCAAAGCCAACGTTATGTTAAAGAAAAAGATTTTGATTATATTATTCCTCCGGCAATTGAAAGAAATGTAGAAGCTAAAAATGAATTTGAAAAATTAATGATCAGTATTCAGCAAAGTTATACTAAATTACTTGAGCTTTTGGGTGAAGATAAAGTCACCGGGGAGGCAGCTAATCAGGATGCGCGTTTTACGTTGCCTCAAGCGGCTGAAACTAAAATTGTGGTCACGATGAATTGTCGTGAGTTGTTGCATTTTTTTCAGCACCGCTGTTGTTCTCGGGCGCAATGGGAGATTCGTCAATTGGCAAATATTATGCTAAAAATTTGTCAAAAAGAGCTACCGGCAGTTTTTGCGCAAGCCGGGGCCAAGTGTGAAGAATTAAAGTTCTGCCCGGAAGGGGAGAAGTTTTGTTGCGGAAGATATCCTTTAAAAAAGTGAGGAGCAATAATTTTGTCCAACGCTCCCTTAATGACAGCTTAACTTTTTTAAAAGAATTGATATTTAGTGAAGAGTCAGCGCAACGCCAAGGTTTTCTGCAATCTCTAGATCCGCGAATTAAATTAATTACCTTCTTATTATTGATTGTGCAAATTGTATTAATTAAAAGTATTTTAGTTTTGATTTATTTTTATTTATGCAGTTTGCTGTTGGCAAAGATTTCTAAAATAAATTTGTTTTATTTTTTAAAGCGAACCTGGATTTTTATACCGTTGTTTGCTGTTTTAATTGCTATTCCGGCTGCGCTAGTTAATTTGGCTAGTGCAATCATTTTTGTACTGCGCGTGTTAACTTGCGTATCATTTGCGGTACTGTTAAGTATTACTACTAAACATTTCGAATTACTGTCGGCTTTAAGGTTTTTTAAAGTTCCACAAATTTTTGTGATGACGCTAGGGATATGCTATCGTTATATTTTTCTTTTTGTAGAGATAATTCAACAAACTTTTGTGGCGATAAATAGTCGGGTAGGTAGATTATTGCACTATCAGAGCGGACAAAAGATTGCTACTTGGCAGATCTCTTCTCTGTGGCAGCGTTCGGTTAAGTTGAATGAAGAGGTTTATCAGGCGATGCTTTCTCGAGGGTATAGCGGTAATGCGTTGGCCTGGAATAATTTTAGATTTAAAATTTTAGATTGGTTGTGGTTAGTTGCAGTAGTGATTACTATATGGATAATCTAATTTATAAATTAAATAATCTTTATTATTCTTATCTGGGAAAAATTCCTGCTTTGTCCGGGGTAAGTATGGAGATAAAGTCTGGACAGAAGATTTGCGTTATTGGAGCCAATGGGAGCGGAAAGTCTACTTTATTACAGATCTTAGATGGTTTAATTTTTCCTGATACAGGAGAGGTAAAATTTGGCCAACAAGTTTTAAATGAAAAAAAATTTCAGGATGATAAATTTTGCCAGGAGTTTAGACGTAAAGTAGGTTTTGTTTTTCAAAATCCAGATGTGCAATTATTTTGTCCGACCGTAGAAGAAGATATCGTTTTTGGTCCACTACAGTTAGGTTTTTCTAAGGCAGAGATAAAGCAACGCTTGGATAAGTTGGCTTATGCTCTGGAGCTTAAAGATTTACTTAAACGCCTTCCACATCAATTGAGTATTGGTGAAAAGCGTAAAGTGGCGATCGCCTCGGTTTTAATTATTCAGCCAGAAGTGATAATTTTAGATGAACCCACCGCAGGCCTTGATCCTTTGACTTCACGGCGCATTATTGATATTTTAATTGAAGAAAATGCTAAAGGTAAAACAATTATTACTGCGACTCATGATTTACATATTGTGGAGGAGATATCTGATTTAGTTTATGTTTTTAATAATCAGAAAACGATTATTCGTTTTGGCCAGCCTAGTGTAGTTTTAAATGACAATGCTTTATTGGAATCTAATAATTTAGTACATATTCATAGTCATAAACATAAAGATAAGGTGCACGTTCATCCGCATCTACATCTAGATCATCACGCAGGAGAGCATTAAAATGAATAAAACAAATGATACAGTATTTAGTGTGCAACTTAAAGGCAGACAAAGGTTTTTACGCCTGATTGGAGATTCCACTAAGCTAAAAGGCTTGCGTTCTGGCTTGGTCACCCTAAAACCAGGTGAATATATTGGTGAACATGTTACTACTCATAAAGAAGAGGCGATTATTATTCTTAAGGGCCAAGCAGTGGTTTATTTTGGTAAAAATAAAAAATTAAAAACTAAAGCATTAGCCTTAGTTTTTATCCCGCCAGAAACGGTGCATAATATCAAGAATTGCGGAAGTAAAATTCTGCAGTATGTCTATATCACCACTCAAGTTAGCTAATATTTCTTGTATTGCTTTATTATTGAGGTAAAATACTTTTATGGTCGAATTTTTTAAATCCCAAATCGATTATATTTTCTTTATTTATGGGATGAGTTTCTTTATCCTCGCTGGTAGCGCCTTCCTTTTATTTAAAATTAAAAAACAAGCAATCCCCTGGATCTGGTTATCATCATTTGCGATTATGCATGCGGTTAATGAGTGGCTAGATTTAGCGGGAATTAGTTTAGGGGATACTCCTGAATTTAAATTAGTCAGAATTGTAATTCTTACAATCTCATTTATCTTTTTAACAAATTTCTTTCTTGCGAGTTTAAAGCATCGTTATATTAATAGTTGGTTATTGGTTCCTTTGTTGGCAGTAGTTTATTTAGGTTGGAGTTATGCCAAAATTGATGGGTTCAATTTTATGGCGCGTTATGTTTTAGGTTTTATTGGAGGCTTAGGAAGCGGGTTAGTTTTAATTTTTAGGGCCAAAAAACTTTTAAATTCTCAAAGAATTTATTTGTGGCTAAGCGGGATCTGCCTTTGTTTTTATTCACTAACACAGCTAGTAGTTGCCCAACCCTTAGGTGTTTTAGCCGATACTCTATTTAACCAAAATCTTTTTTTTAATTATTTTGGTCTTCCGGTTCAACTTTTACGTTGTATATTCGGATCTTTCTTAGCATTTTTACTTTTGGGCCTTTGGTACCATAGTGTTAAAGAAGTAGGGAATAAACAATTTGCCCATTGGCATAAACATAAGATTGTTTTTGTTGCTGGAGTATATTTTATTTTGATCGTTGTTGGTTGGGTGATTACTCAGGAAATATTTTTGCAGCAATCACGCATTGCCAAAGTTGATTTATTAACTAAAGTTAATACTGCTGCTGGTCCGATAAATTATAAGCGTATTGAAACTTTAACTGGTACTTCTGCTGATACAACCTCTCCAGATTTTATTCGTTTAAAAGAAGAAATTGAAGCATTTGATCGGGCCAACCATGATGTAAAATATGTTTATTTGATGCGTGTTGATAAAGAAAAAATAATCTTTCTGGTTGATTCTACTAAACCAGATGCTGAGGATTATGCGCAACCCGGTCAAGTTTACACAGATGCTCTTGTAGAGTTGCAGGATAAATTTTTCAGTAAAGATTCTTTTGTGGTGGGGCCATATATAGATATCTGGGGGACTTGGCTTTCGGCATTTGCTCCGATCTTTGATCCTGGTACTGGCAAAGTAATTGCGCGTATTGGTTTGGATATCGATTTTTTTGCTTGGCAGCAAAGAATGTTTTACCTGCGTTTGTTGGGGATATTAGCTAGTTTTGTTTTATTTGTTTTTTTTATCAGTATATTTATCATTAATCGTATTAATAGTGAATCTAAGAATGAAATTTTAAATTCTCAGAAAGAGTTAGAAACGATCTTTAATTCCGCAAATTTCTGGATTTTTTATAAAGATAAAGATAATCGATTATTAAGGGTAAATGATGCTTTAGCCAGGGTAATTGGAATACCTGCCAAGGATTTAGTGGGGAAATCTTTATTTGAAATTTTCCCGGATAAAAAATTGGTGGAAAGATATTTACAAGATGACTTAGAGATTATTGCATCTGGAAAGCCAAAATTAAATATACTCGAACCGATGGATACTAAGGCCGGACGTTTCTGGGTACAAGTGGATAAGTTTCCTTTTGTAGATACCCAAGGCAATATTATTGGCGTGGTTGGTTTTGCTTTAGATGTTACGGAACGGCGAAAGCTGGAAAAAGCAATTTGGGATAGTGAAGACAGGTTTAGAACTTTGGTCAGTAATGTTCCGGGAGCAATTTATCGTTGTAAGAATGATCTAGGTTGGAGTATGGAATTTATTAGTTATGCGATTAGAGATATCTCTGGATATCCGGCTAGTGATTTTATTAATAATAAAGTACGTACCTATGAAAGCATAATTTATGAAGCTGACCGTCAGATGGTTAGGGATGTTGTTGAATCGTCAATTTTAAAAAGCCAGCCTTATAGTGTCGAGTATCGTATTATACATAGCGACGGATCATTGAGATGGGTTAGCGAGAGGGGGCAGGCCGTATTTGGTGAAGGCAGATTGCTTTGGCTTGACGGAGCGATCTTTGATTATACTGAGCATAAGAAAATAATGCAAGATTTGCAGTATGCTTCTGAAGAATGGCAGCGTACTTTTGATTCGATGTCGGATTTAGTTTTTATCTTAGATAAAGATTTTACGATTACTAAAGCTAATAAAACTTGTTTTGAAGTGCTCAAGCTTAAATCCGAGCAGATGATTGGCAGAAAATGTTATGAGGTGGTCCATGGTAAAAATAATGCTTGGGCTAATTGTCCGTTTGAGCAGACCTGTATGGATCAACAGATTCATACTGAAGAAGTAAATGATCCTCGTTTAGGTGGAATTACATTATTAGTAACGACTTCGCCTATTCTAAATGAGAATAAAGAATTTATTGGAGCAATACATATTGCTAAAGATATTACTGAAATAAAAAAATATCAGCATGAATTAGAAAAAAAGAATAAAGATTTGCAAAAATTAGATAAATTAAAATCGGAATTTGTTTCTGTGGTTTCCCATGAATTACGTACCCCGCTTTCTATAATTAAAGAAGGGGTTAGTTTGGTGATTGATCGTATCCCTGGTGAAATTAATCTTAAGCAGGAGAGGATTTTAAGTACATCTAAAGACAATATTAATCGCTTGGCTAGAATTATTGATAATCTTTTAGATATCTCTAAAATTGAATCAGGAAAAGTGCATTTGAATAAACAACTTACTGATATTAATGGTTTAGTGCATAAAGTGGTTGATAATTTTATTTTAAAAGCTAAAGATAAAGGAATTCAAGTAAGGCTTAATTTGCCTCCTGGTGAGCTAAATATTTTAGTTGATGAAGATCGTATCTTTGAAGTGTTTACTAATTTAATTAATAATTCATTAAAATTTACAGAAAAAGGTTATGTGCAGATAGAGATTATTGACCAAGGGGATAAAGTTCAGTGTCAAGTCTCTGATACTGGCATTGGTATTCATAAAGATAATTTGAATAAATTATTTGCTAAGTTTGTGCAGTTTGATCGTGTTGATGGTGGTGGAGAAAAGGGTACTGGTTTAGGTTTATCAATTGCCAAAGGTTTTATAGAGCTTCACGGTGGGAAAATCTGGGCAGAGAGTGTGTATGGAGAGGGGACACAAATTTATTTTACGCTATCGAAAACTATTTAATAAGGAGGACCGATGTCGAAAACGAGAATTTTAATTGTGGATGATGAGGCTGATTATTTAAGTGTGATGAAGGATCGATTGGAGTCTTGGGGGTATGAAGTTGTTTTGGCTAAAAATGGTAAAGAAGCGCTTTCATCGGTAAAAAATAAATCTTCGGATATTGTAATTTTAGATTATTTTATGCCTGATATAGACGGAACGGCGGTTTTAAAAGAAATTCGAAAGAGTAATAAAAATTTACCGGTAATTATGCTTACTGCTCATCCAGATGTGGATAATATTAAAGGGGCTCAAGATTTAGGAGTGAGTGCTTTTATTTCTAAGTTTAGTGCTTATTCGGATGTGCAGCATTCTTTAAGGTCAGCGTTAGATATGGCAGAAAAAAATATTAATAAAACTAAAGATCAGGCATAATGATTAAAAAACGAATTTTAGTTGTAGATGATGAGATTGATTTAGTAGAGATGGTTTCTTTGAGATTAGAAGCTAGTAATTTTCAAGTAATTAAGGCTTATGACGGAGAAGTTGGTTTAGCTAAAGTTAAAAGTGATAAGCCAGATTTAATTATTTTAGATTTAATGTTGCCTATAATAGATGGCTATAAAGTTTGTAGAATGCTTAAATATGATGAAGAATATAAAAATATTCCGATTATTATTTTTACGGCTAAAGCTCAGAATGTAGATAAAAATCTGGGGGAAGATTCAGGGGCGGATGCCTATATTACCAAACCTTTTGAGTCGGTTGAACTTTTAGAAAAAATTTTGCAATTGTTTAAACTTTAAGTTTTTTAAATTGGGGATTTATTATGGCTAAAAAAGTTTTAATTATTGATGATAATGAAGTTACCTGTAGCTTGCTTATTGAAAGAATTAAATTTGCTGGTTACAATGTTTTTAGTGCTAATGACGGTAAGAAAGGGCTAGAATTAATACATAAGGAATTGCCGGATTTAGTGTTTTTAGATGTGCGTATGCCGGGAATGGATGGATTTGAAGTTTGTCGTTTAGCAAAAAGCGATCCGCTCATAAAAAATATACCAATTGTTTTTTTGACGACTGCTGGACAGCAAAAAGATATAGATAGGGGTAAAGAGCTGGGTAGTAGCGGATATATTGTTAAGCCTTATGATGGTATAGAGCTTTTAAAAGAGATTAAGAAGTTAGTTGGTGAATGATAAGCAGAAGTTATTTAATATTCTTGACAATTGTAACATAAAGTGTTAGATTTATTATAGATACATAAGGCGTGCTTTAGTGTGAGCTTAGAAAGTTAGCTACTTATTAGAACGACGACTTATTATTGGATACAAAGATAAGAGTTAGCTTCAAGTAAACGCGAAAAGACAATTTAACCTTAGGAAGGAGGTTATTTTTCATGAATAAGAAAGGTTTTACACTCGTCGAAATCATGATCGTCGTTGCGATTATTGCCTTGTTAGCGGCAATTGCAGTTCCAAATTTATTGACTGCAAGAAGAACAGCTAACGAAGCAGCAGCTAAAGCAACAGTACGTAGTTTATCTACTGCAGCCGAGACTTTCTCAACCAGCCATAGTGGTGCTTATCCTACAACTGTAGGTGCAGGTGGTTTGTTGGATTTTATCTCTTCAGCAGCTAATTATTGCTCTGATGCAGCTGGTACTACTACAGCTATACAAGGTTATAACTATGCTTGTACATTAACCGCAGGTGGTTATACCTTTGTCGCTTCACCGGTTACATTGAACACAACCGGCAGCATAACCTACACAGCTTCTACTGGTGGTGTACTTACACCTCTTTAAAGAAGTTTTTGTATTAAGAAAAAGGGAGAGAAGAGATTCTCTCCCTTTTTTTATAATCTAATATGAAAAAAGTAAAAATTCTGGTCTTAATACTTTTATCTGCGCTTTGTTTTCTGGCCTATTTTAATTCTCTCTCTAATCCATTTATCTGGGATGATGAGGCATTAGTAGTTAAAAATACGTTGATTCGCAGCGTCGATAATTTGCCGAAGGCTTTTACCAGTGACTTATATTTTGGAGTAACCAGCGGCTCAAATTTTTATCGCCCCGTACAAACAATTTCATATATCTTCGATTATCATTTTTGGCAACTGCATCCTTTTGGTTATCACTTAACCAATATTATTCTGCAAATTGCTGTAGCCTTTTTAGTTTTCTTATTAATTTTCTCACTCCTAAATAATTTAGCGATTAGTATTGCTAGTGCCGCACTTTTTGCCGTCAATCCCTTACACACCGAGGCAGTAACTTATATCTCTGGCCGTGCTGAGATGCTCATGGGTTTCTTTGTAATTCTATCTTTGTTGTTTTTTATTAGAAGTCAGCTCAAAGATACAAAGAAGTGGCTTTTATTTTATGGATTATCTTTGTTTAGTTTTATTTTAGGAATATTGTCTAAAGAAATTGCCATCGTTTATCCGCTAGTTATTTGCGGTTATATATTTTATTACTTAAGAGACAAACTAAAAGATAGGATTTATTTTATTAAAAATGTAATGCCATTTTTTGCGGTTAGTGCTGTTTATTTAATTTTAAGGCTATCTTATATTAATTTTGCTACGTTGCGTGCCCCGTCTTTGACTAATGTGGCTTGGTATGTGCGCTTAAGTGTTTTACCCAACGTAATTTTTACTTATTTTAAATTATTAATTTTGCCGATTGATTTACATATGTCGCGGGAACTGGTGCGACCGATTACGGTGGGCGGAATTCTTCTTTCGATTATCTTTTTAGCTATAGTTATCTTTACTTGTCTGCATTATTTAAGATATTGCCAAAAAAGAAGTGTTGTTTCGTTTATGTTATTTTGGTCGCTCGTATTTTTTATTCCACAATCCGGAATATTTCCGATCAATGCTTTTGTGGCTGAGCATTTTATCTATTTATCGTCGATAAGTTTTTTTGTTCTGTTGGCATATCTATTGCATAAATTTTTACGTTTGAGGTTATTTATTTTAGCGGTGGGTTTAATTTGTTTATTTTATATTTTACTAATTTGTGGTCGCAATTTGGAATGGAAAAATCCGCTGGTTTTTTATCAGAAAATTATTCAATACTCTCCGGCTAGTTTTCAAGGTCATAATAACTTAGGTTTGCAGTATGAATATTTGGGCCGTTTTGATGACGCCCAGCTGGAATATAAGCGCGCTTTAAAAATTAAGCCGGATCTGATTGAGGCTCGGTCGAATTTAGCCAGCCTTTATTTTAAGCTAAAGCTTTATAACCAAGCGTTAGCTGAATACGATCTCCTAGAAAAAAGTAAGTTAGGCTCCAAAGCTGGAGAGGTAGTCAATAATTTAGCCAATGTTTATGAGGCCATGGGAAATTTTAAAATGGCAGTTTTAAAGTATAATCAGGCACTCAAATTGGATCCTAACCTTAAATTTACACATTTTAATTTAGCGCGCATTGCTTTTGCCAATAAGGATTTAATGCAGGCGGTAATGCATGTAACCGAATCACTGGGTTTTTATGGAAAAGAAGACGTGGCTAGAGATAAAATTATCGTAGATTTTTTAAAAAATGTAGTTTTTGTCAATAATGCAGCAGAATTTTATAATAACTTAGGAATAAATTTTGCAAAATTTAATCGTTGGCCTGAGTCAGTCAGCGCTTTTAGTTGTTCGCTAGAGCTAGATCCTAGATCTAGTGATTATTATTATAATTTAGGGTTAGCTTATTTAAATATGGGTCAGAAAACTAAAGCCAAAAATGCCTTAAAACAAGCCTTAAGAATTAATCCTAATCATATCAGGGCCAAGAGGTTAATCGCCCTAAATTAATTGCAAAAAGTATTGTTAAAATAACTTCTTTATGATACTATTAAAATAATGTTCAAGTCTAAATTTGGGTTTACATTAATTGAAATAATGGTGGTGATGGCCATTGTGGCATTGTTAGTTTCCGTCGCTATTGT
This sequence comes from Candidatus Omnitrophota bacterium, assembly GCA_041650295.1. Lineage (GTDB taxonomy): Bacteria > Omnitrophota > Gorgyraeia > Gygaellales > Profunditerraquicolaceae > UBA6249. The sequence continues at coordinate 13,751 of JBAZLM010000009.1, forward strand.
TGAAGGTGTGCAGTTTAGAAAGCAAGCTAATGAGTCCAATTGCATGGCCAATCTTAAGGCCATTGCTAGTGGTTTTGAGGTTTATTCGGCCCGTCATGCGGGTGCTTATGCTCCTGGAGATGAACCAAATTTACAGTTTTTAATTGATGATGGTTGTCTTTTTCAAGATTTAGTGAGCATGAGCCAGGTGGGTAATTATCGTTTTGTGGTTGGTTCAGTAAGTGCTGCTGGTTATGACATTATGGGGTTGGCGGTAAACCCGGTATTGGCCGATCATAATTATCAGATAGTTAGCGGGGGAGTTATAAAACGTAGTGAGACCTCTGTATCTAGCGACCTAGATTTTAAGGAATTTTAAAATGTTAAATAAAAAAGGTAAAAGTTTCGTGACGATTATGATAGTAGTAGCTTTAGTGACGCTAATTTTGCGTTGGGGTGTACAAAAAATTATTGTTTATAATATTGATCATAATCAACAACTAGCCCAAGTAAATTTAAAGCTTTTATCTACGGCTTTAGAAAATTATGCGAAAAATAATGCAGAATATCCGACTAATGTCGAGCAGCTAACTAAAAGTAATCCGATCTATTTAGAGAGAAACTATCTGACCGCTGCTTCGATTAGAGGTTATGAGTACGATTGTCAGCGTTTAGATAAAACTGGTTACAATTGTTCAGCTGCGCCGATAAATTGTCAGCTTACCGGTAAAATGATGTATGAGGTTTCTACTGGTGGATTAATTATTGCGCAGAACTGTGATAAAAAATAAAATGAATAAATTTTGGAAAATAAAACTACCTACGCCAAAAGAAAAGTTTAGTATAGGTTTGGATATTGGTACGCAGTCGATTAAATGCATAAAGCTAAAACTTGGTAATAACGTGGAATTAGTTAGTTTTGATGTAGAAGAGGGGCAATTGGATCCGGTAGAGATCCTTAAAAGAATTAAACACTCTCAGGAAGCAGATCTGGTGAATATTTCTTTCTGCGGGTCATCCACAGTTATTCGTTACGTAAATTTTTTACGGATGAATAAAAATGAACTTAAGCAGTCGCTTAAGTTTGAGGCGCAAAAACATATCCCTTTTTCGCTCAATGAAGTAAATCTTGACGCTGAGATCTTAAAAAATGATCTGCCAGAGAATAAGATGCTGGTTTTAATTGCCGCGATTAAGAAAGAAACACTACAGCAAAGATTAAAAACTTTAGAGAGTTCCGGGTTAAGGCCGGGGATTATTGATATTGATTCAATTGCGTTAATGAATGCTTTTAATTTTAATTATCCTAAGATCGAGGTCGCCGAGGATAAATCAATTTGTTTATTAAATATTGGAGCTACTATCAGTAATGTAAACATTTTAGAAAATGGTGCACCGCGTTTAAGTCGCGATATTCATACTGCCGGGGCCAATTTTACGAAGCGACTGATGGATATCTTTGAATTAGATTTTAAGGCGGCTGAAGATTTAAAAATAAATCCTGATCCGCAAAGAGCGGATAAAGTTAAAGCTACTGTGGAAAGTGTTTTGACTAACTTGGCTCAAGAGATTCGCACCTCATTTGATTATTACGAAAGTCAAAGTTCTTCTAATGTGGTGAAGATATTTTTAAGTGGCGGGGGCGCGAAAATTGCTGGCCTGCCTGAGATGTTGTCGTCTTGTTTGGGGATTGCGGTAGAAACTTGGGATCCCTTTAAGCAGATTAAAATGGGCAGCAAGGTGGATCTGCAAAAATTAAATAGTTTAAGCGGAGAGTTTAATGTTGCCGTAGGCTTGGCACTGCGTGAGCGATGATTGAGATAAATTTATTACCTGAAGAATTAAGAGTTAAGACTAAACAGAAAGCTCCTGAGCATGTGGCGGTAGTGACTAATACTACCGGATTTACTCAGGAGAAGGCATTTATTTATGCGTTGCCGGCGATCTTAGTGCTTTTTGTTTTATTGCATTTTTATTTTGGAATCGTGAGTATGGTTAAAGGTGGCCAATTGGCTACTTTAAATCGCAAGTGGTTAGACCTGGGCCCGCAAAAAAAAGTATTGGATGAGTTTAGCCAACAGTATTCATCGTCTTCGGCGGATGCTAGCATTACGCAATTATTAATTAATCAAAGAGTGCTTTGGGGGCAGAAGCTAAATAAATTAAGTTTAAATTTACCGCCGGGAGTTTGGTTTAATGATATTGCTTTGACTAAACAAACGATTATTATTCAGGGCTCAGTGATCTCATTGCAGAAAGATGAGCTTACACTAATTAATAAATTGCTAGATAATTTAAAAGCCGATAAAGATTTTTATAATGATTTTATTAGCTTTGAACTAAGCAATGTGCAAAAGAAAACTATAGGCAGTTATGATGTTTCGGATTTTGTTTTAACGGGAGTGTTAAAAGCCAAATGAATTTAAATGATATCCAATTAGACCAGCAAAAGAAGATTTTAATTGTGATCTTTGCGGTTTTAATTATTTATGTGGATTCTAGTTATATTTTAAAGCCGCAGATGGCTGGGTTAAACAGTTTAAATCCTAAAATTGCGCGCCTAGAGCGAGATCTCAAAAATTTAAATCGCGATTTGGATAACATGCGCAACAATAAAAATAAGCCAAATCAAGATGCCAATAAAATAGTCAACCGTTCTTCTAAAATTATCGCGGAAAGCCAGATCTCTGGATTATTGCAGGATATCTCGACGCAGGCAAATAAGTTTGACGTAAAGATTATTCAAATTCGACCAGCTCGCGATATGACTAAGACGGCAGTTATCGGGGATAAACTTATTCCGGTATTAATTAATTTAGATTTAATTTGCGACTATCACAGCTTGGGTAAATTTATTAATAGCCTGGAAAATGATCTAGTTTTTATGGGCGTATTTGATTTTAAGATCTCTACCCAAGTGCCGGATTACATCAAACAAAAAGTTACATTAGTCATAAGGACCTATGTTTCTAAATAAGAAATTTTTAATTACATTGTTTTTATTATTTTCTGGTTTAACTTTGGCATTTGCCCAAGGTGAATTTGTTTACGATGCTAAGGGTAAGCGTAATCCCTTTATTCCGCTGGTTACTCCCGAAGGAAGATTGATTAAGTTAGATAAATTAGAAGCTACTTCTACTGATGGATTATCTATCGAAGGAATTATTTATGATAAGCAGGGCAGATCATTTGCGATTGTAAATACGGATGTGGTTGGGGTGGGGGATATGGCCGGTGAATACCAAGTTTTAAAAATTTATGAAAATAAAGTTGTCTTTATTAAAGATGGAGAACCTTTCGAAGTAGATCTAGTTAAGGAGGATGCGCAATGAAAAAATTTTTATTTGTTTTTCTTTTTACCTTTTGCGTTTATGCATATGCTGCCGACGATACGCAAAGCACAGTCGCTTTACCAGCGCCTGCAGTGGCGGTTACTGCTGAAGTTCCTGTAGTTGCTCAGAGCACTCAATCTGATCTAACTGCGGGTAATGTCACGTTAGATTTTAAAGAAGCCGACATTAATAACGTTTTAAAAATAATTTCTTATAAGTCTGGGGTCAACATTGTCACTACTCCTGATGTTATTGGTAATGTTTCGGTGCGTTTAGCTGATGTTCCTTGGGAGGTAGCGCTTGCGGTAATTTTAAGAACTTACGGTTTTGGTTATCAACGTCAAGGCAATGTAATTTTAGTGACAAAAATTGAAAATGTGGCCAAGATTGCTGCTGAAGAATCTTTGATGACGGATATTGTTACGTTAAAGTTTTTAGATGCGCAAGATGCACAAAAAATTATTATTCCTTTACTTTCTCCACGCGGGAAAATTTCTGTGCTTTATAGCCGCGGGCAAAAGGGTTGGCAATTTGGAACTTTTAAAATTGGCCGCGACTCTGCCTCTAGTGCAGCTTTAGCTAAAGAAGCAGCCGGAGCAGTTAAGTCCGAAACTGTTTCTTATGAGAAGGATGATAAGGGGCAGACGGTAATGAAAAAAGCAGATTTTGATCCGGCGGTAAAATCCAAGATGCTAGTAATAACTGATACTGCAAGTCAGTTGGATATGATTAGAAATGTAATTTTACCTAAAATTGATGTTAAGCCAAGACAGGTTTTAATTGAAACAAAAATTATTGAGGTGAGTCGTAAAAAACTTATTGATATTGGTTTAGATTGGGGGCTAGGTGGTCCTGGCTCAGCGACTAGCACTGCAATTCAAATGCAGGGAGCAGGAACTGCTACTGGTGGGCATGCTGGTACAATTAATAGCGGAACAGGTTCTACTGCTACTAAAATAACGCCATCTTTATTTAATCCATCAACCACAACAATTTTGGGTTATGAGCCTTATAATGCGGGCGCGGAATTTGTTTTCCAAAAATTAACCGGCACACAATTTGAAGCAGTGATTCATGCGCTTGAAGATGATGCGGATACCAATACATTGTCAGCCCCAAGTTTATTTACATTGGATAATCAGGAAGCCTCAATGTTGGTGGGCTACCACACTCCGATTTTACAATCTACGGTTACCGCCGGCACTGGTGATACTAATTCTACTGTAACACAAACATTGGATTATTATCAGGAGATTGGTATTCGTTTAAATGTTGTGCCGCAAATATCAGAAGAAGGATATATTAATATGATTGTTCATCCTAGTATTACTTCTTCTAATTCATCAGTCACAGCTGTTTCAACTGCTGGTGCGCCAAGTGGCACAAATACAAATTCAACCACAACAAGTTATCCTATTATCGATGTGCGTGAAGTGCAGACCCAAGTTCTTGCAAAAGATGGGGAGACGATTGTAATTGGTGGTTTATTAAAAGACGTTAAAGGCAAAGAAAAAATCGGCATACCTTTCTTAAAAGATTTACCTTGGGGAATAGGGATGCTTTTTGGACGGGTTACAGATACGACAGAAAAGATAGATCTTTTAATTTTTATTACGGCTAGAATTATTAAAGAAGGTGAATATACTCCGGAAGAATTAGCAAAACTTGAGGAGAGGTTGGGTCGCGAAGCGGTGGTGGAGATTAAGGAACAACCATCGATTGCTAAACGTAAGAAGGAAGTAGCGGATAAAAAGAAGTTGAACCAATCTAAATAACGAGATTGCTTCGTCGCCTGCGGCTCCTCGCAATGACGGAAAAATATAAATGTATAGAGTCAGTTTTAATTTTAGTAAAAAAGGTCTGATGCGATATATATCGCATCTTGATCTTATGCGCTTATTTATGCGGGCGATGCGCCGGGCCAAGCTTCCCCTAAAAATGTCAGAAGGGTTTAGCCCCCATCCAAAATTAAGTTTTAAAAGGGCGTTGAAATTAGGTGTCGAGAGTGAATCCGAAGAAGCGTCGATTCTCTTAAAGTATCCGGTTACGCCAGTTGATTTTGCCGATAAGTTGCAAAAACAGTTACCAGAAGGGATCCAGGTTAAAGATGTCCAAGGAAATTTTAATTAATGCGGAAGCTCAAGAAAAACGCGTTGCCATAGTTAGCGACGGGCAGCTCTTAGAGTTTCATATTGAGCGTCCACAAGATCGCACAATTGTAGGTAATATTTATAAAGGGCGCATCGAGGCTGTGATGCCATCGATTGGTGCAGCTTTTGTGGATATTGGTTTGCCGAAAAACGGATTTCTATATTTATCCGAGATTGAATCAGCCTATGAATCTGTCGAGGCTCCTGCCCAAACTCCGATTAAAGAAGTAAAGAAGGGCCAAGAAGTTTTAGTGCAAGTAGTGAAAGAATCTTTTGGCACCAAAGGCCCTCGCCTTTCTACACAAATTGGTTTAGCTGGTCGTTATTTAGTGATTATGCCCATGGACAAACAGGGCGGAATTTCCCGTCGCATTGAAGATGAAGCCGAGCGCCGTCGCTTACGTGATATCTTCCGTGAAATTAAATTTCCTAAGCCGGTTGCTTTTATTGTGCGCACTGCGGCTAGTGGTAGAAGTCAGACCGAACTTACCCGTGACGCCCAGTTTCTTTATAAACTATGGGAGCGTCTAGAAAAAAATACGCAAGGCAAATCCGCCCCGTCTTTGGTCTATGAAGAGTACGATTTAACACTTAGAGCGATTCGTGATTCATTTACGGAAGACGTGACTAAATTAATTGTTGATTCCAAGCCAGAGTTTTATCGCATTCAGCATTTTATGCGCACTTTTTTAAGTTATCTGTGCAAAAAAGTCGAACTTTACAAAGGCGATGACTTATTTGGCGCCAAAGATGTTGAAAAACAGATCAATCATATCTTTGAAAGCCATGTTTACATGAAATCCAAAGCCTATTTAATTATTGAGCCGACCGAAGGCTTGGTGGTTATTGATGTAAATAGCGGAGGTTTTAAGAAAAAAGTTAATCAGGAAGAGATGGCCTTTAAAGTTAATGCTGAAGCGGCGGTGGAAATTGCCCGCCAGCTAGTTTTACGCGATTTAGGCGGAATTATTGTCATTGATTTTATTGATATGGAGAAAGAAGGCCATCGTCGAGAATTGTTAAATATTTTAAAGAAAGCTTTGGAGACGGATCGTGCAAAATATGATATTTTAGGGATCTCTAAATTTGGAATTGTGGAGATGACCCGCGAACGTATCCATAAAACCGTACAGATGCTTTCTTTTCATCCCTGTCCTTATTGTAAAGGCAAAGGTAAATTGCGTTCACCCCAAACTCTGGGAATTTTTGCGCTCAAAGAGCTTAAACGTTATCTTAAGGGTAAAACCTTAAAACAAGTCTCAGTCACGCTAGCTCCACCAGTGATTGACGAAATCTTAAAAGATAAGGAGGTCCTGCGGGTACTTGAGCACAAGTATAGGACTAAGATTAACCTTATTTCTAACCCTACCGCGCACTTAGAAGACATCAAAATAGCTTGACCTCAAAAATAAGCCGGTATATAATACAAAGTTCCAGAATTGTCTGGATTATTCACTTTTATGGAGGATTGTCAAATGTATGCAATAATTGAGGTTGGATCAAAGCAATATAGCGTAAAAAAGGATGATGTTATCCAAGTTAACAAGGAAGTCGTGGTTAAAGGCGACACCATGTCCATTGATAAGGTTTTATTGGTCTCTAAAGATAAAAAAGTAGAGATTGGTATGCCTTATGTTAAAGGGGCTAAAGTAGAAGCTATCGTCGTACGTCAGATGTTAGGCGTAAAAACTACTGCTTATAAATATCGTCGTAGAAAAAGCTCACATTGGGAAAAAGGACATCGCGCCCAGTTAACTGAGTTAAAAATTAAGTCAATCGACCTAGCTTAAAAATTTAGAAGTGTTTATTGATAGCGCTAAAATAAATGTTAAAGCAGGTAGCGGGGGCAAAGGTTGCCAAAGTCTATTCCGCGATAAATATCAGCGCAACGGGGTTTCCGACGGTGGTGATGGTGGAAAAGGTGCGGACATTATCTTTGTCGCCGACCGCAATCTTTTAACGCTGTTAGATTTTCAATATCACCGACATTTTGTGGGTGCTCACGGTGGACACGGTGGCAGCAATCATAAAAGAGGCAAGGGCGCAGAAGATGTGATTGTGCGCGTGCCGCTAGGTACAATTATTAAAGATGAAGCCACGGGTTCTGTCTTACGTGATTTAAATGTAGAAGGTGAAGAAGTAATTGTTGCCCGCGGGGGTAAAGGCGGGATTGGTAACTGGCATCGTCAAGAAGCCACTCCGGGAGTGCCCGGAGAAGAAAAAAATATTATTTTAGATTTAAAGCTTTTAGCAGATGCAGCGTTAATTGGGTTTCCCAATGCGGGCAAGTCGACATTAATTTCGGCAATTTCGAATGCGCATCCTAAAGTGGCGGCGTATCCTTTTACGACCATTGCTCCGGTATTAGGTGTGGTCAACAGTAGTCATAAAAGATTTGTGGTGGCCGATATTCCGGGATTAATTGAAGGCGCCTGGGAAGGTCGTGGGTTAGGGGATAAATTTTTAAAACACGTCGAGCGGACCAGTGTTTTGATTCACATCATTGATATGTCTGGGTTTGAAGGTCGCGATCCGCTAGATGATTATAAAAAGATAAATTTAGAGTTAAAGAGTTACAGCAAAGAACTCTTTAAGAAACCGCAGATTCTCTGTGCTAATAAAATGGATCTGCCCAACTTTGATAAAAATTTAAAACGTTTTAAGAAATTAATTAAGAAGCCGATTTTTGCGGTTTCGGCAATGGATAAAAAAGGATTAGAGGAGTTAGTCGATGCGGTTGCAAAAAAACTATAAAAGAATAGTAGTTAAAATTGGTTCAAGCTTATTTGCTGGCGGCAAAAATAAGTTAGATACTGCTTTAATTAAAGATATTAGTAAGCAGATTTCAGATTTAATGCGCGAAGGTAAAGAAGTAGTTTTGGTCTCTTCCGGAGCGATTGCTTTAGGGATGTCGATTTTAAAATTAAACAAACGTCCTAAAGAGTTGCCTGGTCTACAGGCTACGGCAGCGATTGGTCAACATGAATTGATGCATGTTTATCGACAGGCTTTGGCTAAATATAAATTAAATTGTGCGCAGTTACTTTTAACTTGGGATGATTTTTTAGCTCATCGTTATGTTAACGCTAAAAATACTTTAAATACTTTATTAAAGTTAAAGTGTGTGCCGATTATTAATGAAAATGATACGGTGGCTACCGAAGAGATAAAGTTTGGCGATAATGATAAGTTGTCGGCGATGGTTGCTATTTTAGTGGATGCGGATTTATTAATTGTGCTCTCAGATGTCGACGGATTGTTAGATAAAAATAAGAAAGTAGTGCCGATAGTGAGTTCTATTAATTCAGAGATTAAATCTTTGGCCTGTCCTACGAGTAAAAAAACTACCGTGGGTGGGATGATTACCAAAATTCAAGCGGCCCACATTGCCGTTGAGGCAGGGGTGGTTTGCGTGATTGCTAACGGCCATAAAAAAGGAATTATTAAGCAAGTTGCCGATAATCCTTATAGCAGTGGTACAATTTTTACCACGTTAAAGACAAGGCACCGTAGGTGACTGACGGCTGCCTGTGGCAGCCTGTCTTTAACGTGGTTTACCACTAAAAAGCGATGAAACAAAATTTAAAACAAGAAATAGAATCTATTGCTCAAAAAGCTTTAAGCGCTTCGCGAAAGTTAGCCGTTTTGTCTACGGAAACTAAAAATGCGGTGCTTAAAGATATGGCGGCGGCATTGTTAGCTAAGAAAAAAGATATTTTAAAAGCTAATCGCTTAGATGTTGCCTCAGCTTCTAAAAAAGGTAAGGCTTTTGTCGACCGGCTTACATTAAATGAGGCTAGAATTAAACAGATGGCCGATTCTTTGCTAGAGGTGGTGGGATTAGCGGATCCTATTGGTAAAGTTATACGGGATTGGAATGCTCCGGTAGGTTTACATATTCAAAAAGTACGTTCACCAATTGGAGTAATTGCCATAATTTATGAATCGCGTCCCAATGTCACGGCAGATTGTATCGGACTTTGTTTTAAGTCGGGCAATAGCGTAATTTTGCGCGGGGGTAGTGAGTCGTTAAATTCAAATCTAGCGATTTTTAATGTGTTGGAAACGGTGATGAAAAAACATAATATTGCCGACGGCACAATTAATCTAATTAAGACTGCTGATCGTAAGGCTGTAGATATTTTATTGAAATTAAATAAATATATTGATTTAGTAATGCCTCGTGGTGGGGAAGAGTTGATTAATAAAGTGGTTAAGGCATCTTTGGTTCCGGTGATTAAGCATTACAAAGGAATTTGTCATGTTTTTGTCGATGAGTGGGCAGATTTAAATATGGCCGAGAATATTTGTTTTAATGCCAAAGTGCAGCGCCCAGGAGTTTGTAATGCCATGGAATGCATGTTGGTGCATCGCGATGTTGCGGTTAGATTTTTACCTGGGATGCTTAAGAAATTTAGAGATGCTGGTGTAGAAATTCGCGGCTGTAATTTTACTAGAAAAATTGCGAAATGGGCAAAACCAGCTACTGAGAAAGATTATCGCACTGAATATCTAGATTTAGTTTTATCGGTTAAGGTAGTGGATGATTTAGATGCTGCGATTACTCATATTAATAATTATGGTTCGCATCATTCTGATAGCATTGTCAGCGACGATCAGGGTAATTCGACTAAGTTTTTAAGGGAAGTGGATTCGGCTTGTGTTTATGTAAATGCCTCAACCCGTTTTACGGATGGGCATCAGTTTGGGATGGGCTCTGAGATCGGTATTTCTACCGATAAGTTACATGCGCGCGGGCCGATGGCGTTAGAAGAATTAACGACTTATAAATATATGGTCTTTGGTACGGGGCAAGTGCGCCAATGAGCCACGCACCTTCTAATTATTTATCTGATAAGGTCATATGGTTTATAGATTTAATTAAAAGAGAAGGTGCGCGGTGAAGATTGGTATCCTCGGCGGAACTTTTAATCCGGTGCACATTGGGCACTTGATTTTAGCTGAGGAGGCAAGAGAGAAGTTAGGGTTAGATAAAGTTATTTTTATCCCCACTGCTTTGCCGCCGCATAAAGATAATGTCAACATTGCTCCAGCAGAGGATCGGCTAAAGATGTTAAAGTTAGCCACCAAGAGCAATAAATATTTTGCCGTATCGGATATTGAAATTAGAAGAGGCGGTAAATCTTATACCATAGATACGGTTAACGAGTTAAAGCAAAAGTATCCAACAGATAGTTTTTATTTGATAATTGGGTCGGATTTGATTACGTATTTTGACGGTTGGAAAGATATTGATAAGATCGCTAAGGCTGTAACCTTTGTGGTGGCCACTCGACCAGGTTATCCGCTGGAAGATATCGGTTCTTATGTCGCTTCCCGGCAATTGGGAGCTAAAATTTTACCGATTCGGGCAGTGGATGTCTCAGGATTTGAAGTGCGTCAGTGTGTGCAACAAGGTAAGTCTTTTGGATATTTAGTCATGGATAAAGTTTTTGACCATATTAAAAGAAAGAAATTATATAAGTGAGTAGGTGGTAGAAGGTAGCTATGAAAAATAATAAAAATGTATATATAATTGCTGGTCCTAATGGTTCAGGAAAGACTACGTTTGCCAAGAAGTTTTTACCCGAGTATGCCATATGTCAAAATTTTGTGAATGCTGATCTTATAGCTCAGGGGCTTTCACCATTTTCTCCTAGTGTATTTGCTATTAAAGCAGGAAGAATTGTTTTAGAGCAGATTAATGGATTTGCAGAAAATGGTGTTGATTTTGGATTTGAAACAACATTGTCAGGTAAACTATATGTTAATCTGCTTAAAAAATTAAAAGCCAGAGGATATAAGTTACATCTATTTTTTCTCTGGATACCTGATTCGCAGCTTGCCATTGCGCGGATTAAGGAAAGAGTTATAGACGGTGGTCATCATGTTCCTTCTGTAGATGTGCGCAGGCGCTTTAAGAGATCTATTGCTAATTTGTTTAAATTATACCAGCCACTATTGGATTCTTGGGTAATTTTTAATAATTCTGACATCACTCCTGTTTTAATTGCAAAAAATGTAGACGGGAAGTTAGTTGTTGCTGATGAACAGTTATTTGATAAAATTAAAAATGGAGATTAAGAGATGAAGAGGGAAATTACTATACAAGATAAAGCTGTGTTAGCTATAAAAAGCGCAATACGTCAGGTTGTTCAGGATCATAAAAAATCTGGGCGTCCTTTAGCTGTATGGAAAAATGGTAAAATGGTAAAAATAGCGGCAAGTAAGCTTTAGTTAAAGACAAGGTAAAATATGAAAATAAGAATAGCCCCATCAATTTTATCAGCTGATTTTTCTAACCTGGCTAGCGAACTAAAAAAAGTTAGTGCTGCGGGTGCAGATTTAATTCACGTGGATGTGATGGACGGACATTTTGTGCCCAACATTACCATTGGTCCGATTGTGGTAAAATATTTACGTCAATCAACTAAGTTGCCTTTGGATGTGCACTTAATGATTGAAAATCCGGCTAAATATGTGGATGCTTTTGTGAAAGCTGGCAGTGATATGATTACCGTGCACATTGAGACCGCTAGCTTAAATGAAATTGCGGCGATGGGCAGAAAGCTAAAAGCACAGGGAATAAAATTTGGGATCTCTTTAAATCCGGCCACACCCATTGAAAAAATTAAAAAGACTTTAGCGCTAGTGGATTTTGTTTTAGTGATGTCGGTTAACCCTGGATTTGGTGGACAGGCGTTTATTCCGGCAGCGGTGGGTAAAATAAAACAATTAAGAGCAATCTTTAAAAAAGATATCTCGGTTGACGGTGGAATTAATAATTCTACGGTAAAATTAGTCAAAGACGCCGGGGCAAATATTATTGTCGCCGGTTCGTATATTTTTGGGGCAAAGGATATTAAACAAGCAATTAACAGTTTAAGGTAGAATACAGTAGCTATTGAGATTGCTTCGTCGTCCGCCTGCGGCGTACTCCTCGCAATGACTGCTCTTTCGTTATTGCGAGCGAACAGCGAAGCGACCGAGGGCGGTAACGTCCTAGGGAGTGCCAAGCCCGGAGGTGCGAGGCCGATCTATGAACAGTTTATTATAAAAAATTATTTTATTAGAGAGATCTAACGATAAGGAGATATTTAAATGAGTAATACTGTTGCGCAGATTAAGTTTGGGACTGATGGATGGCGAGCAATTATCGCCGATACTTATACTTTAGAAAATGTTAAAATTTTAACGCAAGCCGTGGCCGATTATTTAGGTACTGGCAAAAAAGTCGCCATTGGTTTTGATACCCGTTTTATGTCCGGCAAATTTGCCATGGCTGCCGCTACCGTTTTTAAAAGTAACGGTATTGAGGTTGTGCTTTCAGATCAACCTACGCCGACTCCCGCGTTAAGTTTTGCGGTTAAATCGCGCAAGCTAGATTTAGGGATTATGATTACTGCGTCGCACAATCCTGCTGAATATAATGGTTTTAAAATTAAGAATGCCGCTGGTGGCGGGGCTAGCCAAGAAGTAACTAAAGATGTCGAAGCGTTGTTAGCCAAAACCCCGGTTAAAGATTCGGTGAAGGTTGAGAAAACCGATATCGTGGACATTACTAAAGATTACATTAAGTTTATCCGTAATTATATTGATTTAAAGAAAATAAAAAATAAAAAATTTAAAGTTTTGGTAGATTCGATGTATGGTTCAGGTGACAGTTTTATCGCTCAGGTACTTAAAGGCACTAGCATAAAGTTAGAGTTTATGCGTAACACCGTTAATCCAGGTTTTGACGGTGGCAGACCGGAACCGGTAGAAGATAATTTAGCGGTATTAAAAGAGCGTGTAAAAAAAGAAAAATTTGATTTAGGGATTGCCCTAGACGGCGATGCCGATCGCATTGCTGCGGTTGCCCCCGGTGGAGTATTTATTCATCCCCAAAAGATTTTAGGATTATTGGCTCTGCATTTAAATCAGGATCGTCATTGGAGTGGTGGCTTAGTGAAGACAATTTGTGGTACTACGATGATGGACAACATTGCCGCCTTCTTAAATATTAAACTTTATGAAACCCCAGTAGGATTTAAATATATATCGGATTTGATGGAGACACAGGATATTGTGGCTGGTGGCGAAGAAGCCGGTGGCATGGGTGTAAAGAATTATATTCCTGAACGTGACGGAACAATGGCCGGACTTTTGTTAATTGAGATGATGGTTTATCGTAATAAAAATATTTTAAAGATCTTAAATGAAACTGAGAAACAATTCGGCAAATTTTATTATGTGCGCCAAGATTTTCATATTGATCGACGCGTTGAGCCAAAGAAAGAAAGTCTACCTAAAGAATTATTAGGCAAGAAAGTTGTCGATATCAAAGACTATGATGGAATTAAATTAATCTGTGAAGATCAGAGCTGGTTAATGTTCCGCGGTTCGGGAACTGAGCCGATTATGCGCAGTTACGCTGAGGCAAAAAGTTTAACCCAAGCCAACAAGCTATTAGCTTTAGGTAAAGAAATTATTTTGAAAGGGTTATAAAACAAGATGGTTGCACTACGAACAAACTTACGAGGAAAGGGGGCGCCAAGTCATGCATTTTGGTTTATGATTTTGGCTATAAAAAGTATACAGGAAAATTCATATTATTAACGTAACAGAACCGTAACAGTTATTAAAAAGTACTTAGAAAGGGAGTTATTCGAAATGTCAGCAGATACTAGAGCAGAATTAGAGTTGTTATACAATCAAAGTATTAAAGTTTTAAAAGAAGGCCAAGTAGTCAGTGGCAAAATTGTTGAGATTAAAAGCAAAGAGGTCTTAGTCGACGTTGGTTTTAAGTCTGAAGGTATAGTGGCGATCACTGAATTCAGTGCTCCAGATTTAGTTATCGGCAAAGAGATGGAATTTTTGCTAGAGACGATGGAAAATGACGCCGGGGTCATGACTTTATCGCGTGAAAAAGCCATGCGTATGCAGGGCTGGGATAAAGTGGTTAAATTAACCAACGAAGGCACTTTAGTCGAAGGTAAGCCGGTTAAAAAAGTTAAAGGTGGATTCCTGGTCGACATTATGGGAATCGAAGGGTTCTTACCCAGTTCACTTTCCTCTTTTCGTAACATTGCCGACAAAGACATCTTGTACAAAGTATTTAAATTCAAGATTGTTAAAGTCAACAATTTACGCCGCTCGATTATCGTCAGCCGTCGTGAAGCCGTGCAGGCTGATCGCGATGTGGCAAAAGGAAAAATCTGGGGTGAATTAAAAATTGGTAACATTTATCCCGGTTTAGTTAAAGCGATCACCGACTTCGGCGCTTTTATTGACTTAGGCGGAGTAGATGGTTTATTGCACATTACCGATATGTCATGGTCGAAGATTAGTCATCCTTCAGAGATTGTCGCTATTGGTGATAAGATCGAAGTGATGATTTTAAATCTGGATCAGGCTTCCGGTAAAGTTTCCTTAGGATTAAAACAAAGATTATCTGATCCTTGGAAAGATATCGACAGCAAATTCAGCGTCGGTGCAAAGGTAAAAGGTAAAGTGGTTAATATTTTACCTTACGGAGTTTTTGTGGAATTGGAAAAAGGCATCGAAGGCCTGATTCACGTTTCCGAGATCTCTTGGACCAAACGCGTAAATAACCCCGGTGAATTATTTGCCGTGGGCGATATGGTCGAAACTCAAATTTTAAGTGTCGAGAAAGATTCGCGTAGAATCTCACTGAGCTTAAAACAATTAGAGTTAAATCCATGGTTAGAAGCTGAGTCCAAATATCCCGTCGGCACCACAGTAAGCGGTAAGATTCGCGGATTTACTGAGTACGGCGCATTTGTGGAGTTAGATTCCAACCTAGAAGGTATGATTCATGTTTCCGATATCTCCTGGACCAAAAGAATCGGCCACCCACAAGATATTTTGAAAAAAGGACAGAAGGTGGATGTGTCTGTGCTTTCCGTAGATTCTACCAATCGCCGGATTGCTTTAGGTCTAAAGCAATTACAGGATAATCCTTGGCCAAAGATTGCGGACAAATATCCTTTGGATACCGAATTAGAGGTTGAGGTTTCTAGTATTACCGAGTTTGGCGTATTTGCCAAAATTGACAACGAGCTAGAAGGTTTAATTTATTCTAGCGAAATTGAAAAAGAAGCCGCCGCTAATTTAAAAGCTGGCGACAAAATTAAAGTTAAAGTAATTAAAGTGGATGTGGAGCAGGCAAAGATTGGCCTGACCGCACGTTTATAACTGGTTCGTCATTGCGAGGAGCGTAGCGACGAAGCAATCTATAAAAATATGGATATCGAACAGCAGTTAGCCATAATTAAGAGGGGCGCGGTAGAGATAATCTCTGAGGAAGAGCTTCGCAAGAAGCTTTCCATGAGTTTAAAACTTAAGCGCCCCTTAAAAATTAAAGCCGGTTTTGACCCGACGGCTCCTGATCTGCATTTAGGTCATACCGTACTTTTAAGAAAATTACGACAATTTCAAGATTGTGGTCACAAAGTTACTTTTCTTATTGGTGATCTTACTGGTCAAATTGGAGATCCTACTGGTCGTTCGGAAAAAAGAAATCGGCTTACTACGAAAGAAGTTCTTAAAAACGCGGAATCATATAAAAGACAAGTTTTTAAGGTCCTAGATATTAATAGAAATAAACTTGAAATTAGATTTAATAGTGAGTGGCTTAAGAAAATAAATATATTAGGATTATTGGATCTAACAACGCATTCTAGTGTTGCCCAGATGCTGGCTCGAGAAGATTTCAAAAAACGTTATGTTAACGGTGAGGATATTTCTATCCTTGAGTTTTTATATCCATTGATTCAGGGTTATGATTCCGTAGAGCTTAAAGCAGATGTAGAGTTGGGTGGGACTGACCAGAAATTTAACCTTTTAATGGGCAGAGAGATACAAAAAGATTATAATCAGCCGCAACAGGTAGTCTTAACTATGCCGTTATTAGAGGGTACCGATGGCGTCCAGAAGATGAGTAAGTCTTATGGCAACTATATCGGGATTAATGAATCTGCTAAAGAGATGTTTGGCAAAATCATGTCGATCTCTGATGAGTTAATGCTCAAATACTATGAATTGCTCACCGACGAAGATTTAGTGAAGATTAAAGCCTTGCATCCGCGTGATGCTAAAATTAATTTGGCCAAAATTATTATTACGCAATATCATTCTGCTCAAGCGGCTGATCAAGAAGCAGATGAGTTTACGCGCGTTTTTTCCCAAAAAGAAGTCCCTCAGGATATGCCAAAATTTAAAACTGATGGTAAAAAGACTATTCTTACTATTCTTACTGAAAGTAAGCTAGTTGCCAGCGGCAACGAAGCCCGTCGTTTAATTAAACAAGGTGCAGTCAGTTTTAATAATAAAAAAATCGAAAAAGAAGATTTCGTTCCGCTTGAACCCGGCATCCTCAAAGCCGGCTCTCGTCGTTTCCTCAAGCTCCTGTAGACAGTGTATGTAACTTCGTATTCCTCAATTACTTCTGAAACAAATATTTCCATCTTAAAAAATAGCTAGTTAGATTTTGTTGTTTTGCGCGTCTATTGTAGTAAAAGGAGGCGACATATGCCATCGTATGCGCGTAAGCATCAATTGCAAAGATCATTAGTGTATCATGCGTTTAGTCGCAGTAACGGGCGCAAAGTAATTTTTCAAGAAGTTGAGGATTTTAATCGAATTAAGTTGTTGTTTGGCGAGTATAGCGAAAGATTCCAGGCGCGGATTTATCATTGGGCGATCATGCCAACACACTACCATTTGGTAGTTGAATTTCAGGAGCCGGAGTTAGTTTCGAAATTTATGGCTGGGGTGCATCGGGCTTACAGTCATTATTATCATAAACAGTATAATGCGGTGGGATATTTATGGCAGGGCAGATTTAAATTGCAACCGATACAAAAGGAACTATATTTGAAAACTTGTGGCCGTTATGTGGAGAGAAATCCGGTGCGCGCGCAAATAGTAAAAGAGGCCTGTGAGTATGCGCATAGCAGTGCGCGATTTTATTGTTTGGGACAAGAAGATGGCATAACCCGAGCTTGTCCTGATTTTGAGGAGTTTGGCAAGAATGCAGATGCCCGGCAAATTGCTTATAAGAAATACTTGGAAGATTTTAATCAACGCGATGAGATTTTTTTCTCTAGCGTAGAGGCTCCTTGTGGCGATAAGGATTTCTTAAGAAAATTGGTGAGGAGGGGAGATCATTATTTCCCCAGAAGGCAAGGTAGGAAAGCCGCAGTATTTGTTTTGTAAATGTATGCATTATATGGAATTATATACACTGTCTACAATGATACATATTAATGTATGTATGATTATATTGACAACTAATTGAGGATATGTTATATTCTAAACAGGTGAATGAGGGGCAAACAAGTTTTATTTGGGATCTAAGCCGTGAGTCAGCGAACATTCGTAAGCATGGTATAGATTTTAATACAGCTGCAAAAGCTTTCAAGGATTCCAAAAGGAAAATTTACATTGATGCAAAGCACAGCTTGAAAGAAGAAAGATTATTTTGTATTGGCAAAGTCGAGAAAAAGATTGTTACAGTTAGATTTATTTATCGTGATGATAAGATAAGAATTTTCGGAGCGGGATACTGGAGAAAGGGGAAGGCTTGTTATGAAAAAAATGATTAGGGATGTGAATATGCCTGTTGGGAGACTTAAAAGGGTAAAAGACTTTCTTCCGTCACCCGCAGAACTAGTAACAATTGATAAGACGATTAAAGTTACTATCGCGCTTAACAAGAAGAGTGTTGATTTTTTTAAGCATCAAGCGGGGCAGTACCATACAAAATATCAAAAAATGATACGTGAATTGTTAGATAAATATGTAATGCAATATTCTTAATCTTTAGTACTAAGAATCACTCGCAGCAAGTCTGCAGTATTTGTTTCGTAACCGCATGGTCCATATGGAATTATATACACTGTCTACGAAAGTCTTTATTTTGCGAGAGTTTAGGGTATAATAGTAAATTATGATTTGGACAATAATCGGCGCTCTCGCTGCCACCCTAACCATGTTTTCATTTGTTCCACAGATATTTCGTGCGCTACGCACTAAATCTGTGCATGATGTAAGTCCGGTTACATTATTTCAACTTTCCGCAGGTGTTTGTCTTTGGTTAGTTTATGGAATTGCCCGCGGCGATCCGATTATAATTATTGCCAATGCTACAACCATAGTTACTTTGGCAATATTAATATTTTTATTTTTTAAATATGGTAAAATAAAATTATAGTTGGTTTAGGTAATTGTATAGAAGATAAGTAAAATATTTACCTCTTACTATGCTATCAATAAAACCAAAGAAAACTCTCCAAAAACGTTTTATCGCCGCAGAATCCGATACTCTTATCATCGAAACAATTCAAACTGAATCAACAGCTCAACCATCTCGTTTACGTCTACTTAAGCTTAAAGGCACCTGGTTTGCTAATAAATATAATGAACTTTGTTTTACAGTTTCCATGCATAAGGGGCCGCCTGAAACTTATACCTTTAAAGGCAGTTGGAAATTAAATAATAATCAGCAAATTGAGTACACATCTGAAGATGGTCGCGATACATTAACATTTAAAGGTTATTGGAATATTTCTTCAACCAATCGTCTAGTCTATTCTCTCGAAGGCAGCTCAACTTCGCGTTTTGAATTTAAAGTTCAGCTTGAATCCCCATCGCTTTATCCTAAAAAAGGAGAGATCCGCTATCGTATTGGTATTGGTATTCGGCAAAGTCGTGTGACGTCACCCAATCAGGTATTAATTCTTTATGGCGAATGGAAATTTGGCCGCAACTTAGCATTGTCATTCCAAATGGACTATGGTCAAGGCAATATTAAGTCGATAGAATTCGGCGCCGAAGTTACTTTTGGCCCCAATAAAGTGATCTTTGCGCTTAAAGATGATTTAGGTAAATCTGTTGGCATAACCCTCACTATGTCTCGTAAATTTTTAGACCACCATGATGCCGAAATTTTCTTAAGATTAAAATCTTTGTATAAAGAACAGGCGATAGAGGTTGGTTTAACTATACCATTTTAATATAATTTTTTTGTTCGATTTATTTTCTGATAGGGATTGAAAAAGATGATCTGGTCGCAAAATGCGACCACCTCAACTCACTAAAGTTTTCCTATCAATTACCCTACGTTTTTACTGAGCAGGGCGTAGCCATGTTATCTAGCGTATTGAATAGTGAGCGTGCTGTAGAGGTCAATATCGCTATTATGCGTGACAAAAATAGGATTTCACCCATAAACCTGTTAGTGTTATAATTTCCCTATAAACATAACAAAAGGAGGGTCTATATGGATGACGGCGGATTTTTAGTAAAGTTTGACGGAAAAGAAGCTCTTCGGTGCCATGCGATTGAGTTTGATTATGATGATTATCAGTATATTGTTAACGGTTCAGAAGAACATGAATTGCCCTCATTTGTAAAAAAAATTGAAATAATATTAGAAAGCTAAGAGGTTATAGTATTTGTTTTGTAACTACCTAACAATTATGAGATTGTGTACACTGTCTACGGTTTTAATCCTTCTTGTATTGGCAATTTCAAAGCGTTTGCGTCGGGAAGTTTTCCCATTAAATATTTAGGCAATTTATTAGTAAGATAATATTCGGCAACTCCCACAGGTTTTTTGGTGCTGCGCAAGGCATATTCAACCACGATGTTGTCTTTAGCCGCGCATAGAATAATGCCTATGGATGGATTTTCATTTTTTAGTTTTACTTGCTCATCTAGAATCTGTAAATAAAAGTCCATTTTACTAGCATATTCGGGTTCAAACTTACCAGTCTTAAGTTCAACTACCACTAGACATCTTAATAAACGGTTATAAAATAAGAGATCAACGAAATATTCGTTTTTTCCCAATGTGAGTGGATACTGATTTCCCAGAAAGCAGAACCCTTTGCCGAGCTCAAGCATAAAGCGTTTAATTCTTTCAACAAGGCGGCGTTCTAGGTCTCGTTCAATCACCGATTTTGTAATATCAAGAAATTCAAGATTATAAACACTTTTTATGGATTCATCTGCCTGTTCAGTAAGATGAATCGGTAGGGTTTTTAAAAAATTATGCTGTTTCGGTATATTTTTTTGATAATGATAAGCGCCGGCTTTAATCTGGTTGAGAAGAACATTTCTCGACCAGCCCATTTCAACAGATGCCTTTAAATAATACGTTCTTTCTTTTGTGTTTTTAATTCGTGAAAAAATAAGTATATTATGTCCCCATGGCAATTCTCTAACAAGCTGTTGGAGAATTGAGTCATTTTTATACTCAAGGTAAAATTGACGCATAAACCAGAGGTTTTGGGTTGAAAAGCCTAATGTGGTTTTAAAATCTTCTTTTAAGTCACTTGCTAGCTTCTCAACTACCGCATCGCCCCATTTATATTTTTTCTGCCTCTCTACAATAGTTTTACCAATACTCCAGTATAGCCTTATAAGCTCTTGGTTAACTGACCGAATTGCCTGAATCCTTGCCGTAATGATGCGTGATTTTATTTCATTTAAGAATTTGATATATTCTGAACCAGCTGTCATTCTATTTTCTCCTTTCACATGCTATTTTTATCCTCTCTATAGTAATAGACGAAAAAGGAGGGAGAATCTAACACAATATTTTGTGAATCATGCAATTTCGTACACAGTTTAGGATTATAATGATATAATGCTTTAAATATATAAAAAGGTAACTGTCGCCTTTGATTGCAGTATTTGTTTTGTAACTACCTAACAACTATGAGATTACGTACACTGTCTACAATTATGGGGTTGATGCTGATGGCGAGGTGGGGGTTTTGCTTGCCGGCTGATGTTACTCCTTTAGCCAATAAAGAATATTTCTTCGCCACCCAAAAAGCTATCTCTCAAGCTAAGAAATCCATTGATATCGTTATGTATCTGATTAGTTTTAATAAAGACGATAAGAAACTAAAAGTTACACAATTAATGGATGAATTAGTTAGAGCTAAGCATAGAGGGGTAGAGGTTAAGGTTATTCTTGATTATCAAAAAGATGGTTATAAAACTAATGCTAGCGAAGATAATTTAAAAGCTTTTAATTTTTTAAAAGATAATGGGATCAAAGTGTATTTTGATAGCGTGGGAGCATATACCCACACTAAAGCAATTGTGATTGATAAGAGAATAATTATTGCAGGCAGCCATAATTGGACAGAGGTAGCATTGACGAGAAGTAATGAGATTTCATTTTTAATGGATTCTCCTAAATTGGCGGAGCAGCTTTTAGGTGAGTTTTCGCGAATAAAACTTGCTGTGGGATGGTTGAATGAAAGCCCAGGGGTGAATATTCCTTATTGGGCATTGGGTAAAAAAGGAGTGGTGCCAGAGATGTTGCGTAGGTGCAATGAAAGAGGCTTTGATCTTTGGCTTTTATTATTAAGGGATTTCGATGGTAATGCCAAAGGAATAGTAGATACAAATTATGAAGTTTTAGCGGAAAACTTGGGATTATTAAAGAGTTTGGATCGAAGAGGCTATCGCAAAGAGATCAATCGGCAACTGCGAAATTTAAGTAGATTGTATCCAATAATTGAAATCGATACGCATATTAATCAACCAATTAAAATAAAGTTGATAAAAATACCAGGTAAGGAGAGTTTTAAGCTTCCGAAGGTTTATTGGGAATATGGCTGGGCGAATAGATTGAGCATGGCGGCGAAGGCGTGTTTGTTAATTAATTTGGCGGAGTTAGGTGGTAAGCAGGGGCCGCCGGAATGGATGGTGGCACGGCCACAGATTAGCGAAAAGTACGGGATAGAAGCGAGGATACTTTATAAGGGGATGAAGGAGCTGAGGGATTATCATATTATTGAGGTGAGATATAGCCAGTTAGATGAAGGATATGAAAATAGAATGCCTTCAACAACTATATTTTTAGGTTTATATGATATGTGTGAGTTTGAACAAAGTTTAGCGCGACTTGAAGAGATATATGGTAAGGAGCTAATAGCTAAAAGCAGGGAATATGCGTTTGTGGTTTTTAAGGGATATGATTTGGCGGTAATTGAGCAGATAGCTAAATTGATAAATATTCATGGTGAAGTTAAGGTGGATAAAGCTTTTAGGTTAGTGGAGCAGAAAAAGCCTGGTAATCCAAAAAGAGTATTTGGTTATGTAATTGGAATTTTAGGTAAAATGGAAGGTAAATAAAGTATTCATTTCGAGGCACTGTAGGTGCCGAAGTAATCTAAAAAGCTATCTTATTTCTTGACTTTTCTACTAGCTTTGATAAAATGCTTGTTCAATGACTGAACAGCCCAAAAAAGAAGAAACTCTCATTATTTTCAAAGAGTTAGAAGCCAACCCAAATGCTACCCAGCGCGATCTTTCTAGTCGGCTGAACATCTCATTAGGCAAAACTAATTATATCCTTCGTGAATTCATCTCTAGAGGTTTTGTTAAAGCCAAAAGCTTTACTACTCACCCTGGTAAATTAAAAAAAATTAACTACCTTTTGACTGAAAAGGGTTTTGAGGAAAAATTTAAGCTTCTCCAGCATTTCTTGCAAGTCAAAGAGTCTGAATACAATAAATTAAAACAAGAAATGGAAAGTCATTTGTTAAGTAGTAAAAGTAGTGTTTAGCTACGATTAAAAGTGACTTTCACTTTTAATCGTGTAGTATTTGTTTTGTAACTAATTAGTGTTAATGGGGTTACGTACACTGTCTACGGTTAAGAAAATTGAGGGGGACGAATGCTAAATAACAAAAGTATTTTAATAACAGGTGGAACTGGATCTTTAGGTAAAAAGATGGTTCAGATGATTGTTGATGGTGGCTACAAGCCAAATAAGCTTATAATCTTTAGCCGAGATGAATTAAAGCAATTTGAAATGTCTCAAGTTTGGAGCGTAAAAAAGTATCCGTTTATGCGATATTTTTTAGGAGATGTAAGGGACCTTAGTAGGTTGCAGCGTGCCTTTATGGGGGTTGACTATGTAATTCATGCTGCAGCATTAAAGCAGGTACCTGCGGCCGAGTATAATCCTTGCGAGTTTGTAAAAACCAATGTTATGGGAGCGATGAATATTATTGATGCGGCTATATCAGCTAATGTAAAGAACGTCGTTGCACTTTCAACTGATAAAGCTTGTAATCCTATAAATTTATACGGAGCAACTAAGCTATGTTCGGATAAATTATTTATGTCTGCGAATGTTTATAGCGGTACTCAGCAAACTAAATTCTCAGTCGTAAGGTATGGCAATGTTCTTGGGAGCAGAGGCTCGGTTGTGCCTTTTTTTGATGAGCGTAAGTCTACAGGAGTTTTACCGATAACACATCCGGATATGACAAGATTTTGGATCACACTTGATCAGGCGAGCCATTTTGTTTTCTTTTGTCTTGAGAATATGCAAGGCGGAGAAATGTTTGTTCCTAGAATTCCATCTATGCGGATTGTAGATTTAGCTAAAGCTGTGTGCCCCGACTGTAAGCATGAGATTGTTGGTGTGCGTCCTGGAGAAAAGATAGATGAAGTTCTTATAAGTAATTCAGATGCAAAGAATGCTTTAGAGTTTAAGGATTTCTACATAGTTACTCAGGATAAAGATTATAAAAATGAACTTTTGAATAAAGGAAAACCCGGAAAGCCATGTAGCGAAGATTTCGAATATACCTCAGCAAATAATAAGCAATGGCTGTCGGTTGCTGATCTTAATAAAATTCTGCTTACTATTAAAGGTGATTATAAAATAGAACAGTCAAGGTGGTCTAAAGAAGGCGTTCCTGTTTAAATTTTAATTTATTATGAAGAAAAAGCTATTAATAACTGGAATAAGTGGATTGCTAGGTAGTAATTTAGCGTTTGCTCTTCGGGATAAATATGATATAGCCGGTTGGTATAATCATCATGAAGTGTTTATCCCTGGAGTTAATGCGCTCAAAGTAGATATTACTGATAAGCAATTAGTTAAAGAGTCTGTTTCTGATTTTAGTCCAGATATAATTTTACACTGTGCTTCCTTAACGAATATTGATTATTGTGAGAATAATAAAGAAGAAACAAAAAGAGTCAATGTTGAGGGTACGCGAAACATTGTCTCTGCCTGTGGCAAGCAAGATATTAAGTTAGTTTATATATCCACAGATGCTGTTTATGATGGAGAAAAGGGTCATTATTCTGAAAACGACCCGGTATCTCCTTGCAACTACTATGGATTAACCAAATATGAAGCTGAAGGCGTTGTAAAAGAACACAAAAATTACATCATAGTTAGAACAAATATATTTGGCTGGAATATTCAGAATAAACATAGTCTTGCTGAATGGATTTTATATAATTTAGAGCGAGGATGTTGTATAAATGGGTTTAGTGATGCACTGTTTTCTTCAATTTATACGATGGATTTTGCTAGGGTAATAGATAAAATGCTCGATAAGGATTTAATGGGAATTTTTAATCTTGCCAGTAGAACATCTGTATCAAAATATGATTTTGCTAAATTGATTGCTAGATTTTTTAGCAAGGATAGCGCACTTATAAAACCAATAAGTATTAACGATTATAATTTTGTTGCCAAACGCGGTAAAGATTTATCTCTTAATGTGCAAAAGTTATCAAAAGTTTTAGATCAGGATTTGCCATCGACCGAAGAATGTGTCTCTGCTTTCTTTAAAGATTACAAAAATGAACTTTGTGATGAGGTCCGGAGATGTTGCTATTCTAAAACCTCTTATCCAGTATTGGATTTTATTAGCTATGGTAGGCAGAGTATAGATGATACTGATATAGATGAGGTAGTTAAAGTTTTAAAATCTTCCAATCTTACTCAAGGGAGTAAAATTGAAGAGTTTGAGCAGGCATTGTGCAAATATGTTGGAGCAAAATATGCAGTTGCGGTATCAAACGGAACAGCGGCTCTTCACATTGCTTGTCTATCGGCTGGTTTAAAAGACGGGGATGAATTTGTAACATCACCTAATACATTTGTAGCATCAGCAAACTGTGGAATCTATTGCGGAGCAAGGCCCGTTTTTGCTGATATAAGAGAAGATACATACAATATCGATCCGAAAGAAATAGAAACGAAAATTAACGCAAAGACCAAAGCTATTATTCCTGTGCATTTTGCTGGGCAGATATGCGATTTGGAAGAAATAAAAAATATTGTTGAACAAAAGCAAGTGGATTATAAAAATAAAATATTTATAATTGAGGACGCAAGTCACGCTTTGGGTTCTGTATATAAAGGTACAAAGGCCGGTTCTTGTGTTTATTCAGACATGACGGTAATGAGCTTTCATCCGGTTAAGCATATAACAACTGGCGAAGGTGGAGTTGTCTTTACAAATGATGAAAAACTTTATAAGAAGTTAAAGCTTCTCCGTTCGCACGGTATAACCAATAATGAAGAGGAGTTAATTTTTAAAGATCAAGCTTATGGCTTAAGCGGATTAAACCCGTGGTATTATGAACAGCAAGTTTTAGGTTTTAATTATAGAATTACTGATATTCAATGTGCATTAGGCATATCCCAATTAGAGAAGATAGACTATTTTTTAAGAAGAAGACGAAAAATATTTGAAACTTATAATAAAGCATTTGCTGGTAACAAATTTATTAAGGTTCCTTTTGAATCTTTGGTCTGTTTTACAAATTGGCACCTTTATGTACTGCAGATTGATTTTTCAGCGCTCGGTAAAAATAGAAAGAATGTTATGAGAGAATTAAGAGATGGCGGGGTGGGCACGCAGGTTCATTATATACCAGTGCACACGCAACCGTTTTACAAAGTGAAATTTGGTACTAATTGGGGTGATCTAATGTGTGCGGAAGAATATTATTATAAATGTCTTTCCATTCCGCTTTATCCTAGTATTTCTGATAGTGATATTAATAAAGTAATTAAATCTGTCTTAAGTGTATTTTGAGGTAAAAATGAATAATACATTGGCAATCATAACGGCTCGAAGTGGCAGTAAGCGCATCCCGAGGAAGAATATAAAAGAGTTTTTGGGATTTCCAATAATAAAATATTCCATTGAGGCGGCTATAGAATCGAAGTGTTTTGACGAGATTATGGTTTCAACGGATGATAAGGAAATTGCTCTCATTTCCGAGAAATACAGCGCTAAGGTTCCATTTTTTAGGTCGAATACTTCTTCTGGTGATTTTGCTACAACAGCCGACGTGATAGAGGAGGTGCTCTTGGAATACAGGAAAAGAGGAAAAGTTTTTGAGTATTGTTGTTGCATATATCCTACGGCACCTTTTGTTACTTTTCAGCGCTTGCAAGAAGCCTTCAACATGCTTAAAAAAAGTAATGCTGATTCTGTTATTCCTGTAGTGTGTTTTAGTTATCCAGTACAGAGGGCTTTAAAAATTGATGATGGTAAACTTTCAATGATATGGCCAGAAAATCTTTATGTTAGATCTCAGGATTTGATCTCTACTTATCATGATGCGGGACAGTTCTATTGGTTGAATGCCAAAGCTTTCTTAGAAAATAAGAATATATTTACTAATAATACAGTGCCTATCGAGATAAGAGAATCTGAAGCGCAGGATCTTGATAGCGAAGAAGATTGGAAGATGGCGGAGTTAAAGTATAGGATTTTAAAAGGATTGTTATGAATTTAAGAATTGCGTATAGCAGTGGTTATCAAAGTATTTTGTTTAGTAATAGGAAAGTTGGCTGAGATGCTGAAGATTGGAATCAAGCTATGGTCAACGAACATTGAAGTTTTGTCTCAAGTTAGTGATATGTATTCTCATGCTATTTTTGATTATATTGAATTGTATCTTGTTCCTGGTACATTTTGTGAGACTGTGGAGTGTTGGAATGGATTAAAAATTCCGATAATTGTTCATGCCCCTCATTTTGGGCATGGATTTAATTTAGCGGATAAAGATTTGAAGGATTCTAATATAAAGATATTTAGAGATGTATTTCGTTATGCCGATAGGTTAAGAACAGATACAATAATCGTTCATGGTGGGAACGGTGGAGAAAAAGGGGAAACGATTCAACAGCTTAAATTTTTGAAAGATTCTCGAGTTTTAATTGAAAATAAACCAAAAATGGGTTTGAATGGTAAAGAATGTATAGGATATATGCCGGAGGATCTTTTTGAAATCGTAACTGAATGTGGATTAAGAGGGTTTGTGTTAGATTTTAACCATGCTGTTTGTGCCGCTAGATCTCTTTCTAGAGATCCACTGGATTTTATTGAAGGATTTTTAATTCAAAATCCACGGATGTTCCATTTTGGTGATGGAGATTATTGTTCATTGGTAGATACTCATATGAATCTGGGTTGCGGAAGCATGCCTTTAGCCAAATTTGCTGCTCGTTTGCCTCAAGAAGCAATCATAACCATAGAAACTCCTAATGATTTCTCTAGGGGGCTTTGTGATTTTGAGAAAAATAAAGTATTTTTTAATTGTTTTTTAGATGTTCATTTAAAGAGAGCTAATTAATTTTATTGGGTGGAGAAAAAATATGTTTAGTGTGGATGGTAAAAATATAGAAATTAATGGGCCTCCGTTTGTGATTGCTGAGATGTCCGGTAATCACAATCATTCACTTGAGCGTGCGCTTAAGATTGTTGAAGCTGCTGCAAATGTCGGAGTTGACGCCTTAAAGATACAGACTTATACAGCAGATACTATGACTATTGATTCACAAAATATTGATTTTATGATTAATGATGAAAAAAATTTATGGAACGGACAAAGTCTTTACCAGCTTTATCAGAAAGCATATACTCCCTGGGAGTGGCATGAAATAATTTTTAAGAAATGTCGTGAGCTCGGGATCATAGGTTTTAGTACTCCTTTTGATGTGACAGCGGTTGATTTTCTTGAAGATTTGAAAGTGCCTTGTTATAAAGTTGCTTCTTTTGAGAATACAGATCATATCTTACTTAAGAAAATTGCTAGTACGCATAAACCTGTTTTTATTTCTACAGGTATGGCTACTTTTGATGAGATATCCGAGTCTATCTCATTATTAAGAGATAATGGTTGTCCTTCTATTGCAATGTTAAAGTGTACAAGTTCTTATCCGGCGCTACCAAATGAGTCAAACATTATTACTATTCAAGATATTCGAAAAAAGTTTCCTGATTGTTTGGTGGGGTTATCAGATCATACAATGGGTTTTGGGGTTGCTGTCGCTAGTATAGCGTTGGGATCCAGTATTATTGAAAAGCATTTTACGCTTTCTCGTGCCGATGGGGGAGTTGATTCTGCTTTTTCGATGGAGCCAGAAGAAATGCGTCAGTTAATTGAGGAATGTAGAAAATGTTGGCAATCTATAGGCGAAGTTAACTATGGGCCTACAAATAGCGAAATACGTTCGCTTAAATATAAACGTTCACTCTATTTTGTAAATAATCTTAAAAAAGGTAAAAAAATTACGGCATTGGATATTCGTTCGATAAGACCAGGTCTGGGACTTCCTACTAAATATTATGATTCTATTATTGGGCGTTGCGTGGTGAAGGATGTGGAACGGGGCACACCTGTTAGTTGGGACTTGGTTGGAGGATAAAAATGCTAAATTTAAATGTTAAGCCTAAATTGATTCGTAAACCACAAGGGTATTGGCAATATTATCCTTTACCTTTGGAAGAAGAATTGCAAAGGTATTATGCTAAAAAATATTTTCAACTCGGAAAAGGAAGTTATGCAAAAATCTATACGGAAGAAGAGAAACGTTATTTCCGCCTCAAGGCAGATCTAATATTTCGTCAGATTTTCAGACTTAATGCAGGTAAACATATGAATACATTTTTAGATGTTGGATGTGGCGAAGGTTGGCTTCTTGATAGGATGCACCGAGAAGGTTTAAAAGTTAAGGGCTTAGATTTTAGTAGTTTTGGGTTGATTAAATTTCATCGGCATTTGAAGAAAAACTTTACTCAAGGAAACGTTTTTAGTTTATTGAAAGAAGAAAAAAAATTAAAACGAAAATATGATATTATTGCGCTTGCTAATGTTATTGAGCATGTGGTTGATCCAGAAGAGATGATGTATTTGTTAAAAGAAATATTATCTCGTAGAGGAGTATTGATTATTGTTGCTCCTAATGATTTCTCGCGACTACATCAACATTTATTGAAAGAGCGATATATCTCAAAGAAGTTTTGGCTCGCTTATCCCGATCATATCTCGTATTTTAATAAGGATTCCATGAAGAAGTTTCTCGAAAGTAACGGATTTGTAATTAAGGCAATTACTGCAGATAATCCTATTGATCTTAATTTAATGAGCTCTAATATGAATTATGTTAATAACTGCAGCAAGGGTAAGGAAACACATTATTTTCGTGTACGTAATGATAATTTTTTGGCTAGTATTAGCGAAGACAAGCTTTTAGATCTTTATACGGTTTTGGGATCTATGGGTGTTGGGCGCAATCTCTATTATTACGTCTCTTTAAAGATATGAAACTTTGTGTTTTTTCAGATATCCATGGTAATCTTCCCGCATTTGAGGCCGCATATCCTTTAATTATAAATGAATCTGCGGACGTTAATCTTTTTTTGGGAGATTTATGTGGTTATTATTTTGATGAAGTATCTGTGTGGCAACGGTTACGGGATGTACCGAGATTAGTGGCATTGCGAGGTAATCATGATGAGATGTTTCTTCGGGCTGCAGATGG
>JBAZLM010000010.1:0-37726 GCA_041650295.1 Candidatus Omnitrophota bacterium
GGGGTCAGATCAGAGGTAAAAACTTTACAACTGGCTTTACCCCGCGATAAATTAACCTGCAATTTAACTTGTTTACCTTTTAATGAACCTAATTTTACTTTTAACTGCTCTTCTTTAATATCATAACCGGCTGCACCCACCGCCGCCGCTACTCTGCCAAAATTGGGATTTTCCCCATAAACCGCAGTCTTAAACAAAGCCGAATTAGCAATATTCAAAGCTACAGTTTTCGCTTCTTTTTGACTCTTGGCACCCGCCACATCAATTTGAATTAACTTAGTTGCTCCTTCTGCATCCAGCACTACCATCTTGGCTAATTCCAGACAAACCTGTTTTAAAGCTTGCGTAAAAATTTGCAGTTCTTTTGCTCCCGCAATAACTTTATTGTCAGCTGCACCATTGGCTAAAACCAAAACTGTATCATTAGTGCTCATGCAACCGTCCACTGAGATACAGTTAAATGATTCATCGGTAGCTTGCCCTAACGCAACATCTAAGGCTTTTTTAGTAATCGCTGCATCAGTCATAATAAAGCAAAGCATGGTCGCCATATTTGGAGCAATCATACCAGCCCCTTTGGCAATTCCGCAAATATGCACCGGCCTACCAGCAATTTTAATTCCTATGCTAATCTCTTTAGCAAAAGTGTCAGTGGTCATAATCGCTAGCTCTGCTTTATGAATTCCACCAACGGATAATCCATTAATTAACTCTGGAATGCCCTGCTTAATTTTAGCTAACTCCAACTTCTTGCCAATAATTCCCGTAGAATTCACTAAAACATTCTTTGGAGCAATTTTTAATTTATCCGCAACATACTTAGCAGAAGCCAAAGCATCCTTAATCCCAGCTTTTCCAGTAAAGCAATTAGCATTACCACTATTAACTAAAATCGCTTGAAAGCTTTTAGCGGATTTTAAATGCAACTTGGAAACTACTAATGGAGCAGCAATAATACTATTGGTGGTAAATTTTGCGCTAGCTATTGCTGGAAGTGCCGAATAAATTAAAGCTAAATCAAACTTACCAGACTTTTTTAATCCACAAGCAATACCATTAGCTTTAAAACCTGCAGGTAAAATCGCTTTTAAAGATTTTTTCATAATAATCCAGTAGTCTCAGGCAACTTGTACATAATATTCATATTTTGGATCGCTTGACTACTAGCACCTTTTAATAAATTATCAATCGCACAGATGACAATAATGGTTTTGCCAAAATCTTTGACCCCAATATCACAAAAATTAGTCTTTACCACATCTTTAATCCTCGGAAAAACTCCATCGGGCCTAATCCGGATAAATGGTTCATTTTTATAAAACCTTTTATATAATTCAATAACATTTTTTGTTTTTAATTTAGCTCCCACAGTTTTTTTTAAATAAATTGTTGAAAGTATTCCCCGCTCTATTGGCAAAAGATGCGGCACAAAAACTACATCAATTTTTTTACCTGAGACCTTCGAAAGCAATTGATTTATCTCTGGGGCATGTTGATGCACATTAACTTTATAAGCCCTAAAATCTCCTTGGATTTCAGAGAATAAATATTCATTTGTTAATTTTTTTCCAGCACCACTAACACCAGATTTGGCATCAATAATAATTGAATCCGTATCCACAAAATTTACCGCCAACAACGGAGCCAAAGCCAAAATTGCCGAAGTCGGATAACAGCCTGGATTAGCTAAAAGTTTTGCCGTTTTTATTTTTAATCTATTTAATTCCGGTAGCCCATACACCGCTTTTTTTAAACTTTCTTTATCTTGATGAGTAACCTTATAAAATTTTTCAAATGTCGACGGATTTTTAAGTCTGTAGTCGGCGCTCAAATCAATAACCTTTTTGCCTAAACTTAAAAGCTTAGGCACAAATTTCATCGATACCGTATGCGGCAAAGCTAGAAAAACCAGGTCGCAATCGTTTTTAATTTGCGCAAAATCCGGCTTAGTACAAACTAAATCTAATCTTTGTTTAAATTTAGGAAAAACATCAGAGATCAAACAAGACCCCTGACCACTTCTTCCACTGTTGTAAAGATGGGTAATCTTAACATTAGGATGCGACAGTAAAAGCTCAATTAAAACTTCACCCGTATGTCCAGTTGCTCCAATTATTCCCACATTAATATTCATTTTCTTCTCCATGTATTTAAACCATATTAGAATAAAATCTATTTTCCGTCAAGGTTTTTTCTCGACGGAAGCAATATATTGCTAACGCGGGTCCTGTCTTGTCTTGTTTCTCGCTGGGACGCTAGTTTGCCCCTGCGTGGCAAACGGCGCTCGGGTCGACTGCGTCGCTCTGCCTAGACAAATCTTAATGGCATCCGTGCCCGCTCCTTGCCTCCACGCCCAGCTCGAATCCAAGACAAGCCACCCGCGATAACATTATTAATTCAAAGCTTTCCGTCTATTGCTTCCGGCGCTGAAAATTTTATACCTGGCTTGTTTTGTTCCTGAGCGCACGTTAAGAATCTTGCGCGGGCATGGTTGCCCCTCATAAATGTCTCGGCAGAGCGCAAGATTCTGCTCGAGCGAAGATTTTCCACGCCGGGGAAAATCGAGCGATGCGCGAAGGAACAAGACAAGACAGGTACATTAAGTTAACAGAACCCGCGCAATAAATTTAAGACAAAAAAAATCCCGCTTCATCAGCGGGAGTTTTTTAAAACATATATATATTAAATCAATTAATAGTTTACCTCTTCGTCCACTGGAAGCGTTTGCGCGCACCCTTTAATCCGTACTTTTTACGTTCCTTCATGCGCGGATCACGAGTTAAATATCCATTCTTACGAAATATCTCTTTAAAATTCTCATCCGCACTTAAAAGAGCTCGAGATATACCTAAACGCAATGCTCCAGCTTGACCGGTCAATCCACCACCGGTAAGTCTAGCCGCAACATTAAATTTTCCCATACTCTCAGTAAGTACTAAAGGCTGCAAAACAATAATTCTGTCAGTTTCACGTATAAAATACTTATCAAAAGGCTTGCCGTTAATAACAATATCGCCTTTTCCGGCTTCCATACGTACTCTGGCAGTCGATTCTTTGCGTCTACCTAAAGCTATGTATTTAGTTAATTCACCCATTATTTAATCGCCTCCAAAACTATCGGCTTAGCACCTGTTAAATCATGTTTGTCATCAGCAAAAATTCTTAATTTTTTAATCATATCTCTACCTAAAGGACCACCAGGCAACATTCTTTCTACAGCTAAATGCATCACTGTAGTCGGTTTTTTGGCCAAAAGATCTTCTAACTTAATCTCTTTTTGACCACCGGGATATCCGGAATACTTACGATAAACTTTTTGTTTAAGCTTACGGCCAGTAACTTTAATCTGGCTAGCATTAATCACAATCACTCCGTCACCGGTATCCATGGAAGGAGTAAAGATCGGCTTATGTTTTCCTCTTAAAATAGTAGCAATCCTGGTGGCTAAGCGCCCTAAAGTCTGGCCCTTGGCATCAGCAATATACCACTTCATTTTAACGTCTTCTGGTTTGGCACTATATGTCTTATTCATAGAAAAAGAATTATAACAGAATTAAAGTTAATGTCAAATAATTTTATTAATATTTTACCTTCACTAAACACAATCCTTTTGCCGGTAAAGTGGGTCCGGCAAGCTTACGATCTTGGGATTTTAAGATCTTACTCATGCTCCCCCTAGAAAACCTTCCTCTTCCGATTTCCAACAGTGTTCCGACGATACTTCTGACCATATTATATAAAAAACTATCAGCTTCGATATCAATATGCAAAAAACTTTGCTCTTTAATAATTTTAATACTTTTAATAGTGCGTACAGGATTTCTTACTCTAGCTTCAGTAGCTTGAAAAACTTTAAAATTATGCTTACCTAATAAGGCTTTGGCTTCACTACGCATTAATTTTACATCTAAAGGATAATGGTAAAAATATACCCGGTGAGCCAAGAGCGGCGCAGAATATTTACGATTCAAAATTGTATATCGATAAATTTTAGATTTAGCACTAAAACGACTATTAAAATCTGCAGCTACTTTTTGAATGCGAGTTACCTTAATCTCTTGCGGTAACATACAATTAATCCCCCAACGTAGTCGATCTAGGGGCATCTTAGTTGTACTTTTAAAATTAGCGACCTGGGAAAGAGCATGTACCCCTGAATCAGTGCGGCCAGCAACAGTCAGTTTAATCTCTTCTTGGAGAATTTTACTTAAAACTTTTTGCAGAATATGCTGGATGGTTTTGTTAGCTTGATAATCCGTACGTTTACCGTCTTGTACCTGCCAGCCGTAAAAAGGCGTGCCATCGTACTCTATTTGCAGCTTGAAATTAGACATTCAGCAATTTGTACAGCATTAGCGGCAGCACCTTTACGCAAATTATCCGCCACTACCCACAACCACAAACCTTTTTTATTAAAGGCATCCTGACGGATCCTTCCCACAAAAGTTTCATCTCTGCCTTCAACGTCTTTAGGCATCGGATATAAGTTATTTTTAGGATCATCCATTAAGATAATGCCTGGAGCTTTGGCTAATAAACTCTTAGCTTGGGCGGCAGTAATCGGCTTAGCCGTTTCAATATACACCGACTCGGAATGACCAGTTCTTACCGGAACACGCACAGTGGTGGCAGAAATCTTTATTTTAGGAGCATGCATAATTTTATGTGTTTCATGCACAAGCTTCCACTCTTCATTAGTATAATCACCTTCGACAAAGCTACCAATGTGCGGAAAACAATTATAAGCTAATTGTTGCGCCATAGATTTATTGACAACATTAGCCTGCACATTCTCAAAACCACCTTGCGCAATTAAATTAATCTCTTCTTTTAATTGCTCAACCGCACCTTTGCCTGCTCCACTTGAAGCTTGCAAAGTAGTGACAATAATTTTTTTAATACCTACTTTTTTATGAATCGGATTTAAAGCCACCACCATCTGAATAGTTGAGCAATTAGGATTAGCAATAATTCCTTTATGTTTTTTGACATCTGCGCCATTAACTTCAGGCACCACTAAAGGAACCTTAGGATCCATACGAAAATCAGCACCATTATCAATCACAACCGCCCCTCTTTTTACCGCCTCTGCAGCATAAGTTACCGCTGCACCTTTCTCACCTTCGGTTCCCGCAAACAAAGCAATGTCGATTCCATTAAATGCATCCGCAGTGATCGGCTCAACCGAATAAATCTGACCATCAACGTTAATATCACGCGCTGAACGTGCCAAAATTTTTAAAGTATTCACCGGAAAATTACGCTGCTTTAAAACTCGCAACATCTCTATCCCGACTACCCCTGCCCCAACAACTGCCACATTATATTTCTTCATTGCTTACTCCTATAATTATAAGTTTTTAACTACTAAATCACCAATTTCAGTAGTAGAATAACCCATCTTACCAGCTGCTAAAGATTTAACCGTCTTACTAACTAAACCAATTACTGCACTCTCAATAGCGTTAGCTGCTTTCTCTTCACCTAAACTCTCTAACATCATCCCCACTGCACAAATTGCCGCCAAAGGATTAATCACATTTTTCCCAGTATACTTAGGTGCACTTCCACCAATCGGTTCAAACATGGAAACTCCCTGTGGATTAATATTGCCACCCGCAGCGATCCCCATACCACCTTGAATCATTGCCCCTAAATCCGTAATAATATCACCGAACATATTGTCCGTAACAATTACATCAAACCACTCAGGATTTTTCACAAACCACATCGTGGTGGCATCTACGTGAGCATAATCTGTAGTTACATCAGGATATTCTTTAGCTACTTCATTAAATGTACGCTGCCAAAGATCCCAGGCAAAAGTTAAAACATTGGTCTTTCCACATAAAGTTAATTTTTTTCTTTTATTACGTTTGCGGGTATATTCAAAGGCATAACGAATACAACGCTCAACACCTTTACGCGTATTATAAGAGATCTGAATGGCTACTTCTTCAGCGGTCCCCTTATCTTTAAACTCTCCTAATCCTTTATATAAACCTTCAGAGTTCTCACGCACCACTACAAAATCAATATCTTCAGGTCTTTTATCTTTAAGTGGACAATAATCAGAGTTATAAAGCTTAACTGGACGTAAATTAATATACTGATCTAAAGCAAAACGTAATTTTAACAATACTCCAGTTTCAATCACTCCGGGTTTTACATCAGGATCGCCGACTGCACCAAGATAAATTGCTGAATATTTTTTTAATTCTACAACATCCTGATCATCAACTAGCTTACCAGTTTTTAAATATCTTTGACCACTAAAATCAAAACTTTTAGTTTCATATTGAAAACCAAATTTTTTGGCTGCGGCTGCTAAAACTTTTAAACCTTCATTAACAACCTCAGGTCCGGTACCATCACCAGGAATTACTGCAATTTTATACATTTGAGCACCTCTTATTATTTTTTTAAGCTTTTAACAATATAATTAATTAAACCACCACACTCAACAATCTGTTGCAAAAACTGCGGAAAAGCATGAGTTTTATAATTTTTATTTTGCGTAACGTTCTTAATCACACCGGTAGATAGATCAATTTCAATTATATCGCCATCATTAATATTATCTACATCAGCTGATTCCAGAAACGGTAGACCGATATTAATCGCATTACGATAAAATATAGCCGCAAAACTTTTGGCAATTACTGCAGAGATTCCGCATCCCTTAATCGCCAAAGGTGCATGTTCGCGACTTGAGCCACAACCAAAGTTGTTTCCGGCCACAATAATATCGCCAGGAGTTACTTTTTGTGAAAAATCCGGACTAATCGTCTCCATGCAACGCTTGCCTAACTCCTGAGCATCAGTAGAAACTAAATATTTAGCGGCAATAATGTCATCCGTATTGATATCATCACTAAATTTATGGACTTTACCTTTAATAATCATTATACTTTACCCGGATGGGTAATTTTACCGGTAATGGCCGAAGCTGCGGCAACCGCCGGATTAGATAAATAAACAAAAGATTTCGGACTACCCATTCTACCTAAGAAATTACGATTAGTAGTGGCAATCGCCACTTCCCCATCAGCTAAAATTCCCATGTGTCCACCTAAACATGGACCACAGGTAGGAGTAGAAAAAATTCCTCCCGCTTTTACAAAAATTTCGGCCAAGCCTTCTTTAACTGACTGTAAATAAATTTTTTGGGTAGCCGGAAATACGATTAACTTAATTCCTTTAGCTATTTTTTTATTCTTTAATAGAGCTGCCGCAATACGTAGATCAGAGATTCTACCATTAGTACAAGAACCGATAACTACTTGATCAACTTTAATACTTTTTAAAGCACTCACCGGTTTAACATTGCTGGGTAGATGCGGACAAGCCACCATCGGTTCTAAGCTAGTAACATCCCACTCATATATTTTTTCATAAACTGCATCAGCATCTGAATAATAAAATTTAGGTTTACGTTTAAAACTGGCGACAAATTTTTTAGTAGTAGCATCCGGTTCAATTAGACCGGCTCTAGCTCCAGCTTCAATCGCCATATTACTCATTGAAAAACGATCATCCATCCCTAACTGCTTAATTACCGGACCGCTAAACTCCATTACCTTATATAAGGCTCCATCTACGCCAATTTGTCCAATCGTATAAAGAATTAAATCTTTACCACCCACCCATTTATTTAATTTACCCTTAAAGATATATTTATGAGTCGCTGGGACTTTTAACCAACACTTACCATCAATATAAGCACGCGCTAAATCAGTTGAACCCATTCCAGTGGCATAAGCACCCAATGCCCCATAAGTACAAGTATGTGAATCAGCACCAATAATTAAATCTCCCGGCATCACGATCCCTTTTTCCGGCAAAAGTGCATGTTCAATTCCCATGCTCCCAATTTCAAAATAATTTTTAATCTCTTGTTCTTTAGCGAAATTAGCCAGAATCTTACACTGATTGGCACTTTTTAAATCTTTGGCAGGAGCAAAATGATCCGGAACTAAAACAATTTTATTTTTACTAAAGACTTGCTTAAAACCAGATTTTTTAAATTCAGAGATCGCCAGTGGCGCAGTAATATCATTAGCTAAAGCAACGTCAACGTTAGCCTCAATAAAATCACCCGGTGCAATTGATTTGCACGCACAGTGCTTTAATAAAATTTTTTCGGCAATCGTATAGCCCATATTTAGTTAGAAATTATTTATACTTTTTGACGACCAGAGAGGCGTTATGTCCTCCGAACCCTAAAGAATTAGACATGCAGACCTTAACCTCAAACTTACGCGCGGTATTAGGCACATAATCCAAATCACATTCAGGATCAGGATGTTCGTAATTAATTGTAGGCGGGACAACTCCGTCTTTGATGGCCAAACAACAAACCACAAATTCTACTCCACCGGCAGCTCCCAAAAGATGGCCGGTCATCGATTTAGTCGAGGAAACCATTACTTTTTTGCTATATTCACCTAGCGCTCTTTTAATCGCTAAAGTTTCAATCTTATCATTAAGCTTAGTGGAAGTTCCATGGGCATTAATATAATTAAGCTCCTCTGGATTAATTTGCGCATCTTTCATCGCAATAGTCATGGCATTACCAGCGCCCCGTCCATCAGGATCAGGTGCAGTAATATGATATGCATCACAGGTCATGCCAAAGCCAACAATCTCAGCAATAATATTGGCACCTCTTTTTTGTGCATGTTCTAAAGTTTCTAAAACTACCAATCCACAACCTTCAGCCATGACAAAACCATTACGTTCTAAATCAAATGGTCGGCTCGAACCTTTAGGATCATCATTACTAGTTGATAAAGCTCTTAGTGCACAGAATCCTCCCACTGCCGTGGGAACAATACAACTTTCCGTTCCACCAGTAACCATCACATCGGCATCTCCATAAAGAATAGTACGATATGCTTCTCCAATAGCATGCGATCCAGAAGCACATGCCGTAGCTACACAAGAGTTGGGTCCTCTTAAGCCGTGCATAATCGCTACCAAACCACTTGCTTCATTGACAATCAACATCGGAATTAAAAACGGAGATAATCTAGACGGACCTTTATTCAATAAAATCTTGTGTTCTTCTTCAATGGTATGCAAGCTACCAATACCTGAACCAATAATTACACCAATACGATCTTTGTCTGCAGTCTCTAAATTTAACCCAGAAGATTCAATTGCCTGTTTAGCTGCAGCCACCGCAAATTGTACAAATTTTGCTGTACGTTTAACATCTTTGAGAGAAATTCCATATTGAGTTGGATCAAAATTTTTTACTTCGGCAGCGATACGAGAATCAAATGCAGTCGCATCAAAACTAGTGATTGGACCAATTCCGTTTTTACCATCTTTTAAGGAACCCCAAAAGCTGGTAATATCGTTTCCCACTGGGCTAATTACTCCCATCCCGGTTATAACTACACGTTTTTTCATAATTATACTAATATAAATTTACCCCGCCAGATTAAAAATGCGGGGTAAATTGTTTATTTATCGTTAATTAAATATATTATTTGGCGCTCTTCTCATCAATATACTTGATGGCGTCACCAACAGTAGTAATCTTTTCTGCATCCTCATCAGGAATTTCGATACCAAACTCTTCTTCTAAGGCCATAACTAATTCAACGGTATCTAAGGAATCTGCACCTAAATCATCGACAAATGATGCTTCAGGAGTTACCTCTTCTGGTTTTACGCCTAACTGTTCTGCAATAATTGATTTTACCTTCTCTTGTGATGCCATTCTTTTCCTCCTTGTGTAGAAACACACCCTTAAAACAGGGTGTTGGTTTAAATATTACGCCATTACCATCCCGCCATCGATGGTAATTGTCTGACCAGTAATATAACTGGATTCTTCTGATGCTAAAAACAAACAGACATTGGCCACATCTTCTGGCGTACCTAATTTTGCTAATGGAATTGCTTCCAGCATTTTCTTTTTAATATCCTCAGGAAGCTTATCGGTCATCGCGGTTTGAATAAATCCCGGAGCTACCGCATTAGCATTAATATTACGACTGGCTAACTCTTTAGCCACTGTTTTTGTAAGAGCAATGATTCCGGCCTTTGATGCTGCATAATTAGCTTGCCCGGCGTTACCCATTAAGCCAATAATCGAAGCAATGCTAATGATCCGACCACTTCTTTGCTTGACCATTGGTCTGGAGACGGCTTTAATACAATTAAATGTACCTTTTAAATTAACGTTTATTACCGCATCCCAATCTGCAACTGACATTCTCAGCAAAAGATTGTCTTTTGTAATTCCTGCATTGTTAACTAATATATCAACCTTTCCCATTTTGTCAAGAATTTTGTTTATCCCTTCTTCCACCTTTTCATAGTTAGTCACATCCATCTCTAAAGCCATGGCTTTACGCCCCAAAGCTTCAATCTCCGTGGCTGTTTTTTGGGCAATCTCTAAATTTACATCGGCTACTACGATATCTGCGCCTTCTTTGGCAAAAGTCATGGCAATAGCCTGACCAATTCCTCTTGCTCCACCAGTAATTAAAGCTACTTTATCCTTTAATCTCATCATATCCTCCTAAAACTTTTCAAACAATATCTGCCCTTTTCTCTACATTTGCAACTTGAGCGTTACTATCGATGCGTCGCATCAAACCTTTCAACACTTTACCAGGACCAAACTCCACAAAATTAGTCACGCCTTGACCTAAAACTAATTTCATCGAATCTTCCCAAAGCACGCTACCAGAAACCTGGCGAATCAAATTTTGCTTAATCTCTTGTGGATCTAAAACTGATTTGCCAGTAACATTACAAATTATCGGAAATTTAGGCTTACTTATATTAATCTTTTCTAATGCTTTAGCTAATTTTGTCGAAGCTCCTTGCATAAAAGAAGAATGAAATGCTCCACTTACTTCTAAAATAACCGCCAGCTTTGCGCCTTTTTCTTTAGCTAAAGTTTGGGCTTTTACAATTACTTCCGGTGAGCCAGAAATAACCGTCTGTCCCGGACAATTAATATTAGCGACTTCTGCTTTAACTTCAGCACAAAGTTCTTTAACTTTAGCTAAATCTAATCCGATTACAGAAAGCATTTTACCAGGATGATTAATCGCTTCTTCTTCCATAAACTGGCCACGCTGTCTAACCAAATAAACCGCATCTTCAAAACTAAGTGCGCCCGCCGCTACCAATGCTGAATATTCTCCTAAACTTAAACCCGCCATATAACCGTCAACCTGTGGATGTTTAGTTAAATAAGCTTGCCAACAAGCAATGGTCATCGTCACAATTGCCGGCTGACAATTATTAGTTTTAGTTAACTCTTGCGCCGGGCCATTAAAACAAAGCTCGCTTATTGAAAATCCTAAAACTTTATCCGCTGTTTCAAAGATCGCTTTGCTTTCAGGAAAAGCTTCAAATAAATCTTTTCCCATTCCTATATATTGACTGCCTTGACCGGCAAAAAGATAACCTACCATTGGATAATACAGGAACCCCAAACTAAACCTGCTCCAAAGGCATCTAAAAGAATAATATCACCCTTCTTCACTTTTCCTTCTTGCACTGCTTCACAAAGTGCGGTCACTGTAGAAGCACTCGACATATTCCCGCATCTTTCGATATTTAAATAAACCCTCTCTTCAGGAATTCCCAATTTTTTAGCTACCGCCATAATAATTCTGGCATTAGCCTGATGAGGGATAATTAAATCCACGTCCGCAAAGGTCATATTCGCTTGCTTTAAAACAACTTCAGCCGCACGCGTCATCGTGTTGACAGCAATCTTAAATAATTCATTACCTTCCATCTTTAAAAAATGTTGGCGATTGTTTACAGTTTCTAAAGTGGCTGGATTGCGTGATCCACCCGCGGGCATATTTAAAATCCCCGCTTTTGAACCATCGCTACCTAAATAGGTAGAAAGAATTCCACCTTGCTTAACTTCAGCTAAGACCGCAGCTCCGGCCCCGTCACCAAACAATACACAAGTATTGCGATCTTGCCAATCAGTAATCGAAGTCAAGGTCTCTGCACCGATTACTAAAGCATTTTTATAAGTTGAAGTAGCAATAAATTTTTCAGCAACAGAGATTCCGTAAACAAACCCAGCACAAGCCGCAGAGATATCAAACGCCGCAGCATTTTTTGCACCTAGCTTATCTTGCACAATCGCTGCTACCGATGGAAAAGGCATATCACCGGTAATGGTGGCTACAATAATCAATTCTAAATCTTCAGGTTTAAGGTTAGCATTCTTTAAAGCAACCAAAGCTGCTTTAATCGCTAAATCAGAAGTGGCTTGACCTTGGGAGGCAATATGTCGTTCTTTAATCCCTGTACGAGTAGTGATCCATTCATCAGATGTATCCACCATCTTTTCAAGATCAGCATTGGTAAGTATTTTTTCTGGAAGGTATTCGCCTACCCCGATGATTCCAACTTTTTTCAAGTAGTTTCCTGTTTTATGGCTTCTAAAATTTTAGTGTTCACCTGACGTTCTACTTCTTCTTTAGCTACCCTAATCGCATTCTTAATAGCTTTTTTATTAGAGCTACCGTGACCAATAATTACCACTCCGTTAACTCCTAACAAAAGTGCCCCACCGTATTCGGAATGATCCAGCTCTTTTTTAAAACGTTT
Source organism: Candidatus Omnitrophota bacterium (assembly GCA_041650295.1). GTDB lineage: Bacteria > Omnitrophota > Gorgyraeia > Gygaellales > Profunditerraquicolaceae > UBA6249. The sequence goes on from JBAZLM010000010.1 coordinate 12,607, forward strand.
TAAAGTAGGCAACATAAAAATTAAGCCGATCTTTCCCCAAATATTACTTAAAAGATACCGCTTTAAAAATATTTGCATGGCTTCGATAGCGCCTTCAGAAACTTTTAAAGCAATGTTTCCCACAAAACCGTCACAAACCACAATATCACATTTACCTTTAAAAAGATCTTTACCTTCAACGTTACCAATAAAATTTAATTTACTTTTTTCTAATAAACTATAAGCCTCGCGAATAAACTCCGTTCCCTTTTTCTCTTCTTCACCAATATTTAACAAGCCTACACTAGGGTTAGATTTATTTAAAATATTTTTACAATAGGCATCAGCCATAATTCCATATTGCAATAATTGAGTTGGTTTGGGATCAATATTGGCACCAACATCAATAATAATGGATACGCCTTTTAGGGTAGGAGTAATAATGCCAATTCCTGGACGCTCAATTCCCGGTAATAACCTTAACTCCAAAGTAGCCGCACAGACTACTGCCCCGGTGTTACCGGCGCTAAAAAAAGCATCAGCTTTACCTTCTTTAACTAAATTTAGTCCAAGAACAATCGAGGAATTTCTTTTACGGCGTACGCTATTTGCCGCCGGCTCACACATCTCAATGGCTTCGTCAGCATGCTGCACAGTAATTTTATTACCGGTATATTTAGATTTTTTTAAAAGAGCTTCGATCCTTGGTTGGTCACCCACCAAAATAACTTCAACATCATACTCTTTTACTGCATCTAAACTACCGTCAATTACTACTTCCGGGGCATGATCTCCGCCCATAGCATCAACTACTATTTTCATTGAGCCATCCTTTTATTTAACGTGATTTTCCCCCTACGCTGCGCTTCGGGGGCCCTTGCGCCTTGCGCAAGGATTTCACTAGACTATGTATTAGTGTTCAAATTGCGTACAACAAGTGCTTACTTCTTTAACGTGATTTCTTCTTCTTTGTTTTAACTTTAATTTCGACAACTTGACGACCGTCATAATATCCACAAACCAAACAAGCCTTATGAGCAAGCTTAGGTTGTTTACATTGCGGACAAACCGACAAATTAGTTGCTTTAATCTTCCAATGTGTACGGCGTGTTCGGCCGCGCGCTGCTGAATGCTTTCGTTTAGGTAGAGCCACAGTGACATCCTCCTTCGTTTTTGTTTTTACCACATTTTACACAAAGCCCTTTGCAAGTTATCTTACATAAAGGTTTTATGGGGTAATCTAAGATTACCTCTTCTCTAATACAGGGATTTAAATCAATAAAAACAGTATCCGTATCTAGAGCAAAATTTAAATCTACTTCCTTTTTAAATTCCCATTCAAATTCATTTAAACAACGAGAACAATCTGCATACATCAAGGCACTAATGTTTAATTTTACCGTCAAAGCATTGGTAATGCGCTGCACCTGAGCCTCAACGATTACCTCAGGTCTAAACTTAATCAGCTCTGTTTCTAAATCCAATTCCGCTGATTTTACTTTTTCTTTTAAATACAGGCCCTCTGCAGGAACCTGATTAACAATTATCTTCACTTTTTTCTACGTAATTTTTTAGCTAGCGCCGTTCCTACAAAATCTGGCACAAAATTTGACAGATCTGCCCCTAAAGCTGCAGCTTCTTTAATTAATTTTGCGGACAAATAGCTGTAAGACTCATGCGGCATTAAAAAAATCGTTTCAATATCTGAGCAAAGCTTACGGTTAGTTAGGGCCATCTGAAACTCGTATTCAAAATCAGAAAGCATGCGTACTCCACGCACTAAGACTTTGGCCTTCATTTTATGCGCAAAATCTACTACTAGTCCGTTAAAATGCGTAACTGTAACTCCATCCATACCGGCAGTAGCTTTTTTTAACATCGCCACTCTTTCAGCAACAGTAAAAATCGGCTTTTTATGGGGATTATGCGCCACCGCAATAATCACATCATGAAAAATTTCATGCGCCCGACTAATAATATCAATATGTCCGTTAGTTACCGGATCAAATGTCCCTGGATATAAAGCTGTTTGGCACATTTTAGCTAGCCCTCTAATCTATCCCGCTAATTACACCGCGAAGCGATCTCTACTCTTGCTCTTTCTTTCTGAAAATAGAAAGCCAGGTATCTCCATACTTGGCTTCTTTTATTAACTCAAAATTAAGGCTATTCTTTGGCAATAATTCTGACTTAAAATGCTGAATAACGATCAAACCATGAGGCGATAATATATCATAAGCCTCTAGGGTTTGCAAGATTTTTTTTGCCATATCCTTATGATACGGCGGGTCGATGAATATAAGATCAAAACTCTTTTTATCCAAGGCTAAAAGCTTGACCCCTTTTTCTGCCTCTAAGTGATATAGATTACAATCAGGTATTTTAAGCAAGCTAATGTTGCGTTTAATCGCTGCAATGGAATCTCGATTGCTTTCTACCATAGTTAACTCAGTTACTCCACGCGAAAGCGCTTCTAAACCAACTGCCCCAGAACCAGCGTAAAGCTCTAAGAACTTTAATCCACTAATATCCCCCAAAATATCAAAGATCGCCTTACGCACCTTATCCTGCGTAGGTCGAATTCCTCGCGGCATGTAAATTTTATGATTACGATATTTTCCTGTAGTTATGCGCATATTAGCCCACTAACATTAATTTTTTATATTCCGGAAATCTCTGCAAAAGCTTTTCTTTCAACGGTTGATGCAAGCGATCCTCTAAGTGCGCATCCTGGTGCAATAAATTAATTGCCTCTTGGCGAGCCGCTTTAAGTAATTGCATCTGCGTTAGGGGATTAGCAATTTTTAATTCCGCCAGTCCGTGTTGGCGATTACCAAAAAACTCTCCCGGCCCCCGAATCTTTAAGTCCTCTTCTGAAATTCTAAAACCGTCAGCATAAGCCACCATCGCCGCCAGGCGCGCCTTTGACTCTTGGGTCTGCATATCGGAAACTAAAATACAATATGACTGCAAATCACTTCTACCAATTCTTCCGCGTAATTGATGCAATTGGCTTAGTCCAAAACGTTCGGCTGAAGCAATAATCATACAGGTAGCGTTGGCAATGTCAATACCTACCTCTAATATGGTAGTAGAGATTAAAAGATCTAACTCTTTATTCTTAAATTTATGCATCACTATCTCTTGATCTTTAGTTTTTAACTGACCATGAATTAACCCAAGCCGATAATCTTTAAATTCTCCAGCCTTTAATTCATTAAACATTTTCTTGGCTCCCGCAATATCTAATGCATAAGACTCTTCAATCACTGGATAAACAATGTAGGCCTGACGACCTAATTTAAGTTCATGCTTCACAATGTCATAACCCTTCTGGCAATCTTGATGGCCAAATTGTAACGTTTGAATAGGTTTACGACCGACCGGTAATTCATTAATTACCGATATATCTAAATCTCCATAAAGAGTGATCGCTAGCGTTCGAGGAATCGGAGTCGCCGTCATAATTAAAACATCTGGATGATCTCCTTTTTTAGGTAAAAGGGCTCTTTGGCCGACGCCAAATTTATGCTGTTCATCAATGACAATTAAACTTAAACGCTTAAAATCTAAATCTTCTTGCAATAATGCATGCGTACCGATTAATAGGTCAATTGCCCCTTCTTTTACTTGCTGGTATATTTTTTCTTTTTCTTTATCCTGACCAACTAATAAACCCACGCGCAACTTACGTTTGTTAAAATCTAATTTAGTTAATTGCGTGGAAATTTTTTCATAATGTTGCCTAGCCAATATTTCAGTGGGGGCCATCAAGGCCGCCTGATACCCATTCTGAATCGCAATTAAACAAGCCACTGTGGCGATTACAGTTTTTCCACTCCCCACATCTCCCTGCAAAAGTCTCTGCATTACTTGCGGGGTAGCCATATCATTTTTTATCTCCGTTAAAACTTTATCCTGAGCTGCAGTCAGCTTAAAGGGTAAATTTGTGATAAAATCTACAATTAATTTTCCGTCCACAACATGCACAATACCGCCGGTTTCTTTGCGGCTCAGCTTTCTTAAAACTAAAGGCAGTTGAAAGATAAAAAACTCTTCAAAGCTCAGGCGTCGATGTGCCTCTAGCTGCAATTGTGTATCTTGAGGAAAATGAATATTTAATAAACTTTGAGCTAAATTAAGTAAGCTATTGCGAGCCCGTAAATCATAAGACAAAACATCGTTAATTTTAGATAAATAACCATCTAGTGTACTCTTAATTAAAGAGCGCATACTGCGCTGACTAAAGCCCTTTGGTAAGCTATAGACGGGAACAATCCGGCCAATATTTAAAGAATCCTCATCTTGATTATCTAAAATTTCAAACTCCGGATTACTCATTTGCAGCCGGCCATTATAGCGCTCTATCTTTCCATAGAGAATTATCTCTACCCCAACCTTAAGATATTCTTTTAAATAAGGCTGGTTAAACCAAACGCAGAATATTTTTCCCGTGTCATCCCCCAGCGCAGCTTCTGTAATACTAAATGAGCGCTTACGCCAAGAGTTACGTTGGCCTCCAGCTAAGACTTTAGCCTTTATAGTATAAACTTCGCCCTCTTTTAAATTGGCTATGTGAGCAAAATTACTACGATCTTCATAGCGGCGCGGGAAATAATACAATAAATCTTCAATCGTGTTTACTCCCTTGGCCTCAAAACTCATTGAGCGCTTAGGACCAATTCCTTTAAGATATCGAATAGGGGTTAAATGCATAGTGAGATTATTATACTATAAAATATATTTTATAGGGACTTGAAATTTAAATATTTATATGTTATATTTACATTGAAGGTGGAAGATGTGAACATAACAAGGAGGCTGTAAACGATAGCGAAAGCTATTAGGCCTATCACCTACAAAAAACCCCGGAAACACTCGGGGATTTTTTGTTAGTGAGGGCTGTCTGCCCGAACTAATACTTTTGCCGCAGGCAAAAGTATATTTCCTATATAGCGCAAGCGTCCGCGAACAAGCTCCGCGAAGTGTGTCAAAATTACTAGAGTAATTTTGACACGTGTTACGCAGCGGAGACTCCCCTTACTCCTCTAAACTATTATTAATCCTGTATTTACGAAAAATTTTCGAGTGTTTAGACACAGGGTTTTCCTTTCATGCTAATCAATAAAAAAGGGCGATCCTATTACATGATCGCCCTTTTTAACTTTATACCTTAATTTTTACCCCTGCGCATTAACGATCACTAATGCTTCTTTTAACTCCGCAGAGCTTTCTAAAGCGTTTTGTTCCTCTAACTTAAAGATATCACCCAAACAAAGCAATAAACTATCTAAATGATAGCTCATTTCCTTCTTCTGTTGACAAGCAGCAATTAACTCTTTAACTCTAGATCCAGAGGGCAGCATTCCCGCTTGGATCATACTATTAATCTTAGTTAACTCAATATCAATATTAATTTGCGCTAACTCTGCCTTAGTTAAACGCGGCAAATTAAAGTTTAAGCTCTTAAAACTTCCCATCGGCTGAATATTCATCGGCAAAGCTCGAAAATCAATACCTCCGGGACCCTGGTCATTATTAACCTCAGTAACACCTGGTCCAGGAACTTCTACCGACCCATCTTCTTCATCAGCTTGATCATCAATAGTTTTATTAATAACATCGTAAATAACTTCATTACCCTTAGTCAACACAAATACTAAATTAACATCCTGACCATATTTAGATTTTAAGTTAACTAGAATCTCATCCTTGAGCTCCTGTAAAGACGGCTTCATTCCCGGATCAAATTCGATTTGCTGACCCGCTATTTCAATTTTTGCCTGGCCACCAGGGACAAAAACAACTCTGCCAATTGTCTGAGTAACCTTAGCTATGCCAATGGCATCACTGGCCGCCTGCGCAAGCTTCTGCCAATCGCTAACACTATCCACGCGCACAGAATCCCAACGCTTAGATTTTAAAGGATTAGCTACTTCCACATACAAGCGTACTGTCAATCCACCGGTTCCAGAGACCCTAATCGCAATCCAATTTTTATCCGCAAAAATAATCTTGTAACCACTAGATTTAGCTGCATCGGTATCATAGCAGATCATCACCTTGGCGATTCCGCCATGTTCACTGGCCAATCCTTTAACTTGATCAATAATTTTAAGTTCAGAAAATAATTTTTCATTCCCTGAATAATAAAATTCATATTTACCGTCATTATTCACAACAATAGCTTTAGCCGCGTCTAAATTAATCAACTTTAACATTTCAGCGCCTTGAGCTTTTAAAACCGGATCTTGGGCATTATAAACCGTATCAATTCTGCGATATTTATAATGTTCTCCTATTTTTTCTTCAACTTCCTTCTGATAATCCATTAAACTACCTTTTTCAATGATTATCCACAATGACATTAACCCAACCGCAAAAGCATCATCTTTGGACTCTTTAAAGATTTTAAGACCAACATGAGCACTCTCTTCACCGACTACCGAATAATCTCCAGATTCAATAGCGGCAACTAGATTTTTAAATCCAGTATCAGTTTCTAAGGTTGCATTTCCATGAGAAGCATCCAGTGCATTAGAAAAATTACTCGTCGCAATCGTCTTAGCAATTTTTCCTTTGTCCAAACCTGTATCCCATAAAAATGCGGCCATTAAAGGAATTAATTCATTAGCCGTAAATCTTTCACCGTTAACATCGCGAATTCCGAAACGATCGCTATCACCATCACAAAGTATCTCCACTATCTTTTTATCGCGCTTGTTAGCTTGAAAAATATTTAAATCAAAATCTTCCGCACTATCCGGATTTGGTTCATTTTTTACCTGTCCGAATAAACGGTCAACATTTGTATTAATCTCCTCGATATACTGAACGCCTAAGGCTTTTAGAATAGTTTTTAAATAACCGATCCCTGCACCTTGCATCGGATTAATCCGGACTACATGGTTAGAATCTGCACCCCAAGCTCGGATTTTATCTTTTGCTTCTTGCGGCAGCTTACTTAAAACATACTTAACATATGCGTCTTTTAATTCCACAAAAGTTATCTTATTTTCTTTAATTGCCGAAGCTACTGGCATAATTTTTACAACAGTTGCCGACCGGGCAGCACCCTGAATTTTATTTGTAACCTTGGCCGGAGCAGCCCCACCGTTAGGCAATACCCACTTAATTCCATTGGAAGGCCAGCGGTTATGACTAGCCGTAACCGCAATCCCTCCAGCTTTACGTTGTAAAGAGTTACTTGCCGACTGGCTAGAAGCCACCGCATAGGCCGCAACCGGAACCGGAGTAGAAGATTTAGTCAACTCCGACTCAATCCCGTTAGCCGCTAAAACTGCCGCGATCAAATAAGCGTACTCCCGAGATAATGCTCGGTTATCATAAGCAATCGGAATAACCCCCACCAATTTTTCATCAAGATAATATTGCGCAATTCCTTGAGCAACCCGCAATACTCGTTGCACATTAAAATTTTTATTTTCCGTTGCAGTAGATTCAACATCATAAAAAGTGCCTCGATCTCCGCTGGTAGCAAATTTTACGACAGAACTAGTTGCCGGATCAAGTGTTAAAGTCTGCACTCCGCCAAGATTAGTTTTATCCATAATTTTTACCAAAATCGGATCTTGAGTAATTGCTAACACCGCATCTAAATTCTTTTGATCATCATCATTAGGAGTAACCGGCACTTGACTAAATGGCTCAGATTCATACATAAAAGAATTAGGCTTCTCCGTAAAATTACCCGCAGCTTTCTGATTAACAGTAGACATTACTTCTTCAGGATACAAAATAGAATTTACCTGATTAAAAAATGCCTCAACATCCAATTCCGCAGATTCCGTAGTGCCATCGAAAGCAATCAAAACTACACTACGTTTAGCTTCCACTAACGATTTTACTGTACCAATCGCTTGAGCTTTAAGTAAATTGTCATCAAAAGATAATGTCTTGGGCTGACCAATTTTATTGGCCATAAAATATGTAGAAAACCACATATCTTTACCACCCTCAATATTCTGATGGTAAGAATGATTTTTATCCGGACCTTCACCTAATTTTGAAGCCATCTCCTTACTGGTAAATAAATTGTAGCGCACTTTGTCTAGAATACCACGCAACCCCGTGGTCATTCTTCCGTACGAAGTAAGCTCTGCCGCTTCAAAATTACCTTTTGCTTTTAAAAGATTAATAATCGCTGCATACACTGCCGCCGCATTATTTAAATTATAACCCAAACGCTTAACTTCGGTTTGCAATTGTCCTTCTGTAATAACTCCAGCCTCAATTAAAGGCGTATAATATAACTTTAATTGCTTATAATCGGAGTGCTGCCAAGATTCAGGTGCCTTAACACTCTCTCCCGGCTGAATACTTTGCATCACTGCACGCGTAGCCTTTTTATAACCTTCCACGGCCGGCTGATTAACAAAACAAAGATCCCAAAGATAAGCCACTGCCGCCACTGATCTTTGTAATCCCAACATAACCCCACCCACCGCATCAATGTCTTTAATATTAATTTCGAAAACCGGATAACCAGCAGCCACTAAAAAATCCCACATTTTTTGATCAGTTTTTTTACCATCAATATTAATCCTTAAAAACACGCGATCATTCTTGGATTCTAATTTTAAAACTTGAGGAGAATCCAATTTTTCACCATAAAACAAAGTCACCCCTTTACCATCTTTACCTAAAGATTCTTCGATTAATTGCTCACTCCACGAAGGAAGACTCTTTAATTCCTCCGGAACAATCATCGTCAACTTATCCCTACCTTGTTGGGCTTGACCATAAAGATAGGCGCCTAACTTTAAAAACTGATCCTGACGAATATCTGACACCACATTCATCTCTTTAGCAATTTTTAAAACATTCTTAACTTTTTCTGGTGCAGAAATCGCCAAAGGTAATAAAAATATATTGGTGGTGGGAGATGTAAATCTTCCTCCAATATCACCTTTACCATTAAGTTGGATCTCTCTTTGCGTATAAACCCCAGTATCCATAGGAGAACCAGTATCAGTAACCACCCAAAGATGATCTTTAGCCGGAATCCCGTATTTACCAAAGAGATCTTCAAAATACTGTTTATGAGAAACTGTCTCCTGAGTTGTTCCCGACTTACTAATTGGAATAACTAAGGTTTTAGCTAAAGCAGCTTTTTCACTTCCTTCTTTTTCTGCAATTTCTTTTAAGATATCGGCAATTATCTGAGGATCAGTGGTTCTCAAGCTATACATTTTGACTTCTTTCTCACCAAAAGTATCTTTAACCGCCTGCACACTTAAGCCTGATCCACCCATCCCACAAAAAATAACGTACTTATAATTTTCCCGAATCGTTTTGCCATCTGTTAGAACTTTTTCTAGGCTTTCTGGATTATTTTCAATCCATTTCAGCATTGCAGTAGTCCAACCAAGCCGACTGCTAGTGCCATCGAAAGCAATTTTAGCTAAATAAGAGTTAACCGCTACTGTATCTCCATAACTCCATCCATATAAAGAAGTAAACCAGTGTTCAAATTTATCCTGTTCTAATTTATTTAAAAATGGTGCAATTTCACTATCTATAGAAGCATTGCTAGATTCTTCGGCCGTTTTTAAAAGACCATTTACAACACCGGACAAAACTTCTCCCTGAGGTGTTTGATTTAATCCTTCACCAACGATACCATTAACCGGAATATTTTTAAAATCTGTTCCACCGCTAAAATAACTGCGCATCATCTGGCCATTAGGAGTATAAACTTGTTCCTTTTCGTTATACTCACCTTTGGCGAATGAACTTTGGTATTTATTAAAATATTCGGTTTTTGACCAAGCTTTGTGGGAAGTTAAATTGGTCAAATTATTGGCATTAATTAACGCAGAATAAGTTCCAGTTTTATGCGCAAAACGCAGTTTAAACCAACGCGCTAAAATTAAAGAATAATAAACCTGACGTAGTGGTGCATATCTTTTAGCCGAGTTTATCTCCTTAGTTAATTCAGGTATAACCAATTCGCGAATTAGCTGACTGGAGTATTCATTTAACGCTTTTGCACGATCATCTTTAAAATTATAAGTTGCAGAATTATTTAAAGTATCCTGCTCTAACATCACCTTAAGATTCGCTTTATAAACATAAGCACTATCTCCAGACTCTCTGACAATAATCTCTCCCGGCACAATCCAAGGGCGAGTTAATGTAGGAATAGTAGCGGCACTGCTACCGTAAATCTCTTCAGCTTTTTTATAAAGCTTGCTCCAATACTCTTTACCAATAGCAGTTTGTGAAGAAGTAAAACTAGCAGTATCTTTCTTTAACTGCAGATCCGCCTCCAACATGATCTTACCTATGTCAGTACGCGCTAACACAGGGTCAATAATATTCTCTTGAGCATCCGGTCTTAAATTTACCCAAAACATACTATCCGGCAAGGTCACCCCAATTAAAAAATAATTTAATAATTCTTGAGCCTGGGTCTTAAGCTTTGCGCTTTCTAATTCCTTAGCCTTAAGATCACCTTTATCTAAAACAATTTTAAAACTGTCTTTTAAATTGTTATAAGCAAAATAGCGTAGCTGTAACGGCCTAAATTTATCTTGGCCAACAGCATTATTAGTACCAGCTAAATAGCTACCGATATTTAATTGATTGGCAACCTGAGCAAAACCTACTTGCTGAAAAATCAAACTTAAGATAATTGCCAAAGAAAAAATTTTTCTTATTTGTTTACTCACTTTTAACTCCTTTTTTAAAGTATTTAATAATTAAAAAATAAAAATCCAAAGTCAATTTTTTTGACTTTTGGATTTAATCGTTGGTCAGCTGCAGTTGTTTTCTTGGTCGTTAACATGAATTTAGGCAAATACTTACAATGTTGAAAATATAACACAAAATTCAAGAACTTGCAAGTTTTTTACCACTTTTTTCACTTTAATACAGAACCCGAAAGTAGCTCTCTGGCACCGTGTTTATCCTGTATATATACTTCCGGAACAAACTCCATAGAATTAGGAATTAGGTTGGCAATCACTTTTTTAATCCTCTCTTGTTGCGTCTGATTTTGCAGGTCAAATACGGGATTTTGGCTTAAATCATTTAACAAGAGAATTACCGGATCATGTGCAAAAGTAAAATCTTTTAAAAGCTGCTTAATCAACAGGTCAAAATAATCTGGTTTATCCTTAAAAACATTGACTGCGGTTTTAAAAGCAATCTTTCCCCAATCACAATCAAGGGTTTTGCGGATCAAAGCATACACTGAAGAATACTTAATCATTTTGACCTCTCCAGGCGCTAATTTACTAGCCACATTAACAATTACTGCAGTTAGCTCAGTATGCTTAAAAGTTTTTATCTCTTTATGAATATCTACCGTTAAAAGGTCAAATAAATAAGAGCCGTGAACGCTAGCGGTAGCACTAATTGTAGAGCGCTTTAAAAAATCTTCGATCGCATCCCAAAGTAACTTTTCATCGCTGCGGATGAAATTCAATGATAAAATTTTACAAGGTTGATTTTCCCTAATTGCCTTATACTGACGTAATTTATCCTCATCATCACCAACATAAGAAATTTCATCAAACAACGGCATATGTTGAAAAAGATTGGAATTTTGAAATCCGAAATCAATTAAATTTAACATTATTTATTTTATGATTTATTATTTGACCAAATCCCGGCTAAAATAGCAGCACTAATAATGCACCAAGTAGCAAAAAGCGCATTGGGAATCGCCGCTTCTGCAGAGATATGTTTAATCGCTAGCACGGCCCCCATTCCTGCATTTTGCATCCCTACATTAATCGCCAGAGTTCTGCGTTGCGCTAAATTAAACTTAAAAGATTTACCACACAAATAACCAAAAATTAATCCTAAAACATTTAAAGATATTACCGCCAAAAAAATTGTTCCCGTAACTTTTCCTAATGCAACTTTATTTAAAGCCACCACTAACCCACAAATAAAAGCAATAAATAAGGTCGAAAGTGCTGGAAATACCGATTTAATTTTAAGGGTAATTTTATGAAATTTATGTTGAAACCATAAACCTAAAAACAGCGGCAAGATTACCATTAAGATAATACTTATAAACATAGAGAAGAATGGAATCGGAATGTATTGATGACCTAAGAAATAAGTTAACGCCGGAGTAAATAACGGCGAAACTAAAGTAGTAGCGGTAGTTAAAGCCACAGAAAATGCGACATCAGCTTCAGCTAAATATGACATTACTCCAGCAGCCATTGCATCCGGAACTGCCGCTGCCAAAATTAACCCCACCGCTAATACTGGAGCTAAATCTAAAATTTTAATAATCAAAAATGCCAAAAGCGGCATAATAATAAATTGTGCTAATGTACCAATAACAATTAATTTTGGCTTCTCAAAAAATGGTTTAAAATCATTTAAAGAAAGCAGGCAACCAATACCAAACATCGTAAAACCAAACATCCAATCAATAAATGGTTTTAAGGGAACTAGTAATTGTGGGAAAAGATAACCTACGACGACAGCCACAACTACCCAGAGAACTAAAAGTTTAGCAAATTGTTCAAATATTTTATTTAACATAGTAATTACACACCAATATCTTCACTCCAAAGCTGAGGATTATTTTTAATAAAATTCTGCATTAAATCCTCGCAAACCTGATTTTGCACTACCTCAACCTTTACACCTTTAGCTTGCAAAAGTTTTTCTTCACCCATAAATGTTTTATTCTCCCCAATTACCACTTTCGGTATTTGGTATAGCAATATTGCCCCAGAACACATCGCACAAGGCGAAAGCGTAGTATATAAAGTACAATTTTGATAAACGCAAACTTTCTGGCGACCAGCATTTTCTAAGGCATCCATCTCCGCATGCAAGACTACGCTACCATTTTGCACTCGACGGTTATGGCCGCGGCCAATAATCTTGCCATCATAAACGATAACACAGCCAATCGGAATACCGCCCTCTTTTAATCCTAGCTGGGCTTCTGCAATTGCCGCTTGTAGATAATCATTCATGGCCTAATCCCTCGCTAATAATTTTAACCACTTCATCTCTGGTTCTAACCCGCGAAGACTTCTCTCTTAACCGTCGCACTTTTGGTAAACCTTTAGTATACCAAGTATAAAATTTTCTAAAGATCACCACGCCATTGCGTTCACCGTAAAACTCGACACAGGAATCTAGGTGCTCAAACATAATTTTAGCAATTACCTTTTCAGCTGGGCGTTTAATAATTTTACCGGTTTCTAAATATTCTTTAATCTCTTTAAAGATCCAAGGATTACCTAAAGAACCACGAGCAACTGCCAGGCCCGCACATCCGGTTTCATCGAGCATTTTTTTGGCTAAAGATCCAGAAAAAATATCTCCGCTAGCAATTAAAGGAATCCTTAAGCCTTTTCTAACTGCAGCAATCGCCGCATAATCAACTTGCCCACTATACCCTTGAGTCTTAGTACGACCGTGGATAAATAAAGCATCCACTCCGCAATCTTGAGCAATTAAAGCAATCTCATGGGCATTAACCGAATCTTTATCCCAGCCCAGGCGAATCTTCACACTTACCGGCAACCAAGAATTTTTTACCACTAATTTTATAATTTTAGCAAATAATTTAGGCTCTCTTAATAAGCCCGAGCCCTCACCGCGACGGACAACTTTTTTTGCCGGACAAGCTGAATTAAAATCTAAGATATCAAACTTATAATCTTTTAAAATTTCTAACGAATGCAAAATATATTTCTCTTCACAACCTAATATCTGTAAACCTAGCGGGCTATCTTTAGATTCAGTTGAAAGCATCTGTTTGGTTCTTTTACTTTTAAAACTAACCGACCGGCAATTAATCATCTCTACAAATGCCAACTCCGCCCCAAATTTTCGACAAAGCAAGCGGTACGGCAAATCCGTAATTCCCGCCATCGGTGCCAAAATTAATTTCGATTTAAGTTTTAATTTTCCTATTTTTAACATATTCAAAAAATTAGCGGGTGGCTTGGGGTGGTTTCGCAGCGCGTCATAGCGCAAGAAACTACCCCAAGACAGGACCCGCTAAAAATAAACAAATTTATAAAATGTACTTGGGATCTTTAATTAAAGGCTTATTCTTAATCTCTTCAGCTACCGCTTGAGGAATTCCCGGTTTGCCTAATTTATAATACATATAATTCTTATAACCTTCTACACCCGGCTGATCAAAAGCATTTACATTTTCTAATTCACCTTCAAATGCAGTAGCTAGTTCAAAGAAAAATAACAATGCTCCCCAATTATAAGCATTAACTTCTGGCATAATAATCGTACAATTAGGACGATTTTGACTAACCAGCGCCCACTCTGTGGCCTCTTGAGCGATCCCCATCAATTGGCTAAAACTTTTACCCGATAAGAAATCACAATTTGCCGGAACCTTTAATTCGGTCTTAAACTTATCCACACGAATAAAAGTAACCACTTTATTATTCTCTCCTTCAACATTATTTTGCTGAATCGAATGTAAATCATTGGTTCCAGCGGCTGCAATCGGCGTACGCCCTCGACTAAATAAATTATTTTTATCTGCCAGCCAATTCTCTACACCATCCCTACCCACTTCGATTTTCCGATGATACTTTTTGCCAATACTTTCGGCTAGAAGCTGCACATACCAATCCGCTGTAGACTTAAGGGTCTGAGAAAATGGCATTAAAATCGCCAATGACTTGGCTTTTTTACGATAAAGAATAGTATGTAATAATGCATACAAATAAGCAGGATTTTTTAAAAGATCATCTTGGCTGCATCTGGCAAACATATCTTTAGCACCAGCGAACAATTTGGCAATGTCCACACCGACTAACGCTAAATGCAAGAGCCCCATATTAAACTCAGAGAATCTTCCCCCTACCCCTTTTAAAAGCGGCAAAGATAGAAAGCTTAATGCATCTTTAGCCTGTTGCTCATCAACTTTTTTTCTTAAGGATCCTGAATTAGGGTCAGTAATCGCAATTACTTGTCTTCCATATTTTACTCCGATGGCTTTTTTAAGCCAAGCCTCAACTAAAATAAAGGCCACTTTAGTTTCTGTGGTCTCCCCAGACTTAGAGATGACAACAACAAAAGTTTTTTTAGGATTAAGATTTTTTAATAAAACCGTTAAAGTATCTGGATCAAGATTATTGCCTTCTAAATAAATCTTTGGAGATTTTTTTCTTAAATTTTTAAATTCATTATAATAAGGAGCACATAAAGCATCTTGAGCGGCTTTTAAACCCAAGTAAGAACCGCCAATTCCTAAAAAAAGCACATTCTCATATTTTTTAGAAATTTGCTTGGCTAATTTTTTAACTATAGCAATATCCTCATCACCCTGCTGAGGTAATTTGACCCACTCCAAATTTAGCTTAACTCTGGCCACAGGATTAGCAATAATTTGCTTTAGATGATTTGCCGCAGTTTGAGCGCTAGGCAAAATCTCATCGATATCTTGTTGACTTACTCCATGTTCACCAACACTAAAATTAAATAAATTATTGAAATCAAATTTCAAGCTCATTTTCAACTCCTTGCCAGATAAGTTCATCCGCTCAGCTTTCGCCCCCTGGCGAACACTTGCTCAATTCCAATATAAACAAGATGTAATTAAGTCCGAGGTATTAAATATAGTCAGCCAAAGTAAAAATTAATTTTTCAGTATCAAGCCATCCTAAACAAGCATCGGTAATCGACTTACCAAAAATTTTTCCTGCCACCTCTTGCGCACCTTCTTCTAAATAACTTTCAATCATAATACCTTTAATAACTTTTTTTAAATCCTTTGATCGCTTTACACTACGCATCACCTCTTCGGCAATACAAGGCTGCTGCGTAAAATCCTTATTAGAATTAGCATGATTAACATCTACAATTAACGCAGGATTGGTTAAATTACGTTTTAAATAAAGCTGCACAAAACTAATTAAATCTTCATAATGATAATTAGGAATACTCTGACCATGATGATTAATTGCTCCGCGTAAAATACAATGCGCCAAAGGATTGCCATCAGTTTTTACTTCCCAACCATTATAAATAAAAGTGTGTTGGATTTGAGCTGCCTGCACTGAATTTAGTAAAACATTTAAATCACCGCTAGTGGGATTTTTCATCCCCACCGGAATATCCAAACCACTCACCGTTAAACGATGTTCCTGGTTTTCTACCGAACGAGCACCAATAGTCACATAACTTAAGATATCTTCAAGGTATGGATAATTTCCCGGATAGAGCATTTCATCAGCAGCAGTTAAACCTGATTCCGCTAAAACTCTTAAATGCATCCGACGGATAGCAATAATTCCCTGAGAGATATTTGGACCTTCAGCAGCTTTAGGTTGATGCAACATCCCTTTATAGCCCTGACCAGTAGTGCGGGGTTTATTTGTATAAATTCGCGGAATCAAAATTAATTTATCTTTAACTTTATCTTGCACTTGACTCAATCGCGATACATATTCACAGAGCGCATCTTCATCATCAGCAGAACAGGGACCAATAATTAAAATAAATCGGCTATCATTGCCTTTTAGAACGTTGATAATATTTTTGTCGCGGTCGGCTTTTAACTTCTTTAGCTTTTCCGACAGCGGCATCTCTTCAACGATTTCTCTAGGGGTGGGAATTTTTTGAATATACTTAAAACTCATATTTTTATTGTTGAATTATTTTAACGGTAGTGCGTTGACCGTCTTTCCAAGGCCAAAGCATGGCTAAAATACTGTCTTGACCTAAATCTTTGAAATACAAGGTTTGCCCAGCCATCACTCCTCCAAAACCATTAACCGTACTCTGAACTTTATGCGCAAGCCTATTTTTCGATGGGAAAACCGGTTCACCAAATAAATTTTTTAATTGCAAATTAAGCTTCTCTATCTCTTGCTGAACAATCACTCCTTCAAAAAAATTGTCGCAATCAGTACGCAGCGTTTCAAAACTCAAAGCTTTCATATCTTTTCTTATTGCGCTAAAATCCATGGGTAGTCCTCCATTTAAAAATTAAAGAATCTTTAAAAGATTAAGACCAGTTTTGGGATCAATATCCTTTCCTGCTTTTATACCTTTTAATTCTATAACTACCGCTTCAATTACTAAAAATACCTTAGATTGTCCGCGCACGCATCCAGTTAAAACTTTTCTCTTTTTTCCCATGCTAGCGTGAATATGAATTTGCGGACCCTTGGAGTTAATAAAAACTGTGCCCATGCCCATAACTTCCCAACCATCCTTAAATGTAATTTTATTAGGCTGTGGAGGAATAATTGGTTGTTTTGGCCCAGTAACCAAGTCTCCTTTTTTAAGCGCTCCAATAAAGATCATCGTCGCTGCCTTAATCTTTTCTTTCTTTATCAAGCGACTTAAATTATCAATTAAAACATCATCATCTTCAAATTTAACTAAAAATATTCTTCCGATTGAGCCTTTAGTATATTTCACATTTCCTCACTAAAAATAAATACTTTAAATCGAAAACATCTGATAGTAATCACCAATAGTCTTTAATGATTTAACTGAAAAAATTACTAACAAATAAGTCAAAGCGATAATGATTAAGCTAATAATAATCTTGGATTTTTTAGTCAAATGTGGATTAGCCCAAACCAAGGGGAGCATGAACGGACCTACACAAAGAAACGAGACTACCAACGACCAGCTTTTAAAATACCATTTTGGTTTATCTTGATCTAGCATATTTATTTTTTCTTAGATTTTACTTTTTCTATTCTAGCGCGATGCACCACACAGAGTTTTTCTGCTATTGGGGCAATCTTACCATTCTCATAAGGAAATTCTTTACAAGTAACCGGTTTTAAAGCATAGTCTACTTTATGAATTCGACATAAACCATCAGTATCTTGAAAAACACACGGTTCATCCTCATAGCTTGTACCAACTTTATATCCAGAAGGAAATTCTTTATCTATTTCTAAGTGAAAAAAATCTCCCTTAATTCCTGCTGACAATATTTTTTTAGCTTCCTCTAAATCAATCCAAGCTCCTAAACGACAACAATCATCAGGTTTATGACATTTAAGACAATCAATCTCATCTTCTTTACATTTATTTTTTTTCATAGGATATATTATACAACTTTTTGTTTAAAACCCAAGTAAATTAATAATATGATTCCGCAGTGTTTAAAAAAATAGCCTGACCTCTTTACAGAGGCCAGGCTATATTGGTGTTTAGCTTAAAGCTTGACTACGTTAGTAGCCTGCTCACCTTTAGGTCCTTTTTCAATGTTGAACTCAACATCTTGACCCTCAGCTAAAGATTTGTAACCTTCACCTTGGATTGCGCTATGATGAACGAACACATCGCTACCAGATTCAGGTGTGATAAAACCAAATCCTTTTTGATCTGAAAACCATTTTACTTTTCCTTTTGCCATTATTTACTCCCCCTTCCTTCTAAAATTTTAGCAAATAACGGCAGAGTAACAAAAAACCGCGAAGGATAATTTCTAAACCTCGCGGCCTACAAACATCTAATCCTTTATTCACTACGAAAGTAAGTATAACACAATATCTGGGCTTGTCCAGTAATATCTTTGATATATTTAATATCGGAAATGTACAAATATACGTCCAAAATTCTTATCATCCTTCTCTAAACGATGATAAAGTTGCTTAATTTGCGGTTGAGCTAAGAAACGCAACACGCTTTTTTTCAACTGTCCGCTACCTTTACCAGGGATAATTTCTATCTCGGTAATCTTCTTCTTCAGGGCCTCTTGCATCACTCTTTGCAAAGACTCTTCAATTTTGCGTCCATTACTATAAATATCGTGCAGATCTAACTTTAGCTTACCCATTATTTTTTAATTACCTTAAATGAATTAAAACTTTTATCACTTTTATAACCACTAAACGAAACGCGAATTAAGCTCCAGGTATAAACCTGGCCATCCACAAAAACGCTGGAATCAATCTTAATCGACGCAGTATCTGCAGGCAGTTCGTTCTTCTGAATTAAATTTGCCGCGTACATATTATAACCTTTATAAATTTTAAAAATAAATCCGCTAGTCTGCGTAACATCATTCCACCATTGAAATTCTAAGGGCTGATCCTTATTTAAAATTACGCTATCATAAATCGGATATCTTAGCCGAGGTTGAGGTACATCATTATAACCCCCGGCCTCAAGTGAAAAACTAACCGGCCCAGCTTGAATGGGTAGAACCGAAGAAATTACTAATAAGAATATAATTAACAACACTCTCATATTATTCAGCCTTCTTTTTTGATTCTGACTTTTTTAATAAATTAATCGATACCCGCCAAGCAAATATGATAATCATAAAGACAATCGCCCAGCTACGAAAGTTTATAATACTATTAATCATCTGTTTACTCTTTTGAACCTTATCTCTTAAAAATATCTCAGGATCTGATAAAGTTGGCAGTTTAATCGTAAACTCTTTAGCCAGCTTCAATTCTCTATGTGATCTTTCGCTAAACGGTATTTTCTCAAGCTCTATTTTAAGCCCGTTAAATCCGCCAATATCATAAGCAACCAGAAGTTTATCATAAAAGTAAGTTTCCACGCCATAACGCATCATCATCCTTACGGCAAATAAATTCGCATACAGCATGCAACATACAGTCGCCAACATAACCACAATCTTAACTATATTATTTTTTGAAAACTGCATCTTGCCCCCCCCTTTTTTTTATTCTGTACCTTTTGACTAAAACAATCCAATTTATACTTGATTAAGACTTAAACTTTTCCTGAAGAAATAATTTTCTCTTCTTTTCGGGAAATTTTTCTATCGCATAACGCAACATTGTCCGAGGCATAATCTTGTAATGTTTGCGCAAAAAATCTTCTTCTTGCAGCAAATTGCGCTTGCCAACCTCACGCAACATCCAGCCGCAAGCCTTATGAATCAAATCTTCTTTGTCACACAATAAATGTTTTATAATGGAAAAAGTATCAGCAAAATCACCTGCTCTGATGAAAGCAAACGTACCCAAAATGGCAATACGTCTTTCCCAAAGTGACGATGAATTTACTAATTTATACAGCACTTTTCTATCTTTATCAGCTAAGTACCCGCCCACAATTTGGGGAGCAGAAAGATCCACTAAGTCCCAATTATTAATAAACTTTGCGTTAGATAAATAGAGCTTAAATATTTTTACCTTTAGCTTGCGATCTCCGCTATTAAATTGAGACACTAAAATAAGCAGCGCTAAAAGTCTTTCTTCGTGAATTTTTGAATGTAAAAGTTTGATTACATCTTGGAGAGACAAATCCTGAAACGCCTTTAATACCTTTCTTATAAAAGGCACCATCACCCCTAGGAAAATATCACCTTGTGCATACTCGCCGGGTCCGGTTTTAAAAAAGCTCAATAAAACTTTGGCTTTTTCTTTATTTGCATATTTACGCAGCGCTTTTCTGATATCCGCCAATCGGCTCATATACCTATAAATCTTTTATTTTTCTGAAGCCTGCATTGCTTCAATTACCCGCTGACTTACTCCCTGTTTTTGCAAATAAGCAATGTCATCGGCAGTCAATGAATATTTAGAATTTGCCGCTTTAATTTTAACAATAATATCATCACTTGATACGCCCTGTTTAGATAAATCAACTACCTGCTGCATGGTCAACTGTGCCGGAGCTTGAGACGAATTATCCTGAGTTGGTTTTTTAATTTGCGCTCCCACTACTGCTCCTGTACCAGCACCAATTGCTCCCCCGATCGCAGCACCTTGCATAGGATGTCCACTCTGAAAACCAACAATTCCGCCTACAATTGCCCCAACTGTTCCTCCGATACCTGCGCCTTCAGCTACTCTTGTTTTATTTGTCGCACAACCACAAACAACTAATACAAATACTAAAATTAAAAATGAAGACAAATACTTTTTCATACAGCTCTCCTTATTTACTAATCTGATTAATAATTTCCTCTAATTGTTTATTAAATTCATCCGGGGACTCAACCATCAGAAAATGCCCTACTCCCTGCATTATCTTTAAATGATATGACTTAAGATACTTGCTGTTAATCTCTGGATGCTGATACTGCTGCCAAAGATCAGCGCTTAAACACCACAAAGGAACATTCACATCAGCTAAAAGCGGAATGACCGGGGTATCAAAATAATACTCCATAGTATTAATCGCGATTTCCGGGTTAGAGCGGGCAACATTCCTAACTACTAACTCAACTAGTTTAGGGTCTGCGTTTTTATTAAACATATCCCTCATAAAAGGTCCAGAATTTTTTACAAAATCCTTTTTTAAAGGTTCAATGTATTTTATTCTATCTTCCGGAGTAGCCATATATTCAAAATTCTCTAGGGTATCAATGGCAATAAGGCCAACTACCTTATCCTTAAGAATACGGTTTGCTTCCAATATTATTGTGCCTGACATGGAATGGCCGATAAGGATAGCCTTATCAACTTTTGCCGCATTCACTACCGCTGCGACATCCTCGCCAAAAGCTTCCTGAGTATAGGCTTTTCTCTGACGTCCGGATGCACCGTGGCCAGCCAGATCCAAAACGATCACTTTATATTTCTTGGCAAAATAAGGTATCTGTTTATACCAGACAGCGCGGCTTCCGCACCAACCGTGAATAAACACCAACGTCGGTTCGCCTTTGCCATATACGGAGTAAACTATTTTTGTACCGTCTTTTGAAACAGCGGTCTTATTATTTATCTGAATACAAATAAACAAAACTACCGCTAAGCAAAATACCAAAATCCCTATAATACGAAATATTTTTTTCATATAAATACAGTCCTTTTCTTATTTACAACAAGTGCTCGTGCCTTTTGCATTTTTTTTAACTATCGCACTAATAATAAAACAAGCTATTGCCAAAAATATAACTAAATTATCGGATAACGGTAGAACATCAAAAGCCGCCGCCAAAAGCAATAATATTCCAACACCATTTAAAATTGAATTACGCATACAGGCATTTTTACCTTCCATTTTAACCTCCACTTTTATTCACAATTCCGTCTTATAGAACTTAACACCATCAATAGGTGTCAACAAATTTTAACACCCTTCAATACATACTCCCGTTATTATTACTCTGCGACCTAATTTCCTGAATACTTCTCGCTTCTTCTTGTTTTGTTTGTGTTCCAATAAAAACCCCAAATTTTACGCGACTAACAGTAGAATTTTTTGTCTCTTTAGCAATATCTCCTCCTGCTTCTGCGAATTGCAGTACTCGAATACCAGCCTTACCCGACACCGTATCAACATCTTCAACTGTAACTGCGATATCAAATTCAACTGTTTTCATTTCTTTATCATAAAGTTTCATATCGCGTATTGAATCATTGCGTGCTTCTTCAACCCCTTGAACTAAATCACTTAATACTTTTTTCACAAAATCTTTTAATTCCATATTTATTTCCTTTCGCTTTTAATTAAAAATCCGTAAACACAATACTTAATTATATCTAACAAAAAATTAAATACTGTGTCATCAAAATTCCCTGCTTAAAATAACTCTGTCTCCATTTTTTTGAGTGCCAGAAATTGGAAATTAAAATACTTATTTTTTTAACAAACGAAAGGCTTGCGCTACTTTTTGCTTATAACCGCGATCTTTTCTAAATTCTCTAAATATGGGCCACTCCATAAAGCTTTCTTCGCTAAGCTTATTAGTAATGATTGCCTTGTTTAAATTTTTGTAAAAATTAATCCTATCACTTTTTAAAGCATAAATTCCTAATAAAAAAAACGGATCTAAATTAGAAAAATCTATTTTATCGAGCTCTTTATTTAACTCAATATGCTTATTTTGCCATTTTAACGCCTGAAGATAATTAATTTCTAATAATAATTTAGATGCCTCATCATGTGCACTAATAGTTTTGGCAAACAATCCTAATCTTTCCGCTTCAAACCAATTTTCTTTACTAAGTAAATCAAAGAGCGTGCTATTTAAATAATCATCAGCAATATCAATATTTTCTTTTTGCCACTTTCTCCAACAACACTGGATCATTATTAATCCCGCAATAAATATTTCATAAAATATTTTAAGAAAATAGCTTTGTGTAACATTAATGCGCTTGGCTTCTTTTAGAGATTCATTCCCACTTAGAAAAACTTTGTCAACATTCTTTAAATAACGCTTATTAATCAAGCTATTATTATGTATAATAATATTTCTTCGCTCGACTCCCTCTTTAATAACATTCCAATTAACTATATTTTCCCTGCAATCAATTTTTAAATTATTTCTGAAATAACTTATCTGATCATCAAGATTTTTATACAATACATTTTCAACTTCTTTATTAATAATATAAGATATCGCATCATTTAGATCAGTAGACAATTTTAATTCATTTAAACCTATTGACAGATCTCGTCCTGATAAGCTCTCGGGATAAGACTTATAAAAATAGCGAATTAAATCTGAGATTAAAAAATCAAAATAACCCGTTAACATAACAAATGAGCTTTTATAAAGCAATTCAGAATTGTTTGGAGGTAATTTTGGTATTTTCTTAAGAAAACTAATAGCTCTCTTAAGCTCTTCTTTATTTTTAAACCTTAATTTAACTTCTGTTTTATTCTTTAACTTTAATTTTTTTCTATCAATCCCACCTAACTCTAAAAAACTCTCTAACATCTCTTTAGTATCATTTAATAAGCCAGCATCTTGTTCTTTGACAATTGGGCTTATATTAATAACAAAAACTTTCAAACTTTCCATATTTTGCACAAAACTATCTTGTATCGTACTTAAACTATATTGTTTTTTACTCTTTTTTTTCTTATCCATCACCACTCTCCTTATTTACACTATAACAACCAATACAAATGATAAAAACGATTCATTTAAATAAACTATCTCTTAAATTTCTATCCTAAAATAGAAATTTGACTTCATTATGGGTCTTATTCTACATCTCCCAATTAGCTTGTCAACAAAAATACCCCAAGTTTTTATGTTTTTACTAAAGGCGAATTAGAAATTTTCGGCAAATGTGTGCAAGTTAACATCCCAATAAAAACCACAGTACTAACACTTACAAATTTCGTAGCGAGTGTAGATTTTAGTTAATGGAGCTTAAGTATTTCGGGTATCCCCGTGAAACAAAGTGACAAAACGGAGACGACGAAGCTGTCTGAGTAGTCCTTGCCAGAGCAAAAACTACAAGTTCTGCAGCCGCCGAAACACGAAAGATCATTGGCATCTGCCTTGATTTTGTTCTCGTGGCGGAAATCGACCGAGCAAGAAACTTGAATGTAACAGTTCAAACAAAAAAAAGCCGCTGATTTCTCAATGACTTTCTCAATATTTTACTAAAACAAATAAAAATCGAAAAACTTTTACATTAAGGTAGACAATTCACTAAAGAATTGAGCACCAATAGCAATCTAGCGAAATCCTATAAATTTGCCAGTAAATAAAAATTCCGATTACGCTATTACCGTATAATCGGAAGACTTTTACACTAAGGTAGACACCGCGCTTAAACCTAGATAATACGGTACAAATATATTCGAATATTGTATCGCGCGATAGAGATTTAAAGGATTGAGCACAACAACGCGCCGAAGGCGCATCCAGCGAAATCCTTTAATTTCGCCCGTAAAATAAAAACGCCCGTTATACTATCACTAGCATAACGGGCGAAATTAAAGGAGCACCGACCTACTCTCACATAGCCTTACGACTACACTACCATCGGCTCAGAGGGGCTTAACGACCGTATTCGGAATGGGAACGGGTGTTTCCCCCTCGATAAAGGCACTCCAAATTTTGCGTAGCAAAATTTGGTATCGCGCGTTACAAAATTCGAATATCATTAGACCGCAATATACTAGGCCTAGCGCGATACATTTTGTTACAATAACATCAACAACTACACACAGATTTATTACTATGAGCAAAAACTACTTATCCAAATAACCCAAGCGGGAAAAAAAATTAAGGACAAGCCGATTGGCTAATTAGTACGTATTAGCTTAAACCCTTACGGGCCTTACACTTTACGCCTATCAAAGTGGTAGTCTACCACTAGCCTTCAGAGTCTTGCGACTCAGGGATACTTATTCTTGGGGGGGGCTTGGCACTTAGATGCTTTCAGCGCTTATCCCTTCCAAACGTAGCTACCCGGCCTTTGCCCTTGGCAGGACAGCCGGAAAACCATCGGTTTGT
>JBAZLM010000011.1:0-35775 GCA_041650295.1 Candidatus Omnitrophota bacterium
CGCGTTCTTTTGCAGTGCAAAAGAACGCGGGGCGGCGGTAAAAGTAATTATCGATGAGAGCCAGAGCATAAATCATAATGCTTATAATCGGCTTAAGCAAAAGGGGGTAGAAGTATATTTTGATACTGCGCTTAAAGTTTTACATGCCAAAGCCATAATTGTCGATTCTAAAATTTGTATCGTGGGCAGTCATAACTGGACGCGGGCGGCTTTAAATGATAATTACGAATTCGCAGCTTATATTGAAGATACTAAATTAGCGGAGAAGTTGATAGATGATATTGCTAAAATTCCGCTTAGCTCTGAGCAGACAACAAAGCCAAAAGAGCAGATAGGCTTGAGGCTACCGGTGAAGATGTTGACCGCTTTGCCAAAGCCGTCATTATTTAAAATTTTTACTAGCCAAGCAGAGCAGGCTTTTGATCTTTATTTATTCTTAGCAAAAAAAGCGCAGGAGATAAATTCTAATGTCATTACGATTGATTATGAGGAATTTGCAAGCAAAGGCTTGGGGTATTTTAAAAAAGAGCGGATAGATATTTACCGGGTTTTAAGAAATTTGGATAAAAAATATGGAGTTATTCGCTATGAGCCTGGGGCTAAAACATTGACTGTAATTGAGATACCAGCGGATGAATACGTTAATATACCGGATAGTTATTGGAAATATGGTTTTGATAGAAAATTAACTCTGGCGGCAAAGTATATGTATTTAATTTCACTAAGTGAAGCGCAGAGGTCTGCTTTGAATCCGTATTGGTTTAGAAGTTATAAAGATTTAGTCCGGATGTATCATCTCTCTGAGATGTCAATTGGCAATGGAATAACAGAGTTGCAGAAAGAAAATATACTGGAGATTTTTAGGAGTAAACCGGAAAAAGCTGGGAAGTTTGAAAGCCGGCCGGCGAATCGCTATTGCCTGCATCATTTGCAATCTTTAGAACAATTTAACCAAGGGCTTAATGTTTTGTTTGTTAAATATGGAGAGTTTTTTGTCAGGCAAGCCCAAGAGCTTTCCGCCCAGCTTAACGAACCCAATGACTTAGCAAAAATTGAAACTTATATAGATTTAATTAATACTTACGGATATGAAAAGGTGAAGAAGGTTAATGTTAAGGTTGCCGCTTATCGGAGAGAGACTGGATTTTACGACCTTGCGCAGGTGATTTTGTTATTAAAAAGTTCTTAGTCAATACCTTTGACAAGCTCTTGCAAGCATTTAAGTTTATATATAATTATTTCTTAAACTGCGATCTAAGAAATATCTCTTTTTGGATTTCATTGTAAAAATCTTGATACAGCTTCGGTTCATTTACAATACCAGATGTAAGTCCAGAGAATTTTAATCTTTTTGCACCAATAGAGTTATAAAGCTGCTTGTAAATGGATAGTCTCATCCTTATTCTATTTTCTGTGAATTTTTCAAAGTTGATAGTTGCACTGTAGGATTCTGAACCTCCATAAGCAATTGAATTCGAATATTCAGCAGAAATTATGCCTCCAGAATAATCACTATTTGTAATCTGGTAACCTTTATCTTGCAAGATAGAAATTGTTGATTTAAATGTATCTTCGTAAGTACCTTCTAACTCTTTGCTTTCAATGACTTTTCTTTGAAGTGGTGTTGACGGGGTTATAGTAGTAGCGCATCCATTCACTAGCATTGCCATAACAAATAGATAGATTAGTTTTTTCATATTCCAATTATACACCTCAAAGGAGGTTTATGCTAAGAAAAAATAGTTTCGAAGTTGACTTTAGCGTGCTTTAGAGGTATCATTTATTCGTACTAACAAAAGGAGGAAGCGTGAAGAAGATAGCCTGTTTATTTTTGAGTGTATTATTTTTATCTGGATGTTCAACTGCTAGCTCTCATCTAAAGTCAACTCAATCAGATGCGACTGATAGGGTAACGGTAGGTAAAGTGCAGCGTGAAGTTCGTATTGGGATGTCATCAGCTGCAGTTATAGAGGCGCTAGGATCCCCTAATATTGTTTCTACGGATGAGAATAGATTAGAAGTTTGGGTTTATGATAAAATCGCCACTGATATAGCCTATTCAAATAGTAATGGTGGTGTTTGGTTGATATTTGGAGCAGTTGGGGGTAATTCGGGCGCAACTTCAACTTCGCAGAGAACATTAACAATAGTTATTAAGTTTGATAAAGAAAACAAAGTTCGTGATTTTGCTTATCATTCATCAAGCTTCTAGATCTAGAGGATAATAATATAATAAAAATGCCTTATTTCTTAAAACGCATTAGTATCATATCTATATGTTTAAGCATAGTTGGTTGTGTAAGTATCCCAACAGGATTTTTAAAGCCAAGCGAAGGTTATTTGCAAAAAAGAGAACTGCAGATGAGGCAATATGATACAACTGATCAGGTTAAGATTATAACTTCGGTTGCTGGCGTTTTACAAGATTTAGGATTTACTCTAGAAGATAGTGAAACTGAAGTGGGTTTTGTGGCAGCTTCAAAAAAAGCTGACGCAGTTAATAAAGGCCAGGTTTTTCTTGTGGCTTTGCTGGGTGGTTTAGGTAATAATCCACAAGCTGTTCAGCAGTGTGATAAATCTCAAGTCATTAAAGCTTCAATTATTACTAAGCCTAGTCTAGATGGCAAAAAAACTGTTGTTCGAGTAACATTTCAAAGAATTGTTTGGAATATGGCTAATCAAATAAATAGGGTAGAAACTCTTGGCGATCCAGAAATGTATCAAAAGTTTTATGACGGTTTATCTAAAGCGATATTTTTGGAGGCTCAGCAAATATGAGTAAATTAAAAAGCTATTGTGGTATATTTTTGATTTTATTACTGATTATTACATTAACTGGATGCGCAACTCCTGCCGTAAATGCTCTCGGGAGTAATGAAAGCCAGGTAAAATTAAGAAGCATTCAGACAAGAGCCTTTGATACAGTTGATAAAAAGAAAATGATGCAAACAGTTATAAGTACAATGCAAGATTTAGATTTTGTTATTGATAAAGCTGATTTTATGTTAGGTTCTGTTACTGGTTCAAAGTTTCTTGGTCAAGCGGTTGTTACTATGAGCGTAACGGTAAGGCCTAGAGGCGAAAAGCAATTATTAGTGAGGGCAAATGCTCAATATGGCGTTAGCACCGTAGAAGATCTTGCAACCTATCAAGATTTCTTTAATTCTTTAGAAAAATCTATATTTTTGACTGCTCAGCAAGTAGATTAAGAATTCTAAAAGAGTAACATAATTAATTATTTGAGCATAAATTCTATGGGCTGGACTTAACCGTTCAGTCATTTTTATTTATAAATAGTTAGTTAGATTTTACTGCTTCTTACGTCTATTGGTGTAGAGAGATAAATTGACGTTTAGATAAGGAGGTGGTAAGATATGTCAGAAGAATTAAATCAAATTCAACAAAATATAATAATGCCTACCATTACACAAGAAAAACCAATAAACAAGAAGGACATTTTTAGTCTAACTAAGAAAATTCCGCAGGCTTCTTATTTTGAAGATAAGAAGCATAGCGTCATTTTGTTTAAAAGTGACTGTTTTGATGTTCTTCCTAGTATTCCTGATAATTCCATTGATATGATCTTTGCTGATCCGCCGTATTTTTTATCAAACGGTGGTTTTACTTGTCATGCAGGAAAGATGGTCTCAGTAAATAAGGGTAAGTGGGATATCTCGAAAGGAGTTGAAGAGAATTTTATATTTACTCAAAGATGGCTTAGAGAGTGCCAGAGAGTTCTAACTCCTAATGGAACGATTTGGGTTTCTGGTACTTCACACATAATTTATACCGTAGGCTCGGCTATGCAAAATTTAGGTTACAAGATATTAAATGATATTGCTTGGTTTAAAGTAAATCCACCTCCGAATTTAAGCTGTCGTTATTTTACCCACTCTACAGAAACAATTATTTGGGCTGCTAAAAATAAGGATAGCCGACACTT
The DNA here is from genome assembly GCA_041650295.1 of Candidatus Omnitrophota bacterium. Lineage (GTDB taxonomy): Bacteria > Omnitrophota > Gorgyraeia > Gygaellales > Profunditerraquicolaceae > UBA6249. The sequence goes on from JBAZLM010000011.1 coordinate 3,944, forward strand.
TTTTAATTATGCTTTAATGAAGAAAATGAATAATGACAAACAAATGAAAAGTTTGTGGTCCATTAAGGCTCCTGGCACAATGGAAAAAATATATGGTAAGCATCCTACTCAAAAACCTATAGAGTTATTAGATAGAATTGTTTTAGCTTCCACTGCACCTGGAGCTATTATTTTGGATCCTTTTACTGGTAGTTCTACTACAGGGGTTGCAGCGGTAAAAGAGAAGAGGCAATTTATAGGAATAGAATTAGATGAGACCTTTTTAAAAACTTCTATAAAAAGAATTAAAGATGTTTTTATTGTAAAATAATATGGTAAAGAGAAAAGCAAGAATTAATGTTTATAAGCATGAGATAGATTTAACTGATTTAAAAATAAAAAATCAACCAAAGGATAAGTTTCGTGAGGCATTAGAAAAGATAAAATATAAGGGTTATGAAGTTGAGAAAATTTCAGATGGCAGAAAAATTATTATTAGTAAGCCAGGAGGAAAGTTTACATTTGGTACGATCAAAAAAGAAGATTTTATGGTTTGGATATATAATCCAGATGAAGAATCTCTTTGGTTAATATCTCATCAGAATATTTCTGATGATCTTAGGGCTAAGGCTGCTTGTGATTCTAAAGCAGCCTTTAAAATTCTTGAAGCTTTAGAAAGAGTTTATAACGGAGAAGAGCCGGATGACTTTCTTAGTGAAGTAAGATTGGTTTCTCCTTGTGGGGAAAATCCAGAAGTTATCCTTAAAGTTTATAAATGGATTTGGGGGCAGGAGGATTGCAATTATCCTTCGCCGAAATATAAAGGTCGGGCTATGTCTTGGGAAGGATGGAAGAAAGTAGATGAAGATTTAGTGAAAACAGGTGATGGTCTATTAGATCTTAAAGAAGAATTGAAGAAAGTGTTAAAGCAAAAAAATGATTAAAGGTGGAAAAGGCGGCTCGAAAACAACTTTTTCTGGATTAAGATTTGAATCAAGAGTGGAGATGAAAAAACTCTTAGCTTCTCTACCGGGATATGAGATCTCCGGTGACACCGTTTATTTTCAGGGTGGAAGAGTCGCAGAATTTTATGGTAAACATAAATTATATAAGAATTTACTTGAGCGGAATAAAATAGATTATCCCAATCTTGTTTCAAAAAAACTTTTACCTGATGAGGCGATTTTAGTTTTTACTGGTAGAGTGCTTTTCATCATTGAGATTAAATTTCAAGAAGTGGCTGGTTCGGTTGATGAAAAGTTGCAAACTTGTGATTTCAAGCTTCGTCAATATAGAAAACTTTTTGCACCATTAGGAATAGCGGTTGAATATGTTTACATTCTTAATGATTGGTTTAAAAATGAACAATATAAAGATGTTTTAGAATATGTGAAATCTGTTGGTTGCCATTATTTTTTCTATGAATTGCCACTCGACTTTTTAGGGTTGCCTTTACCAATATAAATAGATTAATATTGGTAAATCTTAAGCGAAATCGAATATATTGAGTGAGAATAAATAGGGTGCTATCATCTGTATTGAAAATAGAATAGTATTGATTTTACTAATTTAAGAAGGAGGAATTATGGGGCTGGAATTACGATTAACTGATGATTTGGTTCGTATTGCTGCTTCCGGTGGTGGACTTCGTTTTCAGGCCACTAGTAGACTTACTGAAGATCTTGTTCGTATCGCTTTGGCTGGAAGTAATAGTGGAGCTCGTTTATATTTCTTAGGTATGTCTTCGCGTTTAACTGAAGATCTTGTTCGTATCGCTTTAGCTGGAAAAGGTGCAGTAGTATTTGAAAACTAATTTTATGTGGTTATGATGTTTTAATGGCGTGGAATTTGTTTGATTAACCTATAAACCAAAGTAATTGATTTAAGTAAGACTAAAAAATGCGTAATTTTTCGCAGGAGGATTGTATGTGTAAAGTTAATTTAGATACTAAAGATTTAATAGAGATTTGGAAAGAAGCAGTTGAGGTCCAAATGCATTTTAATGATCTGCTAATAAAAATGCGCACTACAGTAATATCTATTATTTTAGCAGTATTTGGTGGAGCAGCTATAGCAGTGAAAGAAATAAATTGGTATGTAAATTTTTTGGGTTTTGATTTACGTCTTAGTGCAGCAGTAGTAGGTTTAGGCATGCTATTCTTAAGTGTACAATATATAATTGATAGATATTATTATTTCCCATTATTATTAGGTGCAGTAAAATATACAGCTAGTATGGGTGAGAGAAATAATTTGCCTGAGTTGTCAAATTTGACTTTAAGTATAATTAAAGAAGTGCCCGATAATATTGCTAAGCGCGTAATTTTGTTATATTATTTAATTCCATTTGTTTTAGGCGTGGTAGCAATTTATTTTATTCAACTTAGATTAGCTCAAATAATATAACAGTATATATGAAAATTGGTGTAGATATAGATGGAGTAGTTGCAGATTTTGTAGGTTCATTTTTGCCTGAATTAAATAAATATTGTAATTGTAGTTCTGAAGATATAGTTAATTATGATTTTGAGAAAAATATAAAAATAAATATTACTGATTCTCAGAATAAAGAGTTGTGGGGTATAATTAATAAAAACAAGTTGTATAGTAAGCTAAAATTAATTAAGGGGTGTGAGATTGCTTTGAGTGATATAATAAAAAATAATTCGATTATTTTAATAAGTAGTAGAAAAAAGGAAATTCGAGGGGATACGCTGGCGTGGTTAAAAAAATATAAAATTTCTTTTTCGAAACTTAAATTATTTGATAGTAAAAAAGAAAAAATTAAAGCAATGAGTAAATGCGATATAGTATTAGAAGATGATTTAGAGGTGGCTAGAGCGTTGAGTGCGTTAGATGTTCAAGTTTTGTTATTCGATTATCCTTGGAATAGAATAGGGAGTAATATAAAACGAATTAAAAGTTGGGGGCAGGCTTTGAAAATAATTAAGAGACCAATGGTTTCTTCTGTCTAAGTTAGAACAGCGATATATTCTTTTTCCTGATATTCTCCACATTTGACGCCAGAACAGCAGAGAAATTTTGTTTATAATCCAGGCATTAATGAGTATTAAAAATTTCTGACAATCTGTTTTAAGTAATGAATAATGAGGAATAATGATAGAAAGAATTGAAAGAATATTATTTATTTTAATTTTTATAATATTCGGATTTATTGCCCTTCACATTGTCTCGCTATCCAACCGCATTGAAAAAATCGAAAATAAACTCGGTGGCTCCAAGAAGATATCTTGTAATGAAAAAGATACTGTGGAGAGGGTGCGTCGATCGGTTGTGCGTATCGTGGGAGGAGCTTCTGAAGGCTCAGGCTTTGCCATTCAAAAAGGCGGCTTTATTTTGACTAATTTCCATGTGATTGATACTGAACCAGCTCCAAAAGTGGTATTGCCGGATAATACTTTTGAAACAGGTGAAGTCATCATGGCTGACGAGGCTTTTGATCTGGCGGTGATTAAGATTAAGGCCGATCTTCCCGCGATTAAGTTTGCGCGTCTTAATAAAATATATCCGGCAGAAGAATTCTTGGCGATCGGTTATCCTCTGGGGGGAGATATGCCTGGTAGTGAGTCGTTTGTGATCCGGGGAGCATTCTCTAGATGTACTAAAGATAAGAAAAATTTAGTGCAGTATATATTGACGGATATGACTTTGATCCCCGGAATAAGCGGTGGCCCAATGGTAAATATCTGCGGGGAAGTGGTGGGGATTAATACTGCAGGGCTATCGCAAGGTGGAGTGGGGATTGCCATTTCTTCTGATTCTATAATTGATAAACTTGGTAAGGTTTCTACAGCAAAAGATCCACTTAAGGATGTGCATAAAATAAATTTTGAGCCTAATAAAAATGCGCTTGAGGCGGTGAGGTGTTTTTATAATTATCTTAAGGCCAGAAGAATGGAAAAAGCTTTTGAGCTTTTGTCGGATAATTTTGTGCAAGGGTATAGTTTTGAATATTGGGCTCGCGGGTATCGGCCGATGCTAGATACTAGCGTGGTTATGATTAAGCCTGACAAAAAAGTGGCCAATAGAATATTTATTAAGTTATCTACCAAAGATTTGGTTGATGATGAAATTGTGTATAAGTTTTTCGAAGGTTATTGGGATGTTAAGCAGGTGAATGGGAGATGGCAGCTTTGGAGCCCTAAAATTAAGCAAGTTGAAGAGCCGGGGATGGAGTGGTTTATGGATATGGAGATTATAAAAGAGATAGAGAAATTTGTGAAAGCGCGCAAGGCTTCTGAGGAGTGCGGGCCGCAGATGTATCAAATATTGCAGGAGCCGGGGAATGAGAATTTAAGTTTGCAGGAGCTGTATGATCTGGCTATTGGGATTAAGAAATAATAGGAGGATATATTTTTTTCTTGACAAGCCACACATTTGTGTGGTAGTATAGTTTTAGCGTGGTTAGGAAAGTAATTGCAGATAGATTTCTAACGAAAAGGAGTAAATATGAAGAAAGAAATAATTGTTCAATTGAGTAAAACGTTTGAAGGATCAACTTATGCTCAAGATGGCGTTGAATACTGGATGGCGCGGGATATGCAGAAGTTATTGGATTATACTGATTGGCGTAATTTTCTGTTGGTTATAGATAAAGCTAAAATTGCATGTTCAAGATCTGGGCAAAATATTGCAGACCATTTCGTTGACGTCAACAAAATGGTTCCGTTAGGATCAGGGAGTCAGCGAGAGATTGAAGATATAATGCTTACGCGATATGCCTGTTATCTTATTGCTCAGAATGGTGATCCTCGTAAAGAGCAAATCGCTTTTGCGCAAAGTTATTTTGCTATTCAAACACGTAAACAGGAATTATTGGAAGAGCGTATTGCGTTAGTAGAAAGAGTGCATGCCCGTGAAAAGCTCGCTGATACTGAATCAGAACTTTCAGGTGTTGTTTATGATCGTGGCGTTGATGGAGAAGGTTGTGCGCGATTACGAAGTAAAGGTGACCAGGCACTTTTTGGCGGGTATACAACATTGGATATGAAAAAGAAGCTGGGTATATCTGAAAAAAGACCGCTGGCTGATTTTTTGCCAACGATAACTATTAAAGCTAAAGATCTTGCTGCAGAAATAACGAGTTTTAATACAAAGAAGAATGATCTCCGCGGTGAATTGGCTATAGCGGGAGAGCATGTAAAAAACAATAGAGATGTTCGTGATTTACTTGGAAAAAGTGGAATAAAGCCTGAAGCATTGCCTCCGGAGGAAGATATCAAGAAATTGCAACGTCGGCTTAATTCTGAAGGTAAAAAGATAGCTAAAGATGTAAAAAGAAAGGAAATCAAGTCGTGACAATTTGTCACGGACTGAAATTATCATGAAAGAGAAGCCATTTTTAACGCCAAAGCAGCAGAAGGTACTCGATTTTATCCGTAAACGCGTAGGGGAGAGGCTCCCTCCTACAATTCGCGAAATAGGGGAGGAGCTGGGGTTTAAATCGACCGGTACGGTTAGGGATTATTTGAAAGCTTTAATGCAGAAAGGTTTGGTGAAACGCATGAATAATAAATCTCGAGGAATTGAATTAACCGATCGCGCAACTTTTAAGATTCCGATTATTGGTACGATTAATGCCGGCAAGCCAAATTTGGCTTATGAAGAAATTCAGGGTTATGTTGATGCTGATGATTTGTTTCTTGGGCGCTTAGGTTTTGATGATGTTTTTGCTTTAAGAGTTAAAGGCGACAGCATGATTGATGCTGGGATTTTAGATGGCGATATTGCCATTATTAAGAAACGTCCTAGCGCGGATAACAATGATGTTGTGGCGGCGTTACTAGAAAATAATGAAGTTACTTTAAAACGATTGCGTAGTAAAGCCGGTAAGTTTCATTTGGAAGCGGCCAATGCAAATTATGCACCAATCTTTGAAGAGTTTAAAGTAATCGGAAAATTAATTACAGTCATTAGAAAATATTAACTGTAACCATTGGTTGCACAAATTAGTAGCGGACGTTTTAACGTCCGTTAGACTGGATTACCATAAAATTACAGAGGGCTTCTTATGAAAAATAAATCAGGAATAAAATATAAGAAGAATAAGAAGAATAAGAAGATATTTTGTAGGCATGATTATAAAAATGCAATTAAAGTCGGTAATATTGATTACCTATGCCCATTGTGTAACAATCTTTTAGATCCAAACGAATGGTTTTTTATGAATAGCTTTGAATTTATTGAGGTCGAAGCTGAAGAATAGGAATCGGAGGTATTAATATGCAGAAATCGATTGAGAAAGAAATGCCATTCAAAGGCGAAGTAGCTATTTATCAGGCTAAAGATAAAAAGATTCAGCTTGAGGTTAAGTTGGAGCAAGAGACTGTTTGGTTAAGTCAGCTTCAAATGGCGAATCTTTTTGGTAAAGTTGTTTCTACTATCAATGAGCATATAAAAAATATTTATAAAGAGGGCGAATTAGAAGAGGCGGCAACTATTCGGAAATTCCGAATAGTTCGAAATGAAGGAAAGCGAATAATTACGCGTACTGTAGATTTATATAGCCTAGATGTTATTATTTCGGTTGGATATCGGGTGAAGTCATTGCGCGGAACTCAATTTCGTATTTGGGCCACTAATGTTTTAAGAAACCATTTGATTAACGGTTATACCCTTAATGAACAACGCTTAAAAGAACAAACGCAAAAGTTGCACGCTTTACAGCGGACGGTAAAGCTTATTGCTAGCATGAAAGATAGAAAACAGCTTGAATATCAAGAAGCCATGGGGCTTTTGGAAGTAATTAGTGATTATAATTATGCCCTTGGGCTTCTAGACGATTATGATTATAAAAAACTTAAAATTTCCCATACTTCCAGAGAAGAGAAATTTAAACTTAGTTATCCGCAGGCAATTAGAGTTGTTCAAGCTTTGGGAGAAAAGTTTGGGGGATCTGATCTTTTTGGTAAAGAAAGAGATCATTCTTTTAAAAGTTCTATTTCTACTATTTATCAGACTTTCGGCGGCAAAGAACTTTATCCGAGCATAGAAGAAAAAGCGGCTAATCTACTTTATTTTGTTGTAAAGAATCATTCTTTTGTTGATGGTAATAAACGTATCGCGGCATCAATTTTCCTATGGTTTTTAGAATCCAATAGTCTTCTTTATAATGAAGATGGAGGGAAACGCATTGCTGATAATGCTTTAGTTGCCATTACCCTTATGATCGCTGAAAGTAATCCGGCAGAGAAGGACATTATTGTTACTTTGTTGGTAAATCTTATTAATAAGAAGAATTAGAAAAGGCGGCAGGGGAGTTCTTTCTTTTATTCATGATAGGGGAGAGGTCAATTAGAAAATATTAATTAAAGGGATTGCTTCGCCCGCCACTAAATATTGGCGGGCTCGCAATGACGCAAATAAATATGAATCAAAATAGTTTTAGCCCTAAAGCGCGTTGGGATCGATTTGAACCGGAAAAAACTGGTTTTAATCCTGAGGCTTTAAATGAGCGCATTGAAGTTTTGGCGAATTTTAAAAACGCCAAGATCTTTCCCAAAAGTTTTGTTTGGAATGATAAAGAATACAAAATCGAGAAAATTACCTACAACTGGCAGGAACGCATTGGCCAGACCTTGATCAACTACTTTTCTGTAAGTTGTGCTGGCCAGTTATATCAAATTTCTTTTGATAATTCCACCTTTCGCTGGCAGATAGATAAGTTAATCCAATAATAATCCCGGTAAGTTTAAATAACAAAGAGATTGCTTCGCCACTGCGTGGCTCGCAATGACTGAAAATAAAAAGTGGCTCGCAATGACTGAAAATAAAAAGTGGCTCGCAATGACTGAAAATAAAAAGTGGCTGGCAATGACTGAAAGAGAATTCCTATGATTTTGCACATTGATATGGATGCTTTTTTTGCCTCAATTGAGCAAGCCATTAATCCGCGGCTCAAAGACAAACCTTTAATTGTGGGTTCGCGCGGTAGCAAAATGCATACCGTGGTTTGCGCGGCAAGTTACGCGGCCAAAAGATTAGGAATTCATTCCGGAATGCCATCACGCGAAGCTTTTAGAATCTGCCCAAAATTAGAGTTTGTGGTAGCCGATCAGGCAAAGTATATTTGGACTTCGGAGCAGATTTTTGACCTTCTAAAGGGTTACGAGTTGCCGCTAAAATATGCCTCAATTGATGAGTTCCAAATTGATGTCTCAGGCCATAAAAACCCGGTAAGTTTGGGGAACCAAATCCGCCAGCAGATCTATGCAAACTTTAACATTACTGCTTCAGTAGGGATTGCCAAAAATTGGCTTCTGGCTAAGCTGGCTTCAAAGCTTAATAAACCAGATGGCTTGACCTTAATTAATGATGCAAACTTTGAAGAAATTTTACGCAAAACTTCGTTAAATAAACTTTGCGGAATGGGTGGAAAAACCGGGATAAATTTGAATGCCCAGGGCCTAAAAAGTTGCTGGGATTTATACCTAAACTTACCGGCTTTTTTTGAAGATAATTGTGATACGTTTAGTGAAAATCCCGGTAAGTCTGATGAACTGCCTAAATCAGTAAGCCATTCATACACCTTGCCCAGGTTTGAAATTAACCCCCAGGTTGTTTGCGCTTGGATTAGGACTTTAGCTGAGATGGTTGCCACCCGGCTTAGGCAGCAAAATTTAGTTAGCGCCACAGTACATCTTTGGTTAAACGGCCCGGAAATCGGTAATTTTGGGGCCCAAAAAACTCAAAGCTCAACTACTAATGATGGCTACGAAATCTATCAAAGAGCGATTAAAATCATGGCCACCAAGGTTACCCAGAAAAATCCCACAATTCGGGCAATTGGGGTCACCTGCAGCAGTCTTTCTTTAGACAGCTACCAGCCTTTGTTTACCGAAGAAATCCGCAGGGAGGATCTAATTAAGGCTTTAGACCGCATCAACGGACGCTTTGGAGAGGGGTCAATTTATCCCGCAATTACTAGTTTTACCCGCTAAATTCCGCTTCAGAAAATTCCTAATTAGAGGCAAAAAATCCCCAGAAGATGGCGCATATCTTTAGCCGCCAATGTCAGGTATAAATTAACGCGGTAAGTTTAAGTAAAGAAGAAACGGCTTTTCCACAGTTTAAAAACAGCCTTTGGTAACTTGTTGTCTTCTATGGGTTTAGGATAGCTTAGCCAAGATAGACAAGTTAACATAAGATATATTATAGGAAGTAGACCTAAAGGGTAAAATATCCCGCGAGCCGTCTGATTGAGCTTGATTCGGCTGGGCTTTTAAAGCGTGTTTTTGTGGTTATGATTAGATGTTGTTGTTGGCTTTTCATTTGCAGGATTTTCTATGCGGGAACTAATTAAATACTGGCCACCTTGGATTCTAATTGCTGATCCGGTAGTGATTCCCTTAGCGATTGATTGGTGTGCTTTTTTAAGGATCCGGCTAAAGGTTTGCTGGGATATCTGCATGGATTTAGCTGCCTCTTTTTGGCTCAAATTTTGGCAATCTGACAGCCTTAAAGCCTCAAATTCATCCATCTTTAGCTCTACTTCATCTGGCCGGCCTGGCCTGCCTCTGGGGCTAAATTGGCTGATTTTGGGGTCAGTTTTGACTATTCTATACTTTCCTGGCCTTCCGCGCTTATGCATTTATTTTACTCCTAGTTACCTAAATTTAACGCCCCGGTTATTTTGAGTACCTACTCATAATTATCATTAAAATGGGAAAAAGTCAAGCACAAAATAAGACAAAAAAAGTGAATATTGTTTTAAAGAAATAATTCTTTTAATATGTTTTTAATTACTGGAAGTTATCTGTAAATTATTATTATGGATTAGGAGGAGAAAGTAAAAAAGGTTCATAATCTATATTACCAGAAAATTGACTAATTGGATCTGGGTTTGATGTGCCCCACCAGTTATGCTTGGCTGTTAATAATGAGCTAGTGTTATTAACTATATCTAGAGTAGTATTATCATAGATGGAATTATGCCCGGCTGATTCTAATATGCCTCCCCCTAAATCAATTGTAGTAAGTTCTACGTCAGCGTCATAAAAAGCTTCTTTAAATCCATTTTCATTATCTGTAATAGTATTATATTCTGCCAGTAGACTAAGTCTTCCCTCGCCCGCCGCAGTATATGTTCCTGCGCTATCTAATGAATTAAGGCCATTTCTATTAATAGTATTACTAGATGCAATAATGCTAAGAGGTGAACTGCCAATATTTAAAGCTATAAATCCTCCAGATGTACCATTGCTTCGATTACCATTGTCAGTAATGGTATTAGATAAAAGGCTTAACGCTATATTTCCCCCACTACTCTCCGATTGCCCAAAGTATACTATACCCCCTGCAAATGAAAAATCATCCCCAGAGCCATCGTTACCATTTTTAGTAATTGTATTAGTAGAAATAGTCATATTAACCTGCCCAGGACCAAAATCCGAACTAAGAATTCCTGCGCCAGCGGCATCGATGCAGTTATTTCCATTGTCATTAATAGTATTCGAAGTAATAATTATCTCTGAAATTCCATCTATAAATAGATTTATTATTCCTGCGCCTCCATTTAGTGAATTATTATTGCCATTACTAATAATGAAATTAGAATCAATATTAAGATTTACAGTACCGTCTATAAACAAAGTAGCGATTCCTGCAGCTAAGCCAGTTACGTTATTCAAAGCGTTGTTTTGAATAATATTGCCTGCGATATTTGTATTATAATTGCCTGCAGTGCTAGATATTATTCCTACTCCACCTATAAAAATTAAGCCCAAACCAGAATTCCACCCATCCCCTACACCATTTCCAATGATCTCATTGTTATGAATAAAGATATTATCTGCGTCCTGAGCAAAGATACCAAAGTTATTTGCGCCGGTAACATTAATACCCATGATAGTATTATTGCCAAGTAAAGTTAAAGCATTATCTTTTCCTGTTCCGTTGATTACCGGATAACCAGGTGCGCTTATTCCGCTAAAATCACCATTATAGCCTGAACCCCACAGAGTTGTCCCAGTCTTTACTGTAGCTTCTTCTAAATATGAACCATTACCTTTTCTAATATACACCCACTTATCACCAATAGCATTGTCAATGCCATTTTGTATTGTTTTATAAGGATTTTCAAAAGTACCTTCTCCAGAACCGGGAGTGGAATTAGAATTATCTACATAGGTCATATCATGCACTTTGGATTGAGTAGCTGAGGTCGTGCTCTGAATATCGATATCCCTTATTACTCGATCAAAAATATGATTTTCTAGGTAGGAGTTAGTATCAGGTGTAACTGAAGCCCCTGTTTTACTATTCTTTCTAAATAGGTTAGTCCATTCAAATGGCAGAATAATTCTTGCTCCACCGTAGAATTTACTCTGCCCATCAGATTTAGAGTCAAAGGTTGTGTCTAGACTTAACCAATTAGTTAGACTAGTCTCAGTACGGGCTCGGAAGCCATTGACATCTTTACTTAAGCGAGATTGATAAAAGAATCCACCAAGAAAAAGACGAGTCTTAGTGTATTGATCAAAAACTGGAACACCGAATTCAAAATCAAGGCCTTGAAGTGGTTCTTCTTTATTGTCATATTGGATTAAGCTAGTAGAACCAAAACCGTAAGTTGTATTTATTATTTTAGCCCTAGTTAACGGTTTATACCAATTTAAGCGTATGTCTAAAGGGTGGGAAAGATATTCTAAGCCTAATCCGGCTTGGGAATACCATTTACCTGAATGAGAAAGCCGACGGTCGAAAAAAGTATTTAAACCTAAAATAAATGAATCATCGAAGATGTGGCGTAAGCCAATGCCTAGATTGATTTCATCGGCTTCTGGTGTGGTGTAAGTATATTTAGGGTTAAAAAATGCCAGCGTATCTTTATTCTGAGGATAATATAAAGGCACAATGAAGTCTGTGGTAAAAAGACCTCGTTGGCTCTTTTCGTTAGAGCCATAAGCTGAAATTTGTACTTTTACGGGAGGTTCATTAAAATTATCAGCAAAAACATAATTATAGGCAGAAATTGATAATAAACAAAATAAAAGAAATAAAACGCTGAATTTATATTTAAGCATAAATTATCACGTTGGTTAGAATTAGTTGTTAGTAAAGCAAGTAAATGTGAAATATGTACTAGCTTTTGTAAACTTTGTCGCCGTGTCGGACACGGGCGCTAACTTGGACACCAATCTCCATGCCCTTTTTAGCGTTATTGATAGTTACGCGGTCCATCTGCATTGAGGTCACGGCCTGGGTGAGGTCGGTGGTGTGTCCCTTTATCTTAATCGTCTCTCCGATAGATAATGGGGCTTTTAATTTGATCACTGCAGCTTGGACATGCGGGAAATAATGGGTGATTAAACCAATAAGATTACCTTCGCTTTTTAATGATTTCTTAACTATCTTTTTTGTAGTTTTCTTAATTAATTTTTTGGTAAGCTTTTTAGTTTTCGCTGGACTTTTACGGGTGCTCGCCTTACTTTTACGGGTGCTCGCCTTACTTTTACGGGTGCTCGATTTTCCTTGCGCTTTGCGCAAGGATTTCGCTGGATTTTTATGGGTGCTCAATTTTTTTGCAGTTTTTTTAGCAGATTTTTTAACTATTTTTTTTATCTTTTTTTTGATAATTTTTTTTCCTTGCGCTTTGCGCAAGGATTTCGCTGTATTTTTATGGGTGCTCAACTTCTTTAGAGCCATAGCTACACCTCCTTATAGTATGACTTTTTCCGAAATTTCTGTAATCACAGGTAATTTGCAATATATCCCTAAAGCTGCTTGCATAATTCCCCATAAAGAAACCAGCAGGAATAACGCATATCCGGCCACGCCGATTAACCAGCCTAACAAAGGTATAATTGAAAGTATGAAAGCCACTACTTCCATCACAAAAAGTACCAATCCTTGTTTGGCATGATAAAGTGCAAATTTATTATCCTTCTTTAAAACTAAAGTTAATATGCAAAGAAATGAAACGTATGAAATTATGGCAAAAAATTTTCCTTCACGGATCTCTTGTTCGTTTTCAACAACCGCCATGTAAAGCTCCTATTCTAAATGGTTAATTAATTTCAATTAAAGAATCCATGGCCCCGTAAGGATTCATTTGTTTTAATGGATTGACCGGATCTTCGCTCCAGGTGCCGTCAATGACAAAGCGATAGCGGTATTTACCTTTATCTAAACTTAGGCGCTTGGTCCAGCAACCGTTGGATCTTTCCATGCGACTATTGTCATCTAATTTCCAATTATTAAACTCTCCGGCAATGTAAACTTCCTTGGCTTGTGGAGCTTTAACGGTTAAGGTAATGCCACCCATTTTAGGTAAATTTTCTTTTAAGATCTCTTTCATTCTTTTTTGCATCGTTTTTTCTAATGATAAAGTTGGTGTCGGAGTTGTTTCCGCAGTGATAATCTCGCGCGATAGCGAGAAATAATCTTTTGCTCCGCGGCAGTATTTATCATAAACGTGAATGTGCAGGCCTTCGTTTTGCGCTTCTTTTAGTTTAACATTAACGTGAATGATATTAGAGAACATTTTATTGGTGTAGTCAGTTTTAATTTTTTGCAGCATCTTAAATGAATGCTGTAAGCGTGAATCAAAATTAGTTACCAGGATTTTAAATTCTACATGGTGGCCTAATCTTTCTTTAACTAAATCCACGATGCTAGTTAATTGGCCCACGCCCTCTAATGAAAATCGGCTGGCTTCTACGGGAATAATAATTTCGTTGGCGGCACGTAATGCGTTGATCGTAAGTATGCCTAAATTGGGTGGACAATCAATTAAGATATAGTCATAATTATTTTGAAAGTTTTTTAAGACATCCCAAAGTCGGGATTCGCGTCCGATCTCTCCACTTAATTCCTGTTCGATGGCACTTAAAACTACTGAGGATGGTGCAATATCAAAATTGGTGTCGATGTTTTGAATAATCTCATCGATCTTGGCTTTTTTATGAGTGATTTTAGATAAGACGTTGTAGATACTCAGGTCGGCTTTAACATTGAGTCCGCTAGTAGCATGCGCTTGAGGATCCAGGTCAATTAATAAAACTTTGCGATTGTTTGAGGCTAATGAAGCAGCTAAGTTAATTGAGGTTGTCGTTTTACCGCAGCCACCCTTTTGATTAGCTACTGAAATTATGCGCATTTAGTTTCTCCTGTTGTTTAATTTATTTAGTAACTTTAATATTTTCTAGATACACAATGCCTGATTTTTCTCGCGCGTTCCACTCCTCAACACTAAAATTTACTTCCTTCATTTGCGTCCAGTTATCTAACTTAGCAAATTGTTTAAAGTCGATTCTTTGTTCGCCCCATTTGCTAGGAATATTTTTAATGTAAACTTCGCTTTTTTCGTTGAAGCGATTAATAAATTCTACTCTTAAGGCAATAATATCTTTAGGATTGGTTTTTCTAACACTAAAAGCTAATGCTTTATATTTAGAAAGATTTAAATTTTTAAGATTTAAGGCGAATGTTTCTTTTTTTGCCGGGTCAAAATTAAAATTTATTTTTACATTGTCTTGGTGTAAAAATAAAGCAATCTGACCGTTGGTGTTGTGTTTTTTTATCTGAAAATAAGTTAAAGCGCTGCCTGCGCCTAAAGCCATGACTAATCCGACGACAGCAAAACTTTGTATCGATTTAGAAAGCGACCTTAACTTACTTTTTTTCTTTGATGATTTTGATGAAGCATCTAAATATATATTTGCTAGATGCTCGTAAATTTCTTTCTTATTCATTTCAGGTTATTTTATAACACAAAACACCAATGGTGTCAAGGGTTTAAGGACTAGTAGTCATTGCCAGCCACGTAGTGGCGAAGCAATCGCGTTTTAAAATTGCGCAGCCTGTTGCGAGCCCGTATTAAGATTGCTTCGTCGCCTGCCGGCTCCTCGCAATGACGGGCGAAGCAATCGCGTTGCTCCTGGCAATGACGAATATTTTAGGGCGTTAATGAATTTAATAAATACTCAGGTGGCTCTTGATTTATGAGCTTATAGAAGTTAGTTAGATGCAGTCTAAAGAGCTTATCAAATGAGCCATCGGGGTCTTCTCCGTACCACCAAAACCAATCACTTCCCTCTAATATGTACATTTGCTTCCAAGCTAAATCACTAGGATCTTTTGTATTCTCTAATGCCTTGCGGGCTTCTGCTAGCCACTCCCAGGCCTTTACTTTATATGGATTGCCAATCCATTTGCCGAACTCTCCGTAAATCCAACTGCCGGCACTGAGGCGTTTAATTTCAGATTTCGCTGGATTAGTTTTTAAATATTCACTGATGGTTGTGGTTTTGATGTAGTCAGTATCAGAGATGCGCTGGTAAAATAAATTTAAGAAATCATGACCATCATTGCGAAAATATTCCCAGGCGTTCTCTCCATCCATGGCTACAGTGACTAAGATATCTTTGTCTTTGAATGCTTTATTGATATTTTCTAAATGTGTCATGAAATCGCCAACCGCATCCGCGGCTTTCATATTGGCGTAATTAAAACCGATTAAGTCAGAAAGGTTGCGATCGCGAAAAACAATGTTAAGTTCTCCATCTTTGCGTTTTAAAAGATGTGGCTGATAAAGTAATTTGGAGTCACGCTTTTTAGTTTTTAAAGATCTAAATAAAATTGCCTCATCAGTGACAATCCACTTGATACCGGATTCAATGATAAATGGTAAGATGTGTTCGCTGACTGCTTCTTCTGATGGCCACATCCCTATTGGCGGGCAGCCAAATTTTTCTTGGTAAAATGCTACCGCGCTATCAATTTGATATTGAGCATCTTGCGGGTAATGAAATTCTTCTTTGGGTAGTACAGTTTTTTTGTTGGCTTCTTTGGCGATATTAGTGCTACAAAGTAATGGTAAGATCGGATGATAATACGGGGTTACACTAATTTCAATTTGTTGATTGTTTTGAGCATTACGATAAACCGGAATTATTTGTTTTAAGATTTCCAATTGTTTTGCCAAAACAATTTGCTTATCCTCTTCGCTAAAGAAACGCTCCTTTAGTAAGATCTTTTTTAATTCCGGGATGCTTTGTCTAAAAGTTGGATCAATCCAGGCTAGATTAAAACAAAGTTGTAAATCTAAATAATCTTGGGTAGAGAATTCTAGGTTGTGTTGTTTTTTAGTGACTAATTGGTAGTAACGGGGAAAAGTGGAAATTACGTTTTCTTTGTTAATGGAGAAAAAATTTTGGAGAATAAATTCTTTGTCGCTATTGGTTAATTCTGCAGCTGGTTTTTTAGTGAGCTCAAAGTATTTATCTTTTAAAGTACCTTGGTTATAATCTTCGATTTGTTCAAATAATGACGGGACAACGTTAAAGGTTTGTTTTATTTTAGGAAATTGTTCGAGCTTTTGCACCATATCTAGGTAATCTTTGATACCGTGCAGTCTGACCCAAGGCAGCTCACTCTCTTGCGTTAAGAGGTTCTTGTAATAGGGTTGATGCATGTGATATATGAATGCAAGATTTAGCATGTTAGTTGATAGCTATTAGCTCATAGCTATTAGCTCATAGCTCATAGGATATTATTTAATAGAGTTAATTAATCCTGAAATCATTTTTCCGGCTTCACTGGCGCGATTTCGTAATTCTTCAAGTTGAGAATCTGTAATCATGTTATTTTTGCTTAAAATAATTAGTAGGCTTATTGTTTCAAATAATGAGCCTCTAGCAATGTAAAGAAAATGAATAAACTCTTTCTTTGAATACCTGCCCTTACCTTCTGCAATATTTAGTGCTATTGAGGTAGAAGCGGATTCTAGTTGCTCTATTAACCTGAAGTGCTTTCCTCTGTTACTTAAACTTTCAGTAATTGCTAATATAGTTCTTGCAAGATCTATTGATTTTTGCCAAACTTCTAAATCTTCAAAACTAAATCTATTTTTTTCCATAGCCTTACCTCCTATTATAATAGACGTAGGAGGCCTACAAATCTAACACATTAAACTATGAGCTATCAGCTATGAACTATGACCTAATAAAAAACCCTCGGAGGATTTGCACCCTCCGAGGGTTGATGTTTCTACATATTGTTTATTAGAATGAAACTTTCATAGAACCAATTATCTGAGTTGCATTTGCTCCGTTTGATTCTAATGCATTTCCTGGTCTAAACCAACCACCGGTTAACCCAAATTGCACATCCTCAGTATAGTCATATACTATGGTTGCGTCAATAGCGTCACCTAAGTGGCTTTTGCCAGTGTAATTACCAGTAGTTGTTGTTCCGTTATTGTTATAAGTTCTGCCACCATCATAAGTATTAGGAATTGTGTATGTTCCGGCATAATCATGAGCAACATCATAGTAACCGTAAACTGCAGAGATAGTAACATCCTCTACGGGTTTACAGCTTGCCTTTAAATTAAATGCGTTCATATTTGAGAAAGGCAAGACCGCGTATACAATGTTGTTTAGTTTTTGATCATAAAACATTGAATCCCATCCTTCATTTCTTGTTGCACCCTTATCGCCAGAAAGATAGGTCCAGGAAGCTCCTAATTTAGGAGTCATTTTTACTTTAGCTAAAGTATAATCTGCCATTGCTTGTAAAGCCCAAGCATCATGTCTTCCTTGATTAGCTGTTTCAGTATTTTTTCCGAATTGGTAAGCAGCTTCTAAGGAAGCAGTTAAGTTTTCGATAGGAGTGCTTGAAATTAAAGCACCGATCGTGTTCAGGCTGTCGGTTCTATCAGCAGGATTAGTTTCTAAATTATTTCTTTTTAACCAATAATATGCAGAAAGATCTGTATTCTTAGTTAAAGCATATTTGGCGTTAATACCAGCTAAACTGACTGTGTTACGGTCTACAGAGTTTTCTTGTTTTACTTGAGCATAAACTAAATCCACAATCAAAGGATCATAGTTCAAAGTGGCGCGAACAGCATCAAAAGCTCTTCTTTCTGATAAATCGGTTGGTATGTTGGTGTTGATTGCTCCAGCATTTCCAATAATCAATTTATTGCCAAATTCAATTTCTTGGCGACCCACAGTTAAAGTTAAAGGTGAGTATAAGAATTCTTTTAAAGTTACATAAGCTAAGTCAACATCAATAGATGTATTGCTTGATGCACTGGTGAATGAACCGGAATCAGTTAATCCCTGTCCATTCCAAATTCTTTCATTGATTAATCTTACGGTTGCAGAAACATTGTCAGTAAGATCAGCATCAACACGTAATCTGATTTGAGACATTAAGAAATTCTGCTTTAATACGCTTTCATCACCGGCAACGTTGTTATTTAAATTAAAATGGCTTCTAGCAACTCCACTGGCAATGATGTCTCCTGAAACTTTTACATTCTGCACTTCTGCATAGGCGGATCCAAATGTTAGACCGACTACCAAAGCAAGCGCTAATACTAAAATCAAGCGTTTACCCATTTTTTACTCCTCCTTTTTTGTTAACTGTTGTTTTTTTATAGTTAACTAGGCCAATGATTTATTGCCTAGAATGATTGTTTAAAACACTTATGGTTATTTTACTTAAAACTTGAGCTTTGTCAAGCGTTTTTTATCTGATCGGCGTGCGCGATCTTTTAGCGGTCGCTTGTGATTTTGGTCCTAGAAAAATAGTTAAAATGATACTACTTCCCTTGGGTTCTAAGTTGATAATACAGGATTCAGTCTCCCGGTCAAAATTGATTAATCTTTGCCCATACTCGACGATGTTGATGAGATTCCAGTTGTACATGGTCATCTGTTCTTTGTAGAAATTAGTGATCTGATCGGCGTTGCCTTTTCCTTGGTATTTTAAGACCCCTACGCGGATTCCTGAGCTTTCAAAAGAGTAGGAATCTTGGGGGATTTGTTTTAAGCCAACGGGGACTGGCACATCGCTAAATTTTAAAATTGCTTGGGGTTCAAGGGTATTTGGTTTTGAGCTATCAGAAAAAGTGGAGCAACCGACAAAAGAGCCGGCCAATAAAAAGCAGATAAAAATGAGTAGGCTTAATTTTAAAAATTTCATCTTCCCTCCTTTAAGTTTAAGAAAGCTTGTACGTCTTTGTAAATTGCATCCAACTCTTCTTTAGATAATCCATAATCTAAGCCAACTTTGATTAATTGATCAATGGCTAAAATATCTTCCGGAGAGTGGCTGTCATTATTTAAAATTAATCTTGCGCCAAATTTTTTTGCTTGATTAATAACATGACTATTGGCATCTTTGTGGCCGCGGCGGCTAGTGACTTCTAAAAATATTTTGCGCTGGGCAGCTAGCTTTGTGTCTTCATCAGAGATTAAGCCGGGGTGGGCTAAAATATCGATATCAGATAAAAGTGCAAAGTGGTTAGTGTTTTTAGCCACGGGTTCAACTGGAGTTTCGCCGTGCGCAATAATAATTTTAATTCCTTCTTTTCTAGCGATTGCGGCTAATGGTTTAAATTGTTCCGGAGGCACATGCGTTAATTCAACTCCCGGTAAAACTTTTATCGTTGAATCTTTAGGCCAGTGTTTACAAAATTCGACAATGGCTTTAGCTACTTGTTTAATATTGCTGTAGTCAGCGTGGTCAGTGATGGCGATTACTTTATAACCTTTATCTTGATAGCGTACAGCTACTTCAGATGGAAGCAAATCCCCGTCACTAAGAAATGTATGTGCATGTAAGTTATACACCGAGCTTACTCCTATATATATTACCTATCTACTATCTACTATCTACTATATGCTACCTACTGAATTTATATGCGCCTGGCAGGAATCGAACCTGCCGCACGCAGTTTAGGAAACTGCTGCTCTATCCTTATGAGCTACAGGCGCAGAACCTAATTATTCCTGCGTTTGTCACACCCCGCGCTTATATGGTATTGCGCGGGTGTGACCTAACCGGTCATTCACCTTCAAACTTAATTAAAGAATACACCGGGTACTCTTTAAGTTTGTCAACACCGTGTAGATCAACTAACTCAATGACAAAGCCAATTCCTAGAATTTTTCCGCCCAGTTGATTGACTAATTCGGTTGCCGCTTTTACTGTTCCGCCGGTAGCTAAAAGATCGTCGATAATTAAAACTTTTTCACCCGCCACAATGGCATCTTGATGAATCTCTAAAGTGTCGGTGCCGTATTCCAAGGCATAAGTGGTTGAGTTGGTTTTAAAAGGTAGTTTTCCTTTTTTGCGTACCGGAACAAATCCGGCACCAATGCGATCGGCAACTGCGGCCCCAAAGATAAATCCGCGGGCTTCTACTCCCACAACTTTATCAAAACCTTTACCTTTATATTTTTCTACTAACAGGTCGATTGCTTTTTTAAAAGCAATTTTATTTTGGATTAAGGTAGTTACATCACGAAAAAGGATTCCCGGTTTAGGAAAATTGGGGATATTGCGGATAGATTTTTCTAATAAGGCGTCATTCATTATAGTTCTTTTTCTTGGCTGACGACAAATTTTCTTAATTTCTTTAATGCCGCTTCTTCGATCTGGCGAATTCTTTCCCGTGATACGCCACATTTTTTAGCCACTTCGGCTAAGGTCTGCGGTTTATCGTTAGATAAGCCAAAACGTAGATCTAGAATCTCGCGTTCGCGATCATTCATTACTTCTAAAAGATTATCTAGTCTCTCCCGGTTAAGCATCTTTTGTATGCCGGCATCCGGAGGAAGCGCATTTTTATCTTCGACTAAATCTGAAATTTGATTATCGTTGTCTTCACCAATTGGTGCTTCTAAGGATGAAGTGGTGGAAGCCATCCAGAAATTTATTTGACTAACTTTATCGGGAGTAAGTTTTAATTTTTTGGCGATCTCTTCATTAGAGGGAATGCGTTTTAATTTTTGACTCAAACGTTCTTTATTTTTTTTCCATTTAGTAATTAGATCATTCATGTAAACCGGCACGCGAATCATCTTACCTTGTTCACTTAAAGATCGGGTAATCCCCTGTCTAATCCACCAGGCCGCATAAGTTGAAAAACGGAAACCTTTGCGGTGATCAAATTTCTCGACAGCTTTGATTAAACCTAAATTTCCTTCTTCGATTAAATCTAGGAACGGAGTGCCCAGGCGCATGTAGCGCTTGGCGATATTAATGACTAAGCGCAGATTTGCTTTGATCATATCTTTGCGGGCGATCTCATCACCTTTGCGGATACGCTTGTTTAATTCGACCTCTTGTTTTGCGGTTAAAAGAGGAATTAAACGGACTTCTTTAAGATATGTTTTTAATGCTTCCATAGTTGTATTTTGTTTGTCATTGCGAGGAGCCGAAGGCGACGAAGCAATCTTTAATAATGAGATTGCTTCGCCCCTGCGGGGCTCGCAATGACGATGAGTTACTTTTTAATCTTCTTTTTCATTACTGCTTGTGCTGCTGCTAATTTTGCAATCGGAACTCTAAACGGTGAGCAGCTGACATAATCCATTCCCACATTATGGCAGAACTCCACTGATTTAGGTTCTCCACCGTGCTCGCCGCAAATACCCACTTCTAAATTCTTATTAGTTTTGCGTCCACGTTGAATTCCCATTTTGATCATCTCGCCAATTCCTTCTTGATCAATGCTTTGGAATGGATCTTCAGGAAGAATTCCTTTAGCAATATAATCAGGAACAAAACCCCCGATATCGTCTCTAGAGAAACCAAAACCCATTTGAGTTAGATCATTAGTGCCGAAGGAGAAGAATTTAGCCACCGTGGCTAACTTGTCAGCTATAAACGCGGCGCGCGGAATCTCAATCATTGTTCCCAGGAGATATTTTAATTTCTTTAAACCATATTTTGCTAATACCTCTTTATAGATTTTATCAGAAATTGCGAACTGATCATCTAATTCTTTTACATCGCAAACCACTGGAATCATAATTTCTGGATAAGGATCTTTTCCTTCTTTAGCTAATTCAGCGGCAGCTTCAAGAATTGCACGAATCTGCATAGCGCTAATTTCAGGATAAGTAATTCCTAAACGCACGCCACGGTGCCCCATCATTGGGTTAGATTCATGTAAGCCTTCGGCTCTTTTAGTTAGCTCTTGCATATCAATGTTTAAATCTTTAGCTAACTGTTCAAGTTTTGCTGTTTCACGCGGCACGAATTCATGTAATGGCGGATCCATTAAACGAATTACCACTGGAAATCCGTCCATCTCAGCGATCGTATCCTTAACATCTTTTTTCACAAAAGGAAATAATGCGTCCAATGCCTTTTGTCTTTCCTCAGTATTTTTTGAAACAATCATCTTACGTAATAAAAATAAAGGTTGATCGCTGCCTTTACCGTAGAACATATGTTCGATCCGGAAAAGTCCGATACCTTCAGCGCCAAATTGCAACGCTTTGCGCGCATCTTCCGGAGTCTCTCCGTTAGTGCGTACGCCTAATTTTTTCACACTGTCGCAGATTTTTAAGAATTCTGAAAGAATGGTATTTTCCTCACTAGCATCCATCATCGGAAGTTTACCTTCGTAAACATTACCTTTGGTACCATTTAAGGTAATGAAATCACCTTCTTTTAGAATCTTGCCTTCGACCTGGACGGTTTTCTTTTCGATCTCTACATGCATCGCACTACATCCGACGATACAGCACTTACCCCAACCGCGGGCAACTAAGGCAGCATGTGAAGTCATTCCGCCGCGGGCAGTTAAAATTGCTTCAGCCGCGCGCATACCTTCGACATCTTCCGGATTAGTCTCTTCACGGACCAGGATTACTTTTTTGCCAGCTTTTACCCAATCCACTGCTTCTTGAGAAGAGAAAACAATTTGACCACAAGCTCCCCCGGGGCCTGCAGGTAAACCTTTAGCAAAAGGCTTAACTCCCATTTCTGTTTTGGGATCAATAATGGGGTGCAATAACTCATCAAGCTGTGCCGGAGTTACGCGCATCACCGCTTGTTCCTTTTTAATCATTTTTTCTTTAACCATATCCACTGCCATACGTACAGCTGCCGGACCATTACGTTTTCCGACGCGACACTGCAACATAAAGAGTTTACCTTTTTCGATGGTAAACTCAATGTCTTGCATATCATGATAATGTTTCTCTAAGCGATTTTGAATAGCGTAAAGCTCTTTGTAAATCTTAGGCATACCTTTTTCTAAAGTGAGCAATTCTTTGTTATGGCTAGAAACTGAATATTCATTAATCGGTGATGGGGTGCGAATACCAGCGACCACGTCTTCACCTTGCGCATTAATTAAATATTCACCGTAGAAATTATTCTCACCATTTCCTGGGTTGCGGGTAAAAGCAACACCAGTGGCAGAATCATTTCCCATGTTACCAAAAACCATCGTCTGCACGTTTACTGCGGTACCCCAAGCATCCGGGATTCCTTCGATGCGGCGATAACTGATCGCGCGTTTTCCATTCCAAGAAGAAAATACTGCGCCGATTCCGCCCCACAACTGCTCCATCGGTTCATCGGGAAACTCTTTACCTAAAACTTCTTTGATGCGAATTTTAAATTGGCCGCAAAGTTTTTTAAGATCCTCAACATTTAAATCGGTATCGCTGGAATAATTTTTAGATTTCTTTAGTGCCAACATAATACCTTCTAATTGTTTACGGATTCCTTCTTCACCTTTGGGTTCAATCCCGGCAGCCTTTTCCATTACTACGTCGGAGTACATCATAATTAAACGACGATAAGCATCATAAACAAAACGATCGTTGCCGCCGCTTTGTTTGATCAGACCAGGAATAGTTTTCTCAGTTAAACCTACGTTTAGAACTGTCTCCATCATTCCGGGCATCGATTTTCTTGCTCCTGAACGTACCGAGAATAAAAGCGGATTAACTGGATCGCCAAATTTTCTGTCCATAATTTTTTCAACTTTAGCCAGGGCAGTTAAAACTTGGGCTTTTAATTCTTTAGGATATTTCTTTTTGTTTTGATAATAATATACGCAGACCTCAGTGGTGCAGGTAAAACCAGGAGGAACGGGTAACATTAAATTTTTGTTACCGGCCATTTCGGCTAAGTTTGCTCCTTTTCCACCTAAGAGGTTCTTCATGCTTTCATTGCCTTCACCTTTACCACCACCAAAACTGTACACATATTTCTTTGCCATTACTTTTTAAACCCTCCCTTTTTGAGCACCTGATGCTTTTGTTTAGCGAAATCCCGCCGCGCTTTTTAGGCGGGACTTAACATAACTGGTTAACTAAATAATTTTTTAATTGATCTAGTGAAACTCTCTCTTGTAACATCGTATCACGTGAACGTATGGTAACTTGTTTATCTTCTAAAGTTTGTACATCTACAGTTATACAGAATAACGTACCAACTTCATCTTGTCTACGATAAAGTTTTCCAATCGCTCCGGTGTCATCATAAACGGTAACTATGGATTTCTTTAAGTCCTTAGAAATATTTTTAGCTAGCTCCACTATCTCTGGTCTGTTTCTTAAAAGCGGTAACACGGCAACTTTTACCGGGGCCAACTCTTTGCTTAATTTTAAGACTACCCGTGTCTCTTCCTTAACTTTTTCTTCATGATAAGCATCCACTAATAATGCTAACACGCTGCGATCTACTCCACCACTGGGTTCAATTACGTAAGGAAAGAATCTTTCTTTCTTTTGATCATCAAAATAAACTAATTCTTTGCCACAAGATTTAGAGTGTTGTTTAAGGTCGTAATCGGTGCGGTTAGCAATACCCTCGAGTTCGCTCCAGCCAAAAGGAAAATTATATTCGATATCGGTACAACCTTTGGCGTAATGAGCCAGTTCATCTTTAGCATGCTCGCGTTTACGTAAATTTTCTTTTTTTACACCTAGTGATAAATACCAATTAAATCTTTGTTCAACCCATTCGCTATATGCTTGATCCGCTTCCTCTGGTCGGCAGAAATATTCAATCTCCATCTGCTCAAATTCGCGGGTGCGAAAAGTAAAGTTTCCCGGAGTAATTTCATTACGGAATGATTTACCGATTTGGGCTAAACCAAAAGGTAGTTTAGGATGTTTAGAATCTAAAATATTTTGAAAATTAACAAACATCCCTTGGGCAGTTTCGGGTCTTAAATGAATCGCATTAGAAGCATCTTCAACTGGTCCCTGATGAGTTTTAAACATTAAATTAAACGGACGAGATTCGGTGAGTTCACCGCCGCACTCCGGGCATTTAAATTTATCTTTTAAGTCTTCCGTTTTAAAACGTTTTCGGCAAACTTTACAATCGCTTTTTAAATCAAAGAAATTTTCGACATGACCGCTAGCTTCCCAGACTTTTGGATGCATCAAGATCGCTGCATCCATGCCAAAGATATCATTTCTTTCGTAGACGCAAGCCTTCCACCAGGCTTTTTTAAGGTTATTTTTTAGCTCTACCCCAAATGGACCATAATCCCAGGTATTGGCTAAGCCACCGTAAATTTCGCTACCTTGAAAGATAAAACCTCTGCGTTTGCACAGAGAAGCAATTTTTTCCATTGAATTACTACTTAAATTTTCTGCCATAGTCCTTTATTTTTAGCTTAATTTAGTCTAAAAGTCAAGTAAGTTTAATTATTTAATGACTTTAAGGTAGAGATAATTGCAAATACATTATTTAGGTCTAAACGTGCCCCAATGTCTTTTATATATACCTTAAAGAAGTTATCATCGGCATCCACAATATTACAATCAAAGTAGTTATCAGATTGATTCATGGTGTAGCTGATAAAGCCCCGACAGTTATTTAATTCAAATTTGATCATCTTGGCGTTACCTTGGTTTCCGATGTCTGGGGTAAAAACGCTTTTCATGATAATAAAAAAGGCATCGGTAAGGTTATTAATTTTGTTAAGTGTCGCAGAATTTAAATCGCGGATAAATTCGTAGTTATTTAAGATCCCCTGTTTTTTTAAGTCCGGGTAGAGATTGATAAAGGCTTTGGGCTCCTGGAATAAAAGATAGATTACGGCGTGGTGATTTTCGTGTCTTTTCTTGTAGTATTTACGTTTAATTAATTCTTGGACCAGATTAAAGCCTTTGGGTACGTCCACTGACATCTTGGGAAAATTATGGGGAACTAGTGTGCTTAGATATTCAGGATTTATTTCAGGTTTGAAGATATTTTCATCTGGTTGAAGGCATAAAAGCGGAATACTTTTGCAGTCGCCAATACCATAAATAATGTATTGTTTGAGTATTTTTCCTCCAGCAAATTTAATTACAAAAACTAAGCACAATAGTAAAATAACGGTATTAATAAAATATTTAAATAATCGTTTATGTTTGTTCATTAAGTTTTTTAAATTCCTCTTCTTTGATGGTAAAAGAGTGTTCAGTTGTTGGGAATTTTTGTTTAAGTACATCATCTTTAAATTCAGTCACCGCTTTTAAAATAATTGCGGAAAGATCGGTATATTTTTTTACAAATTTTGGAGTGTAGCGATCAAAAAATCCCAACATGTCATTAATTACCAGCACTTGTCCGTCACAATGAATTCCCGCTCCAATACCAATGGTGGGAATGGAAAGTTTTTTAGTAATTAGTTGTGATATTTTATCTGGAACACATTCTAATACAATAGTAAAGCAACCCAACTTTTCTAAAATTAAAGCCTGATCAATTAATTTTTGCGCTGTCTGGGCATCTTTGCCTTGGACTTTAAATCCACCGAGTTGGTCAGCGGTTTGGGGAGTTAAACCGATATGGCCCATTACCGGAATTCCGGCTTTAATAATTTGTTCAGTAACCTTTGGGCATCCCTCAAACCATTCTAATTTTACTGCTTGGCAGCCAGCCTCATCGATAAAGCGTCGGGCATTTTTTACGCAATCCTGGGGATTAATTTGATATGCGCTATAGGGCATATCTGTAACTAGTAATGAATTTTTAACTCCCCGCGCTACAGCTTTGCTGTGATGCAACATCTCTTCCATGTCAACGTCTGTAGTTGATTCTAAGCCTAAGACAACATTAGCCAGTGAGTCACCGATTAAAACAATATCGATACCGGCTTTATCTAAAATAACTGCGGTAGGATAATCGTAAGCAGTTAAAACGGTTATTTTTCTTTTATTTTTAAATGAAAGAATTTCTTGAATAGTCATTTTAACCTAACCCGGGGATAAATAATTGGGCGATTTTAAAATAAATTATTAAACCGACTACATCCACTACGCTGGTAGTGATCGGTCCGGCTAATACCGCAGGGTCTAGGCCTATTTTTTTAGAGAATAGCGGAAGAAATACGCCAGTGGCAATTGCCAATAATGCAATTAATAACATGGTTAAGCCTACAACCATTGCTAGGACAAAATCTTTTTGCAATAAGAAGGCTCGGCCAAAAGCAAAGATTCCTACAATAAGACCCATAAATAAGGCGGTTTTAAATTCCAAACGAATCACCCGCATGATATTTTTCATATTTACATCACCGGTAGCCATACCACGAATAATGGTAATCGAGGTTTGCGCTCCGGCATTTCCTCCAGTATCTAGTAACATCGGAATGAAAAAAGTTAGAGCGACTACTGAGCTAAGCGTAGCTTCGAAATTTTTTAAAACAGTACCAGTAAGAAAATCGAAAACTAATAGTAAAATTAACCATCCGGATCTTCGTTTAATTAAATCCATAGTAGTGGCTTTGTTGTAGCTAATAATCTCTCCACCTTCGGAACTCATCTTTCCGATTTCGTAAAACTCTTTTGTGGTCTCCTTCTCAATTCGTTCTACGATATCATCAACCGTAATAATACCGATTAAAACATTATTTTGGTCAACTACCGGAGCATCAAAAAGATCATATTTTTTAAATAATAAGGATACTTCATTAGTGCTGGCTTCTACATTAATTTTAATTAATTCGGCCCGGTTCATTACTTCTTTAATCGCGATATCTGGAGGGGCTTTTAGTAGCTCTTGTAATGGAATAACTCCGATAAGTTTTTGGTTTTCATCAGTTACAAAAAGGGAATAAATATTTTCTCGATGATCAGCTCGCAAATTTTCTTGGATATGTAGAATAGCCTGTTTGGCAGTCATCTCTTTTTTTAATTCTACAAATTCTGTGGTAGTTAAACTGCCAGCGGTGCCTTCTTTAAAATCCATGAGCGTGCGGATATTTTTTGCATGTTCTTTAGTGATTAATAGAAAAAGTTTACGAAATACTTTGGGTGGTAACTCTTTAAAAAGATCTGTGCGTTCATCCGGAGCCATATCGTTAATAATCTGGGCTACTTCTTGGCTTCCTAAATTTTCAATAATAAAAGTTTGTTCGCTAAAAGGCAGATTTTCAAAAAGCTCCACAGCTTTTTTAGTACCTAAAAGTTTAAAGATAATAATTTTGGAGTTTGGCTCTAGGTTTTTCCAGCCTTCGGCCAAGTCCATTGAGTTAATGGTGCGAATCAGATTTTTTATCCCAATAAAATCTTTTTTTTCTAATAGTTCCTTTATTTCAGGAAGAAATAGTAAAAAGATACTGGGTGATTTTTGTTTTCCGTTTTTCATAAGTTTATTTTAAATAGTTAGTTTTTTAATTACTTGGTCTGTTTCTTTAATATAAATTTTAGTATCGGGAAATTCTGTTAGTAATCTTTTAATTTCTTTTGTCCCTAATATGAATATGGTTGTAGATAAAGCATCAGCATTTAATCCGGATTTATCAATTACGGTCACTGAATTAATTTTACTGTCTACCGGATAACCGGTTTTAGGGTTAATAATATGAGAATAGCGTTTGTTATTAACTTGAAAATACTGCTGGTAATCTCCGCTGGTTGAACTAGATTGATCCTTGAGCGTTAAAACTTCCAAATTTCCTGGTTGTCGAGGATTTTTAATGGCGATTTTCCAAGGGGAAGAAAATTTTTCCCCTAATGCATAAACCTGTCCACCGGCATTAATTAGACAACTGTTAATTTTGCTTTCTTTTAGTTTTTTAACTGCGCAATCTAAAGCATAACCTTTAGCGATTGCTCCTAGATCAATTTTCATCCCAGGAAGTTTAAATTCTACCATAGAATTATTTTCCTGCAAAATAATTTTATCTGAGCCTACTAGCGCCAGAGTCAATTGGATTTCTTTGTCAGTAGGTATTTTTGTTTTTTTGTCTGAGAACCCCCAAAGATCAACTAGTGAAGCAACACTAATATCAAAGGCTCCATCAGAGATTTGCCAGAATTCTTTAGATTTTTTTATAAGATAAAATGTATCTGAACTGACTTTTAGTTTTCCTGTACGGTTAAGGATAGAAATTTCACTTCTGGGATTATATTTACTAAGTAGCTGATCTAAGCGGTTAACTTCATTAAAAACGATTTGGCTAGCTTTTTTATCTGGTGATGTCACTTCCCAGAACGTTCCCATTAAGATGCGCTGGCTGGTATAGATTTGTTGAAATGTTTTTCGATATTGCGCTGAATAATATTTATAGGTTAAAACAATTAGCCAACCTAGGAGTAGAAAAATAACCAAATATTGCCGTGTTTTGGGATTAAATGCCATGATAATTTAAATTGTCTGTGCGTAGCTAGCTTCGATAGTTTTTACCAGGTCCAAAAGTAATTTATTGGTAGGTACGTTGATCCCCATCTCTTGGCCCAGGCGCACAATTACTCCGTTAATAAAATCAATCTCTGTGCGTTTCTTTCTTAAAACATCTTGTAGCATTGACGAATGATTGCTAGCGGTACTTTCGCAAACCGCTTCTACTTTAGCTAAAGGATCATCAAAAATTAATTTGATCCGTTTTCGTTTTACAATCCGGACTGCTTCGGTGACGGCGTCTCTTAAAATTCTTCTGGTACCTTCGTATTCGGTGAGCTTACCATTCGGTAGACGGGTGATTGCAGTGAGTGCATTGATTCCGACATTAATAATTAATTTTGACCAGATTAGGCTTTTGATATCACGGGTCATTTTAGTTTCTAAGCCTACCTTATTAAATATCTCTCGGATACTGCGTAATTCTACCGGAGTTTTTCCGTCAATTACTCCGATGATCGTCTCTCCGATTCCCGCGTGATGAATTTTACCCGTATCAATTAAAGTTGTCCCTTGACTAGTTATTCCGGCGATTACCTTTTCTTCTCCAACCATTTCAGAGATAATTTCGACATTGCCAATGCCATTTTGTAAAGTTAATATTTTAGTACTCTCTCCTAGTATTGGTTTAATCTGTTCAATGGCTTGTTTGGTGTTAAATGATTTTACACAGATTAGAATCAGGTCGGCTTTACCGATCTCTACAGGATTAGCGCTAACTTTTATCTTTGCGTTCCAATTTCCAGATACTCCTTCCAAGGAAATTCCTGTCGCATTAATTTTTGCGGCCGCATCTTTATTTTTATCTAGCAACCAGATCTCTTCTTTGGATTTCGTTAAAAAGGCGGCAAATAAACAACCGATTGCTCCACCACCCACTACGACAATTTTCATTTGGCCTCCTAATTTATCCGACCGCTACTTCTAATTTATTAATTAGTTTTTGTGATTTTAATTCGCGACCTAGATGAAAGTTTAAAAATGCATTTAAAATTAGATCCAATTCTTTTTTAATTTGCGGATTCATTCCTAAATTAAGACTAGCCGCAAAAGTATTTCTTTCAATATGTAAAACCGTAGCGATGGTGCCGCGAAAAATTGAGCGACTGGCGGGATCTTTTGACATACATGCCGGACAAAGCAGTCCGCCTAAAGAAAGGCTAAATTTAGACTGGCCCATGATTTTATCCATACAAGCAACACAGGAATCAAAGTGTGGTTTAAATCCTGAGAGATTAAGCATCTTTATTTTAAAGATGGTCGCAATTTTTTCCGGATTGTAGTTAGTCTCTAATTCTTTAAGACTAGCTAAAGCTAAATTAAAGACCTCTTCGTTTTTATCCTCTAATTGCATTACTGAGTTAATTAACTCCATCATGAATCCGGCGGTCGTGGTGCGTTCAATATTTTGTCGGATACGGGTAAAGTTATCAATTTTGTCAGCTTGACTAACTAAGTGCAGATGTGAGTTAGTTTTGCGGTAGAAAATTATTTCATTCAAAGAAAAAGGCTCTAGGTTAGAGGCAAATTTTTTAGGATCGGTGCGGATCCCTTTGAGTACTCCGCTGATTTTACCAAATTCTTTGGTATAAAATTCAGCAATGATTGAAGTTTCTCTTAAATCGCGTTTATTTAGTAGGATTCCTAAAGCTTTATCAATGGACATATTTACTTTCGGTTTGGCGCATTATTTTAATCTGTTTTTTATTCTGATCATTGTAGCCTAAGATATGTAATACTCCATGCACTAGATATAATGATAATTCGTAATTTGCGTTGGTTTTAAAAATTTTCGCCTGCCTTATTGCCATTTCGGTTGAAACCATAATATCGGCTTGGATATTTTTATTTATATTTGATGAATCAAAGGCCAGAACATCGGTAGCTAGGTTAGTTTTATGAAATTTTTTGTTAAATTTCTTAATAATAGAATTATTTACTAGACAAATATTTAGATACCCAGTTTTTTTTATCTTTTCATCTTTTAAAACTTTATTAATTAAATTTTTAATTTTTTGCGGTTGAATTTTTATTTTATTTTGAAGATTTTTTATGGTTATTTTCACCCCGCTCTTTTGAATAAAAGTTTTTTTTGAAAAGTTTTCAAAAGAGCGGGGTTCATCTTCCATTTTCTTGCGGATAGTTTAGGCGGCTATGATATATACCGCTAAGTATCTTAATAAAGATGCTAGATATTTTTTCAATATCCTTAAGGGTGAGCTCGCATTCATCTAGTTGACCGTCAATAAATTTATTGTTAATTACTTTATGGACCAGTTCTTCAATTTTATCCGGAGTAGGGTCTTTTAAGGCTCGGGTGGCTGCTTCTACAGAGTCAGCCAATAAAACAATTGCGGACTCTTTAGTGGTTGGTTTTGGCCCAGGATAGCGGAATCCTTCTTCGGAGACTTCTTGGTTTTCCTCTTTTCCCTCTAAAGCCC
>JBAZLM010000012.1:0-34621 GCA_041650295.1 Candidatus Omnitrophota bacterium
AGAACATCTGTTTTTGTACGATTTCAGTAGTTGTGCCGAGTGTGCGATTAAACAATGTTGCATCTTCAATTACAGGAGTGCGAATCTCTTGGTAATTGTAAGTGGAGAATACTTTACGTGCAGTGTTTTCTAATTTTTGCCAAGAGGCTACTTCATCTGGCAAGATATCTTTAGTGCCACAGACTTTTTTAAACATAAATTAAATTTTAGGTTTTCTAAATTAAGGTGTATTACTTTATTTAATCTTTTGCTTCATTTCCAAGCCTGCTTTGAAGATAACTACTTTTCTTGGCGGGACAGGGATAACCTGATTCGTACGTGGATTTCTGCCTGTGCGGCTTCTTCTTTGCTTTACTTTAAAAACACCAAAATTACGTAATTCGATTTTTTCTCCTCTGATCAAAGCGTCAACGATACAATCAAAGGTTTTTTGCACTACTTTTTTTACATCAATTTGTTTTAAGTTGCTATCATCAGATACTTTTAAAACAATATCTTTTTTGGTCATCTTTATCTCCTTATCGCATCAAGCTATATTGGTAACTATAGTAACAGCAAAACTTTAGAGTGTCAAGAATAATTAAGTGTTAAGGTTTAAATGACTAAAGATAAACGCTCTTCCCCTAATAATTCATCCAATTCTTGGATCAGCTCTTCATTAGGTTTTACATAAAGCCCTTCACCTACTAATAATTGCACGCGTGAGTGTGTTTGCGGGGCTTTGCCCGAGGTAAGGTTATCTAGCTGTAAATAAACTGGGACATCGCCGCGATGTTGCGCTAAAAGTGTTTTCAATGATTCAAAGATGCTCTCTTTGATTCCGGTTAGATTAATATTCATGGCGGTAATTAGTTTGTAAATTTCAACAAATGGAAATAAATCTTCCACGATTATTTTAGGTGTTTCTTCCTTCATATCTAATACTCCGCGGATATGTACGATTGTGTTAGGTTGAATATGGCTGCTGACTTTAGCAAATGCCCGTGGGAAAACTAAAACTTCTACTGCCCCATCTAGGTCCTCGAGCTTTAAGATCGCCATTTTTTCCTGCTTTGCTCGGGTAACGGTTTGTTTAATTTTAGCAATTAGTCCTACCATCTTGATAATATCTTGATCTTTATGCTCATGAATATTGGAAGTAGAGCAGGAGACAAATCTTTTAAGCTGCTTAGCGTAACGGGCTAAAGGATGGCCGCTAACATAAAACCCGAGCATATCTTTTTCATAACCCAGTAGCTCATGCTCCGGCCACTCTTTTAAAATTGGAGTGCTGTTCTCAGTTTTTTTAAAACTATTTTCGCTATGCATCTGGTCAAAAAATGAAAGCTGTCCACTGGATTTTTCTTTTTGGTTACGTTGGGCTCCCTCTAAAATTTGGTCTAAACTAGCAAACATTTGTGCTCGTGTCAGTCCAAAATAATCTAAACCACCGCATTTAATCAAACTTTCTAGAACTTTGCGATTGGCTAATCTTAAATCAATGCGACTACACAGATCTTCTAGTGATGTAAATTTAGCAGCTTCTCTGGCTTTTACAATGGATTCAGCTGCACCTCTACCGACATTTTTTATCGCCATTAAGCCAAAGCGAATAGTTTTTTGATCTTCGACTTTAAAAAGTGCCTGGCTTTCATTGATATCTGGAGGTTGGACCGTTAAGCCCATGCGTTGGGCTTCATTAACGTACTCCACAATTTTATCGGTATTATCACGTTCTGAAGTAAGCAATGCAGTCATAAATTCTACCGGATAATTGGCTTTTAGATAAGCGGTGCGATAAGAAATTAAAGCATAGGCGGTAGAGTGCGATTTATTAAATCCGTATCCGGAGAAGTATTCGATTAAGTCAAAAATTTTACTGGCGGTACTTTCGCGAA
Source organism: Candidatus Omnitrophota bacterium (assembly GCA_041650295.1). Lineage (GTDB taxonomy): Bacteria > Omnitrophota > Gorgyraeia > Gygaellales > Profunditerraquicolaceae > UBA6249. The sequence continues at coordinate 1,878 of JBAZLM010000012.1, forward strand.
TTTCGTTTTTAATACAACCGTTAATAAAATTTTTGCGCTCCTTCTCCATTACCTCAGGAATTTTTTTACCCATTGCTTTGCGTAGAATATCGGCTTGGGCTAGTGAGAATCCGGCTAGAGTTGAAGCAATTTGCATAATTTGTTCCTGATAGACCATGATCCCGTAGGTTTCTTTAAGAATGGGTTCAAGTTTAGGGTGTTCGTATTTCGTGGCGATGGTGCCGTGTTTGCGTTTCATGAAATCATCAAGCATCCCGGAGCCAATTGGCCCGGGTCGATAAAGCGCTAATAGCGCAATTAAATCTTCAAAGCGCTCTGGGATAAGTTTTTTTAGGAGATCGCGCATTCCAGAACTTTCTACCTGAAAGATGCCGATGGTGTGACTGGAAGCTAAAAGTTTATAGGTATTGGTATCGTCCAATGATAATTTTTCAAAATCAATTTGAATGCCGTGGGTTTGTTTAACTAGTTTGATGGTTTCATTAATTACGGTCAGTGTTCTTAATCCTAAAAAATCAACTTTAAGTAAACCGATTTTTTCTAAAGTCCCCATACTGTAACCAGTAGTAATCTGGTCGTCAGCAGTTTTAAATAAGGGCATATAATTATTTAAAGGTTTGTCGGAGATGATTACGCCTGCGGCATGTACTGAGGCATGGCGGTTTAGCCCTTCTAAGGCTAAAGCCGTATTAATTAATTTAGTGATCTGCGGATCATTTTTAAAAAGATCGTTAAGCTGAGGTTCACTCTCCAATGCTCTTTTTAGTGTCATATCTAATTCAGCTGGGATCATTTTAGCGATTTTATCTACTTCGGCATAAGCAATGCCCATGACTCGACCCACGTCGCGAATAACCGCACGCGCCTGCATCGTTCCAAAGGTAATAATTTGGGCGACATTCTCCTGACCGTATTTATTGGTGACATAATCAATAATCTCTTGTCGGCGCTCGTAACAAAAATCGATATCAATATCCGGTAGTCCCATGCGCTGCGGATTAAGAAATCTTTCAAAGAGTAATCCGTACTTTAAAGGATTTAAATCGGTAATCCCTAAAAGATAACTAACTAAACTTCCCGCCGCCGATCCTCGACCTGGACCAACCGGGATTCCTTGGCTTTTAGCGTAATGAATAAAATCCCAAACGATTAAAAAATAACTAATGAATCCCATATCTTTAATAATTTTTAATTCGTGGTCTAGTCGTTTTTGAACTTGCGGATCATTGCGCAGATTTTTATCGGTTAATCCTTTTTCGCAAAGCGCTAAAAGAAAAGCTTCTTTATCTTCTCCGTTAGGCGGAGTATATTTGGGCAGATGCATCTTCGTAAAATCTAATTCTAAATTACAACGTTTCGCGATCTCTAAAGTGTTTTGGATTGCTTCAGGATAATCTTTAAATATTTTTTTCATCTCTTCAGGCGAACGAAAATAAAATTCATCCGTCTGAAAACGCATATGTTTAGGATCATCAAGAGTAGATTGAGTTTGAATGCAAAGCAATGCTTCATGTGATGTAGCGCGATCTTTGGTTAGGTAGTGTACGTCATTGGTGGCCACTAAAGGTATCCCTAATTCTTTAGAAATTTTAACCATTCCTTCGTTAACGATTTTTTGTTCGGGGATAGAGTTACTTTGAATCTCTAAATAGAAATTACCTTTACCCATAATATTTTGAAAGGAGTCGGCGGCTTTTAAAGCGTCATTAAAACGTTTTTGTAAAATTAAAGAAGCTACCTCTCCTTTTAAGCAGGCACTGCAGGCGATTAGTCCTTTGGCGTGACTAGCTAAAACTTCTTTATCGATGCGGGGACGGTAGTAAAAACCTTCGAGGTATCCGATCGAAACTAACTTTACTAAATTGCGGTAACCTTCTTCATTGCGGGCTAAAAGAATTAAGTGGTTGGCGGCATCTTCAATTCCGCTGCCTCCTTTATCTAATCTGCTCTGTGGGGCAACATAAACCTCACACCCAATAATCGGTTTAATTCCGGCTTTTTGAGCTTCTTGATAAAATTCAATGGCGCCGAACATGCTACCGTGGTCGGTGATGGCCAGTGAATCCATTTTATAGCTTTTAGCTAAGGCTAGTATTTCCGGTATGCGACAGGCTCCGTCAAGGAGGCTGTATTGGGTATGTAAATGCAGATGGACAAATTCAGAGTTGACCATGGAAAGCTAATGGTTAAATAGCCTTTAACTTATTCCCACTCGATAGTGGCTGGAGGTTTGGAGCTAATATCGTAGACTACGCGATTAATTCCTTTTACTTCATTAATGATACGATTGGAAATTTTTTCCATCACTTCGTAAGGAAGTTTTACCCAGTCAGCGGTCATTCCGTCAAAGCTAGAGACACAACGCAGGGCGGCGACATTTTCATAGGTACGCTCATCGCCCATAATCCCCACACTTTTAATGGGTAATAATACCGCAAAAGACTGCCAAATTTGATCATAAAGTCCGGCTTTGGTAATTTCTTCTAATACGCGTTTGTCTGCTTCACGTAAAAGATTTAAGCGTTCGCTATCAATGCTTCCGATAATGCGTACGGCTAGTCCTGGACCAGGAAATGGCTGACGCCCGATAATATTTTCTGGTAATCCTAATTGTCTGCCGATCTCTCGAGCTTCGTCTTTAAATAATTCTCGCAAAGGTTCGATCAGCTTTAATTTCATCTGAGCCGGCAGTCCGCCGACATTGTGATGACTTTTAATCTTTCGGCTAGGTCCACCGGTGGGTGAAACTGATTCAATGACATCTGGATAAAGCGTGCCTTGACCTAAAAATTTTGCCCCTTTGGTTTTTTTGGCCTCTTCTTCAAATACTTTAACAAATTCATCGCCGATAATTTTTCTCTTCTCTTCCGGATCAGTGATATCTTTTAAGCGATCCAGGAAGCGTTTGCTTCTATCCACATAACTTAAATTTAAATGATACATATCTTTAAAAACGCTCTTTACTTGTTCGGCCTCACCTTTTCTCAATAAGCCGTTATCAATAAAAATACAGCGTAAATTTTTATTAATAGCTTTATGAATTAATAAAGCGGCTACGGAAGAATCTACTCCGCCGCTTAAGCCTAGAACTACCTTATCTTTGCCGACAGTTTTTTTAATATGTTCGATGGATTCTTTAATGAAAGATTGCATGTTCCATCTACCTGAAGATCCGCAAATTTTAAATAAGAAGTTGCTTAATATCTGGCTTCCTTTTTCAGTGTGAGTTACTTCAGGGTGAAACTGCACCGCATATATTTTACGTTTGACGTTTGAGATAGCGGCAATCGGTGTATTAGTAGTGTGACTGATAGTATGAAATCCTGCCGGCATTTTGGTGACGTAATCACCGTGGCTAGCCCAGCAAGTAAAATTACCTGGCATATGACTAAAAAGATCGCGGTTATCGTCTACGAAAAGCTCGACTTTACCATATTCACGTTCGCGGGTATGTTTAACTTTGCCACCCAACATTTCGCAAATTACTTGCATTCCGTAACAAACTCCTAGAATTGGTATCCCTAATTTAAAAATCCCGGCATCTGGATAAGGAGATTTTTTGCTAACTACGGAAGCCGGTCCTCCGGAAAGAATTAAACCCTTAGGGTTAAGTGCGGCAATCTCTTTGGCTGGAGTGTTGTAAGGAATAATAATCGAGAAAACTTTATTCTCTCTTACGCGACGAGCGATTAACTGAGTGTACTGTGAACCGAAATCTAAAATTAAAATTGTTTGTCTGGTCATTTTCCCATCCCTACTCTTTGGCCTACTTGAAAGATTTTACCTTCGGTTTGAATTGAAGGAGCGATAATAATTTCTACATCGTGCATCTCTTTGATATTGGATGCCCCTAGCGAACCCATGGAGGTTCTTAAGGCTCCTAAAAGATTCTGTGAACCATCATCTACTTTTGCTGGACCCAATAAAATATCTTTTAATGCGCCGGTGGTACCAACCTGAATGCGAGTTCCGCGGGGTAAATTAACATGTGAGGTAGCCATTCCCCAGTGAAACCCACGTCCCGGAGCCTCTTGAGCACGGGCAAAACTTGAACCAATCATTACCGCATCAGCGCCGCAGGCAAATGCTTTACAGATATCTCCACCGCGATTCATTCCACCGTCAGTAATAATGGAAACATATTTTCCGGTACGTTTGTAATAAAAATCACGCGCACCAGCTGCATCCACGGTAGCCGTAACTTGCGGCACTCCGATACCTAAAACTCCTCGGGTGGTGCAAGCTGCTCCGGGTCCTACACCAATTAATAATCCACTGGCTCCGGTTTGCATAAGTTCTAAAGTTGTTTCATAAGTAACGCAGTTGCCTATGATTACAGGAACTTTTATGGATTTACAAAATTTCATCAAATCTAAAGTTTTATATTCGCTAGAGATATGTTTTAGAGCAGCCACGGTAGATTGCACGACAAAGATATCTACACCGGCTTCAATGGCTAATTTGGAAAATTTTTCGGCATTAGCTGGAATACAGCTGACTACAGCCATGGCCTTAGCTTTTTTAATTTCCGCCACTCTTTTGCTAACTAATTTTTCTTTGATGGGGGTAGTATAAACAGTTTGGATTAATTCGGTAGCTTTTTGCGGTGTAGCTTTAGCGATCTCGATTAAGACTTCGTCGGGATTTTCATAACGGGTTTGGATTCCGTCAAGATTTAAAACCGCGATGCCGCCTAAGCGGGACATTTCAATAGCAAATTTTACATCAACGATTCCGTCCATGGCTGCAGCCAAAATCGGGATCTTAATTTTTTTTCCGTTGAATTCAAAGCTGGCATCGACTTCGTTAGGATTAACAGTTTGCGCTCCGGGCACCAAGGCTACTTCATCAAAACCATAACATCTTCTTGCGCGTCTGTTTATACCTATCCACTCTGCCATCTTAAATTCTCCTTATTAAAGTATTAAACCGTTGTTTTGTAATAAGTTACGAAAATTTAGTCTTGCCTTGGGGAAAAACTAAAAGGATTATAGATTTTATAATAATAAGAGGTTTTTGTCAATATATATTTTAAAAGTAAAAAGGGGTGTTCTGCCTAAGCAAAACACCCCTTTTTATTATATTCACCTTAATTGCTTAAGGAATTAATACATTCCTCCACCCATGCCGCCGCCCATTCCACCCATTCCACCGGGCATTGCTGGCATTTTTTCATCTTTTTCTGGTTTATCCACAATTAAAGCTTCGGTTGTCAGTAATAATGAAGCGATACTGGAAGCATTCTGTAAAGCTGAGCGGGTAACTTTGGTAGGATCAATTACTCCGGCTTCGAGCATATCTACATAAGCATCCTGGCTAACATCGTAACCAATATTAGTCTTCTCTTCTTTAATTCTCTGTACAACTACGGAGCCTTCTAGTCCTGCATTTTGTGCAATCTGTCTTAGTGGTTCTTCGATGGCACGTTTTACGATGTTGGCACCAATCTTTTCATCACCCTCTAGTTTTAGTTTGTCTAAAGAGGCGATACAGCGAATAAGTGCAACTCCACCGCCGGGAACAATACCTTCTTGAGTGGCTGCGCGAGTGGCATGTAAAGCATCTTCCACGCGGGCTTTCTTCTCTTTCATCTCTGTTTCGGTAGCTGCTCCAACATTGATCACGGCAACTCCCCCGGCTAATTTAGCCAAGCGTTCTTGCAGCTTCTCTTTGTCATAATCAGAGTCAGTATCTTCAATTTGTTTTTTGATCTGGCTGATTCTAGCGTTGATGGCAGCATTTTTACCCGCACCTTCGACAATGGTAGAATTTTCTTTGTCAATTTTAACTTTTTTAGCACGGCCTAAATCTTCGATATCCACATTCTCTAACTTGATACCTAAGTCTTCAGTTAATGCTTTACCGCCGGTAAGAATGGCGATATCTTCTAACATCGCTTTACGTCGGTCACCATATCCGGGAGCTTTAACCGCACAAGCTACGAAAGTTCCGCGAATTTTGTTCACGACTAATGTAGCTAGCGCTTCACCATCAACTTCTTCGGCAATAATCAATAATGGTTTACCCACGCGGGCAATCTTTTCTAAAAGCGGAAGAATATCTTTAATCGAAGATATTTTCTTTTCATAGATAAGAATGAAACAATCCTCTAAGAGAACTTGCATTCTCTCAGCATCAGTGACAAAGTATGGTGATAAATAGCCTTGGTCAAACTGCATACCTTCGACTACATCTAAAGTAGTAGCGGTGGATTTGGCTTCTTCGACGGTAATTACACCATCTTTCCCAACTTTATCCATGGCTTCGGCGATTAATTCGCCAATATTAGCATCAGAGTTTGCGGCAATGCTGGCTACTTGGGCAATTTCTTTTTTATCTTTGATCGGCGTAGAAAGTTTACCTAACTCTTCTACGATTCTGGCTACGGCTTTTTCAATTCCGCGTTTTAAGGCCATGGGATTTGATCCGGCGGTAACATTTTTTAATCCTTCTTTGTAAATTGCTTCAGCTAAAACGGTGGCGGTAGTGGTTCCGTCGCCTGCGATATCTGAAGTTTTCTCGGCAACTTCTTTGACCATCTGAGCGCCCATGTTCTCGAAAGCATCTTCTAAATCAATCTCTTTGGCCACTGTTACACCGTCTTTGGTGATGGTGGGTGAGCCAAATTTTTTATCAATAACTACGTTGCGTCCTTTAGGACCTAAGGTTACTTTTACTGCTGCTGCTAATTGCTCAACACCGCTTAGAATTTTGCGGCGAGCATCATCGCTGTACAATAATTGCTTTGCCATGTGTACTCTCCTTTTATTTAATTATCGCTAAAATATCTTCTTCGCGTAAAATTAAAAGCTCTTCGCCTTCTTTGGTGGTAATTTCATTACCGGTATATTTACCGTATAAAACTTTATCTCCGACTTTTACTTCTGGAGTTTGCACGGTTCCGTTTTCTAAAATTTTACCTTTTCCAACTGCAACAACTTTAGCTTCTTGAGGCTTCTCTTTGGCAGAGTCAGGAAGCACGATGCCACCTTTACTTTTGTTCTCAGCTTCTAAAGGTTTAACGATGATACGATCACCCAATGGTTTGAGTTCCATTTTGCCACCTCCTTAAAAATATGAAGTTAGTATTTAAAACTAGCACTCGATTTCCTAGAGTGCTAATTATAGATAAAAATTTTTTCTTGTCAAGAGTTTTTTAATTTCTTAAGTTTTAAATTGGTATCTTTAAGTGATTTAGTGCCAATTTCATAGATGAGATTAATTCCTTTTAAAGTTAGATCAACATCAATTTTAATTTTTATTGCGGAATGTTTTTTAATTAAAGCGATGTTGCCACCGGTGCCAATCACAGTGGTATCCTTACCTAGTCGTTGTAGCAATTTAGCAGTTATTTCTTTGGTTAAAGCTGCTGTGCCAAAGACTACTCCGCTTAATATACAATCTTGAGTGTTATTGCCGATGAGTTTTTTAGGTGCCGCTAATTTAACTAGCGGCAATAAGGCGGTTTTGTTGTTTAAGGCCCTGAGCGAGGTAACAAAACCTGGCAAGATCAACCCTCCTAAATAAGTATTATTTTTTGCTAGCAGATCAAAAGTAATGGCCGAGCCAGAGTCGATGATGATGGCTGGACTAGAGTAAATTTTTGAGGCGGCGAAAGCATTAACTAGCCGGTCTTGTCCTAATTGTTTTGGGTTACGGTAATTATTTTTTAGCGCAACGTTTAGATCTTTACCTATTATATAGGGCACTTTACCGGTGAGAACGGCCAGGTCATCTTTAAGCAGTGTGGTTAATTTAGGAACTACACTACAGATAACAATATCCGTTATTGGGTGCTTTACTAGCTGTTTAATAAATTTATTTTTTGTATAAATGCTTATTGGTAGGCTAAATTTTTTTATTATTCGCTTACCTTTAAATATAGCACTTTTTATATTAGTGTTGCCGATATCAATTGCCAGTAGCATTGCGTAACTCCTTAGCCCTATTCTTATAATTAAGGGGCACTGCGGAAATCCTATATTATTTTAGGTTACGGATTTCCTTGACCTTATCTCTAATTTCAGCGGCTTTTTCAAACTGCAGATTACGTGCGGCCATCTCCATTTCATATTCTAGCTCAGATATATATTTATGCAATTGGTATTGCTCCTTGGGCTCTCCGGTAAGACTGCGGACAAATTCTGAAGTATCTTCTTGGCCTTCAATCCCTTCTTTAATGGAACGAATGATGGAGCGAGGGGTTATTTTATTTTTAAGATTATAGGCTAGTTGGATTTTTCTGCGGCGATTACATTCTTCAATGGCTTTTTTCATTGAGCCGGTAAGGGTATCGGCATACATAATTACCGTACCGTCAAGGTTGCGGGCGGCACGTCCACCCACCTGGATTAAGCTGGTGGCTGAACGCAAAAATCCTTCCTTGTCGGCATCAATAATGGCGACTAAAGATACTTCCGGCAAATCCAATCCTTCACGTAATAAATTAATTCCCACTAAGCAGTCAAACTTTTTTTGCCGCAGCTCTTTTAGAATTACAGAACGCGTGATGGTTTGAATTTCAGAGTGTAAATATTTTACCTTAATGCCGTTTTCGGCTAAATAATTAGCCAGGTCTTCGGAGCTGCGTTTGGTTAAGGTAGTAACTAGAGTTCTTTGATTGTTCTTAGCGCGTTTTTTTATTTGTTTAATTAAGTCTGGGATTTGTCCGGCGGAGGGTTTAATAATAATCTCTGGATCGATTAAACCGGTAGGTCGGATAATTTGTTCGACTACTCTATTTTCACTTAATTTTAATTCGTATTCATCTGGGGTGGCTGAAACAAAAACCTGCTGTTTAACTAATTTTTTAAATTCTTCGAATTTTAAGGGACGGTTATCTAAGCAGGATGGTAATCTAAAGCCATAATTTACTAGCGTTTCTTTTCTAGCGCGATCCCCTGCATACATCCCTCCGATTTGTGGAATAGTCACATGCGATTCATCAATTACTGTTAAGAAATCGCCTTGGAAATAATCGATCATGGAATATGGCCGAGATCCCGGGATGAGTCCGTTGAGGTGGCGCGAATAATTTTCGATTCCGTGGCAGTAGCCAATCTCTTTGAGCATCTCTAGATCGTAGTTAGTGCGTGATTCTAAGCGTTGAGCCTCTAGTAGTTTATTTTCTTTTTTTAAAATAATTAATTGGCTAGCCAGCTCATCTTTAATTGATTTTAAAGCTAAATCAATTTTTTCGCTAGAAGCAATAAAATGTTTTGCCGGATAAATAGCAATTTTGTCTACTATGCTTAGCGTTTTGGCAGTTACTGGTTGGATGACGGATATCCTAGAGATTGTTTCGCCGGTTAATTCAATACGTAATGCTTGCTCCAAATAAGCTGGAAAAACTTCCACCACATCCCCGCGCACGCGCAGTTTACCTCGGGTAAATTCGTAATCGTTGCGTTCATATTGAATTTTGAGTAGTTTAGAGATTAGTTCTTCGCGCCCGATTATCTGACCCTGCTTTAAAATTACTAGCATCTCTTGATAATCCTGAGGTGAGCCTAAATTATAAATACAAGAAACTGAAGCTACAATAATCACATCTCTTCGGCTCATTAAAGAGGTAGTTGCTGATAGTCTTAAGCGATCCAGCCTTTCATTAATCGATGAGTCTTTCTCGATGTAAGTGTCTGTAGAAGGGATATAAGCTTCCGGTTGGTAGTAATCGTAGTAGCTGACAAAATATTCTACGGCATTTTGTGGAAAGAATTCTTTAAACTCTGAGTAAAGTTGGGCCGCTAGTGTTTTATTGTGTGAGATCACCAATGTAGGCAGTCCGACTTTAGCGATGGTATTGGCTAAGGTGAAAGTTTTGCCACTGCCGGTAACCCCTAGCAATGTAGCATAAGGTTTATGGTTTAGTAAGATTGTGGAAAGTTCTTTGATGGCTTTAGGTTGGTCGCCGCATGGTTTGAATTTAGAATGTAATTTAAATTTATCCATGAGCTATTTAATTATAAATCGCTGGCTTAGATAATCTCTAAGCTGATATCTACGGATTTGACCGAATGCGTAAGCTCTCCTACGGAGATAATATCTACTCCGGTAGAAGCATATTTTCTGATGTTATGAATATTGATCCCTCCGCTGGCTTCTAATAAAATTGGCAGGTTAGCGCGGATTTGCACAGCCTTTTTCATATCTGAGATATTCATATTATCTAACATAATAATATCTGGTTTAAAGTTTAGGAGGTGTTTAAATTCGTTTAAGCTTTGCGCCTCCATTTCGACTTTATAGCCTTTGGGTATTTTGGGAAGCTTTGGATAGCCACCAATAAGCCGCAGGTGATTATCTTTGATTAGTAGCATTTCATCCAGGCGCATCCTGTGGTTGTATCCTCCGGCAACTCTGACTGCATATTTTTGTAACTCTCTTAAGCCGGCGACAGTTTTGCGGGTATCAGTGATTTTAGTTTTATAAGGAGCTATCTTTTGTACAAATTGATTAGTTTTAGTTGCCACGCCGCAAAGTAGTGCCAATAAATTTAAAGCGACACGTTCAGCGTTAAGAATGCTCCTGGCCTTACCAGTGATTATGGCAATGGTGTCATTAGCTTCAACTTGGCCGCCCTCCTTTATTTTTTCTATAAATTTTAAAGTGGGGTCAACCGTGGTAAATACATTTTTAGCAACAAAATTTCCGCAGAGTATAAAATTTTCTTTAGCGATAATTTTTGCCACTACTTTTGCATTTTTGGCAATGGTCAGATTAGTGGTGATATCACCTTTACCAATATCCTCGGCTAAGGCTCTTTTGATAATTGCTTTTAGCTCTTTAGGATTGATCTGTGGTTTTTTTTCAGATAAAAAATATTTATCGTAAGCCATTGATGATCACCCCAAGTTTTTCAATTTGTTGGCGCATATCTGTAAGTTTAGATTTTTCAGTATCAATAATTTCTTTAGGTGCGCGCTGGACAAAATTCTTATTAGCCAGCATTACTTCTTTATTTTTAATTTCAGCTTTTAACTTTTCAATTTTTGTTTGATTTTTTTTCAGTTGAGCAACGATATCTACAATTCCGGTTAAGGGCATAATAATCTGTAAATCTTTAAGTACGGTGGCATATTCATTTATTTCTGCTACATAATTATTAATTATTGTCAAATTCTCGACTTTGGCTAAATTCTTAATATAGCCAAATAATGGCTGGATAATTTTTTCAGAAAGTTTATTTGAAAAATTTAATTTAATATCAATTTTACTTTGCAGATTGACCTCTAATTCGGCGCGCATATTTCTAATGGCATTGATGATATCGAAAACTGTTTGCATTTGTTTTTCATCTTCTGCATTAATTAAATCATCTTGTAGATGTGGCCAGCTTTGTTGGGAAATTGAATCTTTTGCGCCCGGTAAGCGCTGCCAGATCTCTTCAGTAATAAAAGGCATAAACGGATGTAATAGGCGTAAAGTTTTTTCTAAAACTTTATACATTACCACTTGGGTTTCTTTTTGATTAATTTGTGGCTTAATTAGTTCTAAGTACCAGTCGCAAAACTCATGCCAAAAGAATGAATATAAGCTGTTAGCGGCCTCATTAAATTTATAATTATTAAGATCTTCCTCTACGTTTCTAATGGTAGAAAAAAGGCGGCTAAGTATCCAACGATTAGCAATATCTAAAGGTGAGTTTTTAAAAAAAACACAAAGATCAACGTTAACTGCTTCGGGTTTTAGATTAGTTAAGACAAAGCGTGAAGCATTCCAAATTTTGTTGGCAAAATTTCTTCCCTGCTCAAATCTTTCCTTAGAAAGAAAAACATCTTGGCCTTGAGAGGTAATTGAAATCAGGCTAAAGCGCAGAGCATCTGTGCCATATTCTTCGATGATTTCTAACGGATCAATAACATTGCCTAAAGATTTTGACATTTTTTTACCGTCGACATCGCGGATGGTGCCGTGAATGTAAATATCTTTAAAGGGGGCCTCTTTTTTAAAAATTAAGCCAGCCATAATCATGCGTGCTACCCAAAAGAAAATAATATCTGGAGCGGTTACTAATGTTGAGGTAGGGTAAAAATATTTAAGATCTTCATTTTCTTTAGGCCAATAAAAAGTGGCAAATGGCCAAAGCCAACTTGAGAACCAGGTGTCTAGGACATCTTCATCTTGTATTAAATTAGTTTCTCCACATTTGGGGCATTTGGCCGGCTTGGTACGCGATACAATAATTCCCCGGGCTGGATTTTTGACCTGGCATTTTTTACAATAATAAACTGGGATGCGATGACCCCACCAGATCTGTCGGGAGATACACCAATCTTGGATATTCTCCATCCAGTTTAAATAAACTTTAGTCCAGCGATCAGGATGAAATCTTACTTTATCCCTCTTAACTACTTCGACGGCTGGTTTGGCTAATGGTTTCATTTTAACAAACCATTGTTTGGATAAATATGGTTCCACAATGGTATGGCAGCGATAGCAGTGTCCGGCGGAGATAGTGTGTGGTTGGATCTTTTCTAATAAATTTAAAGATTTTAAATCATCGATAATTGCTTCTCTGGCTTTAAAACGGTCTAGCCCGGCATATTTTTGCGCCCTTTCATTCATTGCACCAGTGGGCGTCATCACATTAATAAATTCTAGATCATGTTTTTTACCTAAAGCATAGTCATTAGGATCATGGGCCGGGGTAACCTTTACTGCCCCGGTGCCAAATTCCATATCGATGCGGTGATCGGCGATAATTTTTATATGGCGATTAGTTAAAGGTAAATTTAATTTTTTTCCAATATATTTTTTATAACGTTTATCTTTGGGGTTAACGGCAACGGCGGTATCTCCGAGCATAGTTTCTGGTCGGGTAGTGGCTACAGTAATAAATTCTTGCGGGTTATCTTTAAGGGGATATTTAAGGTAATAAAGCTGGCCAGTTAAATCGGCATGTGCAGCTTCTTCATCGCTTAAGGCGGTTTGACAGCGCGGGCACCAGTTGATAATGTAACTACCTTGATAGATTAGCTTTTTTTCATACAATCGCACAAAAACTTCCGTGACGGCGGTGGAGTAATCGGCATCCATGGTAAAACGCAGACGATCCCAGTCGCAGGAACAACCCAGTTTTTTTAGTTGATGAATGATGGTTGATCCGTATTGCTCTTTCCAGCTCCAGACTTTTTGAATAAAATTTTCACGGCCTAAATCTTGGCGTTTTAATCCTTCTTTGGCGATGGCTTTTTCCACGACGTTTTGTGTAGCGATTCCGGCATGATCAGTGCCTGGCATCCATAAAGTCTGATACCCCTTCATTTTTTTATAACGGATCAAAATATCTTGAATGCTATTATTGAGGGCATGGCCCATGTGCAGAATTCCGGTGACATTAGGTGGTGGGATAACAATCGTATAAGGACGTTTATCCGGAGAAATTTGGGCTTTGAACAGACTCTTCTCTTCCCAAATTTTATACCATTTATCCTCAGTTTCTTTAGGATTGTATTGCTTGGAAAGCTCTGGGTTCATTATTGATCTTTCAGGAGTTTGTATTCTACGCTATCAACCAGGGCTTGCCAGCTGGCCTCAATGATATTCTCATGTACCCCGATGGTATTCCAGATATCTTTTTGATCTTGCGATTGGATTAAAACACGTACTTTTGCAGCGGTACCGGCTTTTTCGTCTAAAACGCGTACTTTAAAATCAGAAAGGTGCATCTTAGACAAATTAGGATAGAACTCTTTTAAGGCTTTGCGTATAGCATTATCTAGAGCGTTAATTGGACCATCTCCTTCGGCTACCGCATGTTCTTTAACCCCGTTAACCTTTAGTTTGATAATGGCTTCGGTAGTAATTTTTTTATCTAAATTTTTTTCTACCACTACTTTAAAGCCTTCTAATTCAAAGAAGCCTTTGAATTTTTTAAGGTGTTTTTCCATAAGTATTTCAAAAGAGGCTTCAGCGGCTTCAAATTGGAAACCTTTGTGTTCTAGTTCTTGGACTAATTCCAGGATTTTTTTTGTTTGCGGATCGGTTTTAGTAAGATCATATTTTAAGGCCTTGGCTCTTAAGAGTATCCCTGTTTTTCCACCTAATTCGGAAACTAAAATTCGGCGGTGATTTCCTACTGCTGCTGGATCAATGTGTTCATAGGTGAGCGGGTTTTTCATAATAGCATTAATGTGCATCCCCCCTTTATGCGCAAAGGCGGAGTCCCCTACAAAAGGCTGCTCATTTTTAACTCGCATGTTGCTTATCTCGCTGACAAAATGTGAAAGATGAGTTAATTCTTTTAATTGTGCATCAGGAATACAGTCACAATTTAATTTAAGTTTTAGATTGGCAATAATTGGAATTAAATCTGCGTTTCCGCAACGTTCCCCGTAGCCATTAATTGTTCCCTGGACGATACTAGCCCCCGCTTCGACAGCTGCTAGCGAATTAGCGATGGCTACCCCAGCATCATTATGGCAATGAATGCCCAAGGCTACTTTAATCTTACTTTTAATTTCTTTTATCGTTGTTGTAATCTGGTTGGGTAGTGAACCGCCGTTAGTATCGCAAAGACAGATTGCTTCTGCCCCTGCTTCTTGGGCAACGATCAAAGTTTTTAAGGCGTATTCAGGATTAGCTTTGTAAGCTTCAAAAAAATGTTCGGCATCATAAAATACGACAAATCCCTCCTTAACCAGAAAAGTTACGGTGTCCTTGATCATGTTTAAATTTTCAGCCAGCGTAGTTTTTAAAACTTCCGTAACGTGAAAATCCCAGGTTTTGCCAACAATGGTAATAACTTGGGCAGCAGACTTTAAAAGGGCAGCGATATTACTATCTTCACAGGCTTGGATGTTAGGCCTGCGGGTCATACTGAAAGCGGCAATTTTAGAATTTTTAAGTTTGCTTTGGGCAATTTTTTCGAAAAATTCTTTATCTTTAGGGTTTGATCCCGGCCAGCCACCTTCGATATAATGTATACCGCTTTTATCAAGTTCTTCGGCAATGCGGATCTTGTCCATGACTGAATAGGATATTCCTTCAGCTTGTGAACCATCTCTTAAAGTTGTGTCGTATAGTTTTACTTTATGCATAAGTTCCTCTATTTATTTAAACCAAACTCTGCGTGCAATTTCTTTACTGCAATTTCAGCATTCTTTTTCTTAATAATACAAGATATACTGATATCAGAGGTAGAGATCATTTCTATATTAATTTGATTATCTGCTAATATACCAAACATTTTAGCGGCTACACCATGATGTGACTTCATCCCAACTCCCACGATAGAAACGCGAGCGATATCCTCATCTAATAAAACTTCCGTAGCGGAAATTTTTTTGGCCACCATTTTAGTTATCCTGGTAGCTTTAGCGCTTTGAACTTTAGCTACGGTAAATGAAATATCCGTTGATCTGGTGTGACTAACATTTTGTACGATCATATCAACACTTACTCCGGCAACTGCTAAATTTTCAAATAATTTTACGGCTACTCCTGGTTTATCCGGTACTCCACAAAGTGTAATTTTTGCTTCATTCTTATTTAAGGTTATCCCATTGACTACTACTTCTTCCATCTTTTTTACCTCCTTAATAATCATTGTTCCAGTCTTTTTACTAAATGAAGAACGTACATGTAAAGGTACATTAAATTTTTTGGCTACTTCAATGGATCTAGCTTGCATAACTTGAGCGCCTAATGAAGCCATCTCTAACATTTCATCATAAGTGATGGCTTTAATTTTTTTTGCCTGCGGCTCAATGCGTGGGTCAGTAGTGTAAATACCTTCAACATCAGTATAAATTTCACAAGTATTGGCCTTTAATTCTTTAGCTAAAGCTACAGCAGTTAAGTCGCTGCCCCCGCGGCCTAAAGTAGTAATGTCTTGATTTAAGGTAACGCCCTGGAAGCCAGCGACAATAACAATATTTCCTTTTTTTAAGGCATCTTTAATCTTATCAGCGTTAATTTTAATAATTCGAGCCCGAGTGTGGCTGGCGTCGGTAATAATTCCAACTTGGGCACCGGTAAATGAAATTGCTTTGCATCCTAATTTATGGATGGCCATGGCTAAAAGTGCCACAGAAATTTGTTCACCGGTTGATAGCAACATATCCATCTCGCGTTCCGATGGATTAGCATTGATCTTATCGGCTAAACCTACTAATTCGTCAGTGGTGTCTCCTAAAGCTGAAACCACAACTACTAACGGGTATCCTTTTTTACTGTAGCTAACTACCCGTTGAGCAACTTTTTGAATGCGTTCTACGTTAGCTACTGATGAGCCACCGTATTTTTGTACAATTAAGCCTTTAGCCATTGTTGGTTCTCCCTAAAATAAAATTTTCCATAAGTTGGTATCCGTGTTCAAAATATAAATCAGAACTTTGAGCCTCTTTTTCGCTGTATTGCTTAAAATTTTTAGCAGGCGTACCTTGGCCATAAATAACAAAAGGAATGCTTTCCGCAGTATGTGTTCTTAAGGCAATAGGTGTGGCATGATCAGGTAAAACTAAAATTTTAAAATCCTCAATGGTTTTACAATATTCTAAAATAGTGCCGACTATTAATTGATCAAATCTTTCGATAGCTGTAATCTTTTCACGTAGATCTCCGTTATGGCCAGCTTCATCAGGGGCCTCAACGTGGACAAAGACAAAATCCTTATCTTTTAAAGATTTAATTGCGGCATTAGCTTTGCCTAGATAATCAGTATCGTAGTAACCGGTTGCGCCGGGAACATTGATGACATCTAAGCCTAAAATGCGACCTAAGCCTTTAATTAAGTCCACCGCAGAGATAACGCTTCCGGTTAAACCAAATTTATCGATGAATTTTGGTATACTAGGTTTTTTGCCTTGTCCCCAAAGCCAGATCATATTGGCAGGATTTTCTTTTAAATCCAAGCGTACCAGGTTAATCTCTTGGCTTTCTAAAAGCTGACGAGAGTCTTCCATTAATTCAATAATGACATTGGCGTTATCCCCTTTAGGCAGATTGCGCTTAATACTTTGGCCAATGATATCATGTGGGGGTAAACATTTTAAATTTTGTAAATTTAATTCAGCTCCCCGCTTTATCAAAACTAAGTGTCGATAGCTAATCCCTGGGAAAAATCTAATTTTGTTAGTACCTAGTTTTTGATCTAGAAATTTAATTAATTTTTCTGACTCTTTAGATTTAATATGTCCGGCACTATAATCTAAGAGGATATCACCGGTTGCCGTAATTAAATTACAACGAAACGCCACATCGTCGTCTTCTAATTCAATTCCTAAATTGGCAGCCTCTAAAGGGGCTCTACCGGAATAATATTTTCTAGGATCATAGCCTATGATGGAAAGATTAGCAACATCTGATGCCGGGGTCATTTTATCGGGAATAGTTTTGGCTTGACCGAGCATTCCATTTTGGGCAATAAAATCCATATTTGGGGTGCGGGCAGCTTCTAAGGGCGTGCGCATTCCCAGCTCTTCAATAGGATAATCGGCCATTCCGTCGGCTACTAATACGATATATTTAGTCATAGTATTTTTTTTCTACAATTTTAGCTAATGTTTTGACCATTTCATTTTTACTTAGAAAAGGACCAATTTTATTTTTTTCATTTAGAATATAGGCGCGATAGCAACTGTTTTTACAAGAATTAGCGACGACTAAATCTAAATTAGCTTTTTTTAGCAGGTTCGCTGCCTTTTTTAATAGTACTTTTTCTATAGCGCTGGGTTCAAATTTAAAGCCCACGGTAAATAAATTTTTATTATAGCTTTTAAAACTATTAATTAATTTCTCTGTGGGAACTAGATCAATTTTTAAATTTTTAAGCTGCGAACTAAGCTTATGTTCATTAATTTTCTTAGGTTGATAATCTGAAACTGCTGCCGCATGTACAATTGCCAGGTATCTCTTATCTTTTAGCTCAGTAGTTAAAAGTTGTTTAAGCTGTGCAAAATATTTAAAGTTTACTACTTTAATTCCTTCTAATGGAGAATAAAATTGTCCTGGTCCTAGTAAAAGCGTAACTTTAATCCCCAGCTTTTTAAATCTCTTTGCTAGTAGAAAACCGGTTTCTCCTGTGGCAATGTTACTAATTACCCGGGCTTGATCAATAGCTACCCACGTAGGTCCGGCGGTAATTAGAATTTTTTTATCAGTAATCAATTTCTTTAATGATTGCTTTAAAATCAGCTTTTATTACTTTTGGTGGCTTAATGGTTTTAATTGCTCGCTCAGGATCTTTTAAGCCGTGACCAGTTAAAATACAAACAATTTTACATCTTGGTCCCTCAAATTTTTTAAAATAATTTTGACTAATTAATTTTAACAGTCCAGCTACGGATGCCGCTGAGGCCGGTTCGGCAAAAACTCCTTCTTTTTCTGCTAAAATTTTGTAGGCATCTAAAATTTGTTTATCAGAAACTAAATCAATCAATCCCTTGCTTTCATCGCGGGCTTCTTCTGCACTCTTCCAGCTAGCGGGATTTCCGATACGAATTGCTGTGGCAATTGTTTCAGGGTTTTTAATTGGCTTGCCGTGTACAATGGGGGCTGATCCTTCTGCCTGAAAACCCAACATTACCGGTAGTTTTTTACTTAAGCCCTGGGCTTGATATTCTTTGTATCCTTTCCAATAAGCAGTAATATTTCCTGCGTTTCCTACTGGCATAATCTGAAAATCTGGTGCATCCCCCAGGTAGTCGCATATTTCAAAGCTACCGGTTTTTTGCCCTTGGATACGATAGGGGTTTAAGGAGTTAACTAGAACAATCGGATATTTATTCGTAATTTCTTTTACTAGATCTAATGCGGCATCAAAATTTCCTTTGATGGCTAAAACTTTTGCTCCGTGAATTAAGGCTTGACTAAGCTTACCTAAGGCAATTGCTCCACTGGGAATAAGTACGATACATTTAATCCCGGCACGCGCTGCATAAGCGGCTGCGGAGGCAGAAGTATTTCCGGTTGAGGCGCACATAACTGCGGTGGCTTTCTCTTCGCAAGCTTTGGAGATGGCCATGGTCATTCCGCGATCTTTAAATGATCCGGTAGGATTAAGTCCTTCATATTTTAAATAAACCTCAGCGTTTTCGCCAGCTAGTTTACTTAAGTAGTCGGCATAAATTAAAGGAGTATTTCCTTCATTTAACGTAATTACCGGAGTCTGATCTGAAACCGGTAAAAAACTTTTATATTTGTGAATTATTCCCTGGTATCTTTGTTGGCTCACTTAAACTCCTTCGATTCTAATAGCGATTGATTTTTCTTTGCTATCGGCTAATTTATCAATCATCTTTAAAGCCAGCCGTAGATTTTTTTCTTTTACTTCATGAGTAATCATAACCACCGGCACAATTTGTGCGCGTAATTTTTCCTTTTGAGTTACTGAGGCAATACTGATCCCAAATTTTGCTAGGATTCCGGATACTTTTGCTAATACCCCCGGCTTATCGATTACGGTAATACGAATATAATATTTATTTTCAAATTCATCAATTTTTCGTAAATTTTTAATTGAATTATCTTCAATTGAATTTAAAGTTGGCTTAAATAAGCCGGCTTTAATATCCTGAGTAAGGTCAATGATATCTGAAACTACTCCGCTAGCTGCTGGCAGTTGTCCGGCACCTGGTCCATAAAACATCAGATCTCCAGCCAGGTCGCTAGAAACGTAAATTGCGTTAAAAACTCCATCTACTGAGGAAAGTAAATGATTGACTGGCAACAAAGTTGGATGCACACGCACTTCTAGTTCATCAATTTCTTTTTTAGCAATTGCTAGTAGTTTGATTTTATAGCCTAACTCCTTAGCATAAGCGATGTCGGCTGCAGATATCTGGGAGATTCCCTCGATGAAGATATCCTTCATGTTAACAATTTTTCCAAAGGTTAGATATGTTAATAGAACTAGTTTGTGCGCAGAGTCAATGCCTTCGATGTCGAAGGTCGGATCTTTTTCAGCAAAGCCTTTAAGCTTAGCTTCATTAATTGCATTCGCAAAACTACAACCCTCTTGAGACATCTGCGAAAGCACATAATTAGATGTTCCGTTTACAATCCCAAAGATAGAAGTAAATTTATTGGCAACCAACCCTTCTTTAATTGCTTTAATAATGGGAATTCCCGCTCCTACCGATGCTTCAAAGTATATATTTTTTGTGCGTTCAGCGGCCTCTCTAAATAATTCATTGCCATGTTCAGCCAGCAAAGCTTTATTGGCGGTGACTACATGTTTGCCTTTTTTTAAAGCTGCCAGGATAAATTCTTTCGCCGGGTTAATCCCCCCCATAAGTTCTACAACAATGTCAATGGTTGGATCATTAATTATCTCATTGGCGTTATTGGTAAGCAAAGACTTATCTATATGTACATCTCTTTTTTTATTTAGGTCTTTGTCGCAGATCTTCTTGATGGTAATCTCGATGCCGATTTTCTGGGCCAACAGAGATTTTCTTTGTTGTAGAATTTTTACTACCCCAGAGCCAATATTGCCAAAGCCAATCAGGCCGATATTAATTTTTTTCATCAGTTACCCTTTCTTAAGATAATAATCTACAGTATCTGAAATTGTCTTTTTGTGCTTTTCATCGATTGTTAAAAAAATTAAACGTGTATCATAAATAATTCCTTTGGTTACTTCTTTTGATTCTAAGACCTTAGCAATAATTATAATGGCATTAGGGTCAAAAGGTAAACGAATTTCTAATGATAGGTTTGTACCAGCCGGAAACTGGCAATTGGTAGTCAAAAGCATCCCGCCCAAGCTTAAATTTTTAGTTTGGGTAATATCGAATTTATCATTAGCCGGGAGTACCCTGTAGGAAACTATGAATCTGCCGTCTGCACGGGGATATTTCCGTTTTTCTACACCTTCATAATTTTTTGCCATTGATCCTCCCTGTTGATAATCATTATGTGTTATCTAATAAATGTTTTATCTCTCTATCCTGTTTCAAAGAACTCGAAAATGCTCTAGCATTTTCTCGTTGAACCAGGATTAATTCGCGGACGGCTTACGCCTACATTTTATGTCGCTGTCGCTCCATAAAATGTCCGCTCATTAAATTCGGGGCGACAGGACTTGAACCTGTGACCTCTTGAACCCCATTCAAGCGCTCTACCAAGCTGAGCCACGCCCCGTTACAAACAATAATTCTAAATCTCTAGTTTGTAACGGGGCACGCCCCATCACAAACTTATCTCTAAATCTTTAACCATAGAGATGCAACGGGGCACGCCCCCACCACATCTCTATTTTAAATTCTTAAAACTGAGGAAATTTGTAACGGGGCAGGCCCCGCACAAACCAGAATTATTAAATCCTACTCTTCCTTCCTCTTTCTAGTCATTAAATCTTTTACTGCTTGCTTAGGTGTTTTATTTAAATAGAGTAAGCGATAAATTTCTTTGGTTATCGGCATATCAATTTTATATTTTAAACTTAAAGCATAAGCTGATTTTGCAGTGGGAACTCCCTCGGCCACCATCTGCATCTTTTGACAGATCTCTTTCATGCTTTTGCCTTTACCAATTAATTCTCCGACCAAGCGATTACGACTTTGCTGGCTAATGCAGGTGGTGACTAAATCTCCTAATCCGCTTACTCCGCTAAAAGTTTTAGATTTTGCCCCCATGGCTATACCTAATCTGGATATTTCTGCCAAGCCACGGGTGAGAATTGCTGCTTTAGTGTTTGTGCCAAAACCTAATCCATCAGAAACTCCGCAGGCGATAGCAATGACGTTTTTTAAACTACCACCTAGCTCTACGCCTACTAAATCAGGATTAGTATAAACACGAAATTTATCCGTATTAAATATCTGCTGCACAATTTTACGTACTTTTATATTTTGCGCTGCGGCTACAGCTGTAGTGGGCAGGCCTTTAGCTACTTCTTGGGCGATCGTTGGCCCACTTAACACCGCCAATCTTACTGCTCCTAATTCAGAGCAGATTATTTCAGAGATGAGCTTTAACGAGCCAATTTCAATGCCTTTAGTTACGCTGACAAAAATTGCTTTTTTAGGAAAAATATTTTTAATTTTTTTAAGTATTGATCTAGTGTATTGAGACGGTATCGCTAGCACAATAATTTCTTTATTGGTTATCGCAGATTTAATATCAGCTGTGATTATAATTTCTTTAGGAATATTAAATCCCGGTAAAAATTTAGGGTTTTTCCTGGTTTTTGAAATTTCTTTAGCATAGTTTTTAAAAGCGCTCCACAAAGTAACTGAATACCCTTTTTTGGAGAGCAGAATAGCTAAGGTGGTTCCCCATCCTCCATCACCTAATATGCTAATGCGTAGTTTATTCATTGCTTACGATTCGTTAGCTTTCTCTTTTGCGTTTTTAACAAATTGTTTAAAAGTAACAATAATTTGTGAAATAGGCATGTTTTTGCCGATATATCCAGAACAGCCAAATTGTTTGGTTTTGGCGATCAACTCTTCATCGTAACCGAATCCTGTAATCATGACCACTGCTAGATTTTTATCAGTTTCGCGAATATTTTTAAGTACTTCTAATCCACTAATTCCGGGTAGCTTGATATCTAGTAGTACTACATCATAGGAGTCTTTTTTAAGAATCTCTAAAGCCTCTTCTCCGGTGGCACAAGCATCGGCTTGGCAGTCTTCTTTTTTAAATAAGTCTATGAACAAATCTCTTACGGGTGCCTCATCGTCTACTACAAGAATTTTATAGAGCATAGTGACCTCCTTTTAGGCAAAGGGAAGCTTAATGGTAAAAGTCGAACCTTGATTAATTTCACTGGTTAAATCAATTGTGCCGCCGTGGCCTTTTATGATATTGTGACAGATTGATAGCCCTAACCCTAGACCTTCGTTTTTTGTAGTATAGAAAGGCATAAAGATATTTTTTAATTGTTGAGCAGGAATACCTACTCCTGAATCTGTAAATTTAATTTGAATATGACCGTCATCTAATTTTTTTGTGGAGACCTTGATCCTTCCTCCTTTAGGCATAGATTGATAAGCATTAATCAAAATATTAAGAAAAACTTCCTGCAGCTGATGCAGGTCGCCTTTAACTTTTGGCAGGTTGTTTTCAAAAGTTTTTTCCATAGCAACCTCAGCGCTAGGTAGTTTATTGTAATAAACCCAAGGAAGCACAGATTCTATGGCTTCGTTAACATTAACTAGCTCGAAACTGGTATTTGTTTTACGGGCATATTTAAGAATTCTATCTACTAGATTGCGAATGCGGTCAGTTTGCGTATCAATTAAAGCCAGGGTATCTTTAATTTTTTGATCCAGCTTTTCTTGTTTTAACATCTCTAGTCTTCCTGAGATAACAAAAAGTGGATTATTAATTTCATGGGCCATGCCTGCGGAAAGCTGACCCAAGGCGGCTAATTTTTCGGCTTGGAAAATTTGGTATTCTAATTTTTTTCTTTCGGTCATATCTTTAGCAATAAAAATAAAACCTGAGAGCTTACCTGCCGGATCTAAAAATTGATTTACGGTTAAGATGACCGGGATAGCTTTTCTATCTTTAGTGATTAACTCAGTCTCGGTTTCATATTTGCCCAATAAATGTGTTTGTTTAAGAATAGAATCCAGAATTAATTTATTTTCCTCATCGCTATGCAGAGTGCTGACATGCTTAAAAATGATATCCTTTTTTTCCCATCCCAAGAGCGTTGAAGAGCCCATGCCAAAATAAGTGATATTACCATCCAGATTAATTACATATAAAGCATACTCTTTAATGCTGGCAAAGATATGTTTTAAGGAATCGTCAATATTTTTTATTGAAACTTCCATCTCTGCAATTTCGGTGATATCCTGTCCAAATAAAGTAATTGCCTCTATGTTGTCTTGGTTATCTAATATAGGATTAATGCTCCAGGAGATTAGCCGCTTCTTTTGGTTATCGTTATAAATATGGCATTGAAAATCTTTTTGTCTTTTATAGGTGGTAGAGTCATCCATTACGGCCTTAAACATCTCTCTCTTCATTCCATTATGAGGATCTCTAAATAATATCTCCAGCCAGTTTTTGCCCAAAATTTCCGAACTTTTAAGACCGGTTAAGTTTTGAATTTTTTTATTACAAAGTAGAATATTTTGATTAGTATCTAGGCACAGCACGATTACCGGGGCATTATCAATTAACTTGGACAGATCTTCTGGCATAGTTTCCTTAATTATTTAAGCGGGAGAGGGGAATCGAACCCCCATTCGTAGCTTGGAAGGCTACTGTTCTACCACTGAACTACTCCCGCGATAAATTTTAAGCACATCGCGGGAGTATCCCGCGATAAATTTTAAGCACATCGCGGGAGTATCCCGCGATAAATTTTAAGCACATCGCGGGAGTATCCCGCGATAAATTTTAAGCACATCGCGGGAGTATCCCGCGACAGTACAGAGTTAAGAACTAAGACTTAAGAACTAAGATAATTTTTTATATTATCTTAGCTCTTAGTTCTTAGCTCTTAGTTCTGATTTATTGGGCAGGAAAGGATTCGAACCTTTGAAGCACAGGTGCAACAGATTTACAGTCTGTCCCCTTTGGCCACTTGGGTACCTGCCCATTACATTTATTACTATATTATCAAATTTAAGCCGACGAGAGGATTTGAACCCCCGACCCGCTGTTTACAAAACAGCCGCTCTACCAACTGAGCTACGTCGGCACTTCCGCTACAATTTTTAGCGGATCCGCCATGCTTAGTGACGGAAACTACTTTTCTTAATCGCATCTGGGATGCGTTCAATAATATCCGAAGCAATTAATCCCAGCTGCGTTTTATCTTTAGCACCGATGTCACCGGCTAGGCCGTGAATATAGGTTGCAAACTTTGCTGCTTTGAAAGTATCCAAACCTTGCGCTAGAAATGCTCCAATGATTCCGCTAAGCACATCTCCGCTTCCTGCGGTTGCCATACCGGGATTTCCAGTTTTATTTATATAAAGCTGGCCAGCTCCGTTAGTTACAATCGTAGCGCAACCTTTAAGGATAATCGTATTATTATAATATTTTGCATACTTTTTGGCAATGAATTTTCTGTTTTTCTTTACTAGCTCTAGACTGACATTAAAAAGTCGGGAAAACTCTTTTTCATGGGGAGTCAAAATAATTTTACTCTGTTTTTTTAGTAGGTCTAAATGATGATTAAGTGCACCTAGTGCATCAGCATCAAGAACTAAGGGTAAAGTATTCTTTTTAATAATTTTTCTAATGAGTGCGTTAGTAGATTTTTCTTGATCAAGTCCGGGGCCAATAATAAGTACATCTATTTTTTTAAAAAATAAATTTATTTTTGTAAATGCTTTAAGACTCAATGTTCCTGCTTTTGTTTCTGGCAAAGGTAAGGTCATTATTTCTTTAGTCTTATTTTTAATAATTGCCAGATTAATGCTTTTAGGTATTCCTAAAGTAACTAATCCGGCCCCGGAACGCATCGCTGCTTGTGCACAAAGTAAGCTGGCTCCGGAGAATCTTGCACTACCGGCTAAAATTAAAATGTGACCGTAACTACCTTTATGGGAGTTAGTTTTTCTTAGTAATAACTGCGTTGGCAACTGCATAGGTTTTGACGTGTGAAATAGAGATGTGCACGGTAATATTTTTTCCTCGGCCGTTAAGAAAATTGCAGATCGGTTTTCCCTCGGCATCATTTAAGATCTGAATATCTTGCCAGGAGATCTCTTTATCTCCGGCGGCTTTAAAGATTGCTTCTTTAGCGGCAAAGCGACCGGCTAAATGTTGATAAAACGAAGTTTTAGTTTTGGCGTTTTTAATTTCCCCTTTAGTAAAAACACGTTGCAAAAAATCATCGCCCCATTTTTCTACTGCTTGGCGAATTCTGCGTACTTCAGTGATATCTACTCCGGTGCCAATAATCATTATTTTATTAATTCTCGCATTTGTTTTACGGCTTGGTATAAGCCGATATATAGTGCTTTGCCAATAATGGAGTAACCAATATTTAATTCTTTTATCCCTTTAATTTGCGCAATTGCTTTAGCGTTAGCATAGTTGAGTCCGTGCCCGGCGCTAACACTTAATCCGATACTTTGGGCGCATTTAACTGCTGCTTTGATTTGATTTAAATATTTTGTTTTTTCTCTTATATTTTTTGCACTAGCATATTTACCGGTATGTATTTCGATAATTTTAGCTCCAGATTTTTTTGCGGCAAAAATTTGCTGAATATCTGGATCGATAAATAAACTTACGTTAATTCCTGAATTTTGAAGTTTTTTTATTGCGGTTTGAATTTTTTTAAAGTTAGCCAATACATTTAATCCGCCTTCTGTAGTTAGCTCTTGGCGATTTTCAGGAACTAAGGTGGATTGGTAAGGCTTAAGTTGACAGGCAATTTTTATAATTTCCGGAGCAATAGACATCTCTAGGTTAAGCTTAGTTTTGATTTTTTTGCTTAAAAGCTTAACGTCGTAATCTTGAATATGTCTGCGATCTTCTCTTAAATGCACTACGATACTGTCAGCTTTGGCCTCTTGGCATAAAAATGCCGCATACACTGGATCCGGGAAATTTCCCCGTCTAGCTTGGCGTAGTGTCGCCACATGATCTATATTTACTCCTAGTTTAGGCATATTTAAATTTAAAGCTTTTCTCCTTTAACGTAAAACCAAACCACAATCGCCAACATTAAGGAGATGATCTTTAACCAGGGGTGGGTAATAAAAAATGCTCTAATGCGTAAAATAATATTTTTATGATGTGTATGCATGTTTATTTTTCTAATAGTAATTCTTTGATTTTTGTTTCCAGTTGTTGGCCGCCCAAATCTTTATAAAATTTCTTGCGATAAATAATTGAGATATCTTGTCTTTCTTCGGAAACAATAATTAATATTGCATCTACATCTTCGCTTAAGCCTAAAGCAGCGCGATGTCGGGTGCCAAAAATGCGACTTAACTCTTGATTGGCAGTAAGCGGAAAAATGCATCCGGCAGCCGCTATCCTATTTTTTTGAATGATTAGTCCGCCGTCGTGAAGTGGATTATTGGGGGTAAAAATCGCCTCTATTAGCTCAGCGCAAATCCGCGAGTCTAAAGCTTCGCCGGTTTGAATGTAAGTAGATAAGGAATCGTTTTTTTCAATAGCAATTAATGCTCCAAATTTATTTTGCGCAAGACTTTCACATGCTTTAGCAATTTGGTTAATGATAAAATCTAGGCCTTCTTCTTTTTGATTGGTTTTAAAGACTCCCCCCTTGCCAATTGATGCTAATCCTTGGCGTATCTCTGGACTAAAGATAACTAATATCGCAATTACTGATAATCCGAATAGCTCCCTAAATAATCGGTTTAAAACAAAAAAATCAAATCTTTGAAAAATCAGGAATGCAAATAAAATTATAATAATTCCTTTGAGTGCCTGTAGGGCTCTGGTTCCCACAAAAAATAATAGAATATGATAAATCAGAAACCAGAGGATAATAATTTCAATAATTGGTTTCCAGTATAAACTTAGATTAGTCATGGGCGTTATTTATAGAGTTAGTAATTTTTAAGGCGGCTCTGGTGGCTTGGATGTCGTGTACTCGAATGATATTTGCCCCTCGGGATGCGGCCCCTACTGCAGCAGCTAATGAGCCACTGAGCGTCTCTTCTGATTTTAAAGTATTTTTGATAAACGATTTTCTGGATACTCCTATCAGAATAGGTTTTCCTAAAATTTTAAAATCTGATAAATGTTTTATAATTTCGTAATTATGCGTAATAGTTTTGCCAAATCCGATTCCTGGATCAATAATTATTTTATTTGGGTTTATCCCGCCGTCTTGGGCTGTGTCGATAGCGTTTTTTAAATAAGTGGTAATCTCATCAACTACAGAGTGGTAACGGATATTTTTTTGCATATTGCTGGGTCGGTTTTGCATATGCATGATCACTACCCCCGCGTTATGTTTGGCCACTACTTTAATCATGCGCCTGTCTCTTAATCCACAGATGTCGTTGACTAGACTAGCACCTGTTGCTAATGCTGCGTGCGCAACTTCTGGTTTGTTGGTATCAATGGAGATAGGAACTTTAATTTTTTTTGCCAATAATTTGATTACAGGTATAGTGCGTAAAAGTTCTTCTTTGATAGAGACCTCTTTGGCCCCTGGTCGACTAGACTCCCCTCCCAGATCAATGATATCTGCTCCTTGGGCAACCATTTTTTGTGCTTTAGCTAGGGCTAGGGCCAGATGTTGTTTAGAATTATTTTTATACAATCCATCGTTGCTAAATGAATCTGGCGTTAAATTAATAATTCCCATAATATGCGTGCGCTGGCCAAGATTTAAAGAATGTTTTCCTAAAGGTAAAATAAAATTATCATTTGAATAATTTTTAATGCTTTCAATTAATTCTTCTCCCAATTTTTTTAAACCAAACGGTTGCAATTTCAATTTTAAGGCTAAAGCTTTAAGCTGTAAAAGTTGGCCTAATAAAAGAATATCAGTTGTTTTTGTTTTTCCGGTTAGGGATCCTCTGGTTACTGCGGCGTCAGCTCCTAGCGAAAGCATCTCTTGCTTGATAATGTTAGCATTAATATTACTGATGGTATTTAAGCGAATGGCTAGGTGGACTGCTTTAGGGGCCATAATTTTAATACCGTAGGGGTCAACCCCAATTTCTTGCATGATCTGCCTTGTTTCTTTTTGATTATTAATTTGGAGAATGCGCATGATTTAGACTAAATCGCTTTTTTCAATACCCAGTAATTTTTTTACTTCTTCGGCGCTTAAGACCTCTTTTTCTAGTAAATGACCAGATAAAAGTTTAAGTTTATCTAAGTTATTTTTTAATAACTCGATTGATCGAGCATAGGCATTGTCAATAATCTTTTTAATTTCTTCATCGATAATGTGGGCGGTTTGGTCACTGAAGTTTCTTTCTTCCATTAGATCGCGTCCTAAAAAAACTAAACCTTCTCTTTTACCTAAAGTTAAATGACCTAAGCGATCACTCATTCCAAATTGGGTGACCATGCGTCTGGCCATACTGGTAGCTACCTCTAGGTCATTTTGTGCACCAGTAGTAACTTCGCTTAAATTTAATTCTTCCGAGGCTCGACCGCCTAACATCATGGCAATTTCGGCTAACAACTCGGTTTTAGTCCAATAATGCCGATCTTCTAATGGCGGGGTAAAAGTATATCCACCGGCCAAACCGCGGGGGATAATCGAAACTTTCTTTAAAGGATTGACTTCCGGCAATAATAAGGAAAGTAAAGCGTGTCCGGATTCATGGAATGCAGTGATTTCTTTTTCTTTTTTGGAGATAATGTGGCTCTTTTTTTCTGGGCCCATTAATACTCTTTCTACCGATTTATCTAGATCAATTTCTTCTACTGCTTCTTTATTATTGCGGGCAGCCATCAACGCGGCTTCATTACAGAGATTAGCTAAATCAGCCCCAGAAAATCCCGGAGTTTGCGTAGCTACAGATTTAAGGTTAACGGATTCAGCTAATTTAATTTTGCGTGTGTGTACTTTTAAAATTTCCTCACGACCTTTAATGTCCGGTAAGTTTACGATAATGGTGCGATCAAATCTTCCCGGTCGCATTAATGCCGGGTCTAATGTATCTGGCCGGTTGGTCGCCGCAATTAAAATTAAACCTTGTTGACTGTCAAAGCCATCCATCTCTACTAATAACTGATTTAAAGTTTGTTCGCGTTCGTCGTTGCCTCCGCCAATTCCTGAGAAACGTAAGCGACCAACGGCATCAATCTCGTCGATAAAAATAATCGCTCCTTTTCCGGAGACTACTCCGGCTTTGCGGCCCTGGTCGAATAAATCTCTAACCCGGCTGGCGCCGACTCCCACAAACATCTCCACAAAATCAGATCCGGAGATACTAAAAAATGGCACGTTGGCTTCCCCGGCCACTGCGCGGGCAATTAAAGTTTTTCCACATCCCGGAGGGCCCACTAAAAGTACACCTTTAGGAATTTTGCCTCCCAGCTTCTGAAATTTTTTCGGATCTTTAAGAAATTCTATGACTTCTTTTAATTCTTCTTTGGCTTCGTCAACTCCGGCGACATCATCAAAAGTGGCCTTCTCGTTATTGCTTTGAATTTTAGATTTCACTTTACCAAAGGTCATAATCTTGCTGCCTAATTGCTCTCCGCGGGCAGCCATCATCCACCAGAAGAAAATCAATAATAATATGGGGCCTAAATTAAATAATAAAGTTAGCCAAAATGTGCGGGCAGGTTTGACTTCAAAACTTTTTAAATTAGTGCGGATAAGATTTAATAATTCAGGATCATTCTCAGGAATATTTACAAAAAATTTTGTATTGTCAGCATAGTCACCCTGTAAAATAGTTTCGGTTTTGGTAAGGTGCTTGATCTGATCGGGTTTATCCTTTAAAATTTGGTAAAATTGGCTGTAAGGTATCTCTTTAGGTACTCCCTTAATGGAGATATTGCTAAAGGAGTTCATCATAATTACAAAAAGAAAAAAGATGAGTAACCATCCAAAAGGAAAACGTTTTAATTTATTGTTCTTGTTTGATTTAGGTTGATTTTGTGGGGCCATGAATATTTTTCTCCTAGTATGTGGTTAATAGAGTTTTAATTATAGCCTTTAATAGTCGTAAAATCAAGTATTTTAAAAACAAACAGGGCTAGGCGTTTAAGCCTAGCCCTGTGTTAATTAATTAGTTAAAATAATGTTTTAGCTTTGTGAGTCTACGATTACTAGCGCTTCTTTTAATTCAGTGGAGCTTTCACTAGCGTTGTCTTCTTGTAGTTTTAATACATCCACTAAGCAAAGTAATAAACCGTTAGCTTCAGTGCGTAGCTGACCCTTTTGCACACAAGCAGCCACTAACCCTTTTAACCTTTCGCCAGAAGGCTCAATTCCAGCTTTGACCATATTTTTAAGTTGCTGCATCTCTTGAGCAATGTTAAATTGCTTTAAAGCTTCAGGAGATAACTGTGGTAACTTAAAGGTTAATCCACTCATACTACCCATGCGTTGAATAGTCATAAGCTGGATATTAAGATCAATCCCGCCCAGATCAGTTGGCGAATTATTATGTGTGGATGGATTTGTAACTTCTTGGATTGCGTTTAATCCCTTCTCGTTAAATCTGTATTCATAAACAATAAACTCTCTGTCCCCATCTTCATCTCTTTCCCAGCGTTCATTGACAGTTTCTAGATATCCGTTGCTTACTAATCCATCCATAAAGAATAGTGGCGACGTAACATTCGAGTCAAAACCGTTGTTTTCAGCGTATTTTTTAAAAAGTTCAAAGAAAGTGCCTCTATCAAAACTTGCCTTTTTACTAATTAAATATTTATTGGTTGCGGCAAATTCTAAAGCTAATCTTAAAGTCGCCCACTCTACGGTTTCTTTAGCCTTTGCTTTCATCGCTGTATTTTCCGGAGAATAATGCATGGGGTCTGAATCAGTGCTGGTATATATATTCGCTAAGCTGTCCATGTAATTTGCCGACCGAATTAAAATATTGGCGTTGGTAATTAACCCTGCTAAACCCTTGGCAGTTAAGGCGTACTTCTTTTTATCCATTTGGGTTTTTTCCCAAGGTTTACTAATTATTTCCTTTAAAAGTTTTCTGTTGTTAAGCCTTTCGAGAATAGATCCGAAATTAAGATTAAAAGATATTTGATTCTCTTTTTTATATTTTGCATAAGCAGACGCGCAATTATCCACAGAAAGATAATCTTGGCCGGCCAGATCAAGAGCCGTGACCATAAATTGCAAAGCTAATCTTTCCTCAGCGGCGTTAATCAAATTTCTAACTTTATTCAGGCTAGTTCTGGTCTTTTTTTGTTTTGAATTATCATACTCCTTTTTGAAAGAATCGGCATAATTGTCAAAATTACCTTCTTCCCACTCATCATTTTTTAATTGTATACCTAATCTATCTAATTCTGCATATAATACGGCGAGAATAGTCATGCTACCTTTTGCTGTCACTTTATAGATGTAAGGTTCATTTGCTTTACGGAAACGTAGATTTGGTATTTCTAAATAACCATCGTTGAGCAAGGAGTTTAAATCATTTTCAGCAGTGGAATTAGGATTTTTAGCTAGAGGGCTGAATTTTAAGCCTTCAGCTAACTCTGCGTATGTTCCCAGATATCCTTTGATCGTAATAGTTTCTAAACCACCTAGGGCAATGACTTTTAAAGCGTCTTTTGGGCTTTTGCCAGGTTGTGTGTTGCCTCTATTTGGTTCTCTTAAGAAATCAAGATTTCCGTATTTAGCAAGAGGGTTGTCCGTTTCCCAATCTTTATCACCTTGGGCGGTGACCTGTTGCTCTGTTTTGTGTCTTTCTCGTATTCCTGGTAGGGTAGCGGAAGCTGTATATGCTGGATCTTGATCAGACTCTCCCATATTTTTCCAAGGTGCTAATCCGTCAGGATATCTTGCCATTGGATTATCTTCTACTTCAGGCGCGTTATTAATTCTATATCCATAATATACTCTACCATTCGCTTGTTTTGTCATGGTTAGTGAAGCGTATTCGCCGGTGGTAAGACCGTTTAAATCGTTAACTATGGTTGATATGGGATTTTTAGCCGGTGCTTCAAATCCTAGTTCTGGAGCTAATTCTGTATAAACTTTTAGGTAATCATTGCGAGTCATCTTGCCATCTTTTAGTAGGCCTTGTAATTTAGGTGATTTTGAAATAAGTTTAAATGCATCAGCAGGACTCTTGCCCGGAGCAAACCTTCCTTTTAATGGTCCGATGGCATCTTCAGCAAATCTTGCACCTAAATCACGTTGAAAGATATTACGTTCTGCTTCATCCACAATCCAAACA
>JBAZLM010000013.1:0-33313 GCA_041650295.1 Candidatus Omnitrophota bacterium
AGTAAAAGTTTAATTTGCAATATATGTATAACAATGTTATACTTTGATTGTGAAAGGAGATAAAAATGACATTATTAAAAGCATTTCGTTTACCTTCGGGGTTAGTTAATCGCTTAAGTTCATTGGCAAAAGCCACGCGTCGTAGCGAGACTTTTTATGTTACGGATGCTTTGGCACATTATTTGGAAGATTACGCTGATGCCCAAATTGCCAAAGACCGATTTA
Source organism: Candidatus Omnitrophota bacterium (assembly GCA_041650295.1). Classification (GTDB taxonomy): domain Bacteria; phylum Omnitrophota; class Gorgyraeia; order Gygaellales; family Profunditerraquicolaceae; genus UBA6249. The sequence goes on from JBAZLM010000013.1 coordinate 226, forward strand.
ATGATCCCAAGTCTAAAATTATTACTGGTGCAGAACTGAGGAAGCAGATTGGTGTATAAGGTCGCCTATCTTGATTCAGTCGAACAAGATTTAAGGAAGCTTGATAAAGCTATAGCCAGAAAAATTCTTAATCGAATTGAGACTTATCTTGCGCGTGATCCTAAGGAGCTGGGCAAGCCTTTAAAGGGTGAATTTCAGGGTTATTGGCGGTATCGTTGGGGAGATTATCGAGTTATTTATAAAATATCTGACCGTGAGATTTTGATTACTGTTTTACGGATTAGCAATAGAAAAGATGTGTATAGTTAATTTTCGTCATTGTGAACCACGAAGTGGCGAAGCAGTTTAAAGAATGAGATTGCTTCGTCGCGCCTTCGGCGCTCCTCGCAATGACTGAGAGAGAAAGCGCTCCTCGCAATGACGGAATTGAAAATTAACTCATAAAGACGTGAAAAAATAGTTGCAAGATTTAACCCTTCTGTTATAATTTAAGCCTTATGCCAGAACTAAGAAAAGATCCAATTATAGGTAGGTGGGTAATTATCTCCACTGAGCGCGCACGTCGACCCGATCAATTTGCCGGCAAGGCAAAAGATGAGGAAGATCAGTCCGCTTGTCCTTTTTGTGAGGGCAAAGAATCTAAGACTCCTCCTGAGGTTTATGCGCTGCGTCCACGTAATTCTACTCCCAATGCGCCTGGTTGGGATCTGCGCGTTGTTCCTAGTATTTCTCCATTTTTAAGAGTTGAAGGTGACCTTGATCGACGCGGTAATGGCGTTTATGATGTGATGAATGGCGTCGGTGCCCATGAAATCATTATTGAAACTAATCAACATATCGCCAACATGGCGGATTTAAGTGAAGAGCAGATTACCAAGGTGCTTAATTGTTATTCTGATCGAATTAGAGATTTAGAAAAAGATGAGCGCCTAAAGTATGTTTTAGTTTTTAAAAATTATGGTAAAGGTTCTGGTGGCACAGGCATTCGTCATGCTCGTTCACAATTAATTGCTACTCCGGTCAATCCCAAACGCGTCAAAGAAGAATTAGCCGGTTCACGTCTTTATTATGAATATCATGAGCGCTGTGTATTTTGCGATTTAATTAAACAAGAGATTGAGCAAAAGGAAAGAGTAATTTTAGATTATGACGGCTTTATTGCCGTTAGTCCGTTTGCCGCACGTTTTCCTTTTGAAACTTGGATCTTGCCTAAACAGCATTGCGCTGATTACACCTGCATGGATGCAGAGTCTAGAAAAAATTTGGCTAAAGTGCTTAAGGCCGTACTTTTAAAATTAAAAATTGGTTTAAATGATCCAGATTATAATTACGTTATTCATACCGCACCATTTCACCGAAAAAAAGTTGGATACTGGAAAACGATTGATCAAGATTATCATTGGCACATTGAAATTATGCCACGACTTACTAAGGTGGCGGGTTTTGAATGGGGGACCGGTTTTTATATCTGTCCGATTCCTCCAGAAGACACTGCGAAATTTTTAAGAGAGGTACAAATTTAATGCCTGAACTAAGACGAGATCCAGTGGTTGGTCGCTGGGTGATTGTGGATACGGATCATCCTAAAAAACCGCAAGATTTTGATTACGAGCAAAATATTGTTAGCGGTGGGCTTTGTCCATTTTGCTACGGCAATGAATTTATGACTCCGCCTGAAATTACTTGTTATCGTGATCTGGGGACTAGTTCCAATACCCCAGGCTGGCAGGTACGTGTCGTGCCTAATAAATTTCCTGCTTTACAAATTGAAGGTAACTTAGATCGTCGTGGTTTAGGTATTTATGATATGTCTAATGGCATTGGCGCTCATGAAGTAGTGATTGAAAGCCCATATCATAACAAAGATATTCCAGAATTATTAGATCAAGAGATTCAAAATTATTTAAAGATGTGTTGTGTGCGCATGGCGGATTTAAAACGCGACAGCCGCTTTAAATATATTATGACCTTTCGTAATTATGGCTCAGCCGCTGGTGCATCGCTAGAACATCCGCATACCCAGTTAGTGGCTTTGCCGATGGTTCCTAAGAATGCATTAGAAGAGATTCACGGAGCGCGTGATTATTATAATTATCGCGAACGTTGCATCTTTTGTGACATCTTGCGCCAAGAGATTCAAGACCAAAAAAGAATTATTTTAGAAAATAAATATTTTATCTCTTTTTGTCCTTTTGTTTCGCGCTTTCCGTTTGGCATTATGATTATGCCCAAGCAACACAGTGGATGTTTTTGCGATGCCTCTGATGATGAGCTTTTAGCCCTTTCTCAGATTTTAAAAGAGACCTTAACAAAACTAAAAAAAGTATTTGTAAATTTGTCATATAATTATATAATTCATTCTGCACCTATTAATGGTGAAGTTGATGTTGAATACTACCATTGGCATTTAGAGATTATGCCAAAGTTAACGCAAGTTGCGGGTTTTGAGTGGGGAACTGGTTTCTACCTAGATCCTACCTCTCCGGAGTTAGCCGCGCAGTATTTAAAATCTGTTTAAAAAAATATTATTTGTCTAATTACTAATTAAAAAGGGAGGATTCACATGGCTGTTAAAGTCGGTATCAATGGTTTTGGTCGTATCGGTCGTTTAGTCGCACGTGCAATTTTAGAAAAAAATAGTAAAGATATAGAGCTAGTTGCAATCAATGATTTAACTGACGCTAAAAGCAACGCTTATCTTTTTAAATATGATTCCGTACACGGACGTTTTAACGGTGAAGTTAAAGCTACCGCTGATGATGTAATTACCGTTAACGGTAAAGAGATTAAGGTTTTAAGCAAAAGAGATCCCGCAGAAATTAATTGGAAAGAATTAGGGGTTGAGATTGTTGTTGAGTCCACTGGATTATTCACCATCAAAAAAGATGGTATCAATAAAAAAGGTAAAGAAGTTAGGGGCGCTGAAACACACATCACCAAAGGTGGAGCTAAAAAAGTAATTATTTCTGCTCCTGCTCAGGATGAGGATATCACCATTGTAATGGGTGTTAATGAAAATAATTATGATCCTAAAAACCATCATGTTATTTCTAATGCATCCTGCACTACTAACTGTTTAGCTCCTGTAGCTAAAATTATGAATGATAAGTGGGGAATTGTGAAAGGTTTAATGACCACGATTCACTCCTACACTAATGATCAAAAAGTGCAAGACATGGCACACTCAGATTTAAGACGTGCCCGTGCTGCTGCGGTTTCCATGATCCCGACCTCAACTGGTGCGGCTAAAGCGATCTCCTTAGTTATTCCTGAATTAAAAGGAAAATTAGACGGGTTTGCTATTCGCGTACCTACACCGAATGTTTCAGTTGTGGATTTAACTGTAATGTTAGCTAAGAAAGCTACCGTTGAAGAGTTAAACGCGGCATTCAAAGCTGGCGCAGAAGGCGCATTAAAAGGAATTCTTGGTTACACTGAGGATCCAGTGGTTTCTATCGATTTTAATCATTGTGCATTAAGTTCTATCGTTGATGCTAAAATTACTAAAGTCATTCAAGATGATTTCGTAAAAGTGTTAGCTTGGTATGACAACGAATGGGGTTATTCCAATCGCGTAGTTGATCTTTGCGAATACATTGTAAAGAAAGGCCTATAAAAACAAATGGCGAAATTAACCTTAAAAGATCTCGATCTAAAAGATAAGATTGTATTGGTGCGCGCGGATTTTAATGTTCCGCTAGACGCTAATTTAAATATTACCGATGACATTCGCATTCAAGCCACTATCCCGACTCTAAAATATATCTTAGAGAATGGGGCCAAGAAGCTGGTGATTATGAGCCATTTAGGCCGTCCAGATGGTAAACCCGTGGCTAAATACAGCCTTAAACCCGTAGCTGCACGTTTAAAAGAGTTATTAGGCCAGGATGTCTTGTTCTTAAGTGACTGTGTCGGCGATAATATCAAATCAGAGATCGATCAATCTAAACAAAAGGTAATTTTGCTAGAAAATTTAAGATACCATGCTGAAGAAGAAGCCAACGATGCCGGTTTTGCTAAACAACTAGCTTCATTAGCGGATGTTTTTGTTAATGATGCATTTGGTACCGCCCATCGCGCACATGCTTCCACTGAAGGCGTCACTCATTTCTTAAAATCTGCTGCAGGCTTCTTATTAGAAAAAGAGATTAAGTATTTGGGTGGAGCCGTAACTAATCCCGCTAAACCATTTATGGTAATTTTAGGTGGCGCCAAAGTAACCGATAAAATTGGCGTGATTGAATTTTTGCTTCCTAAGTGTGATGCGATTATTGTAGGCGGTGGCATGGCTTATACTTTCTTGTTGGCTGAAGGTAAAAAAATTGGTAACTCCAAGTTAGAAAAAGATAAGCTAGAGGTGGCCAAAGCAATTTTAGCGCAAGCTAAAAAATTAAATAAAGAGATCTTATTGCCGATTGATCATGTGGTAGTCGACAATGTTGATTCTAATGCTAAAACCGAAATTGTTGGTCAGGATATTCCTGATGGAAAAATTGCTGTCGATATCGGACCGCAAACTGTAAAATTATTTGATGAGAAATTAAAATCCGCTAAAACTATTGTGTGGAACGGTCCTTTAGGTATCTTTGAGATGGATGCCTTTGCCAATGGAACTAAAGCGGTGGCAGAATTTATTGCTACTTTAAAAACAACTTCGATTATTGGCGGAGGCGATACTGCTGCAGCCATTGCTAAATTTAAATTAGAAGATAAGATGTCCCACATTTCAACTGGAGGAGGAGCAAGCTTGGAGTTTCTAGAGGGAAAAACTCTACCAGGTATTGCTGCGCTAACTGATGTACCCCGTTAGAGATTACGCTTATGGTATACACATACGTAATCAGGAGTAAAAAGGACAACAAGTTTTACACCGGCGCTACTACTGATCTACGGAAACGCTTCAGTGAACACAATGAAGGCAAAGTAGTATCAACTAAAAATAGAGGACCTTTTAAATTAATATATTACGAAGCTTGTATAGATAAGAACGATGCTTTTACTAGAGAAAGATATTTAAAGACAGGAATGGGTAAACGCTATTTAAAGAATCGTCTGAAGCGTTTCCTATCTCTAACGGGGGAACAATGAGAAAAACGATTATTGCCGGTAACTGGAAGATGTACAAAACGATTAAAGAAGCCATTGAATTAGCCAATGGCTTGAAACGTGAGCTTTATAAAGTTGATTTAGCGGCAATTGATGTTGTTTTGTGTCCAGTTTTTACCGCATTAAGTGAAGTGGCTGAAGTTTTAAATGAAACCGATATTAAATTAGGTGCGCAGAATTTATATTGGCAGGACGAAGGTGCTTTTACCGGCGAAGTTTCTCCGGTTATGCTTAAAGAAGCGGGATGTCAATGTGTAATCATCGGTCACTCTGAGCGCCGACAGTTTTTTGGTGAGACTAATGAAACCGTAAATAATAAAATCAAAGCGGCTTTAAAACATGGTCTTTTGCCGATTGTTTGCGTAGGTGAGAATTTAAATGAAAGAGAATCCAATAATACTTTTAAAGTTATTCAAAATCATGTCGAAGGCAGCTTAGTGGGAATCAGTGCTGAAGATATGTTAAAAACTGTGATTGCTTATGAGCCGGTTTGGGCTATTGGTACAGGAAAAACTGCCACCCCAGATCAAGCTCAAGAAGTACATAAATTTATTCGCGACTTATTAAGAAAAATGTACGGTGAAGAAGTTTCTAGTTCCGTGCGTATTCAGTATGGCGGAAGTGTGAAGCCAGAGAACACTACGGAGTTAATGAGTAAGCCCGATGTTGATGGTGCTTTAGTCGGGGGAGCCAGTTTAAAGGTCGATTCTTTTAGTTCAATTGTAATTAAAGCTAGCGAGGTATTAAAATGATGACATTTTTGATTATAATTCATGTGATTGCTTGTACAGTTTTGATCGGTTTAGTTTTGATTCAACGTGGAAGAGGTGCAGGATTGGTGGAAAGCTTTGCCGGTGTTGAATCCATGTTTGGTACAAAAACTAGCGCTTTCTTAACGCGTACAACCACCATCATGTCGATTGTATTTTTTATTACCTGCTTAACACTTGCGGTGATGTCTGTGCGACAAAGTAAGTCATTAATGGCTGGCGTGCGTTCTACAGCCACTAAGCCTGCTCCTGAAGCAGCTAAGACCGAGGCTCCAGTACCACCGGCAGCTCCAGTAGCCACAACCGCTACCCCGGATGCAGCAAAACCCCAGTAAAAAACTCTTCTGGATATTTGTCCTTAGCAGTGCGGTATATTTTACGCAAGGCATCGAAGGTCTGCCCGCCCAAGGGCTATTTTATTATTTAAAAGAAACTCTGCATTTTTCCCCCCAGAAGATTATGTTTCTGGGATCTTTCACTACGTTTGCCTGGTTAGTCAAACCTCTGGTTGGTTATGCTATTGATAATTCTCTCACTAAGCGCGCCTGGATTTTTATTTCCTTATTCTTAGATATAATTTTTGTTTTATTTTTAGGTTTAATGCAAATGCCACTCTTTATATTAGTGGTTTTATTGGCGCTTAATTCTTCATCTGCTGCTTTTCGCGATGTTGCCGTGGATGGAATTATGTGCGTGGAAGGGAAGAAGTACCAAGCGACCGGAAGAATCCAAAGTATCCAATGGATCTCGATTTTAATTGCTGGATTATTCACTAGTCTTGGCGGAGCTTACATCGCCGAGAAATGGGATTATAAAATTGGCTTTTTATGTTTAATTCCCATCTACTTATTAGTTACTCTGCCTACTTATTTTTATAAAGAAGAACAATCAGAAAAGAAGTACGCTAGTTTGTTTTCGGATTTAAAAAATTTATTTGGTGATAAAAAAATATTAATTATTGGCTTATTTATATTCTTATATAAATTCTCACCATCGTTTGGAACGCCATTATTTTTTATCCAGCGCGATAGCTTTGGCTGGAGCAAGATGTGGATTGGTACACTGGGGACCATTAGTACGCTTTTTGGAGTGATTGGTTCGTTGCTCTATTATAAATTTAGCCAAAAGCTAAATATTAAAAAGTGGCTGTACTATTCGGTGCTAGTTGGCGGCCTGACCACTTTGAGTTATTTATATTATACGCCGTTTACGGCGATTGCCTATGATGTGGTCTATAGTTTAGTAGGGATGTTTATTTTTATTATGGTCATGGACTTTATGGCTCGTCATTCTGTCAGAGGGCTAGAGGCAACTTCATTTGCACTGTTGTGTAGCATTAATAATTTATCCGGAGTCACGAGCAATTTATCCGGCGCATTTTTACTTCCCATCGTTGGTCTCAAATGGCTAATCGTTTTATCCGCACTCACCAGTTTCCTTTGTCTATTCTTAATTAATAAAATCGAGTAATCTTTAGCTTTCCGGCTTTCGCTTCGGCACGAAGATTTTCGCCGTGTGCTGCGGCTTACGTCTTGCTACGGCTTATACCTTACGCTAGATGGACATCGCCTACGCTCGACGTAATTCCTTGCACACTGTTGCCGAAAATCTTCCAATGTGCCTTCAGCAAAAGCCAGAAAGCTAACATGTTAGTTAAAATGGTAGCGCGGGAGGCTCGGGGGTGGTTTCGCAGCGCGTTCTAGCGCAAGAAACTACCCCCGAGACAGGACCCGCGCCATGAGTTTATATTGACCCTCGGTGCTTATTGTGTATAATATATTATCTAATATCTATGATTAAGGACAATGTTGAGAAGGTTAGGGGTCAAATTGCCGCGGTTTGCGCCAGGATTAAGGTTGATCCTGCTAAAATTACTTTAGTTTGCGTTACTAAGGGCAGGTCAATTGATCAGATTCAAGTTGCAATTGATGCGGGCTTAACTAACCTTGGTGAAAACAAAGTTCAAGAAGCTCAAGAGAAATATTCTCAGCTTGCTAATGTCAAATGGCACATGATCGGCCATTTGCAATCGAACAAAGCAAGAGATGCGGTAAAGATATTCGATCTGATTCATTCAGTTGATAGTGTTAGCTTGGCTCAAGAAATTGATAAGCAGGCAGCAAAGATAAATAAAATTCAGTCTGTGCTGCTAGAAGTTAAAACTTCTCCGGAAGCTACGAAATTTGGTTTTGCTCCGCAAGTTCTAGCTGATGCTTATGCTGAAATTGCTAAATTAAAAAATGTCCGCGTTCAGGGGCTAATGACACTCGCTCCTTTAGTAAGTGATGCCAAAGAAGCCGCACCTTATTTTGCGACACTGCGGCAATTACGCGATAAAATAAATCCCAGCTGGTTATTATCGATGGGAATGTCTGATGATTTCTCGGTTGCGCTGACTGAAGGCGCCGAGATGATCAGATTAGGTCGAGCAATATTCAAGGAGTAAATATGGAAAAAATTGGAATCATTGGTTATGGCAATATGGGTCGGGCAATCGCTGAACGCATTAAAGATAAATATGCGGTGATCGTCTTTGATAAAGATAAAAGTAAAATTACCGGTTTAGAAAATATTACTGCCGCTGCCACGCCGATTCAATTGGTTGAGCAATCTGAAATTGTTATTTTGGCAATTAAGCCCCAGGATTTTGAGTCTTTATTAAAAGAGATCAAACTTTTTACGGGCGATAAATTAATTATTACGATTGCTGCCGGTATTACTACTAAATATATTAAAGGTTACCTGGGAGATAAGGCTCGCGTGATCAGAGTCATGCCGAATATGCCCTCACAAATCGGCAGAGGAGTTTCGGTTATTTATAAAGGACAATCTGCTACTGAGAGTGATTTAAATTTAATTTGGCAATTAGCCCACGATATTTTTAGTAACTTGGGTTCAGTTCTACCAGTAGATAAAGAAGAGATTATCAATGCTGCCACAGCAATTTCCGGCAGTGGCCCAGCATTTTTCTGTCAGTATGTGATTCAAGAAAATAAAAAACCGGCTGAAGTGCGTGATGCATTTATTGAAATGCTTACTCAAGCGGCAGTTAATTTAGGCTTTGATAAACTTGAAGCCAGGCTTTTATCAGAAACTACTGTCGATGGCACAATTGCCATTTTGATTGAAAAGAAACTAACTTGCGCCGAGTTAATCAAAATGGTGGCGTCCAAAGGTGGAACTACCGAAGCTGGTTTAGCGGCTTTAAATTCTGGTAGCTTATTAAAAGAAGCTACGGAGAAAGCTTTTAAACGCGCTGGTGAATTAGAGAAGAGGAGCTAAGATGTCGCGCATTGGTGTAATCGGTGGCAGCGGATTATATAAAATTGAAGGTATTGAAATTATCAAGCAAGTTGCCGTTAAGACTCCGTTTGGTGCGCCATCAGATAAATTTACTATTGGTAGATTAGGTGATAAAGAAGTAGTCTTTTTGCCGCGTCACGGAGTCGGTCATCGTATCTCGCCTAGCCAAATAAATTATCGCGCTAATATTTTCGCGATGAAAAAATTAGGAGTCGAGCGTATTATTTCAGTTACTGCTTGCGGTAGCTTGAAAGAAGAACTAAAGCCATTAGATTTTGTAGTAGTGGATCAGTTTGTTGATCGTACCAATCACGGCCGTGAAATGACCTTTTTTGATCAAGGAATCGTTAGCCACATTGTTTTTAGTCATCCGGTTTGCCCGGAACTTTCTGCCAGTATCTATGCTGCCGGAAAATCTTTAAATTTAAATATTCATAAAAGCGGAACTTATTTAAATATGGAAGGCCCGCAATTTTCTACGCTTGCGGAGAGTAATCTTTACCGCAGTTGGGGGATGGATGTCATTGGGATGACTAATTTAGCGGAAGCTAAACTTTGTCGCGAAGCAGAGATCTGCTATTCCACTGTCGCCTGCATTACTGATTATGACTGTTGGCATCCAGACAATGAGTCGGTGACCTTAGAGATGATTCTGGGTAATTTAGCCAAAAATACCGAGAACGCTAAGAAAATTATTATTAAGATTATTAAAGAATTGAAACCTGAACGTCATTGTAGCTGTGGTCAGGCATTAAAATATGCGATTGTTACAGACCGAAAAATGATTCCGGCTAAAACTAAAAAGAACTTAAATATTATTATTGGTAAATACATAAAATAATTATGGCTGAACAATCTGAATATAAATTAACTTTAAATTTGCCGCAAACTAATTTTCCGATGAAGGCGGATCTGCCTAAGCGCGAGCCTTTGATGTTGGAAGCATGGTATAAGCAGGATCTTTATGGCTTAATTCGTCAGAAATCTGCACCAAAAGGTAAATATATTTTGCACGATGGACCACCTTATGCCAATGGCGATATTCACATCGGTCATGCTTTAAATAAAACTTTAAAAGATATTGTCATGAAATATAAAACTATGCAGGGATATGATACTCCGTATGTCCCCGGCTGGGATTGTCACGGTTTACCGATTGAGCATCAGTTGCTGAAAGAATTAAAAATTGGTAAACATCAGATTCAACAGTTAGAGTTTAGAAAAAAAGCCCACGATTATGCGATGAAGCATGTGTTGAATCAGAAGGAACAATTTAAGCGTCTGGGTATTTTAGGCGATTGGGAGCATCCTTATCTGACTTTAAGCCATGAATATGAGGAAGCAATTATTCGCTCCTTCCATGATTTATATAAAAAAGGTTACATCCAGCGCGGGCTTAAGCCGGTTAACTGGTGTTTTAAATGTGAGACCGCATTAGCTGAAGCCGAAGTAGAATATGAAAATCACACTTCACCGTCGGTGTTTGTGAAATTTAAAATTAAAGAAGGTAAGGAATTCTCTGCCGATAGTTATTTAGCGATTTGGACGACTACTCCCTGGACTTTAATGGCCAATGTGGCGGTGGCAGTAAATCCTACACTTAGTTATTCCTACATTAAAACTAATAAAGGTAATTTAATTATTGCCGATCTGCGTTTGTCGATGTTGCCGCAGATGGGCATTGATAACCACGAAGTTTTAAAGAATTTTAAAGGTACTGACCTTGAGGGAATTGCTTACGATCATCCATTTGGTCTGCGTTCCGGAAAAGTAGTTTTAGCCGATTATGTTTCTGCTGAAGACGGAACCGGTTTAGTGCACATTGCTCCTGGTCACGGCGCAGAAGATTATCAAGTGGGATTAAAATATGGTTTGGAAGTAGTGATGCCGGTGGACTCTAGAGGAAAATTCGACCAGAGTACTGGCGAATTTGCGGGTCAGAATGTTTACGATGCCAATAAAACAATTATTGAAAAATTAATTGCCCTGGGTGCATTACTTTTAGAGCAAAAAATTTCGCACTCTTATCCACATTGCTGGCGCTGTAAACATCCGATTATCTTTCGTGCTACCAAACAGTGGTTCTTAATTATTGACCATAATGATTTGCGTAAAAATGTTTTAAAAGCGATTAAAGAAGAGGTACGCTGGATTCCGGCGGCTGGTCAAGAAAGAATCTCGGCGATGGTTGGTTTACGTCCGGATTGGTGTTTATCCCGCCAAAGATATTGGGGAGTTCCGGTACCGGCTTTAGTTTGTGGTGAATGTAAGGAAGAATTTTTTGATAACAAAGTAATGGAGAACTTTGCGCAGTTCTCTGCCACTGAGGGATCCGATTCTTGGTTTAGTCGTCCGATTACGGATTTTATTCCTACCGGATTAGTTTGCCCGATGTGCAAAAAAGGCAAAACTTTTTCTAAAGGTGCAGATATTTTAGATGTTTGGTTTGATTCCGGAGTAAGTAGTCAGTCGGTATTAAAGAAAAGAAAAGAGTTGGGAGGAGTTCCGGCACAATTATATTTAGAAGGCTCTGACCAGCATCGCGGATGGTTTCAATCATCGATTATTCCAGCTATGGCTATTGACGGTAAACCGCCATTTGAAAATGTTTTAACGCATGGTTTTGTAGTGGACAGCGAAGGCCGCAAGATGTCTAAGTCTCAAGGTAATGTTATCTCGCCGTTTGATATTATTAAAGATTATGGTGCCGATATTTTGAGGATGTGGGTGGCTTCTAGTGATTACAATGAAGATATCCGTATCTCTAAAGAAATTTTGGCGCGACTTTCTGAAGCATATCGAAAGATTCGTAACACTGCTAAATTTATCTTAAGTAATCTTTATGATTTTAATCCTGATACTGATCAAGTGTCTTATGAGAAACTGCGCAAGATTGATCAGTGGATTCTTTATCGCGCCGAAGAGCTGCGGGACAATGTTGAGCAAGCATATGGGACGGCAGATAAACCGACTTTTGAATTTCATAAGGCTTATAAAGAAATTTATGATTTTTGTAATGAAGAGCTTTCCATGTATTATTTAGATATGGTTAAAGGCAGGCTTTATACTGCGGCTTTTAACTCTGTGGATCGTCGTGCTGCTCAGACGGTAATTTATACAGTATTAAATTATTTAATCAGATTAATGGCACCCATCTTAGTTTTTACCGCGGAAGAAATTTTCCAGGCGCTGCCAAAGATGAAAAATGATGCACAAGTTGCAAGCGTGCATCTTTTAGACTTCCCAAAAGTTAATGTAGTGTTCCGACAGGACAATTTAAAAAATCAGGGTGCAGATAATGTTGATCAGGAATTAAAATTCTTAATTGAATTAGTACCGGTGGTGGCCAAAGCCTTAGAAGAGTTGCGCACAGGCAACCAGATCGGTAGTTCCTTCGATGCTCAAATAAATATATTGACAAAAACCTCGGATCGTTATACATTCTTACAAAGCTTTAAAAATCAGCTACCTGAGATCTTTAAAGTTTCACAAGTAGAAGTTACTTTAGCCGCAAATAATGTTCAAGAATTTACGGTTAAAGTAGATAAGGCTAGCGGTAGTAAATGTCCTCGCTGCTGGAATTATTCACAAGAGATCGGCAAAGATAAAGATGATCCTTTACTTTGTCCTAACTGCCTGACGGCGGTAAGGGGGAGAACCAGTGAAAAATAAATATCTTAAAAAAGACTTAAAAGAATTCAAACAAATCGTTTTAAAGAAAAAAGCCGAGATCTTGGATGATTTTCAACACATCTCTAATGATACGTTAAGAAAATCTCAGAAGGAAGCCTCCGGAGATATCTCTGGCTATACTTATCACATGGCTGATGTAGCTAGTGATAATTACGATCGTGAATTTTCACTGGGTCTGGCTTCTAATGAACGCAAGTCACTGAATGAATTAGATGAAGCTTTAAATAGAATTGAAGATGGAACTTTTGGTGTTTGTGATGATTGTAAATGTCTGATCACTAAAATTAGACTAAAAGCAGTTCCTTCTGCTCGGCTTTGTATAAAATGCCAGCAAAAAAGAGAAAAGAAGTAAAACTTAAGCCTTGCCAATGGTCTTAATCATTGTTGCTAGCGTCATCATCCTAGACCAAGTCAGTAAATTTCTTGCGACAAGCTTCTTGCAATTAAATACTCCGTTAGTTCTAATCAATAATTTTTTTAACCTTACTTTAGTCTACAACCGAGGCGCAGCCTTTGGTTTATTCCAACATCAGTTATTGCTCTTTATTGCAATCTCGATTTTGGCGATTGTCATTATTCTTTTTAATTTAAAAAATAAAGCCAACTCTCTAATTTTTAAATTGTCTTTGAGTTTAATTTTAGGGGGAGCAGTGGGCAATTTAATTGACCGGATCCGTTTTGGTTATGTAGTAGATTTTTTAGATTTTCGTGTCTGGCCGGTTTTTAATCTAGCGGATTCCTTTATTACGATTGCTGCAGTTTTATTATTTTGGGAGCTAATTTTTACTAAAAATGTTACCTGAGATCTGTAGAATTGGAGTTTTTACGATTTATTCTTATGGGCTAATGCTAGTTTTAGCTTTTTTTGTGAGTAGCTATCTGGCTTCCCTGCAGGCAAAGAAGGAAGGGATAGACCCGGAAGTTATTTTTAATTTGTTTTTTGTAATTTTTATCTTTGGTATTCTTGGTTCACGTATTTTTTATGTTTTAAATCATCTTGGCGACTATTTACATAATCCACTTGAAATTTTTATGCTTCAAAAAGGTGGACTAGCTTGGTTCGGTGGGGCAATTTTCGGTACGCTTGCGGCAATCATATTTATAAAAAAGCATAAATTAAATTTATTTAAAACATTAGACCTGTTGGTTCCGTTTATTGCGTTGGGCCAGGCGATCGGCCGGATTGGTTGCTTACTTAATGGTTGTTGTTATGGGCGACCATCAGAATATGGAATGTATTTTAAGGTTTTTGATCAGCATTTAATTCCTACTCAACTTTATTCATCATTACTTTTATTGATTATCTTTTTTATTTTAAAGTTTATTCAGGATAGAAAACACGTAGTAGGAACAGTGGTGGCGGCTTATCTTTTTTTCTATTCTATTAAGCGTTTTTTTATTGAATATCTGCGCAATGACACCCCAAGGTCAATTTATGGATTAACTATTTTTCAGGTGCTTTCCGTCGCCATGTTTGTTATCTCGATTTTAATTTTTATTAAGATTGCCAATAAAAATAAAAAAATAAAATGAGTGAATTATTAATCAAAGTTTTACCAGATCAAGCGCTGATGCGTATTGATTTATTTCTCACTGAATATGCGGTCGCTAATGACTTAGGGCTTTCGCGAACTACCGTTCAGAAACTTATTCATGAAGGTAAGGTTTCCTCAACGCTGGGACCGATTTCAAAGCCGCATTACAAAGTTAGCCCAAGTGAAGAGATTAGTGTAGAGCTTCCTGAAAAAATAAAAACAGAATTTTTACCGGAAGAAATTGCCTTAGAGATTGTTTATGAGGACGACGATTTATTAGTGGTGAATAAACAAACCGGGTTAGTGGTTCATCCATCACCGGGAAATCAAGAACATACTTTGGTGAATGCTTTGTTGGGCAAAGGGGTTTCGCTTTCGGATATTAATAAGAATCGACCAGGAATTGTGCATCGTTTGGATAAAGATACCAGTGGTCTTTTAGTAATTGCTAAAAATAATGCCAGTCATTTAAAACTAGCTAAACAGTTTGCCGATCATAGTATAGATAGGAAATATGTGGCGATTGTTTGTGGTAAGGTGGAATTTGATGAAAATATTATCGAAGCCCCCATCGGTAGACATCCTTTAAAGCGTAAAGATATGGCGGTTGGCTTTACCCCTAATACTAAATATGCCAGGACGCATTACCATACTTTAAAACGTAGTAAAAATTTTTCTTTTCTAGAATTAAAACCTTTTACCGGCAGAACCCATCAACTGAGAGTGCATTTAGCTTACATTGGGCATCCTATTTTAGGCGATTCTAAATACGGTAAGGGGGATAATTTTATTCGCTTGGCTTTGCATGCACAAGAACTTGGTTTTATCCATCCTACCACTAAAAAAGCTATTCATTTTACGAGCAACGTCCCCTCGGAGTTTCTAGAATTTATTAAAAAAAATATCGCTTGACCTCTACCTAACCCGTGTTATATTAATGGTTAATAAACTTTATAAATTATAGGAGGAGATAAAATGTATCGTCAAGGTGCCATTAAATTACCTATCCTTATTATCTTAATTGTTATTTCATTATTGTTAGCTGGTGTGGCTTTCTTTTTATATAATAGCGAGCATGCTTTAAATATTAAACTTACTCAACAAGTTAGTGAATTAGAGGATCGTCAACGTCTTACTGAAGGTAAGCTTGAGGATGCTAAAAAACAAGCTGCTGAGTTAACCATGAAATTGCAAGAATCGAAATCTAAAATTGAGACCTTAACCCAAGAATTAGATCAGAAAAAATCTGAGCTAAACGATACTGCTAATCAATTAGAACAATCTAAAGCTGATCTGCAACAGCAAAGATCATTACGTCAGGATTTGGAGAGCAAGCTTAAAGCTATTCAAGACGAAGGTAAGCAGGTTAAGGAACAGATCTCCTTAATTCAAAAACAAAAAGCTGAGTTAGAAGATAGAATTAAGAATATTGAAGGCGGCACCGGTGTTGAATTAGGTAAAGTTGTAGTTAGCGGCGAGCCGGCGATCATTGATAAAACGGCCAAAGGTAAAGTCCAGGCATCAAACGAAAAAATTATTGCAGCGCAAAATTTAGAAAAAGAGGGTAAAACTAGTCAGGCTTTAGCCTTGGGCGTTTTGGAAGGTAAAGTCATGATTATTAATAAAGAATTTAATTTTGTGGTGATTAATTTAGGTAGCAAAGATAAGGTAGTGGTGGGTGATCAATTTAGAGTCATGCGTGATGGTAAATTTATCGGGGATATTAAAGTCGAGAAAGTTCATGAAGCTATGTCGGCGGCTGGTTTTGCTCCCGAAGTTAAAGATCTGTTAAAAGAAAACGATAAAATAATTCAAAAAACAAAGTGAGCCCCATTAGTAAATCTGCCAATCGGGCAAAGCCTTTCGTAATTAAGCATAAGTTTATTCCTGTTGGTTGCGTTACTCTTCCTGGTGATAAATCCATTGCCCACCGTGCTTTAATTTTAAGTGCATTGTGTCAGGGCAAAACTACCTTAAAAAATTTTCCGCTGCATGATGATTCCTTAGCTACTTTAAATGTTTTAGTTGCTCTAGGAACTCAAATCCGTCGTAATCACAATCAAGTTTTAATTAAAGGTCGTGGATTAGCTGGTTTTAAAAAACCCATCCAACCAATTTTTGTCGGTAACTCTGGCACAACTTTGCGTTTAATTTTGGGAGTGTTGGCTACCCAAAGTTTTAAAACTAAAGTTATTGCGGGAAAATATTTATCCAGACGTCCGATGGCCAGAGTCAATCAGCCATTGCGTTTAATGGGTGCTGACATTTCTGCTAAAGTTAAGGGTAAGGAAGAGTATACACCGATCGTAATTAGCGGTGGCAAACTTAAGGGAATCGTTTATCGCCTGCCGGTAGCTTCTGCGCAAGTAAAATCGGCCATTCTTTTAGCTGGCTTAGCTTGTGCCGGTAAGACAAAAGTGATTGAGCCGCTAATTAGTCGCGATCATACCGAACGGATGCTTAAAAAATTTAAAGTTAATCTTACGGTCAAGAATAATCACATTATTTTAAATCCCAACAAGTCTTTAGTTTCTCCGGGACAAATTTATATTCCGGGAGATATTTCATCGGCGGCATTTTTCATGGTTCTGGCGTCGATAATCCCAGGGGCTAAAATTACTATTCCACAAGTTAGTCTTAATCCTACGCGCAGTGGAATTCTTGCTGTTTTAAAGAGGATGCAGGCTAAGATTACTATTTCTAGAGATAAAAAATCACTCAATTTTGAACCGACAGGCAATCTTTTAATTAAAAGCAGTCAATTAAAAGCTACTACTATTTCCGCACAAGAAATTCCTACTTTAATTGATGAATTACCCATTATTATGGTGGCGGCTTGTTTTGCTAAGGGACAAACTGTAATTAAAGGGGTAGGAGAATTAAGGGTTAAAGAGACTGACCGTATTAATTCCATGGTGAGTAACTTAAAATCTATGGGAGCTGATATTCTGGTGAAGAAAATTGGCGCTCAAGAATGCATAGTTATCCAAGGTGGTAAACAATTGTACGGTGCTCACTTAAAAAGCTTCGGCGATCATCGTACAGCCATGAGTATGGTTGTGGCGGCGATTGCAGCGCATGGTCAATCGAAGATTGATGATGTAGGGTGTATTAATAAATCATTTCCGGGTTTCTTAACTACGCTGGCTAGCCTAAAGAAGAGGTAAAGATTTATTTGACAAAGGGTTTAATCTTTGTTAGAATCCTCGTACTGCCAATTTCGGAAAATATTCAGGAGAAAATATGGGAAATTTAAGCCAACAGTTAAAAAGAGCGGTTAATTACGTTTTAGGTCTTTTCTCAAATGATATGGGGATCGACTTAGGCACGGCTACTACCTTAGTTTTTGTTAAAGGCGAGGGCGTGGTACTTTGTGAACCTTCTGTGGTGGCTATTGAACGTGGTACTTCCCATGTTTTAGCAGTAGGTGATGAAGCTAAGCGTATGCTTGGCCGCACCCCTGGCAATATTATTGCTATTCGTCCGATGAAAGATGGCGTTATCTCTGATTTTGAAATTACCGAAGCGATGCTTCGGTATTTTATTAAGAAGGTACATCATCGTAAAGTTTTAGTTAGACCCAGAATTGTCATTGCTATTCCTTCTGGAATTACCGAAGTTGAAAAACGTGCGGTTAAAGATTCAGCCGAACGTGCCGGAGCCAGAGAAGTATTTTTAATTGAAGAGCCAATTGCTGCGGCGATTGGCGTAGGCTTACCAATTCAAGAGCCGGTGGGCAATATGATTATTGATATCGGTGGTGGTACTACTGAAATCGCCGTAATCTCCTTAGCCGGAACCGTTTTTTCAAAATCGATTCGTATCGGTGGCGATGAGATGAACGAAGCGATTATAGAGTATCTCAAAAAGACCTACAATTTAATGATCGGTGAACGCTCATCCGAAGATATTAAAATTAAAATTGGTTCAGCTTATCCTTTAGAAGAAGAGATGAGCATGGAAGTTAAAGGCCGGGATTTAGTGGCAGGCCTTCCTAAAACTGTAACCATTACTAGCGAAGAGATTCGTGAATCTTTACAAGAAACATTACGGGCAATTTTAGAAGCCGTTAAAGTATCATTAGAGAGAACTCCCCCAGAATTAGCTGCCGATTTAATCGACCACGGAATTGTCATGGCCGGTGGTGGTTCATTACTGCGTGGATTAGATAAATTAATTTCTGAAGAGACTGGCCTTCCAGTACATATTACTGATGATCCGATTACCGCAGTAGCTAACGGTACCGGAATTGTCCTGAGCGAGATCCAGTATCTGAAGAAAGTAACCGTACCAGTTAAAACTGAAGTACGCAATTAGCCGCGAAGGCTACACTGGCGCAATACCAATAAGCGCCAGGTGTAAGCCACCTGGTTGATACCTTAATGTGTTTAAATTACCCCGCAAAAATCTAACTGTTTTAATTATTGCCGCCTGCGCAATAATCCTTATCTTCAATTCATTTTCTTGTCTAAAAAACTCCACTCAAAAAGCTTTTAAACCGCAACTTTCTCTACTTGGTTTAATTAAGCAAGAACTCTCTGGAATTATTTTTTATCATCGCAATATGATTATGGCCAATGAGCTAAATAATCAGGTGGGTTTATTGCGCTGGAGATTATTTGAATTTAGAGAAATTGTGCAGGAAAACAATCGTCTTAAATCCTTATTAAATTTTAAACAAAAATCTCCGTTACGCTTAATTGCCGCTCGGGTTATTGGTCGCTCGATAGACAATTGGTCGGCCAATCTGATTTTGGATAAAGGGTTGAGTAGCTGGATCAAGACTGGAATGGTGGTGGTCGGCCCTCAAGGATTAATTGGAAAAATTGTAGAGAGCAATGATTCTACGAGTAAGGTATTATTAATTAATGACCCTAGCCAAGGTGTTTCTAGTATTGTGCAGCGCAGTCGACAGGAAGGTTTAGTCAGCGGAACTTTAAGTGGCAACTTGATTATGCGTTATCTTCCTGATGATGCCGATGTAGTGATCGGCGATACCGTGATTACCTCAGAGTTAAGTCAGGTTTATCCTAAAGGTTTATTAATTGGTAAAATTATTAATGTTGGAAAAGATTTTTCCGGACTTTGTCGTTATGCCATTGTTAAACCAGCAGTCGATCCGGCAGGTATTGAAGAAGTATTAATTATTCTCCCATGAAGAAATGGCCGATTATTTTTTTAGCAATAATATTGGCGACAGCTCAACTAAGCTGGCCGGGATGGCTTACCTTTTTTAGATGTAAACCGGATTTACTTTTAGCATTAACGGTTATTTTAGTTTTTTATTTAGATTTTAAAACGGCTTTAGTTTTTGCGCTATTTTGTGGATTACTTAAAGATGTATTCTTGCCTGCCAATGTTCCCGTTAACACAATTTTATTTGTCCTTTGGAGTTATTTAATTCACAAACTAACCACGCAAATTTCTACTGAGAATGAATATGTACGCTTAGGAATAGTTCTGATTATTGCATTACTAAATAGCTTGGTAATTGGTTTAGTGCGTCTTAACTCTGGCGATATCATTTCACTGGTTATTTTCTTACGCAATTTAATTATTCCGACAATTTATACCGCCGCATTATTTCCTTTAATTTTTAAATTAACCAAGAAAGTTACGGCATAGCTCATAATTTTATGGAAAGAAAGAATATCTTAAATTTGATGGTTATTTTATTTTTCTCTATTCTTTTGTTAGGGCTATTTCGTTTAGATATTTTACAGGGCGCGAAATTTCGTAAACAAAGTGATAGTAATTGTATTCGCCTGATCGCTCAATTTGGCGCTAGAGGTGATATCTTAGACCGTAACGGTGAAGTGATTGTGGATAGTAAGATCTCTTATGACGTGATGATCCTGCCGCAGGAGCTAAGTCACGTTGACCAGGTTATTTCTAGAGTTAGTAGAATATTGGGCTATAGCGTTAATGAATTAAAAACTGCTTTTAAGAAAAATTACATCTCTAATAGTGTCCCGGTAACAGTAGCTACCAACATAGATTTAAAAAAAGCGATCATGTTGGGAGAGTATAAGGTTGAGGAGCCTAGCGTGATCGTGCAGCCTAAGCCTTTGCGGCACTATCCTTATGGATCTTTAGCCGCACATACCATTGGTTATGTGAATCAGATTGATCGTTGGCGTTTAACTAAGCTTGAAGATTATGGTTATAAGACCAAGGATATTGTAGGCTTTGGTGGAGTGGAAGAAAAATATGATTACTATTTGCGTCAGGAAGAGGGCGGGCTTTCCGTTGAAGTAAATCACCGCGGTAAATTTATGCGCGTGCTTGGTTTTCAAGCTCCGGTAAATGGTAAAGATGTGCAATTAACTCTAGACCTGCGGATCCAAAAAATTGTGGAGGAAAGTTTAAATAATAAAAATGGTAGTGTAGTAATGATGAATCCGCAAAACGGTGAGATCCTAGCTTTAGCCAGTTATCCTAATTTTAATCCCAGCGTTTTCGTAAATAATCGCACTAGTTTAATCTCTGGTTTATTTAATAATCCCGATGCTCCACTAATTAATCGCGCAATTAGCTCAAGTTATCCTCCGGCTTCCGTTTTTAAATTAATTGTTTCTATCGCCGCCTTAGAATTAAAAAAAATTAATACCTCAACTAATTATCTTTGTCAGGGTTCAACCATGGTGGGAGCCAGAAGATTTTCCTGTTGGGATGTGCACGGAACAGAAGATATCTTTCAGGCGATTGCTCATTCTTGCGATGTATTTTTTTATAAGGTGGGTTTATTGGTGGGACCACAAAATATCCATGATTATGCGCAGCGTTTAGGATTTGGTAAGAATGTCGGTTTTGAGCTTCCTTATGAGACGGCGGGATTTATTCCGTCTCCTCTTTGGCGCAAGTTAAATAAATTTAAAAGCTGGTATGACGGAGACACTGCTAACTTAACCATTGGCCAGGGTGATTGTTTAGTTACGCCGCTACAGGCGACCAATATGACGGCGGTTTTTGCTAATGGTGGTTATCTGTTAAATCCTTATATTGTTAAATCGGTAGGTGGATTAGATTTTTCTGCAAAGAAGAAAAAATTTACCGCGTTAAATTTAAAGAAGAATACTTTGGCGGTTATTTTAAAAGGAATGCGGCGGGTAGTTACTGATTCCAATGGTACAGCCAATATTTTGTCGACTTTACCAGTAGCTGTGGCTGGAAAAACAGGAACTGCTCAGGTATCAGGTAAAATTAATCACGGTTGGTTTGTAGGTTTTTTTCCGTTTGAAAAACCTAAATATGTAATTTGTGTTTTTTTAGAACATGGTGGTTCTGGACATGCGGCAGTTGCGGTCACTAAGCAAATTATTGAAGCGATGAGTCAGCAAAAATTAATATGAGAAATTCATTTTTAAAAATTTTGGTATTGGCCTTAATCATTGCTATTTTGGGCGTGCTTTCAATTTATAGTAGCACTTTCCAAAAAGAGGGAGCCTGGCAAGATATCCATCTGCGCCAAATGTTGTGGTTAGCTATTGGTCTAGCCTGTTTTTTTGCCATGGCCAATTTTAATTACCGTAAACTTTGGGATGCCAATTATTTTATTTATGGGGTTGCGTTGTTCTTTTTGTTATTAGTTTTTGGTTTAGGAATTATTAGATTAGGTGCACAGCGCTGGTTAAAGTTTGCCTGGTTTAATTTTCAACCGTCAGAGTTTGCAAAACTAGCGATTATAATTTTTCTAGCGCGTTATTTTAGTCGCAAATCGGTTAATGACATTTCTTTATCTAGTGGAAAATTTGGTATCTTTCGCGGCATTATTCTTCCGTTTATTTTTGTGGCTATCCCGATGTTTTTAATTATTGAGCAACCAGATTTAGGTAGCGGATTAATGTTGATGTTAGTTTTTGTTTGTTTATTATATTTAACTAACGTGCGCTTAAGATATATTTTTACTTTGCTCGTCACATTAATTTTGCCTTTACCTTTTCTTTGGCATTTTCTGCATGATTATCAAAAACAAAGGCTATTAGTTTTTTTAAATCCGAATATCGATCCTTTAGGCGCAGGTTATACCATAATTCAATCAAGGATTGCCATTGGCTCGGGAGGTTTTTGGGGACGCGGTTGGTTAAGTGGAACGCAAAGCCAATTATATTTTTTGCCTGAATCGCATACGGATTTTATCTTTGCTACTTTTTCCGAACAATGGGGATTTTTAGGTAGCTGTCTACTTATTCTGATGTATTACTTGATTATTCGACAGGGTTTTATTATCGCGCAGAGAACGCAAGATGCATTTGGTCGATTGCTGGCTTACGGAATATCGCTTTTGTTAGCGTTACAGGTCTTTATTAATATCGCCATGAATATGGGGCTGGCTCCCGTAGTGGGACTACCTTTACCATTAATGAGTTACGGAGGCTCAAGCGTGTTAGTCACTTTTATTGCTCTGGGAATTTTGGTGAATATTGACCGCACGAGGAACGTATTTTAAATTATGATTGAAGATTTGTTTTTAGGAGTACATAAACCTGCTCAGTACATGGGTGCTGAGTTCAACGTCGCTAATAAAAATTTTCATAATTGTTCCGTAAGTGTAGCGCTAGGTTTTCCGGATTTATATGAAGTTGGAATGAGTAATCTAGGTTTGCGTATTCTTTATGGATTAATTAATGATCTTGAGGATTTTGCCTGCGAAAGATTCTTTGCTCCTGAAGTAGATATGGAGGCGGCCCTAAGAATCAGCAACCAGCAATTATTTTCTTTAGAAACTAAGCGGCCATTAAATACTTTTGATTTTTTAGGGTTTTCTCTAGGTTCAGAGTTAAATTACACTAATGTTTTAAATATTTTAGATCTCGCCGGTCTACCTTTAGAATCTGCGTTACGTGATCATCAACATCCTTTAGTGATTGGTGGCGGACCCAGTGTACTTAATCCTGAACCCATTGCTGATTTTTTTGATTTATTTATCATTGGTGAAGCCGAAGAGGCAATGGTTGAGCTTTTAAATTTATATAAAGATTTAAAAGTTGATTATAAGAGTGGTAAACTATCCAAAGAAAAACTTTTAATTGAACTGACTAAGATTCCCGGAGTTTATGTTCCGTCACTTTATGTTGTAGAGTATAATGCTGCGGGTGATCTGATCACTTTTGCTCCCAAGGTGAAAGGTATCCCTCTAAAAATAAAGAAACGTATTGTCGGTGATTTTAATGCCGCTTATTTTCCCTGCAACTGGATGGTGCCTTTTATCGCCACCATTCATGATCGCATTACTTTAGAAATTATGCGCGGTTGCCCTAACCGTTGTCGATTTTGTCAGGCGCGATCACAGTATTATCCCTTTCGCATTAGAAATAAAAAGAATGTGGTGAATTTAGCCAACCTTGCTTATGCTTCTAGCGGTTATGAGGAGTTGTCTTTGGCTGGTTTATCAGTCAGTGATTATCCTGACTTAGAAGAATTAGTTTCTGAACTAACCGGAATTTTCAAAGAGGACTGCGTTAATTTATCGCTACCTTCGTTAAAGGCTAAAGCGCTTTTGGGTAATGTTTCGGCACTGATTGCTAAAATTAAAAAGACGGGATTAACTTTTGCGCCGGAAGCAGGGACAGAGCGCTTGCGTCAAGCTTTAGCTAAAGATTTTTCTGAACCAGATTATTTTAAAGCCATCGATGCTGCTTATCAAGCCGGTTATCAACATTTGAAATTATATTTTTTAATTGGCTTGCCCGGCGAGACTAATGCAGATTTAGAGGGAATTATTGATTTTGCTAATAAGTCATCGGAAGCCAAAAGAAAACCTGGTGCAGGTCCAGCACAAATTAATGTCAGTATTAATCCATTAATTCCTAAACCACATACTCCTTTGCAATGGTTAAAAATGGAAACCATCACTGCTATTCAAGAAAAACAAAGCTACTTAAGATCACATTGTAAAAATCGCCGAATTAAATTTAATTTTCATAACTTTCAAATGGGCTTCTTAGAAGGAGTACTTTCTCGCGGGGATCGTAAATTAGCCAAAGTGATTTTGCATGTTTATAAAAAAGGCGCTAAGTTTGACGCTTGGAGCGACCACTTTTCTTTTTCAAAGTGGATGGAAGCATTTACGCAAGAGGGGGTCGACCCACAAATTTATCTTAATGAAAAACCGACAACTGCAATATTGCCTTGGGATTTTATTGATATGGGTATTGAAAAAAATGACCTATTAACAGAGTATGTCAAATACCAAGATTCGCTAGATAACAAAACTATTGCCAGGTAACGAGTTAAAGGATATAATTATAAAATATAAATTAAGATTTTTTTAGTTTGTAATTAACAGTGGGTGGTGAAAAAATGAACAAAAAAATCGACAATCTTTCCCTGAATTCGCGCACGATTAAGCAGAAGATGATTATTGCTTTCCAGCTAATGTCTATTCTGCCGTTCTTGGTTTCTGCATATTTAGTCTCAAATTATATCTTACCTAAATTTGGTTTTAAAATTGACATTATTGCTTCTTTAATTGTGAGTATTATTGTGGCTTTAATTGGTCTTTTGGTAATTAAGGAAGTTTTTGACCGCCTAACCAACATGACTAAGCAGGCTAAGGTAATTGCTTCTGGCGACATTAGTCATAAGCTTGAAGTTGAACATAATGATGAAGTAGGGGAGTTAGGTGATGTCTTAAATCAACTGACTAATCGCATCCGGGGGAATATGGATGAGTTAAAAACTTATAGCGAGAAAACCACTGAGATTAACTTAGAGATCCAGAAAAAGATTGTGGTGCTTTCCAACCTGCTACAGGTCAGCTCATTAATTTCACAAGAAGAAAAATTTGAGAGTATCTTAAAGATTGCAGTGGAAAAATCTCGCCTTTTAGCCAATTCAGAGACTGCCTTTTTACTTTTTAAAGAAGAGAATAAAGATTCTTTTACGGTTAAGGCCGCTGACGGCTCGCTGGCACATTATTTAATGTCAGTTAATCTTGGGCCTAAGGATGATCTTTATAATCAAGGTTTTAATTTAAATAAGCATTTGATTTTGGATAAACAAAATTTAATGCCAAGCGATTTTGTGCAGGCTTTTTTTACTAAATTTCAGGTTAAGAACTGTTTATCGGTACCGATATTTTTAAAAGGTAGAATTAAGGCGGTTTTAGCCATCGCCAATAATCGTGATAATTTTCTATATACTAAAGATGATAAAGAGCTATTAGATATATTCTCTAAGCAAATTGCCATCGCCATTGAGAATGATATTTTGGCACATCGTATTGAAAAATTAGAGATCAAGGATATCTTGACTGGTCTTTATAATAAAAATTTTATTGCCGCTCGCTTGCAAGAGGAGATCACACGTGCCATTGCTTATCAACGTCCATGTGCTTTTCTGATTTTCGATATTGATAATTTTAAAGATTTTCGTGATCAATTTGGATTGATTAATGCTGAAGTAGCATTAAAGAAAATTGCTATTTTGATGAGTGAATGCATTACTGATGTTGATCGGGTGGGCAGAACCGGTGATGATGAATTTTCGATTATACTTCCGGAGAGAAATAAACGTCAAGGTAAAGAGATCGCCGAAGAGATTTGTAAAAAAATCCAGATTGCTTTTTCAAGTGAACAAGGTAGTGGCAAAGGAATTACGCTTAGCGCTGGAGTTGCCGAAAATCCGTTGGATGGCGTCCAGGCAGAGCAGCTAGTGAATAAGGCCAATGAATTATTAAAGAAAGCAAAAGCTGCTGGCCGAAATCGCGTAGTTGCTTTTTAGTTTAAAATATAAAAATGATAAGAAGAATTAATACTAAACAATTAGGGGAGTTGTTACTGGATCGCGGGATCATTAATCAAGCTCAGCTGGACCAGGGTTTGGGTGTGCAGCGCGATAAGGGCGGATTAATTGGCGAGATTCTGGTAGAGCTGGGATTTGTTAAAGAAGATGATATCGCTCAATCATTAACTGCGCAATATGGATTTCCTTATCTTCCTTTGGGAAGTTATGATGTGAACGTGGAGATTACTGGTATTATTCCTGGTAGGGTTGCCCGGCAATATTTACTAGTTCCCATTGATAAAATTGGTAACAATCTTACTTTAGCGATGTCGAATCCTTTAAATGTGCAGGCCATTGAGGACGTTGAATTACTCAGTGGCTGTAGTGTACAAACTTTTGTTTCTACCTCTTCAGATATTAAAAGAGCGATTGAGAAATATTATAGTAAAGATAAAGAATAATGCTTTCTCTAAAAGATCGACTCACCGAAATATTAATCAATAATAAGCTCATCACTAATCAGCAGCTTGAGCAAGCACTGGCGGTGCAAACTACCAAGGGCGGCAAGCTCAGTGATATTATTGTTGAACTTAAATTTGTTAAAGAAAACGAATTAATTTCTACGCTCAGTGAAGGTTTAGGCCTGCCGTTAATTGATTTAAAACGTTTTAAAATCGATTTAGAAATTGTAAAAATAATTTCAGTTGATATTGCCCGCCATTATCAAATTATCCCCGTTTCTAAAATTGGTGATACGGTTACTTTAGCCATGGCTGATCCGTTAAATATTTTTGCCATCGACCACGTACATGCACTTACCGGTTTTAAAATTAATCCGATAATCTCATCGGTACAAGATATTAATCAGGCGATTGAAATTTCTTATCCGGATACGACTAAAGGGATGATTGATGATCTGGTTAAAGAGATGACCGTTTCTTCGATTGAGTTGGTAAAAGAAGAAAAGGAGGCCGCCCCTAGCGATCAGGAATTAGGGCGCATTAGCCTTGAAGCCCCGGTTATTAAATTTGTGAATATGATCTTAGAAGAGTCGATTAAAAAGAAAGCCTCTGACGTTTTAATTGAACCGTTTGATAAAAAATTACGTATCCGTTTTCGCATTGATGGAATTTTGCAGGAACAGAAGACTCCGCCCAAGACGATGCATGCTTCGATTGTTTCGCGTATTAAAGTTATGGCCGAACTAGATATTGCGGAGCACCGTGTTCCCCAAGACGGCCGTTTTAAAATCAGAATTTTGAATCGACAGATTGATTTTCGTGTTTCTATATTACCATCTAGTTACGGTGAAAAAGTTGCCCTGCGTATCTTAGATAAATCACAAGCAAACTTAGATTTAAAAAAATTAGGTTTTAGTGATCATGCCATGGAAGTTTTGACTAAAGTTTCTTTGTTGCCGCACGGGATGATTTTAGTCTGTGGGCCTACGGGTAGTGGAAAGACGACCACGCTTTATGCAGTTTTAAAATCTGTAGATAGTCCGGATAAAAATATTGTTACAGTGGAAGATCCCGTAGAGTTTCAGCTAGAAGGGATTAATCAAGTTACGGCTAAGCCTGAGATTGGTTTAGGTTTTGCTGCTGCGTTGCGTTCGATTTTGCGTCAAGATCCGAATATTATTATGATCGGAGAGATCCGTGATTATGAAACGGTAGATATCGCCATTAAAAGTGCACTCACTGGTCATCTTGTGCTTTCCACTTTGCATACGACGACCGCCTCGGGAGCAGTCGTGCGTTTAGTAAATATGGGAGTAGAGCCTTACTTAATTAATTCGTCTTTAGTTTGTGTATTAGCGCAACGTTTGGTGCGCAAGATTTGTCCAGATTGCAAAGAAACCTATGCACTTAAGCCGGAGATTATGGAGAGTTTAAAATTAGATGTGGCTAAGTTTAGTAAATTAAAGTTTCATCGTGGTAAAGGTTGCGAGCATTGTTTTAATACTGGATATTCAGGTAGAACGGTAATCTCTGAAGTTTTGCAACTAACTCCTAAAATTCGCGAGTTAATTCTCGGTGGTTCACAAGAGCAATTTATTAAACAACAAGCTCGTTTGGAAGGGATGAAGACTTTGCGTGAAGACGGAATTGAAGCGGTGTTAAAGGGGCTAACCACGATTGAAGAAGTTTTGCGAGTTACTGCACCTGACGAGAATTAATATTTATCAAGGGTAATTAAAATGCATTCATTAAAAGAAAACATCATTCAAATTTTATTAAAGAGCCAGCATATTACTAAAGATCGGCTGGATCGCGCCCTAACTTTGCAAAAAGAAAAAGGTGTCCCCTTGAGAACTGTTTTAATTGATGAAAATATTATTGCTGAAAATATCTTACTTTCGTTATTTTCAGAGCAGCTTTATATTCCAAGCTTGCGTTTGGCTAAGTTTAGGTTCGATCCTGAGGTAATTAATTTGATTCCGGAAGAGATGGCTAAACTTTACAATACTATTCCTTTATCAAGAATTGGAAATACTCTTACCGTAGCCATGTCAGATCCTTTAAATATTTTTGCTTTGGATGATTTAAGCAATTTTACCGGATGTAATATTGATATAGTGCTAAGTCCAGAAGATGAAATATCGCATGCTATCGATAGTCAGTATCACAAAGAGATTAAAGATATGCAAAATATTTTGGATGACTCTAATCTATCTAAAGGGTTGGACACCAAAGATAATATGGAGCTATTGAAAAACGATGCGATTGAGTTATCGGAGAGTTTACAAGATAGCCAGAAAGCTCCGATTGTACAATTGGTAGATATAATTTTAGCACAAGCTTTAAAACGGCGTGCTTCTGATATTCATATTGAACCGGAGTACGATTGCCTGCGTATTCGTTATCGAGTGGATGGATCATTGCATGATATTTTAAAAGTGCCTAAAATAAATCAGAATGCTATTCTGGCTAGACTTAAAATTATTGCTAACTTAGATATCACAGAAAGTCGCGTTCCTCAAGATGGCCGTTTTAAAGTAAAGACCGAAGGTAGAGAGATTGATTTTCGCGTTTCTAGTTTACCGACTACTTTTGGTCAAAAATTTGTTTTACGTGCATTGGATAAAGGAAATCTTTCTATTGGATTGGATAAATTAGGTTTCTCTGAACAACCGGCAGCTAATTTTAAAGCCGCGGTGCTTAAGCCATTTGGGATGATGTTAGTTACTGGGCCTACGGGTTCTGGAAAATCGACGACTTTATATTCAGTATTGAATCAATTAAATACTGTAGAGCGTAATATTATTACCATTGAGGATCCGGTGGAATATCAAGTAGATGGGATTACACAAATGCAGGTTAAGCCGGATATTGGTTTAGATTTTGCTTCTGGATTGCGTTCGATTTTACGTCAGAGTCCAGATGTAATTATGATCGGTGAGATTCGTGATGCGGAGACTGCTGACATTGCTATTAAAGCAGCATTAACCGGACAATTAGTACTTTCTACTTTGCACACTAATGACGCAATTTCTAGTATTACCCGTTTGATTGATATGGGGGTTGAGCCATTTTTAGTGGCTTCTAGCGTGGTGATGCTTTGTGCTCAGCGTCTAGCGCGTAAAATTTGTTTAAAATGTCGTCAGCCAATAAAAGTATCGGATGAGTTCTTAAATAAAATTGGTTTTACTGGAAAAGCAAATTTTTATGAGGCTAAAGGATGTAAGTATTGCAATAACACTGGTTTTTATGGTAGAGTTGCTGTATTAGAAACAGTATTAGTGGATGATACGATGCGCGAGATGGTGATTCGGCGCAAATCTATTGATGAAATTAGAGAGTATGCGGTTAAGAAGTTGGGAATGAAAACTTTGCGCGATGATGCTTTTCAAAAAGTTAAAGAAGAATTGACTTCACTAGATGAAGCCTTAAGAATTACTACTGAGGAATAATTATGGAAAATGCTGGTAAGATACTTTTAATCTGCGATGATAAATCGTATGCTGTTTATATTAAAGAAAAAATTTTAAGCTTAGGTGTATTCTCGGTTACACTAGAACCTACTGCTCAGGCTGGATTAGTTGGTTTTAAACAAGGCAACTACGACATGGTTCTTTTAAAAACTGGTATGCCCGAAACCAATATCGGTGCATTAATTAACGACCTTAAAAAAATAGATTTAGATGCGGTGATTGTGCTTTTATTGGATACAGATGATCAAGGTAAAATAAAAGATTTAATGGATTTAGCGATCTATGATTATTTAGCGCAACCGTTAAATACGGAGAAGTTAAAATTTATTATTGAGAAGGGGATGAAGTTGCGTTCGATGTTAATGGCGAGCCATAAATTTTGCCAGGGTTTAAAAGAAAATAATCAGGCATTAGAAAAACAAAACATGCTTTTAGCCCGACGCATTGAAGATGCTACGACCAATTTAAGTCGGCTTTATGAAGATCTGCGTTCAACCTACATGCGTACGATTAAAGTCTTGGCTCAGGCCATTGACGCGCGGGATCATTATACGCACAGTCACTCTGAAAATGTCGCCCGTTATGCTTTGGCGATTGCCAATCACATGAAGCTTCCTACTAAAGATGTGGAAATATTACGGCAGGCTTGCGAGTTACATGATTTAGGTAAAATCGGCATTGAAGACAGTATTTTATTAAAAACTTCTGCTTTAACTAATCCGGAATGGGAACAGATTCGTAAGCATCCGATTATCGGTGCGCAGATTCTTGAGCCGTTGACTTTTTTAAACGGAGTGGTAGACTTAGTAAGACAACATCATGAACATTTTGATGGTACAGGTTATCCAGAAGGAAGAAAAGGTAGCGATATTCTTTTAGGAGGGCGCATCATTCATATTGCTGATGCTTATGAAGCGATGCGCTCGGCTAGGTCGTATCGAAAAATTCCTTTAGCTAAAGAAGAGGCAATTTTAGAGATTAAACGTAACAGTGGATCGCAATTTGATCCTAAAATTGTGGATGTATTTTTAAAAATAGTGGACGAACTATGATTTCATTTCGCTATACTGCAAAAGACAATCGGGGTCAAACCGTCACTGGTATTGTGCAGGCAGCTTCTGAGAGTGAAGTAGCTGATATTTTGCATAAGAGAGAGTTGACGGTGGTTTTGATTGAAGTTACTAAAGCTACTGCGGTAAAAGCCAAAGTTGCGGATAAAAAAGTTAAACTAGACGATCTGGTTATTTTTTCCAGGCAGCTAGCTACCATGATTGACGCTGGTATTCCTTTAGTTAATGCTTTGGGAATTTTAGCTGAACAGATTGAAAATGAAAATTTAAGAGGGATTATCGGTACCGTGCGTAGTGACATTGAGGCTGGGATTAGTTTCTGTGATGCTTTGGCTAAACACCCAGCAGTTTTTTCTGATTTGTTTGTGAACATGGTTAAGGCGGGCGAAGCCTCCGGTATGTTGAATGAAATTTTAGACCGCTTGGCCACTTTTATGGAAAAGCAGTCTGCTTTAAATCGTAAAATTACTTCCAGCTTAGTTTATCCGGCAGTAGTAGTGAGCATGGCCTTTCTTATTACTACTGTACTTTTGTTAAAAGTAGTGCCGACATTTAAAGGTATCTTTGATTCTTTAGGTGGCACCTTACCAATGCCTACGCAAGTTTTAATCTTTGCCAGTGATTTATTAAGGAAATATTTTCTTTATACAGTGATAGTTTTGGTTGTTGCCGGATATTTATTCAAAAGATATTTAAAAACAGAAAAAGGTAAATATCAATTTGATAAACAAGCTTTAAAATTTCCAGTTTTTGGTCCGTTGCTTGGCAAATTAGCAGTAGCAAAATTCTCACGAACTTTTTCTACTTTAGTAAAAAGCGGAGTTTCGGTATTGAGTGCATTAGAAATTGTAAGCAAGACCTCTGGAAATAAAGTAGTAGAAGAGGCGGTAGTTAATTGCTCAAAAAATGTACGTAACGGTGAACCAATTTCTAAACCTTTAGCCAAGAGTGGAGTTTTTCCTCCGATGGTTACTCGCATGATCAATGTGGGTGAGCAAACTGGTCAATTAGAAAAGATGCTTTCTAAGATTGCTGATTTTTATGATGATCAGGTAGATGCAGCAGCCTCTGCATTAACTAGTTTAATTGAACCGATGGTCATTGCTTTTTTAGGTGTAGTCATTGGTGGAATTGTGGTGGCTTTATTTTTACCGATCTTTAAGATATCGCAGTTGATGGCTCGCTAGAAATAGAGCCTTAAACCTCTGGAAATATAGTCATTTAGAACTGTAAAAAAAAGAAAAAAATAATTAAAAAAAGTTCTTGACAAAAAAGCGTTATGTATTATACTTAAGTACCCTTCTGTTAGAGGGTACAATTATTGTGAAAATAATTAAAACGCAGTTGACAATTTCTAGTAGTTAATCATTCGACATTACGGACGTTGTAAATAAATTTAGCGTCCCGACATTATGTCGGGACGTTTTTTTGTGTCTGTTCTTTTGATAATTGAATTGCCAAGCGAGGCCAGTAAAAACTGTTAAAAGTTTTTACGGGTCAATTTCATGAGGTTTTTATTAAAATGAATCATTAGAGCCATTATTTATAATTTTTCGAATTTTTTTTCGGAGAGTTTGATCCTGGCTCAGAGTGAACGCTGGCGGCGTAGATTAGGCATGCAAGTCGAGCGATCCCACACCCAGTAATAATGTTCCGTAAGGAGTGTTAAAGCTGGGTGTGGGATAGCGGCAGATTGGTGAGTAACACGTGAGTAATTTACCTCTAAGTCGGGGATAGCTTTGCGAAAGCGAAGGTAATACCCGATGTGTTTACGACTACATAAGTAGATGTAAGTAAAGAAGGCCCGCAAGGGTTTTTGTTTAGAGATGAGCTCGCGTCCTATCAGCTAGTTGGTGGGGTAATGGCCTACCAAGGCTTTTGACGGGTAGCTGGCCTGAGAGGGTGGTCAGCCACATGGGGACTGAGACACTGCCCCAACTCCTACGGGAG
>JBAZLM010000014.1:0-31945 GCA_041650295.1 Candidatus Omnitrophota bacterium
AAAGCATTTTGCTGATGACAATGCTTAATCGTGGTGGCAATCGGTACCGCACTACAAATACTTTTTGGATAATTCACCAGCCAAGATAAAACCTGCTGACCACCCATAGACCCACCTACTACAGAAAGTAATTTTTCTATCCCTAAATAATCAATTAATTTTTTCTGTGCCAAAACCACATCATTAATGCTAATAATCGGAAAATCTAAAGCGTAAGGCTGATTGGTTTTAGGATTAAGACTAGCTGGTCCAGTTGAGCCCTTACAACCACCCAAAACATTAGAACATATTACAAAATATTTATCTGTATCAAAAGCTTTACCTGGTCCGATAAATGCATCCCACCACCCTAGATCATCTTTTCCTTCATGCAAACCAGCAGCATGCGCATCTCCAGAAAGTGCATGCGTAATAAGAATAGCATTGGTTTTTTCTTTATTAAGTAGGCCATAAGTTTCATAAGCCAAAGTAACCGGACCAAATTTTTCCCCAGACTCAAGCTTTAATGAATCAAAAGTAAAACTTTGAGTTTTTACAATCCCTACTGAATTATTTTGTTTTAGGTTTTTATCTTTTGTCATATTTTTATATCTTGGAAGAGCCAAGTACTTAAGTAGCGTTCTCCAGAATCTGGCAGAATCACTACAATTACCTTATCTTTATTTTCTTTACGTTTAGCTACGGTTAAACCCGCCCACAACGCTGCGCCACAAGAGATTCCCGCTAAAATTCCTTCTTGCTTGGCTAGCTGACGGGCAATATCTCCAGCATCATTATTGGTTACGCGGATAACTTCATCGATTATATCACGATTTAAAACTTCTGGAATAAAACCTGCACCAATTCCTTGAATCTTATGTGCACCGGCAACTTGCCCTGAAAGAACTGCTGAGTCATCCGGTTCAACCGCAATTACTTTTAAATTTTTATTTTTTTTCTTTAAAACTTCTCCCGTTCCGGTAATCGTACCGCCGGTACCTACACCCGCCACTAAGATATCAACCTTACCCTCAGTATCATTCCAAATTTCTTCTGCTGTAGTTTTGCGATGAATCTGCGGATTAGCCGGATTATTAAACTGTTGCAAAATAATTGCTCCGGGAATTTCTTTAACTAACTCCTCTGCTTTTTTTACTGCTCCTTTCATTCCTTCGGCTCCCGGCGTTAAGACTAATTGCGCTCCAAAAATTGCCAGCAGCTGCCTTCTTTCTACGCTCATAGTATCAGGCATAGTTAAAATTAACTTATAGCCTTTAGCTGCAGCTACAAATGCTAAAGCCACACCAGTATTACCGCTAGTTGGCTCAATTATAGTCGTATTATTTTTTAAAACTCCTCTTTTCTCCGCATCTTCAATCATCGCTACTCCAATACGATCCTTAACGCTAGAAAGCGGATTAAAAGACTCTAGCTTTACCAATACCGTGGCCACCACCCCTTTAGTAATCCGATTCAATTTCACCAAAGGAGTTCTTCCTACAGTTTTTGTAATATCCGAAAATATCTTTGCCATATATCTCCTATGCTTTTTTCAAGGCCTGCTCGATATCGGCAATAATATCATCAATATGTTCAATGCCAATAGACAAACGAATAAAATCTGGAGTTACTCCCGTGGCCAATTGTTCTTGGGAAGACAATTGCTGATGCGTGGTCGTTGCCGGATGTATAGCTAAACTTTTAGCATCGCCCACATTAGCTAAATGCGAAATCAACTCTAATGAATCAATAAACTTTCTACCAGCCTCAAGCCCACCCTTAATCCCAAATCCTAAAATCGCACCCGCACCTTTAGGTAAATATTTCTTTACTCTTTCTTGCTCTAGACTATCCTCTAATCCTGGATAATTCACCCAACTCACCTTAGGATGTTTTTTTAAAAACTTAGCTACCGCCAAAGCATTTTCGCAATGTTTTAGCATTCTCAAAGGTAATGTCTCAAGGCCCTGAATAAATAAGAATGAATTAAAAGGCGAAACCGCCGACCCTAAATCTCTCAATAAGGTTACCCGCGCTTTAATAATATAAGCAATATTGCCTAAAGGTTTCAAAGCTTCGACAAAATTAATCCCGTGGTAACTAGGATCCGGAGCAGCAATTAAAGGAAATTTGCCATTGGTCCAGTTAAATTTGCCTGAATCTACGATCACTCCCCCTAAACTAGTTCCATGACCACCGATAAATTTGGTCGCAGAATACACCACAATATCCACACCGTGATCAATCGGTCTTAATAAATATGGCGAAACGGTATTGTCCAGAATAAAAGGGATGCCATTTTTATGTGCAATCTTAGAGATCCCTTCCAAATCCGCCACATTCAATTTCGGATTACCGATCGATTCAGCATAAACCGCCTTAGTTTTCGAAGTAATCGCTTTTTCCAACGCCGCTAAATCGTTTGCCGGTACAAAATTAACTTTAATCCCTAATTTTGCAAAAGTATAATGGAATAAATTGTATGTTCCCCCGTAAAGGTTATCGGCAGAAACAATCTCATCACCGGCCTGAGCAATATTAAGCAGTGCAATCGTAATCGCTGACTGACCACTGGATACCGCTAGCGCCCCTACCCCGCCATCTAACAAAGCAATTCTTTTCTCAAAAACATCGGTCGTAGGATTAGTTAAACGCGTATAAATATTACCAAACTCTTTTAAACCAAAAAGATTAGCGGCATGTTCAGTGCTTTTAAATTGATAGGATGTGGTTTGATAAATAGGTACCGCACGCGATCCTGTAGTTGGATCAGGCTCTTGTCCGCCATGTAATGCTAATGTTTCAATCTTTAATTTTTTATCAATTTTAGTCATCTACCTGCCCCTTTCAAAATTATTAAATCGAATAAGCTAACGCTTCTTTTTTATGTTTAACCTGCGCCACTAAATCGGCGAAATTGACATTATCTATAACCCCAGAGGTGGCTTGAGCAACTCTTAACCAGATATTCTTAAAAACACATTTGCGCAAATCAATACAATTAGAATAACCTTTTTCTACGCAGGCAATCGGTTCAATCGGTCCATCAATATGCCTAACTACTTGCCCTACAGTAATGCTGGCAGGATCTCTAGATAGTTGATAAC
The DNA here is from genome assembly GCA_041650295.1 of Candidatus Omnitrophota bacterium. Lineage (GTDB taxonomy): Bacteria > Omnitrophota > Gorgyraeia > Gygaellales > Profunditerraquicolaceae > UBA6249. Next base: position 3,087 of record JBAZLM010000014.1, read on the forward strand.
CCCCCACATTACCGCGTTTACTTTCCACAAATCCGCCTTTTTTTAAATCTAATAAAACTTGTTCCAAAAATTTAACCGGCGCATCAATACGTTTGGCAATATCATGAATAGTAGAAACTCCCTGTTCATAATTTAGCGCTAAATCTAATAAGGCCTTCAACGCATAATCACCTTTATAGGTTATTCTCATTTTACTCCCCTTCTATACTATCTCTATCAACATAGTAGAGTATAACTTAAAAAAATATTTTGTCAAGTAATTATTTAATAAAGATCTAGCTCCAATAATTGTTTCTTGGTCTCTTGGTATCTTTCCAGGTCAACTCGATAGTATATCTCTTGAGCCTGACGCCAATACTCCCGTGCCAAATTCTTTCTTCTTTGCCTCTTATATAACAATCCTAAATTATAGCTAGCATTAGCCACATCCGGCTGGCTCTTAATCTCCTCAGAAAGAATTAACGCTTGCCTGAAATAACTTTCTGCCTTAACCAAATCATCAATCTCTAAACAAAGCTCTCCGATTATATTATAACCGGATGCAAGATTAGCTTTATTATTCTGCTCCTGGTCCACTTTCACCCCTTTTAAATAATACTCAAGCGCCTTTTGATACTCTTTCTCATAAAAATACACCTCTCCTAAATTGTAATAACAATCACTTAATTCATTCTTTAATTTTAAATGCTTAAAAATATTTAAACTTTTTTCATAAAACTCTTTTGCCGCAGTAAAATCATTTTTATTCACAAATACTAATCCTATATCAAAATAATCGCTGGCCAGATTTTTCTGATTTTCTAAATTATTCGGTTTTTCTAAATTGATCGCCACACTCTTGGTCAGCAAATCTAAAGCTTTGTCAAAATCTCTTTTATCAATATACCAGACCGCAAGCTTTCTTATCCCTTGCGCTTCATTTTGTCGGTCTTTTAATTGTCGGCTTAATGCGATTGCTTTATTATACAATTCTTGAGCCCGCTCGTATTGACCATCTAATTGATAGAACCAACCTAATTTTATATATGCTTGAATAAGATTACTGCTATTATTTAATTTTTCACTAATTAACATATAATCATAATAGTACTTTAAAGCTTTATCCCTTTGACCTAAACTCTGATAAGCATTAGCAATGATCGGATAAATTTTTAAAAAGTTGTTATCTTCTGCCAACACCTTTAGACCCAAGGCTATTGCTTGCTGATTATTACCATGCCTGTACTGTTGCTGAGCATTCAAGTATAGGTAGATCTTCCCGGGATTAATCTTAGGTAACCATATCGCTAAAACAACACCCAAGCCAACTATAGCTATACCTAGGCTAACTTTCTTAATAACTTTCTTAAATAAAACACTTTTAAATTTAATTTGTTTATGCCGATGAATCTTAAAAAAAATAAACCCAGGATCACCATAAAGTAAATAATTTACCCAATGTAAACCATTCAATCCATACTCTTTAATCAACTTTAATTTCGCCAAGCGCAATGCTTCACCTACACTCATTCCATTAATTAATTTTGCATAAAATTCTTTAGCAAATACTAAACTAGCATTATCTTCGATTCTGCGAATAGAACCAATATAATGTCGTACGCCGGCAAATAAAAATGCACTGGCCATCCCGTAACTAGCACGTTGATACTCCGTATCAATAATCCCGGGATTTTCTTGTGCCGAATGGCATGCATTGGAGAATATTAAAGCCGGTAGGTTAGAGCTCTGACCCATCTTCAAAATATCTTCCACCTTCAACACACCATCACTTAAAACCCAACCACTACTCTTATCCTCTTTTTTATTGAACTCGCAATGACCTGCGTAGTGCACAATATCATAATCACTGATATTTCTTTTTACGTAATTTTTATCAATCTGAGTTGATTTAAAATCAACCGCCATTTTTCTTATTTTATAATTAAATTGATTCCTAATATTTATTCCTTCAGCATATGCGGATTTTAGATCATCATTAGGATTAGCTAAAATTAGCATCCTAAGATTATCGGCTAAATCTCGATAGCGTAAGGTGCTTAACTCTTCCTTACTACGCACTAGCCGGCCTAAATTAAATTTTAAACTTAAAAAATCGGTCCCATCAAAAATTAACTCCCAGGGGATAGAGATTAATTCATCATCCAATGAAAGAATTAACGTAGTAAATGTGGCTTCCTTTATTTTTTCTTTAATCGAACGACTAAATAAGTGGTCCCAAAAGAGGCGGCCGGTTTTCTGTAAATTCTTTAACTGATCTATTTGAGAGGATTGACTAGTGGGTAAACAATTTAAAATACTGACCATCTCCAAGCTTAATTGTTTTATCTCAGAAAATGATACTACCACTTGACTGTAGTGGCGCAAGGTAGGCGCAAGCAAGCTTTGTTCAAACAACCCCATCTTCAGAGAATTATCTTGCTTAAATACTTCTAAAATGAAGGTTTGCGAATGCAGCATACTTTTAAGCTTTTACTTTTAGATCAATCACCGCTTCTTTTTGATCTTGTCGGCTAACCTCGACCCGATAATCACCAGGAAGAATATTCTCAAAAAAAGTATTCCCCAAAGAGTCGCTAAGATATGACTCCAACTCAATTCCATCCTTAACCAAGGTAACCCGTAAATCTTTACAAGTTTTCTGACCAATTTTCTCTTTAACATTAATAGTCAGATTAAAACTTTGTGTATTCTTATTTTGAATTTTAGCCAGTACCCTAATCTGATGCAAATCCTTCAAGATACTGACCTCTTCCTTAAATTCATCAATCTTACGGCTACGTAATACTGGAGCCGGAATTAACTCTTGACCCACCAGCACATCTCCTGTGGTTTGCATAATCTCTAATGCTTTAGCCTTAAGTTTAATAAAAATTTCTAACAAATTATTGTCAAAGCTCTGATTAACCATTTTTTTAATCTTTTCTAAAAGCGCTACCGGGATTTCTCGGCTCAGGTGTGTCTGAATTTTAAGCTGCACACTTACATATTCAGCACAACGATCACAAATAAGCAAATGCTTAAGCAGTTGATCATTTTCTTTTTCTGATAGTTGTTGATCCAGAAAACTAGCCAAACTCTCTTCATCAGGATGGTATTTAAGCAATAAACTTTTAGCTTTTTTTCGTTCTCGATAAATAATCCGACAAATTTTCTCAAAATAATTTAACATATTTATCTCCTACTACAATAGACGTAAAACTATTAAAAATCTAACTTAAAAAACCTTTCTTTTTAAAACATTCCTGCAATTTATCAAAAATTCTTGATTTACGCATATCCACTGCGCCACGATTAATCTTCAAAGATTCTTTAATTTCATCTAAGGATAATCTTTGGTTCAAAAATAATTCCAGAAAATACTGGTCTGGCAATTCTAATAAATTAATGCATTCTTGCAAAGTTTTTCGCTTCTCCTGATCACTAATAAACTCAGCTGCTGCGGGAGTAGAATCCTTAAGCGTATCTACCAAGGTAAATCCTTCTTCATCCTCAACATCTAATGAAGTAAGCGGTTTTAAAGTACGTAAATAATCTATCGTAAAGTTAATCGTCACCCTACGCAACCAGCTGGCTAAAGAACAGCCATTCTTACCACTGTAAGTAGCCAACTTCTTATAGTTATTATCAATTAACAGCTGGAATATATCTTGAAAAATATCATCAACTTGCTCGCTAGACACAGCGCGACCTTTAACTGTGAGTACACTATAAATGTAATTATAAATCAGAGGAGAATAACGCGAGATAAACTCAGACCAGGCTTGCGGATTGCCTTTGCAACAATTTTGGGCAAACTCTAGATCGTCCATCAATTATATTATATTACTAAAATTTTAAAAATTAAATAAAAAAATGGGGATGTTTCACCCAAATGAAACATCCCCATCTCCTAAAAAAAACTCTAATTATTACTTAAATAACGAATTTTTAATAATAAAAGAAGCAAATACAATAGAAACCATCGACATCAGCTTAATTAAAATGTTTAAGCTTGGTCCAGAGGTATCTTTAAACGGATCGCCCACAGTGTCACCAACTACTGTAGCTTTATGGGCAGCTGAACCTTTACCACCGTGATTACCCTCTTCCACAAACTTCTTGGCATTATCCCAAGCTCCACCGGAATTAGCCATCATCACCGCTAAAACAAAACCTGAAACAGTAGCTCCAATTAATAAACCAGCCACGGCATCAATACCAATCAATAATCCGACAATTATCGGAGCAGCAATCGCCAACAATGATGGTGCAATCATCTCCTTTTGTGCCGCTGCAGTCGCAATAGTAACACAACGTGCATAGTCCGGTTTAGCTTTACCTTCCATAATTCCCACAATTTCTTTAAACTGTCTGCGCACTTCTACTACAATTTTACCTGCGGCTCTACCTACAGCACGCATAGTTAAAGAACAAAATAGAAATGGCAACATCCCTCCTAAAAGCAGTCCTACTAATACTGTAGGATTCATCATACTTGTGTCTATATTTTTTCCAAAAATTAGAACCTGTTCTTTATATGCGGCAATTAACGCTAGTGCCGTTAAAGCTGCAGAACCAATCGCAAAACCTTTCCCGGTTGCTGCAGTAGTATTACCTAAAGAATCCAAGGCATCTGTTCTTTTTCTTACTTCTGGAGGCAACTTAGACATCTCAGCATTACCACCAGCATTATCGGCAACTGGGCCATAAGCATCTGTAGCTAAAGTAATACCTAGAGTAGAAAGCATGCCTACCGCAGAGATAGCAATACCATAAAGACCAGAATTAAAACTTGCTGCACCACCAGACATAAAAAAGCTAATTAAAATAGCTACACAAACAATAATTACCGGAATCGCAGTAGACATCATTCCTACAGCAATACCGCCAATAATTACGGTTGCTGGTCCAGTTAAAGAAGCATCTGCAATTGAACGCGTTGGCTTATAACCGCTAGAGGTGTAATATTCAGTGCATAACCCAATTAAAACACCCGCTATCAAGCCCGCTAAAACCGACCAATAAACTCCTAAATGCTCAGCTCCTAGCGTATATTTAATTAAAAAGAAAGAAATTATCGCAACGATTAGTGAGCTAGTAAAAACCCCTTTACGTAAAGCAGCTAATAAAACTTTTTGACTAGCCTGTTCTCCACTTTTTACAAAAAAAGTTCCAATAATTGAAGCAACCACACCAACTGCGGCCATAACCATCGGAACGGTAACACCAGCTACTCCTAAACCTGCAGCTACACCTAATGCCGAAGTTGCCACAATCGAACCTACATATGATTCATAAAGATCCGCCCCCATCCCAGCAACATCACCGACGTTGTCACCAACGTTGTCAGCAATCACCGCAGGATTACGCGCATCATCTTCAGGGATACCCGCCTCAACTTTACCTACCAAATCTGCTCCAACGTCAGCAGCCTTAGTAAAAATACCTCCACCGACTCTGGCAAATAAAGCCATTGAACTAGCGCCCATACCAAAACAAAGCATGGTAGAGGTAATCGCGGCAATCTTATCGGTACCTACGGGAATCGCATGACAAGAATAATACCAATCTAGAAAATAATACCAAATACTTAAATCCAGTAATCCTAATCCAACTACGGTTAAACCCATAACCGCGCCGCTAGAAAAAGCTACGCGTAAACCAGAGTTCAAGCTCTTAGAGGCAGCCTGAGCGGTACGATTAGAAGACTGAGTGGCAATATTCATTCCAATAAAACCGGACAAACCAGAAAAAATTCCACCGGATAAAAAAGCAAAAGGGACAAACATAACCAAATAATTCTTCATCGCCATTGCTAAAAGGATAAAGAATACCACAACAAAGAACATCGAAACACCTAAATACTGTCTCTTTAAGTATGCTTGAGCACCAATGCGCACAGCATGGGCGATCTCTTTCATTTTATCTGTACCTTCATCCATTTTTAAGATGCTGATGGCTAAATAAAATGCAAAACCTAAAGCTAATATTGAACCTACCGGTGCTAACAATAACAGATCAAACCCCATTTTTGCTACGCTCCTTTCAGATACATATGTATTATTTTAAAATTATAAAAATTAGCTTGCATGTTAACATAACTAGAAGAGTTGTCAAGCAAGAATTAAAGAAGTTTTTGTCGATCTTGAACTTCTTCTGCATCCACATCAATAACTTTATCTTTTTTATACATAGTTGCATCACTACCTTGATTATTACTATGGGCAGTAAAGCTAGTTGATCTAAATTGTAAAGTAATTTTTTTAATGAAATTATGGAGTTTAATTATAAACAAAAAGATTAACACTGCCTCGGTTCCTAACCACCACCCAGTAGAATTAAAAAGCCATCGGCCAAAAAAGAGATTCAAAATAATCAACGTAGGTAACAAGCATCCTGACTGACTGGTAAAGACAAAAGCTGAATTTGGCATTAAAACTGCTCCCAATGCAATAATTCCTGCAGACCTCTTTTTTGGGTTATTTTAAATACATCTTTATCTTGTGGATAACCTAAGGCAATTAAACTAATTAACTTCAGATTTGCTGGTGCATTCAATAAAGTGCCTACTTGCCCTGCGTAAGGCTTTTTATCTCCGGCGATCCAACATGAACCAATACCTAGGGCCGTCGCCGCTAAAAGAATATTACAAGTAGCCGCACTACCGTCTTCTAAAAAATAATTAGTCTCTGTAGAAAAAACTGCAATACAAGCAGTTGCCTGCTCCATAAATTTAGCATTTGGCCCTAAATTAGCTAGCTCAACAATCTTCTTTTTATCCGTAATCACCACAAATTCCCAGGGCTGCACATTTCTGGCCGTAGGAGCAAAACGGGCAACATCTACAATCGCTTCTAATTTTTCTTTAGGAATAGCTTTATTTTGAAATAAGCGCACACTGCGTCTGATTTTTAATAAATTTAAAAGTTCTTCCATCTCGCTCCTCTACTTTTTAAATAAATAGGTTTAAATTAATTTCTTGCGTAAATCTTCGGGGATAGCCTGCGGTCGTAAATTTTTATCCACACAAACCAGAATGGTTTTAGCTTTAACAATAATTTGTTTATCTTGATTGTAAATCTCATGCAAAAATTCAATACGTACACCGGTAACTACCCCAATTTGGGTTTGTACGTCCAATTCATCACCATATTTACCCGGAAACTTATAATCAATCTCCTGACGCGCCACCACAAACATTATTCCAGAATCTGCTAGCTGTTTAATCGAAGCGTTTTTCTCTGCAAAATACTCTGTACGCGCCTCTTCTAAAAATTTAAGGTAATTAGCGTAATAAATTACTCCCCCGCAGTCCGTATGATGATAATAAATGCGTTTTTTCATATGCCTATTATTACTCTAATCTAAGAATTGTCAATATATTCACCGTAAAAAATTCCTTTTTTCGCACGCACGATTTTAAACTGAACTATTTTATTACATAATCCCGCTTTAAACGGTAACCTCACTAATAAATAATTATCGGTTAACCCTTCTAAAAAACCAGGGGCATCTTTAGAGATGCTTTCAATCAACAGGCAAAACTGCTTGCCCACAAACTGGCGCATTAATTTATCCCGTACAATATTAGTTAACTTATATAAAGCCGCGCAACGCTGCTTAATTATTAATGGATCAACTAGGTCTCTAAAACCTGCTGCTTTAGTACCTGGCCGACGCGAATAAGGAAAAATGTGTACTTTTAGAGGCTGAATTTTTTTTACCAAATCAACTGTTTGATTAAAATTTGTCTCACTTTCTCCAGGAAACCCCACTAAACAATCCGTAGTAATCACCAGACTTGGTACATTTGATTTTAATCGATTGACTAAACTCAAATATTCTTCTCGGGTATACTTACGATTCATCCGTTTTAAAATTTGATTGTCCCCGCTTTGAATAGGAATATGCAGGTGCCGACATAACTTTTTACTTTTTTTAAAATATTTTATTAATTTAGGTGTAACATCTGCGGCTTCAATTGAACTAATTCTTATCCGCGACAAACCTTCAATTTTTTCTAACTCTTTAACTAGGTCAACCAAATCTTTTTTAGGCACAAAATCCTTACCGTAAGCACCCAAACAAATACCAGTTAAAACAATTTCTTTATAACCGCAGGCCACCAGCTTCTTTGCTTCACTAATTGCTTGTTTTAATTTTTTACTACGTTCTTTTCCGCGCACCAATGCTACCTTACAATATGTACAAAAATTACTGCAGCCGTCTTGCACTTTCAAAAATGCACGGGTATGCTGATCAAAACTACTAATCCCTTCCGGAAAGAAAGTTTTTTTAATAATTAAAGTAACTCCTTTAAGACCCGCTAGCATATGACTATCTTTCTCTACAAGACAACCAGTAACAATAACTTTGGCTTTGGGGTTAATTCGAATACACTTACGAACAAAATGGCGGGATTTCTGATCGGCGCCGGCAGTAACCGTACAGGTATTAATTAAGAAATAATCCGGTATACTGTTTGGCTTAGCTTCCTGAAAATTATTGCTTAAAAATCTCTCTCGGATACTTTGGGTATCATATTGATTAGCTTTACAACCTAAAGTAATAAATTTAATCGATTTCATTTAATTTGATAAAACTAGCCACTGCGATCGCAGCAGTATCTACCCGCAAAACTCCGGGACCTAAATCAACGGGGATAAAACCGGCAGACTTGGCCAAAAGTACTTCTTCAGGAGTGAAATCACCTTCTGGTCCAATTAAAACAATCGCACTTTTAATATTCTGACCGAGATCATTAAATATACTTTTTAAAGTTTGACGATTATCTGCTAATGTCGGGATTAATTTTAAATCATACTCTCCTAACTTAAAGATTAAATCTTTGAACTTAGTGACCGGTTTAATTTCCACAAATTGATTGCGCTGACTCTGTTTAATTGCACTTAAACTAATCTTTTCCCAGCGTTGCTGTTTTTCTAATTTTTTTGCTTGGTCCAATTTTACAACCACGCGCTGAGTTTCTAAAGGAATTATGCAAGCCACCCCGATTTGAGTCAATTTATCGACGATGTCATCCATTTTAACATTCTTAGGGATTGCGCAAGCCACAGTAAGCTCAACCCCTGATTTTTGCGCTAATTTTTTTTCTTTGATTTCGAATTTTACTAAATCCTCTTTTACCTCTGCAACTAAAGCGATATATTCATTACTTAAACTATCAAAAAGACCCACCACTTCCTTGGGCTTAATTCTTAACACATCTCTTAAATGATGCAGCTGAAGCGGATCAATTAAATTTACATATTTATCTAAAGGATTAATTATTGCAATGTAAAATCGGTTCATTCTCCTAAGTCCTTTTCTGAAAAAACTTGTGCATTAAAAATATAAAGTTGTGTATCTTTATTTTTCCAGGCATCTGACGGTAGCCCTGCTTTTTGAGAGCAAAGCGTATTTAAAAACTCATCCTTACTCCAACCAGTTTCAGTAGCCACTTGCGGCAAAAACACTCCGCTTTGCATTCCGCGGCGCACGAGAACCCCGTGCTTTCCTAATTCAATCTGATCCGCAGAATCAACTTGCTTTAAAGGTGAAAGCACTGAGATCTCGATCTGCAGATCATTTAATTCTGCATATTTCAACGGCCGAAATCTTGGATCATCTACCGCGGCTTCTATGGCCATGTCGCGTACCGTTAAATAAACCGGCTGTGTCCCGATTAAATTGCCAATACACCCACGCAGTTGACCATCTTGAGTAAGCGTCACAAAAGCACCCATCTTTTGGTTTAAAACCGAATCCGTTTCCACATTATCTAGCTTTTTCCCAGTTTTTAAATAATGATCAATTGTTTGACGGGCCAAAATCAGAAGCTTTCGTTTTTGCTGATTGCTTAGCATATTCGCCTCTCTTTTTTTAAATACCGCACAACTAGCGTATCCAACAGTCCACTCACCCTTAGTTCTATTTTCAGTAACAATCGCAGAATTAGTCTGGTTTAAAACTTTAACATTATTATACCCTAATTCTTTCGCTAGAGCTAAACCAATTACTATACCAATTCCACCGCAGGCTTGCGCCTTAGTTTCTCGCAAAGCATAATATAATCCTTGATAATCCATCTGCTTAATTAAACCCAGAGTGAGCGCATCAACCGTATCTGCTTCAGCAAAATCATAACCGTGGTACAAATCTGAAGAAACCACTACTAAAACATCGTTACGCTCTCCAATCGCCATTTTAAGTATTTGCGCAATTTTATTACAAGTATCTAGCGAACAATCACCCGCCACAATCGGTACAATCTTAAAACCCTTTAATACTTTTTGTAAAAAAGGTAACTGTACTTCCACCGAATGCTCGCGATTAAAAACCGATTCATCCGCAAAAAATTCATTATTTTTTTCTAATATGCTTTGCGTAAACTCTTCGTCAATATTTAGCTGTCCTAAGGGAGTGGAAAAACTCCCCTTAGCATAAACTGCCGCACCATTAAATGCTTGATGGTGGCTGGCTCCTAGAATAATTATTGTCTTGTAATGTTTATTTTTAATCAACTTATAACCAAATGCTGCCGTCTGACCAGAATAACCGTAACCAGCATGTGGAGCAAGCAACATAAAAATATCCCCGGAGACTTCTGGAGGATAAGCTTTTTCTAAATAATTGTCAATCATCGACGAGAGCTGATATTTATGGGCAGGATAAAATTGATCGGTAAATTCGCACTGCTTTACAGAAGCAAAACAATTTAAATAGAAAGATAGAACAAAAAATTGTATTAAACAAATTAACTTATAAAACATAACGGGAAATCATTAAAAAGGTCAGATAATGGGTGGCTTGGGGTGGTTTCGCAGCGCGTGATAGCGCAAGAAACTACCCCAAGACAGGACCCATTATCCTAATTTTGATAAGCTTATTATGGAGCTGGGGAGAATCGAACTCCCGACCCCTTCGTTGCGAACGAAATGCTCTCCCAACTGAGCTACAGCCCCAATTAAATTTACTTTAACATAACTTTTAGAATTTTACAATTAGTAAGGATGAATCAATTTGTGGACTGACTATTGCAGATCACCTGAGTATTCATTTCCACTTCTGGATTTTTATAATTATCCACAGTAGCTGCGGGATTATACCTTCCTCTTAAATCAATATCAACACTATTTACATTATTAATTGTAACTACAAAATTAACAATCTTATTGCTTAGCTCTTCCGCAGTCTCACCGTGTCCTGTACCAAAAGAACAAGCCGCTCCAATACAATCCACTTTAAGTACGTGTGGATCAACTGTATCTAAAGCATAGTTCACCCAACCATCATCGACTAAATTTCCCGGAGTTTGGTTAAAATCTACTCGCACTTGAAGATTAGCTCCCGTAGTAACAATCCCCGGATTATTAATATTTCCTGTAGTTTGCTGAACATATTTACTCATATGCTCCGTAGCCAGAGCCAGTTCATTTTGCACCTTGGTTCTTCTTTGCGCACGCATTAACTGCGAATGTCCGTAATTCTCTAAAGTATAGAAAGTAAAAACCATAATAAAAAGAATAATCAAAACAATTAAAAGCTCAATTAAAGTAAAAGATCTAAGCGGCTTAAACATTTTCATGGTTTAACATTAATTAATATTAAGGACCAACAGAGGTTTCAGTCCAAGAAATTTTAGTGACCACTTTACGTAAATTACCATCGCTAGGAACGTTAGTAACCTTATACTGTGCCGTATAAGTATTGCCATTTACACTCTGACTACCTAGAGCTACCCAGGTATCCACAGGGTCAGTCACATTAATTCTGTTAGCATTCCAGGTATCTTGACGTACATGATTTTGCAAAGGATCAACAAATAATTTAGCTAATTGAGCGCTAGTAGAACGTTCGCGAGAATGTATAATTTGTCGATTTGCAGCAAAAAAAACCGCAGTTAAGCCAGCAGCTAACACCACAAAAATTACCGCCGCAATCAACACCTCAACTAAAGTAAGCCCTTTGTTATTCATTTTAAAGACAGGCACCAGTACAAGTAGGAGTTTCAGAGTTGTCAGCTATAGTTAAACTCCAGGTCCTACCATTTCTAGTAGCTAGAACAGAGGTAGTATCAATGGAATAGTTCCAATTACCTGAGTGCAAACTAAGTTTTAAATTTGTATTAATATCATCGACAGAAACAGTCGCAGGATAATAAGCACCGGTTTCCATTTTGTAAATCTTTTGCGCCGCTTTTATATAATTTAAAGCTACCTTGGCTTCCCGGTCTTGTGTCTTCTCACCAATTCTTTCATAATTAGGCAAAGCTAAAGCCATTAAAATACCAATAATAGCAATTACAATCATTATTTCAATTAAAGTAAAGCTTCGTTTTTTATTAAAATTTATAGTCATTTTAAGTTATAAACCTGTCTCTATATCTGCTACTCTAAATTCGCCTGTCACTAAATCCAAGCGCACGCGATAATTTACATGCCAATCTGGGTTTTTACCTGGACCATGTTCACTTCCACCAGTACAACGATAAGCAGAACATTCCAGATTATCGGGATCACACTGGTAATCAAACCAACGATCAGGTGCACACATATAGTAATCAGCAAAACCTAATTCTGCCACAGTTGCATATTTAGGGGGGTTATGTTCCATAAAATAAACACGCTGGGCAGCACGCAACATATTTAACGTCGTTTTAGCTTCCGTCACCCGACTGATTTCTACCACTTTGCGGTAATGACTAGCACTCATTGACGCCAATACTCCAATAATCACAATTACAATAAGCAGTTCAATCAGAGTAAACGCTTTGCGCATATTAATCCTTTTAACCCATTAAAAATAATTTATATAATAAGTGTTTCGCACCTATCGATACTCGTTATCTAATCAATAAGTGCGAAACAGTAAACCATTAAGTTTTAATTAACAAATAACTCTTAATATCCGCTAGTATCTGTCCAAACGCCTGTCGGAACATCTAAAACTTTACTATAAGCCGTTGCACTCTGAGGAGCTTTTCCACCTGCTGTACATCGAGTAGCCGTACAAACTGAAGCAGCCGCAGTACCAGTACAAGCATAAGAAAAATAATGTGATGTTGCACATGCAGTTGGAGCTCCAACACCTAAGGTTTCAGCTCCAGCACCATAAGCTACATAAGTACCATTTTCATTAAAATGAGCGATTTCAGCAGTTCTTAAGGCACCTAGAATCATCCTAGCTTCTGCAGCACGTCCTTTTTCCACAACTTTAGTATATTGGGTAACACCCACCGATGCCAAAATCCCAACAATGATAATTACGATAATTAACTCGATAAGCGTAAAACCTTTATTCATCTGACTCCTCCTTTTTTATAATACCTGGTTAGTTATTATACTAAATTATAACATTTATATTTTAAAATTACCAATCTTTATTATTACCCCATTTTCGTCATTTCAAAAATCGGTAAAAACATACCGATAACCATTAAGCCTACCACTCCACCAATAAAAACTAAAACTAATGGTTCAAACATGGCAATGAAACGTGCCAAAAATCGATCGCAATACTCTTGATAAAATGAATTAATTCGCTTAAACATCTGGGGCAATTCACCAATCTCCTCGCCGATACCCACCATCTGAATAACCATCGGACCAAAGAATCCACTACGTGCTAAAGCATCACGCATCTGTTTTCCTTCACGCACCTCATCTTTTATTTTAAGAATAATATCAGCGATAATTAAATTATTTACGCTGCGTGCACTGATCTCTAAAGCATAGAGTATCGGTACACCTGATTCTAAGAGGGTACTCATTTCAGAAGAAAATTTTTCAATATTAAAAGCAATAAAAAACTCACCAAAAACTGGCAGCTTAAATTGAAACTTTTCAAAATTCACCCTTCCCGCTTTAGTTTCTATGTATTTTTTAAAAAGTACAAAGCCAGCACCTAAAACCAAAATTATTAAAAGGAAAAACTTTTGTAAAAAACTACTAAAATTAACCAATTGTTGAGTCAGCCAAGGTAAAACAATATCAAAACTTTTAAAGATCTCTACAAATGAAGGAATAATCTTTAAAGTTAAAAATAACAAAGCACTAATCCCCACTAAAATTAAAATTATCGGATAAACTAGTGCTGAAATTATTTTATTTCTAAATGCTGCCTCCTTTTCTAAATAAGCAGCCAGACGGCCTAAAACTACCGAAAGATTTCCACTAGCCTCACCACTTTCTACGAGATTAATCCAAAGGTCTGAAAATATTTTAGGATGTATCGCCAAGGCTTCATGAAAACTTAAACCACCTTCCATACTCTTTTTTAAATCTAAAATTACTTTATGCAACTTATTACTAGCCACCTGCTTAGAGATAATATCTAAACTCATTAAAATCGTAACACCTGCACCGATTAAAGTAGATAATTGCCGGCAAAAAAGCATTAAATCTTCTCGAGTGACGCGATTATGCTTAGATTTTGTTTTGCCTTTTACAAAACTACCTGAAGTTACATCTATCTCTTGACCAGCCTCTTGTGGAATAATATTAACTAAAGTTAAACCGCGGTTCTGAATTTTAAGAATGGCATCTTCTTGACTAGGTGCTTCTTCTACGCCGGTAATTTTGGCCCCTTCACGATTGCGCGCAATATAATAAAACTTTGGCATTATTCAGCTCCCAAGGTGGTCGAAAGAATTTCTTCCAAAGAAGTAATTCCCGCCTCAACTTTTTTAATTCCTGACTCATAAAGCGTTTGCATCCCGGCAGCTCTAGCCACTTCGCGGATCTTCTGAAACGAGGCCTTTTGAATAATTAACTCTTGGATATCTAAAGATATTGGCATAACCTCAACTATACAAGTTCTACCCTTATATCCAGTATTATTACATTTAGGACAACCCTTTGCCCGATAAATAAGTTCGGCTTTCGTGTCAGCTCCTTTAAGCTGCACTTTAGTTGGCGCGTACCCTTCCTTACAATCCGGACAAAGTTTACGAATTAATCTTTGCGCAATAATTACCAAAAGCGAAGGTGCCAACATATAAGGTTCAATTCCAATATCCATTAGTCGACTGACTGCCGAAGGTGCATCATTAGTATGCAAAGTACTTAAAACTAAATGTCCGGTCAATGCAGAACGAATACAAATTTGTGCCGTCTCTAAATCTCTAACTTCCCCCACCAACATAATGTCCGGGTCTTGCCGTAAAAAACTGCGCAGGGCCGAAGCAAAGGTTAGCCCGATCTCTGGTTTTACCTGCACCTGATTAACATTATCCATTTTGTATTCTACCGGATCTTCAATGGTAATAATATTCTTAGCTGGACCTTTAATTTCATTTAAAATCGCATACAAAGAAGTAGATTTTCCGCTACCGGTGGGTCCAGTAATAAAAACTAACCCATACGGAGAAAAGATTGCCTTGCGCACAATTTCTAACTGTTTGGTATCAAAACCCATAAAATTTAAATCAAGTTTTACCCCACCGCGATCTAAAATTCTTAAAACTGCTTTTTCACCATAAATAGTAGGAATAATTGAAACACGAATATCAATCGGACGATCATTAATCCGTACTAAGATTGCTCCATCCTGTGGTAAACGTTTTTCAGCAATATCTAATTTAGCTAAAATTTTAACTCGGGAGACTAATGGCAAATGCAGATGTCTGGCCGGAGGAGGAATTTCATAAAGTTTACCATCAATACGATAACGTAAAGAAATCTTGTCTTTAAACGGTTCAATGTGTATATCAGAGGCGCGTTCATCAATAGCTTGGCGAATAATTAAATCTACTAATTTTACCACCGGTGCTTCTTCTGCCCGAGCAATCAATTTATCAATACTAAGCTCTTGACCTAAATCTGAGACACTCTGATCTCCTGAGCTACTAATTTCATAACTTGAATCCACTGCAGTTTGCAACATTGCTGATTTACCATAAAATTCTTCAATCGCCTTCATAATATCAGAACGTGTAGCAATTACTGGATTAATTTCGCTACCGGTTAATTTTCGTAAACTATCAATTAAAATAAGATCTAACGGATCAGACATCACTACCGTTAAAGAACGCAACATCCGAGAAAGTGGTAAAACGCAATGCTTAAAAGCAAACTCCTGAGGAATTAAATGTTCTAGCCCTTGATCAGTTGCCGGCTTAAGCATTCCCGTGCCTAGAGAAAAATAAGGCATATTTAATTGCTTGCCTAAAGACTCAACCACCTGATCTTCCTTAATCATTTCCAGTTTAACCAGAACTTCACCTAAACGTCCGCCCTCATGTCTTTGCACGCTGATGGCTTTTTCTAGTTGAGCCGCAGTAATTAAATTTTCTTTAATTAAAAATTCACCTAATCTTAGATATTTAGCTTTAACCATTTTTAGCTTTATTTATCAAATTTATTCATATTGGTATTAATAATCGCATCGCGCTTAGTATTAAACACTGAACCTTGTTCTCTAGCCGGAAGTGGAATATTTTGTGTCTGGGCTAACTTGATATCAACTTTATCTCGCACTATACGTGGAGTAATAAAAACAATTAACTCCCGCTCAATTCCTTTTGTTTGATCCTTATGTCTAAATAGTGCACCCACAAAAGGAATATCACCTAAAAACGGAAGCTTTTTAATTGCTACTGTTTTTTCTTGATGGATCAATCCTCCCAATACCACCGTCTCTCCGTCTTTAACCTTAACAATAGATTTGGTACTGCGAATCTCAATATTAGCTTGAGGATTACCTTCTTGACTTAAATCACTTAACGTAGAAACGCTAGACTTAGGATTTACTACCATAGTAATTTCATTAGTATCCAAATTTATTTGAGGTGTGACGCGTAAAAATATACCCGTTCCCTCTTTAGTCAAAGCTAAATCTGTGGACCGCACATACTCACTAGTAGTAGTCGGCGTACCACCTTCATTAAAAACAACTGTATCTGTTCTACCCACAATCTCATCAGTAGTAATAAAAATTTCCGCTGTTTCATTATTTAATGTAAGTAGTTTAGGACGAGCTAAATACTTAGTATCCGTTAAAGTTTTAATAAAATCTAACTTTGCCTGATAAGTATTGGTTCCACTATTAATACCTAAGCTACCGTAACCGGCATCAATAATTTTACCCCAACTATGATAAGGAAACCCCGCCGTAGCGGTAGCTCCGGTGAGAATCGCTGTAAACGGAGTTTGACCAAAATCAAAACCAATCTTATCAACATCATTCTTATTAACATCTAACATTTCTACCTCTAGCATTACTTGCGGAACAGCAACATCCAATGAGGCGATAACCTGGCTAATGACTTTAATCTTCATCGGAGTATCCGTAACAATAAGACTATTGGTACGAAAATCTTCAATTATAGATCCCGATGGAGAAAGCAATTTTTTTACAGCCGAAGTAATTCCACCCTCATCCTCTTCTTTAAATTTAGATTTAGCACTCTCATTATCATTACTATTATCATTACTACCACTAGTTCCACTGTTATTATTGCTGCTATTCTTTCCACTATTTTGTAATACTTCTTTTGACATTTCTGCTTTTAATGAAGAGGTAGAAACAGTAGCATTCTTCAAATAAAATACTTTAGTTACCGTTTCCGTACCCATCTTTCCCCATTCTTTAACTGCAAAAATATTAGCCTTGCCATCTAATTCATAAGAAAGATTATTAGCACTAAAAATAATACCCATCGCTTCGCTAATCGGCACATTATCCAAATAAAGGGTAACTTTTCTATCTTGGACTGCTTCTGAAGCAATAAAATTTAATCCAGACTGCATAGAGAATGTTTTTAAAACATCCTTAAGATTTGCATCTTTAAAGTCCATGGAAATAGTTGCTTGGCCTACAGAAAAATTAGGCTGGCCTTCTGCATTTAACCTAGGGATAAAAAATGCCAGCATTAAAAAGCCAAAAGTTAAAAAAGTTAAAAATATTTTTTTCATTTACTCCTCCTTAGTTTTATCTTTGATAATACCGCTTTGACCAGGTGCTGACAAATTAACAATTTGACCAGAGATAGATAAAACTACCCCTTTTTTATCTATCTCTAAAACTTCTGCCTCTTCAATAAAATCACCAATTCTTAAAACCGTACCATTAATAATTGTCTGGGGAAGCTTAGAGCCCCAAATTAACCCTTGAACTTTAAATTTATTGGGATCGATTTTTGGTTTTTCCATTGCTAACCCTTGATTAGCCGGCTTAGCTTCATTTGTTAACACAGAAACAAAAGGATCACGCAACTGCGCCGATCTGTAGGTAACCTGAGGACGTAAGACAACATCGGAACTAAGCATATCCTGCGCCAAGACAACAACGCCTAAACTCATTATAGTTATCAAAATAAATACCAATAATATAGTAGTGCGTAAATATTTCATCATTTATATGATATTGTACTAATTTTTAAATTCACGTTTAAGTTTTCGACAGCTTGATTCGTATTAGAAGTAACATTTACCTCATCAACTATGTAGATATCTTTAAAATTTTCAATCTGACTAATAAAATTACCTAAAGCATGATAGCCAGGAGCACTAATCGAAACCATAAAGCTCGACTTAATGTAATCAGAATAAACTTTTTCTTCCCCAGGCTTAATCGAAACAATTTTAACTAAACAATTTTTGGCTATACTTGAGATCGTATCCATCACCGAACCCACATCTTTTTTGGTGAAGATTTTTTTATAACCATCAATTTTCTTTTCAAACCCAGCAATTTCTACCATTGCTGTATTTTTATTCAGTTCATCAGCTTTCTGCTGGTTTAAGACAGCAACCTTTTGGTCTGCGCCTTGCCAAATCTGCCAAGCAATAAAAAAAGCCACGGCCAGCACGCCAAAGTTTAAAATTTTATTCTTATTTTTTTCAAATAAATCGAGAATCTCCATTTATTTTTTCTCCGGCAAATTCTGTGCAGTAATCGTAAATATTGTAAAACTTTTTTCCTGCACCATTTTTTGATCAATTGAGCTTATGGCGATATTTTTAAAATATTTTATAAAAACAGGATTACTCTTTAAGTTATTTAAAAAAGTATTCACTGCCCTAAATTCATTCTCGCTATTCTCAAGGTAGACCTGTCCGCTAAGCGTGAGGTCTGCACCATTATCATTTCTTTGATTAAGGTTAAACTTATCCAACCAAACTCCTTCCGGCAAAGCGCCTGGAATGACATCTAAAGGATAAGTAGCATAAAGCTGATTTTTAATTAAATTATCCAACACGGTAATTTTTTTCTTATATTTAGCCCCTAATGCCGAAAGGGTATCCAAAGTAGCATCACTGGCTACAGAGGCAACCTTAACCCGCTTATTTTTAATGACTACAATCTCTTCTTGTACAGGATTAACCCGCATTAATCCATAACCAAAAACTCCCCCACAAATAAGCAATGCCAAGATAATAAATTTAAAATCTAACTTAAGCCCTTCAAGTAGGTTGAATGCCCTGCCTGAGACAACCGCAACTTGACCAGCTTTTAATCTCGCGGCAATTAAATTAATTTTGATCTTAAGCGGAGCTAATTTAAATAATGCTGCAGAAAAACTTTTAGCTAAAACTGAAGAATACTGTACGGCTTTTCCTAATACCTTCTGCGTATCGACTAATTTAATCGGAATAGTAGATTCAGCAAAAAATTGTGTCAAACTCGGTGCACTCTCTTTATCTGAAATAACAAAAATATTTTTAATATTTCTATCTGGGAATTTACGATTATAGTAATCTAAGGAAACTTTAATCTCGTTCTTTAATTTATCTCGTTTAGCAATAATATCTGCTTCAACAGTTTGCTCAAAACCCGCTGGTTCACCGCTTAAAACAAAATCACGGCTAAACAATGAGAACCCATTTTCAAACACAGTAAAATTAGCATCATCTTCATTATTTAAATCATAACAAAGGGTGGCAATAGTTCCAGAGTCACTGATCCCTGCCAATTTTAAAAATCGTAATACACTAAAAGCAGAATACTCTAAGATATCTACCTTAACATTTAATTGTTTAGCAATTGAAACATAGCTGGCTAGAATATCTTTCTTTATGCCTACAAACAATATTAAACTAGTTTTATTCTTCTTATTAAATAAAACCTGGAAATCATAATCTAGTTCCTCTAATTTAAAAGGGATATATTTCTTTGCTTCAAAATTCACCGCACTCTTTAATTCATTTTGCGGTAACATCGGTAACTCAAAAGTACGAATAATTAAATCCTGTCCAGAAACACAAAAGAAGGCCTCTTGGGCAGTAATACGATGTGTACGAAAAGCATCTTTGAGCATCGCCATTAACTTTATATCTGCCGGAACCTTCTCTTCTAACTCAGCGATAGCTATACTCGGATGAGGCAAACGAATGTTATTAACAATTCGCTTCCCGCTAGTCTCAACTAAATTAATGTCTTTAACTCCAAAATAAATACCTAAAGAATTCATTGGCCATCTCCTAAATCAGAAGTATCCTGTACAGCTGGACCACTAGTTTCACGCTTTTTACTTCTTAACCAATTATCTATATCTTTGCGATCAAATCTCCAGACCCCTCCTACTTTAATCCCAGAAATTTTACGCTGGTTAAGCCAATTATAAATCGTCTGCTTCTTTAATTTTAGATAATCAGCTAATTCATCAATATCAATTAGTCTTGACATATTTACTACTTCCTCGTCTGACAAATGTTAAACACTTAGCGGTAAAGTACTATAGTTTACATTAAAACATAACATACTTATCTTGTCAAGTGTTTTTTTCTGCAGTCTTACTCAAACTTACTTCCCTTCATAAGATACCATCGTAAAAAGAGAGCTTTCTACACAGTAAAAAACTCTCAGACTATAATAAACTTACTTAGATTATAACGGTTTATTAATTACGGGGTATAGGTGTAGGTAGTTTTGGCACTAACCCTACGCGTACCAGAGGGTCCTGTGCCAGGAGCAGCTTCAACGGTAATGTCAACCCATTGAATTGAGTTGGGCAAATCCGAATCAAGAATAACGTCAGCAGCATCACAGCCAGGAGCAGTGGTTGTGCTTTTGCACATTCTCTTGGTGAGGACTCCCGACCCCCAATTAACATCATTTTGACGTAATTTATCCAACGCCAAAATTACTGCGGCCTTGGCGGCATATTGAGCTTGAATTCTACTTAATTGATGGTGGGTTAAACGAGCTTGATTAGAAACAACTCTTAAAACAGCGATTGCTAATAGCGAGGCAATTACCACTACTGAAATAACAATAAAAAAAATTACTCCCTTTTTATTGCGATTAGGCATCTTTCCTTAAGGAAATCCGGTAGTCATTATTAATCTTCACTAAGATGACGTGACCTTCACGAGCTAACCAACCTAAGCTCATCAAAATGTTTTCCGGGCTACGGTCTAATGCTTTAGTTAGAACTGCTAAAGTCACTTCCCCTTTTTGATCCAAATAATGCCAAATCTCACCGGCAACAATACCAATCTCAATAATCATTTTATCCTCCTGTTAAACATTATTCTATTAACATTAAAAAATAAGTCAACTACTTTCTTAAACCGATTGCCTCCACTCTTTCCTGAGCAAACATTGCCTGCGCAGAACCGCCGGAAATTACGCGCTTATAAATTTTTAAAGCCTCTAAAAAATTTTCTTTATCTTCATAAATCTTGGCTACCCGCAGAAGTGCTTTTGTGGATAGCTGCGGCGAATCACTGGAAAGATCTGCCGCCAAAAGATATTGTTTTATCGCACTTTCAAACTCCGAATTTGCTTCTAGGGTTTCAGCTAAATTAAAACGAATAGCTGCAACATTTTTTAAATCAGCAGAATTAAGCGATTGACTATAATAAAGTTTGGCTTGATCATAATCACCCAGTTTATAATAATTTTTAGCTAAGGCCAATGTCGCCGCTGACTTTATACTAACATCACCCAGCTTAATTGCGGTCTTAAAGTTTTTCACTGCCTGCTCCGCTTTATTCTCATCGGCAAAAGTTAACCCCATCGCATAAAACGCCTGTGCGCTTAAACGATTATCGACAAGATCTTTAGTTAATGCATCAAAATACCTGCGCGCTAGCACTAAATTATTATTACGATAATAATACTGTCCCAACCACCACAACACCTCTGCAGTAATATCAGAATTAGGATATTTAGCACGCAAAAGCTTGAACAATCTAAACGCCTCCTCCTCCTGGCCCAGCTTAGCGTAGCAATCCGCAATTTCATACTCTGCTTTTGGCAATAATTCAGCATCTTGAGCATAATTCTTAACTACTTCTTTAAAAATAATCAATGCTTGATCAACCTTGCCTAAGCTTAGATAAGAAACTCCTAACATATAAACTGCTTGACCACGTAAAGGACTATCTTTAAATTCGTTTTGGAATTTAGAAAAGAACTCCTTACTTTTTAAAAACTCATTTTTTTGAAAATAAGCCACCCCTAAAGAATAGACAGAATCGGCAACTAACTTCGATTGTGGATATTTTTTTAAGATCTGCTCAAAGGTATCAATAGCTTGATCCAGCTCTGTAGATTTTAATTGTAAAGACCCTAATTGGAATTGCGCATAATCGACATAAACTGAATCCGGATACAACTTTAAAATTTTCTGATAAGCCTCTCTGGCATTGACAAAATCTTTCGCCTCTTCATAGGATTGGCCAACCTGAAAAAGCAAACTAGACCTTAATGATTGATCATCATTTCTTCCCACCATATTGTCAAAGATATCTTTTCCTAAGCTAGCCTTGCCTGTCTTAATATAAGCTAAACCTAAATTATAACGCAATTTATCCGTTAGCTCTTGTGGAACACTACCCTGTTCAAAGGTTTTAATTTTCTCCAAGCCTTCCTTATAAACTTCTACTGCCTGAGAATATTCAGCCAAATTACAAAGCGCGTCGGCTTTACCTAAATAAGCCTGGGCACAAATCAAAGGATCACTGCTAACAGTAATTAACTGTTCATAAAGCTTTTTAGATTCATAAATACGGTTAGTTGATGACATTAATAAAGCCTGCCCCAATAGCAAAGTATCCAAACTCTTTTTATCTAAAATATTTTGCTTAATCTGGGTTAATATATTTTCTGCTTCCTTATATTTAGTTAATTTAAGATAAGACCAACCCAACCCTAGATTAGCCAATGCCTGTACTTTTGGTTCTTTAGAAATTTGTGCGCTTTTAAGATAATTTTTAGCCGCCTGCTCAAAATTCTCTAAGTAATACTCTGCCTCCCCCAAATAAAAGTATAAATAAGGCAGCCGCAATCGATCATTAATATAAAGCTTAAGGATCGGCTTAACCTTATCCCTTAGCTGTGTATACTCTTTAAGATTATATAGACACTCAATCAACTTAAAAGCCGCATCTTTACTTTGTGGTTCACTAGGAAACTTCTCTAATAAACTTTTAAATGTTTGCACAGCTAAAGAATATTTTCCCATTTCAGATAAAGACCAACCCAATGAATAATAAGCCGCAGCCGTATAAGCCGACTGAGGGAAATCATTGATTAATTTCTGGTAAAACCCTGCAGCTTTATCAAAATTACCACCTTTAAAATGCACCTCCGCTAACCAAAAATAAACCGCATCTTTAATATCCACATTTTGCACATCAGTAAGTAATTTTTCAAATATATTTAAAGACTCTAAATAACGGCCTTGTTGAAAATAACATTGACCACTCAGCAACATAACTTCTTTAAGTTCTGCTGAATTATTATATTCTTTCTGAAATCTTTCCAATATTCCTAAACTCACTTCATAAAATCCGTCTTCATAGGCTTTTCTAGCCATAAATAACAGCTCTGTTTCCTTTAAGCTACTTTCCGCAAAACAAAATGTCGTTAAAAAAATGGTTAAAATAATTGTATAGATAATTAGCTTTTTCATTTATTGGTCAATACTTCTTTAAGAAATTTTGCCGTATATGATTTTTCTACTCTGATTAACTCCTCAGGACTACAGGCAGCAATAACCTCTCCGCCTTTGTCTCCGCCTTCCGGGCCTAAATCAATAATGTAATCTGCGCATTTAATAACTTCCAAATTATGCTCTACAACTACCACCGTATTTCCCCTCTCAACTAATCTTTGTAAAACCGCAATTAATTTCGCGATATCTGCAAAATGCAGTCCAGTGGTTGGTTCATCTAAAAGATAAAGTGTTTTTCCTGTAGAGCGTTTAGATAATTCAGAAGAAAGCTTAACTCTTTGCGCCTCTCCTCCGGATAAAGTAATTGCACTCTGGCCTAACTGCAGATAGCCTAAACCTACATCCGCTAAGTATCCTAAAGTATTTTTTATCTTGGGAATATTATTAAATAAATCCAAAGCCTCGGTAATCGTCATCTCTAAAACATCAGCAATCGACTTACCTTTATATTTTACCTCTAGAGTCGCATTATTAAATCTTAAGCCTTTACATAGATCGCATTTCACATAAACATCTGGCAAAAAATGCATTTCAATTTTTTTAATACCATCTCCTTGGCAGGCTTCACAGCGTCCCCCTTTAACATTAAAAGAAAATCTGCCAGGCTTATATCCTCGTAGCTTAGATTCAGGAAGCTGGGTAAATAAATCGCGAATGTGACTAAAAACGCCCGTATAAGTAACTGGGTTAGAGCGTGGGGTCCTGCCAATCGGTGATTGATCTACTACAATTACCTGATCAATTTCAGATGCTCCACTGATCGATTTAAACGCTCCCGGTTTTTCTTTAGCCCGATATAGTTTTTGTGACATAGTCGGATAAAGAATATCACCAATTAGTGTCGATTTACCCGAGCCTGATACTCCGGTTACGCAAATTAGCGTTCCTAAGGGAAAGCGGATATCAATATTTTTTAAATTATGTTCAGTAGCTCCTTTTATTTCAATATACTTAGCCGCTTTCCACGGTCGCCGATTAACCGGAGCTTTAATCGTGAGATCGCCGCGCAAATATTTTGCCGTTAAGGAATTTTTATCTTTTAAAAGTGCTGTCTTATCCCCCGCAAAAATCACCTCACCGCCACCCCGACCAGCCCCCGGACCCAAATCCACCACATAATCAGCTGACAAGATAGTAGACGCATCATGCTCCACTACAATCAAAGTATTACCTAAATCACGTAATGTTTCTAAAGTAGTTAGTAATTTTTGATTATCACGTTGATGCAAACCAATGCTAGGCTCATCTAAAACATATAAAACCCCCACCAGTCCGCTGCCGACTTGAGTAGCCAAACGGATTCTTTGCGCTTCCCCACCGGATAAAGTAGCGCTTTTTCGATCAAGGGTTAAATAATCTAAACCTACATCAGCACAAAATTTTAATTTCTGATTTATCTCTTTTAAGGCCTGATAACTAACTAATTTTTCTTTTTCGGTTAATTTAAGTTGTGAGAAAAATGCCATCGCTTCTTTAATGGACAGCGTAGTAATTTGAAAGATATTTTTTTGATTAATTAAAACTGCTAAACTCTCCGGTTTTAAACGCGCTCCTTTACAGGCCGGACAAGGTAAACTAGACATAAATTTACTAATCTCTTCTTTTAAATAATCGCTGTCAGTCTGATGAAACAATCTTTCTAAATGCGGGATCACCCCTTCAAAAGGCTTACTCCCAATGACTACGTCTGAGCCATAAAAAATAACCTTTTGAATATTTTTCGGTAATTTATTAAAAGGAACATCTAAGCTAAACTTTAAACGATAACTTAATTCACGGATCAACCAACGGTAATACATGATATAGCCACGACCGCCGCGTTTCCAAGGAGCCAGAGCACCGCCATTAATACTTTTATTTTTATCCGGTATAATCAGGTCCGGATCAAATTTAAGTTTATTACCTAACCCGTTACATTCAGGACAAGCGCCAAACGGAGAATTAAACGAAAAATTGCGCGGATTAATTTGAGCGTAACTTATTTTGCATTTTAAACAAGCATATTGCTCGCTAAAAATTATATCCTTGGCACCGGCTTGACTAATGATAACTGTGCCATTACCAACTTTTAAAGCAGTTTCAATAGAATCTGTCAGTCTCTTAATTGCATCAAACTTAATCTTAAGCCGATCCACTACAATTTCGATATTATGAATTTTATATTTAGCTAACTTAATCTTTGCCGGTAATTCATAGATCTTTGCGTCCACTCGAGCACGCACAAATCCGGCTTTCTGAATTTGTAAAAAGGCATCCTCCTGTTGGCCTTTTTTCCCTTGAATAAACGGCGCTAAAATTTGCACATCTTGATTAATGAAAGAGTTAATAATTGATTCAATAATTTCTTGGGAGGTTTGGCTTTGAATCGGTTGGCCGCATTTATAACAATGTACCTTTCCCATTCTGGCAAATAGCAATCTCAGGTAATCATAAATTTCAGTTTGTGTGGCTACAGTGGAACGCGGATTGCCGCCAGCTGCACGTTGTTCGATGGCAATCGCCGGAGACAAGCCCGAGATAAAATCAACATCAGGTTTTTGTAATTGTTCAAGAAATTGCCGTGCATAACTAGAGAGGCTTTCGACAAATCGACGTTGTCCTTCAGCATAGATAGTATCAAAGGCAAGGCTAGACTTTCCTGAACCAGACAACCCAGTCACCACTACTAATTTATTGCGTGGCAGCGCTAAATTAATATTTTTTAAATTATGCTCTTTGGCCCCGCGAATAATAATGCTTTCAGTTTGCATAGCTATATTATAGCAAAAAAGTAAGCCCCTGCACATTCAATAATATATTGATTATGCAGGGGCGTTACTTTTTTAAAAAAACAACAATCTTACTTCTTTTTCTTCTTGCCGCCTCTTTTCATCTTAGCGCAAGAAACATCACCACCCTTGTCTAAGAAATAAAGATAGCCGACTTTTCTTTTAATACCACACTTAGCTACCTTTTTAGGATTACCACCCTTCTTGGCACCTCTGGCCATCTTCGCGCAAGAAACATCACCTTGCTTGTCGATGTAATAGAGGAAACCTTTTTCTCTCTTTACTCCTACTTTCATTACTTTTTCTGCCATTTTTGTATTCACCCCCTTTCCTTTTGTTAAATTTTTTATGCTCCAACCTTAATCGGTTGTAAAATTTGTTTTAAAGTAGCAATTGCCGATAGCACTGCTAAATAACTAGTTTTAGGATTTTGCGGATGCAAAACATTTTCCGTACGCGTAAAGATATTGGCCGCCTTAGATTCAATTAATACTTCATGAACATTTTTATTTACATTAGGACTAGCGATAATTCTCACCTGAGTTTTTTGCATTCCAATTGCTGCTAGACCTAAAACCGCGGCAACATTAATATTTTGTGGAAAATATTTTACTGCTTGCGCCGCCGTTCCAGAGAATAAAACTTTATCTTTTTTTAATCCATCAAGCTTAAATTTACTTTCCACGTATTCAACACCCCTAAAAGCTTTAGGGTTTTTACGAGTAGTTAAAACTACTTTTTTAATCCCGGCAATATTGGCCGCTTTTAAAGCATCGATACCGGCAACTGCACCACTAGGAAAATAAACTTGAGCGTTATGCTTAAGTGCTAAATTTAACAGTTGATCTAAATGTCCGACCATTCCGCCTACGCTCATTACCATTACCTTGCAGCTGCTAGATAATGCTTTACGAGCAATCTCCCAGGCCGCTTTTGCACTAGAAGCTTCAATCACTAAATCAGAACGTTTAATTAAAGCATCTAAGCTAGGTACAGCTAACTTCTTTTTCAAATTCTGGCCAAGCAAACAAGATTTTTCTGATTTTATATCATAGAGAGCAACTAATGCCGCACTACCAGTAAAATTGGTTACAATTTCCTTGGCCAAAGAACTGCCGATTGCCCCGCAACCCACAATGCCAATTTTTAATTTACTTTTTTTATACATGCGTAATTAAAAGATTATCGATTAAGCGCGTTTTACCAAATTTTACCGCTAAAGCAATTAAACAGCCTTGCTTTATTTTTTTTAAATTCTCAAGTTTATCTAAATCCACGATTGAAACATAATCAATCTTAGCCTGTCTCTTATTATTAATCAGTTGTTTAATCCGACTAATTATTCTAGCAGCATCGCGCTGACCATGTGCAATTAACGATTTAGCTAACTGTAAGCTCTTAAACAAAACCACTGCTTCTTTTCTCTGCTGACCATTTAAATAAATATTACGGGAACTCAAAGCTAATCCATTGCTTTCTCTAACGGTAGGCATAACTTTTACTTTTACCGGAAAATTTAAATCCTCAACCATTCTTTTAACAATTAACGCTTGTTGTGCATCTTTTTGTCCCAAATAAAGATTATTTGGACGCACAACATTCAATAACTTAGCTACTACTGTAGCTACCCCGCGAAAATGCCCAACCCGGCTGGCCCCGCAAAGCTTATTACCCAAACCTAGCACGTCCAGATAAGTCAGATATCCTTGAGGATACATCGTTAAATCACTAGGCAAAAATACAAAATCTACTTTATTCTTACGACAAAGTGCTAAATCTTTTTTTAAAGGACGTGGATATTTTTTTAAGTCTTCGTTTTTTCCAAATTGCGTCGGATTAACAAAGATACTTACCACCAATACCTTGTTTTCTTTTGCCGCCTGTTTAATTAAACTTAAGTGACCCGCATGCAGCGCCCCCATGGTGGGAACAAAACCAATGGTTTTTTTTACTTTTTTAAGCTGGTCATATAATTTTTTAGGATCACGGACAATTTTCATAAAACTTGGACTAAAGGTTTAATTACAAAATCTCGCGTAAACATCCGCGGATGCGGAATAGTCAACGCTTTGGTTCTGGTTAACTGATCACCGTAAAGTAAGATATCTAAATCAATCAAACGTGGGCCAAAACGAACGGTTTTAACCCGACCCATTTCATTTTCAATCTTTTTAAGCTTTTTTAGTAAATTTAACGCTGCAATCTTG
>JBAZLM010000015.1:0-17459 GCA_041650295.1 Candidatus Omnitrophota bacterium
ATAACCATTGATTCTGTTGATCGTAAGGTAGTTATGGATAAGAGTGTGGCGGTTTTTAATATTGCTTGCAGAAATTTTCCGGAGAAAAATAAAAATGATAACGATGGACTTCTTCAGCAAGAATAAAAACAAGATTATAAACGCTGGAGTAATATTACTGGCAATATTTGTGGCTATTTATCTGTTTAATATGCAAAACCAGCAGCTTGTTATTTTAGAGAATAATAAAAATGAAGAAATAAAAAAGAGCGAGGTAATCGAGAATTTAATCCGGGCGGAGAAGAGGATTGGCGTTTATAAGCAGG
Organism: Candidatus Omnitrophota bacterium; assembly: GCA_041650295.1. GTDB lineage: Bacteria > Omnitrophota > Gorgyraeia > Gygaellales > Profunditerraquicolaceae > UBA6249. The sequence goes on from JBAZLM010000015.1 coordinate 306, forward strand.
CTTTTAACAAAAAAGACCTGGGTTCGGTTATCGACGCGATGACTGATATTTCAAAAGAGACAATGGTTAAGATAGTTTCAGTTAAACCGGGTGCGGAACAGTCGTACCCCGATTATATAAAGACTTCGTTTTTAATTATGGTCAGGGCTGATGATTACCATGCCCTAGGCGAGTTTATCAGCAAGGTTGAGAATTACAAGGATTTGTTTATTGTGGAGGATATCAATATTTCTGCGCTTGGCAACGTACAGGCCGAAAAAAAGGAAGAGACGGTTTTAGATATCAGTTTGAAGATAAGCACAATAACTTGTATATAATATGAGAAGAGCGTGCAAATTCTTATGGGCTATTCTGTTGTTGCTGGCGAGTTTTGCGCATATGGTTTTTGCGGATAGCAATAGCGAGGAGGTCGTCTTGCGCCCCGTGGTTGAATACAATTCTGCGAGTTTGCGCAACCCATTTACCGATTTATTGCAATTAGCCATAGATAAAGAAAAGAAGGAAAAAGAAGAGAGGGCTAGCCAGTTGCCTCCGGATGATGCTAATCTGCAGAAGCCAACGCTCAACTTGGATCAATTTAAAGTACAAGGAGTAATCTGGGGGAGTAAGTCTCCGCAAGCAATTATCAATAATAAAGTATTAGGGACTGGGGATACTATAAATGGAGCGGAAATAATAAAGATTGATAAAAATGGAGTAACTTTGAGCCTTGGCGGAATGGTAACTAATTTGCCTACTCCTGGGAATGTCCCGATTTTACCAAAAGTTGATAAGGAGGAAAAATGAGGAAAACTTTCTTGAGATCAGTATTTATTTTCTTAATCGTGGGCATATTTTTTATCCCGCGTCTAAATGCGCAGTCGCAACAGCCACCTGATGACTCTGAACCGGTTATCTCTATGGATTTTCAGGATGCCAGCATAAAGGATATACTTAAAATTTTTTCTATGCAGTCAGGGATGAATTTTATTGCCTCTGAGGCTGTGGCTGATAGAAAGGTAACCCTTTATTTGGACAAGGTCCCTTTGAGCCAGGCAATGGAAAAAATATTTAGCGCCAATAACCTTTCTTTCGAGTTGGACAGCAAGGCGAATATTTTTGTGGTTAAGGATTGGGGGAAAATGGAGACTGAAACAATCACTAAAGTATTTTTCTTAAAGCATGCCAGCGTATCATCTTCTTCCTTGAAGGAGGAGGAGGCAAAAAATATTGTTACGAGCGCTTCTTCCGAAGATTCTTCTTCCAGTTCTTCCGAAGATTCTTCAACCGGCAAATGGAAAATTGAAGATGAATCCGGGATTACCTATGCCGTAAAGAAACTCCTTTCTGCCAGTGGTTCATTAATTGAGGATTATCGTACCAATAGTCTGATTGTTACGGATACCCCTGCGCGTATGAAGGTAATTGCCCAGGTAATTACATCTCTTGATATTGAAATACCCCAAATTATGCTAGAGGTGGAAATGCTCGATGTAAGCAAAAACGCGATAGACAAACTGGGGGTAAAGTACGGCCAGACACCTTTAACGGCATATATTTTTGGCGCTGCCGCGAGTATGGGTTTTCCTTATGCCGGCTGGACCAAAATTTTTAACGCTGGCGATGGAAGCGTGAGTGTTAACCCGGGTTCTATTGACGATGAGGGTAATGTTATAGGCAATCCTTATCAAATTCAATTTGACTTCTTGAAATCTCAATCCGATACTAAAATATTAGCCAGGCCCAGGATTATGACTCTGAATAACGAAACCGCTGAGATTAAAATTGTCACTAACGAAGCTATCGGAGAGATTACTGATACTCAAGGCCAGGGTACAGCTTCGTCAACTACTGTCAGCGCTGAAAGAGTGGAGACCGGTGTATCGCTTAGAGTAACCCCGCAGATTAATTCCGATACCGGAGAGATTACTATGTTTATTTATCCCAAGGTAAAGGATGCCTCTACGAGCACTTTTAATACTACGTTTAAAGATCCTGAAGAGCGTTCCACTAAGTCTATAGTCAGGATCAAAGATGGCGAGACGGTAGTTATCGGGGGCCTTATACGTAATGATAAATCTGAAACTATAACTAAGCTGCCCATCTTAGGGGATATACCTCTAATCGGATCCATGTTTAGGCATAAGAATAAAGATAAGGATAAAGAAAGGGAACTTTTGGTGTTTATCACTCCTCGCATCGTTAATAGCAACCAGGTGAAGTTAGAGCAGATGCAGAGATTCAGCCTGCCTATCCGTGAGCAGAATGTAGTTACTCATATTAACCGCGATTATTTGATTAATTCCAGTTTGAATAATTTCGATAAAAATGCAAAAAGATAAATATTTAAGGCTTGGTGAGCTTCTTATCAGGGAAGGTTTAATTACCCCCGCTCAGCTAGAGAAGGCTATTAGCGTCCAAAGGAAGGAATCCGGCAGGTTGGGGGAGGTATTAATTAAGCTGGATATAGTAAAAGAGGATCAGATTGTAGCTGTTTTGGGTAAACAGCTGAATGTCCCGTTTTTTGCCCTTGGTACGGGCATGCTTAAGCCAGTGGCTGGCCAGGGGTTAGAGCATTTGATTCTGCAGGAATTTGCGTTTAAAAATCACGTGTTACCTTTATCGCGTACGGCCAGGTCGCTTACAGTGGCGATGTTTGATCCTTTGGACTTTATTCTTATAGATAATTTAAAGAAACTTACGGGTTGTGAAATTAACCCGGTTATCGCCACGCGTTCGGATATAAAGAAAGCGATTGAGGAATTTTACGGCAAGTCCGCGATGTTGCGGGATGCCGTTGAGTCCAGCTATAACATTGATACGACAGGGCAGGATGCAGGGGATGATTTAGGCCAGGAACTAAGCCTGGATAAGCTTATCGCCAGGGCCGAAGAAGCGCCTGTCGTAAAAATAGTGGATTTGATCATCCGCCAGGCAATCGAAGAAGGGGCTTCGGATATACATATTGAGCCTTTTAAGGAAAGGACTTCTTTAAGGTACCGGATCGACGGGAAACTTTGCGAAATACCCCCTCCGGCAAAACACCTGCACTTGCCGATTGTTTCGCGCGTAAAGATTTTATCGAAGATGGATATCGCGGAGAAGCGGCTTCCGCAGGATGGAGCGATTTTAGTGCGTATTAATGACCGGCCGATCGATATCCGGGTTTCCATTATCCCGACTATACATGGTGAAAAAGCGGTATTGAGGATATTGGATCGCGGCAACAAGGTTTTGGATTTAGGTTCTGCCGGTTTTGACGCTACGCAGCTGGAACATGTGCGTAAGGCAATTAACCAGCCTTACGGTTTGGTTTTTGTTACCGGGCCTACAGGTAGCGGAAAATCAACTACTCTCTATGCGGTTTTAAGCGAGATCAAGGATCCTACAAAGAATATTGTTACCGTTGAGGATCCCGTGGAGTATAAAATGGACGGGATTAATCAAGTTCAGATCAAAGCCGAAGTCGGACTTACTTTCGCCGCTGCCTTGCGTAGTTTTTTGCGCCAGGATCCTGATATTATGATGGTGGGAGAGGTCAGGGATCTGGAAACTGCCCAGATCTGCATCCGTTCAGCGCTAACCGGGCATTTGGTTTTAAGTACTTTGCACACTAATGATGCTCCTTCAGCGGCAAGCCGCCTTATGGATATTGGAGTCGAGCCGTATATGCTTGGCCCTTCTTTGCTGGTAGTTATTGCCCAGAGATTGATCAGGAAGTTGTGCCCGGAATGCAAAGAGGCTTATGAACCGACTCCTGAGCAATTGAAGGGCGCCAAAATTAAAGGAGATTTAATCTATCGGCATAAAGGGTGCCCTAAATGCAATAATTCAGGGTATAGAGGCAGGACCAATATTTGCGAGGTTATGCCTTGTACTATAGAAATTCAGGAGTTGATTAATCAAAGGGCTCCTTATTTAAAGATACGTGAGGTAGCCAGGGCCGCGGGGATGCAAACACTCTATGAATCGGGGGTTAAGAAGGTTGAAAGCGGGATTACTTCTTTAGAGGAGGTTTTCTCCGTGACGTTGGGAGCTTAATAATGTTAAAATTTTATTATATTGCCAGGGATAACTCGGGGAAAAAAGAAACCGGGGTAGAGGAAGGGGAAAATCAGGAAGAGGCAGTAAGCAAAATTCAGGCCCGGGGATTAATTGTAGTCAACGTTATCCCCGAGAATACGGAAGCTTTTAAGAGCGGAGTAACTAAGACGCCTGTTCAGGGTAAGGGCAAGCATAAACATAACAATGTTAGCGCCGAAGACCTTACTCTTTTATGCAGGCAGTTATCAACTTTGCTTGGGGCAGGAGTAACTATTCTTAAGAGCTTGGATATTATCTCCAAGCAGGTAGCCAGCAAGAAGCTTTATATCGTTGTTTTGGATTTGCAAAAGAATATGGAATCGGGTTTGAGTTTTCACGAAGCAATGGCAAAACATCAAAAAATTTTCTCCGATCTTTGGGTTAATCTTGTTGAAAGCGGGGAAGCCAGCGGGAATTTGGCAGTAGTGTTAAGCCGCCTGGCTACGTATCTGGAAAGGGTCGCGGAGTTTAAGGGCAAGATCGTTTCAGCTTTAATTTATCCGGGGATCCTTTTGACAGCGGGCTTAGCCGCCTTGTTTATCATGGCGATAAAAATAGTGCCTACTTTCGCTGAGATATTTAAGGGATTTAATATTACTTTGCCTGCGATTACCCAGATATTGATAAAGGTGAGCGATTTCTTAAGGTTTAATACGTTAACGTTAGTCTTGATTATTGGCGGGGCGGTTTTTGCTTTTAAGAAATATGTTGGCACTAAAACCGGCAGGAGGAATTTTGAGAATTTTCAGTTTAAGCTGCCGGTATTTGGGGAGTTTTTTGTAGCTTTGAATATAGAGAGATTTTCATCGGAAATGTCCACGCTTCTGGAGTCAGGGGTTCCTATTCTTTATTCATTGGAAATATCGGAACGCAGCGTGGGGAATTTGATTATGGGCGATATTATCCGCAAGGTTAAAGATGATGTGCGCGAAGGCAAGTCTTTGCGTGAACCTTTGGAAAAAAGCGGTTTCTTTGACCCGATGTTCGTGCAAATGGTCAGTATCGGCGAAGAGATCGGAGAGCTTCCGCAGATGTTTAAGAAAATCAATGCTTTTTACCAGGATTATTGCGAAGTATTCCTTTCGCGTTTCGTTGCCATGTTCGAGCCGTTGGTGCTGGTTTTTATCGGAGGGGTCATAGGCCTTATGATTACGGGTATCTTTTTGCCGATTTTTGAAATTTCAAAAGTCGGAGGATAAACATTGACATTTTTTGGAAAATAGCTTATACTTATTTTAGAAAGGAGGTTAAAATGAAGTGCCGGAATAATCTATATTTTATTAAGAGAGGAGGAGTTAAAATGAGACAAGGTTTTACGCTTATCGAATTAATCGTAGTCATTATCATCGTCGGGGTACTGGCGTCTGTGGGTATGTCGCAGTATACCAAGGTTATTGAAAAAGGGCGCGCCGCTGAAGCAAGGTTAATCTTAGGTGCTCTAAGGAGCGCAGAAGTAGCCAATTATATGGAGAGTGGTGCGTATGTAACATTAGCTGGTTTAGGTGTATCGGCCCCTGCAGCCTGCGCCACCACGCATTATTTCTCTTATGCATGTACGACCGCTGGGCTCTGTACCGCTACCAGGTGTACTGCCGGTGGAAAAACACCCAATAGCACGGTATCTTACAACAAGACCTTAACAGCTGCTGGTGTATTTGGGGGAACTGCCGGTTATTAAGGCAAACGGTTAATAAATGCTGAAGAAAAGTTTTACCTTGATGGAACTTTTGATTGTCATTGTAATTGTAGGTGTTTTGGCTGCCTTAGCCTTGCCTGGTTTTACGACCAGTAAAGAACGGGCGTTGGACAGGGAGGCTAGGGCTAGCCTGAGCCTTATGCAGGCAGCAGAAAAAATTTATAGAATGGAGGCGGGTTTTTATTATCCTCCCGCTTCAACTACTAACAATGTTACTTTAATTAATAGATACCTAAAAATTAGCCTTCCTTCTAGCGGGGGATCTTGGAGATATACGGCAGATGGAGTTAACAGCCGGACTACCGCTATACGAATAGGATACAGTACTGTTAGGACTTGGACTTTAACTAACACCGGGAGTACACCCACTTGTTCAGGAACAGATTGTCCTTTACCTTAATCTGCAATAAGCGTTCCACCTCCCTGTTTGAGGTAATTGTATCAACAGTTATATTTGCTTTAATGATGGCAGGCATGGCCAGTGTTTTTGTTTCTAGTAAGCGCCATATTATGCATGCCGTAGAGCGTATGACCAGCGGCGGAATGGGGAAGCTTTTTCTTGACCCTCTTCAGCTGCATGTGCGCCAGGATAATTGGAATACTATTACTAATGCCTTGCGTTTAGGCACCACTTACTGCGACGCAACCGGAATTAATCAAAATCCAGCCTGTCCTTCGGTGGCAACCCAAAGAAATGTAAATAATATTATTTACACGGCGCGTTATAATGTAAGCAACGTTTCCGGGACAGATTTGCGCCGGGTGATAACCACGGTTAGTTGGACTGAATTTTCTCCTTAAATCCCATGCCTAATAGAAAATCTGCTTTAAGCCTTATAGAGTTAGTTATGTCTATAATTTTAATGTCCCTGGTTCTTTTGGCCTTTTTTAATATAGACGTATTTAGCAGGAACCATGTGATTAGCTCGGATCGACGAGCCAAAACGCAGAATGAAATTTCTTACGCTCTTGACTTTATAAGTAAGTATGTCCAGCAGAGTGTCGGGGATTTTAATAACCCTGCGATTAGGAGGTATCCTACTGCGGGGGCTCAGACCGGTTTTCAGGTGCGCGTGGATTTAAATAACCCTAAGACTCCCGGTAATTTAATCGATGATTCATGGATTACTTTCTATCTTAATGGCAATCAATTAATTGTCATATTTGGCCTTACTCCCGAAGTTTTAACTGATAAAATTATCTCTAATTTTCTGGCTGATGTAATGCCGGATTACCCAACCAGAGGTTTTTATGCCAGGATTACTGACCAGGGCATGACGGTTGATGTGGGTTTGGTAGGCAGGTACTATCCTTCTGTTGCGGCTAGTTCAAGTAACCCTGAAGTCGCCATGAAAATGCGCCTAGTTAGCCCCAATTCCCCCGCGCAATAAAATTTTTTTTAAGTTGTTCTTATCCCTCCCAAATCTTTTTAAATTGCCAACCTGCCTAAAATATGATAAATTAAATAACCAAATGAAATTAGTTCAAATCGGGGCTGTAGCTCAGTTGGGAGAGCACCTCGTTCGCAACGCATTTACGGTATTTTTCCCAACCTGTTGAAATCACTGATAGTCTGTTGATTAGCAATAAGTTAGATACAAAATCGAATTAGTGTAATTTAGTAGAAATTAGTTGATTCTGATTAAATTGGTTACAAATCGGTTACAAGAAATTATTGACATGAAATAAAGAAAGGAATAAACTATTAATCAGGATTTACATTAAAGAATACTTATTTAAACATTAGAATCGGAGCATACGAGGATAAACCATGTCAAATTATTTAAACTATATTTTTGTCTGTATGAGAGGAATCAAAGATGAGGGTACCAAAAATTTTTCTTATATAGATGTATTTGATACCTTATTCATATCTAAAGAGAATGATTTTATATGGTGGAGTCTTTGTGTGGGGGGTAGTGTATATTCGAATATTGATGGAAGTATGAAATTAGAGGTTACTTTTGTATATCCAGATGGTGTTACAATATCTCCTGCAAGCACTATAGCTGGCGATAATGTTCATAAAGGACAGGTTTATTTCACAGCTGGGTTCCCAATGATAAAATTTACCCAAGCTGGGAAATATAAACTAAGGGTTTCTTTAAATGGTGAGGAATTAAAAGGTTCAAATGAATTTTATTTTAATGTAGTAAAACAGGCTTAATTTTTATGACTGACTTAACTTCAAATAATACTTCCCAAACGACTCCCCAACCTGACATTGGTCAAATACTATCCTCACCACCTATTTTTAATCAAACTGATTCATCTAAGCTTTTAGACCAAGTAGAAAAAATTAAAGCTGATGTTGAAAAACAGCAAGCTAATATTGATAAACAACAAGCTGATATTGCTGAAGCGAAAGCAAGGATAAAAGAAACCAGAGATTTAGTTATTTTTGGTATTGTCATTATATTATTAATGTTTGGCGGAATGCTTTGGACAGCATGGAACGAAAGAAACAATTCGTATAATTCTTTAATAGAAAAAGTCTATTCTTTACAGAGCCAACTTCAGCCTAAACCCCAACCTGCAATAAGTCAACCTGTTGTGATTCCAACTGCTACAATTCAACCTGTAAAATAATATTAAATAACTACTCAAAACTGAAGCTTTTTAAATAATCTTGTTAGATTATTTTACTTTCTGCGTCTATTATGGCAGGAGGTGAAAAAAACATTTTGTTTTATTAGGAAATAACCTCTCGACTAACTGTTAATTGTTCGTATTTATCTTACTTCTCAAACCCTATTTTATTTTTCTTCGCTAATTCTTCGAATTCTTGCTTTTTGATTCGGGCTTCCTCTTCCCCTAATTCCTGTATCGCCTCTTTTATTAAATTCTTTAATCTTCTATCATCTCTAATTGGAGAGACCAGTAAAGATGGGTTGATATTTATAGGTCTAAAGACCTCTGGTATATCAATTATTTTCCCTTGCAGCTCTTCTAAGTTTTTTATTCCAATGTTAAACGAGGACGTTTCGATATTCTTTATCCATGCCATATTTGCTTGTATGCTTTCCATTAAATCATAGACTGGTTTTAATGATATTGCTGCTTCGGTACTTATACTTTTATATTTTTCCAAGGTTTTTGAAACATCAATTCCGAATTGGCCTAAAGATGTTAATGATTGAGAAAAACTTTTACCGACATCTTGAAATGATTTTAAAGTTTCGGCGATTTCTTTACCATGTTGCTCCATAGTCTTTTGAAGTTCTAGCATTGTTTTGGTAATAATTAGGCTTGCCATTTTAGCTCTCCTTTTTAGTGCATAGATAAATTATAACCTTTCCAATTAAGCACATTATACCACTAAACAAGAAAATCCCTGTTAGATTTTACCGCTTTTTACGTTATTGTCTTAAAGGTTGAAAATACGAGTATCTAAAGAAGGTTGTTGCTTGGATTGAAGGTTAGGGGTATAATTTGGTTATAGATAAAATGAATTTAAGAAACGAATGTTAGGAGGGGAGGTGTTTTATGGGAAAACAATTTGATAAATTAGTTTCTGAGCAATTGAAACAGTATTATTGTGAAAACTTTGAAGCATACAAAAATACAAAAGCAGTTGCTCTTGACATTATTTCAGCAAAAACACAGTTTACTATGGAGCTATACGGTAAATTAGAAAATGAATTTCAAAAAAAAGTAATGGTTGGTGGAGAAGAAGGTATAATTAAACGTCAAATTTACCAGGAGGAATCTTATAAAGTTTTTGATGAGATGAATCACTTAAAAAATGAATGGAAAGTAGAAAAAGAAAAAGTTGAGAATTCGGGAGGAAATGTAGCTCTTAATAAAATTAAAGTAGAGGTGCTTGAGAAGAAATTAGAATTCATAGAAGAAGAACTAAGCAAACGGGGAATAATGGTAAAGATAGTCAATGGTGGAATAGAATTTGAAGATAGTATGCTGAAGGAGAAATAAGATGTGGAAATTAATAAAAATACTTTTGGTATTATCTGGGCTTTATATAGTATTCTGGCTAACCACTGATAGTTGGGGAAAAAAGATAAAACAACAACCAACTGTAAAGAAATTTTTAGATTGGCTCTTTTTAACCATCTGTGGAATCTGGGGTTTAGCACTTTGTATTGTTGCTGTTGCTATAATTCCTGGATTACTTTGGTTAGTCATTGGAATAATAACAGAATTTTTTGTTTGGTTTGATAAGTTAGTAATTAAGTTTAATCAGGCATATTTTAAACTCGGTTGGTGGATTTATGTAATAGATACCATTCTCGGAACATTCCTTTTTATTTACTTACTCAAAAGAAATAAGGATAAAAATGAAAGAAAAATTAATGTTTGAAGGATTGCAAAGATTCCTTGGACATCATCCTGTATGTGCTGCTGCAATTGTAGGTTTAATAAGCAGCGTAATCGGCGGTGTTATAGGCGGTCTCATATTGAGACTTATTCCCTAAATCTGCCCTACAAAGGGGAGAGATGAATAATTTAGATAAACTAAAATCATGTGCATTAGAAATCAATAATTTACTAAATAAATATGTAGAATTGCACAACAAAGTATTAAAAGAAGCAGGTACGTTTCGAAGTGTATTTAGGAAAGTCGATTTTCAGGGGCTTTATAATGAAGCAAAGATACTCAGCAATGATTTTATGTCTAAAGAGATTGAGATTAGAGAGTTGGGAAACGAAATAAATAATAGCCTAACTTCCTTGCAAAAAGAATTCTTTGATTGCACTTTAGGATATTTTGAAGCATTACTAAAAACAGTAGACCTGCTTTTTAGGAAAATAGAGCTACTTTACAATCGTAGCCAAAATAAGGAAACTTTAAGTTGGAACAATTTTAATCGTATTTCAAAAGAATACAATGAATCTATAAATGGTTATTTAGAATTCGGAACAAATTTGAATAAGCTCTACAAAGAAATGTTTGTATAAAAAATTTACTAAAGTATCAAGAGAGCATATAGATAATTTTTTAGAGAACAAAGAGCTTTTTCCTCGTATCGTAATAGGTTTGCCCGATTAAAAAATTACCTTTATTCTGCCCCTCACAGCCCCTAGCATAACCCAGGTTAAACGATTATTTTCCCATAGCAAAACATTTTCAATAAAAAATATTCAAAATTATATTTTAAGCACAAAACCAAGCTCACGCCCTCCCGTAACGCCTATTTTAACCTCCCGTAAGCTCCCGACTTGTGCTTAAACAAATCACCGATAAGCCTCCGGTAATTGCTTATTTTTCTAAGAATTAATTACGAGCAAAAATGAATCAGAGGTACAGTCGGCCATCCGTTCAAATTAGAGTTATTTTTTGCTAAAAATAACCCCTCCGTAGCTCAATTTAACCCTTTTATCATCAATTAGTTGGATAATTAACATTAACTATCAAGTTAATGTTAATTTCTGTGAATAAAATTAATCTAATTAAACAATTTAACTCTAATTAACTTTATTAGTTAATGCTATTAAAATTTATTTCAATATAGCGGATTCTCATTGGTGGCTATCTTTACCTAGCCTTCTTGCCATGGTAGTCTTATCTATCGCTGTTTATAGATTGATTATTTAGCTATTTTACTTACCTTCTGGTAATAGGGCAGGGGGAGGCTGGTAGTATCAGTTTTAATGTTATACTTTAGATATAGAAGGTTGATAAAATTAAGAAAAATAATTTGGAAATAGGCTTGAAAAGTGTAACAAATGTGCTATACTTAAAGTAAAGCAATGCAATGCAATTACTAAAAGGAGAAGAATTATGACATCAGCACCGAGATACACGCACAGCTTTAGCCTTAACAAAGAGGATGAGGATAGCTTGCAAAAGGCTTTAAAGGAATTACCTAAGGGTTTAGGCATAATTGATATTGTCAAGGTAGGTATAGAAAATTACAAGCAGTTGCTTAAAAAGAAATAGTTAAATAGATATTGGAAAATAGTTATACTTTAATTAGAGGGCCAGAAAGGTTTATATTTTTTTCTCCACTTCTTTTAAATATTTAAAAAGTCTTTAAGAAAGAAAGGTAGAAAGACGATGTTATCAAGAAGAAAAGCAATAGAAAAATATGAGCAGTATCTAGAACAAATAAATCAGAGCAAAGCTTATTTGAACTATATTAAGGTGTTATTCAAGTATTTAAATAAAAATAAATTAACTTTATTTGAATTAACGGAAGAGCAGTTATTGGTCTTTCTTTCTCGTTACTCTATTAATTCAAAAAATCTATTTCTGAAAGCGATTAAATCCTACTGCAATTACTTTAATATTAAGACCCAGTTAACAAAAATTAAAAGCATAAGGCCAGACGTTAAAATAAAAGATTACCCTTCGGAATCAGAGATAAAAGCTATTTCTTATAATTTGAAACCGAAAGAAAAATTAATCTTAGACTTCCTTACGGAAACGATGTTGAGAAAAGCAGAGCTTCTCCATTTAAAACAATCAGATTTTAATTTTGAGAAAAGGACATGCAAAGTTAAGGGCAAAGGTCGTAAGGAGCGTATCGTTTGTTTTAGTCCTTCGGTTGCTAATGAAGTTAAAAGATTATTTGCTCAGGAGCCGGAAAGAACAAATGCGTTTAATTATAGCGTAGGAAAACTAAGGGGATTATGTAAGAGGATAACTGAGAAACTTCAAACTAAAGTTACTCCGCATAGCTGTAGGCATATTGGAGCGATAAATTTGTATCACAAGGGGTTAGACTTAATTACTATTTCTCGTCTGCTTGGACATTCAAATATTTCCACTACTCAGATTTACCTCAATGAAACTTCCGAGAAAGTCATTGAGCATTATAATGCGGTTATGATGAAGGTGTAAAATGGAAGAAGATATTTTGATAAGAATAAAATCGGACAGGCTAGGATATGACACAAGCCATTAAGATTTTAGATTATATACATTCTAATGGAGAAATAATAACTGCTAAAGGCATCATGACTGCTTTAGAGTTATCAAGAGGGATAGTGGATAAAATTCTATCCAAATTCTTTAAGCAGCAAATAATCAACAAGTCAAAAAGGGGTGTCTACTGTAAAAATTCATTAACAGATACCTTTATTTTAAAACCTAAGAACACAAAGCATAATGCTCATTTAAAAAATCTTACAGAGCAAGAAAAATTAACTTATGAGACATATTGTGGAATGATTAATCGTTGTCTTAACGTAAATGCACACAATTATAAAAACTATGGAGCGAGAGGAATTACTATTTGCGATGAATGGCTAGATGATTTTAATGTATTCGTTAAAGATTTGGGGTTAAGACCCTCAAAAAATTATTGTATAGATAGATTACAAAACGAAAAAGGATACTTTAAAGAAAACTGCCATTGGGTTACTCAGCAAGATTCTTTAAAAAATAAAAGAAAGAAACCAAATAAGGCAGATTTTGCTTCTAACTCCCAAGAGAGCAAAAGTGAAAAATTATAGCTTATAGTTTAAATGTAAAAATGCTCGAAAATCGATTATAAAAATCTAAGAAATAATCTTTATAACTCTATGTGTAGCAATCAGTAGAAATTGGTAGATTCAAAATAGTAGAAAAAGGTAGAAGTTGCAAAAAAGTATCTGTCATTACGTTTAAACTGTAAAAGATTTGTAAATTAACGTACCTAGTAGAGAGAAAACGTTTTCACGCCGAGAAGATTAATACAGATAGGAGCTTTAACCATGTTTTATAAATTGGTAAAGCTATTTATTATGAGTAGTATGAGTATTACGAAGTAATACGAATACTACGAATAATAAATCATTAATCTTAAGTTAGATTATTGATATATATTATATTATAAATACTATAAGGAAGGAATCGCTAAGGCTAAAAATGGCCAATTAAGGGTATTTTAAAAATAATTGCATAAATTTAAATTTTCGGGGTTTACTTTTAATAGAAAGGCTAAATTGAGAAAAGTATTACTTGTCAAAACGATGTTCTTCTATATACTTAGTAGTAGAGACAGGAATGAAGGGTTTTAGGTAATTTAGAGTTACGCAGAAAGACAATAAAAGCAAAAGCTTTTAAATCCTAATCTGAATAGTATCTAAAAAAGAGCTATTCCCAATGCGTTAGGCACGGGAATAGCTCTTTTTATTTTGTTTTTAATAAAAAAAGATTTAAAACCGCCTTCTTCTAACGAAGGGCTAAAAAACAGCGGAGAATTCCAACTCCGAAGAATCTCCTTTATTGCGAGAAGCTGTTTAACTGTTTTTCTGTAGGCTTCTTAGGCGGTTATCAAATTTTAAAGGTCTGTTAAAAAGGAAAACCTAAAACAGATTAATTGAAGAGTGGTAAACAAATAATCGAAACCAAGATTGCCGAAACCAAGTTGATGAGTCAACGCCGAAACGAAAGCAACCGTTGAAATGATTATTGAAATAATAAAGAATAATTGATAAGAAATTATTATCAATAGTTTTACAAAGAGGAAAAGATAAAATGAATAACCCTAGCATCGATATTGCAAAGATTTTCGGACAACCGATTGACCCTGCTTTACCTGTTGACCCAGTTTTAGCAGAAATTTGTAAAAGAGATACTTTAGAGTGTGGGGATAACGCCTATGCTTTTACTTCTTATGATGAGAACGTAGATACAATTTATACTGCTGGAGATAACGGAGAGGTAATTTCGAATCATAAATCTCCTGTCGGTGGGGTAGAAATTGATATGATAGGCTACCAGTCAGATTTAGCTTACGTTACTTTGAACGAAATGTCAGCATCAAAAGACCAGACAGCGTTAGCTCGTAAAAAAATGGCAATAACGAGAGGTCTTAACAAACTTGAATTGAAAGGAATGATTGATTTGATTTTGGCCATTACTTCTCAAGAAGTTTCAAAAGCCACAGGAGAAGATTTGTATGACGGAATAATGAAAATGGTGCATAAGATTAATGATTATGGTGAAAATTATGTTTTGCTAGCTGGTAGAGAAGTTGTTCAAGCGATTGACAATTACGATAAAGAAAATACAGAGAATTTTTCTTATCGTATAAGCATAAAAGAAATGTTAGCAGATGTTGGGGTAAAAGTTGTTAAAGTACTTGGGAGTGTCAAATTGGATAGTGGTGTTTACCTCCCAGTGCTAGACCCTACTAAAGCGATATTAGTAGCACGGAATAGTGATTTAGTAGATACAAAACCTTGTTTATTAATTCGTAGAAAATTCAATGCGGAATTAAGTAAATCTGCTGGTGTTGAAGGCGAAGCGGAAAGACTGGTTACTACTATTGGTGGATTGCAGGTTATTAATAACTCAAAAAACATTCTTGGAATTGGTTGCTTTGGCTACGAAAACATCGGAATTGCGGTTACAAATTATTTAGCTATCTGTTACTGTGAAAATTTAATTAGTTAACTTTTAAAAACGGGAGAGGCTAAAAACCTCTCCCCAAAACAAAAAATGAAAAAACTGAAACTTCCAAAATGTCCTATCTGTGAAAAGTCAATCGAAGCTCCTCACGAATCCTGTCAAATTAAATGTTTTGAATGTGGAAAAATAATTCCTTCTTTGAATTATTATTTAATTAATGAAGGAACAAATGAAATCTTTAGATTCTGTTCTACTGAATGTGTGGAAACGCACATTGAAAAGCATAAGGAGGGGAATGAAAATGACTAATCAATACAAGATTCCGAAAAAGAAAGAGTTAGATGTTTTAATGGCTTACTTTTTTTGTCATTGGTCTCAAAAAACAATTTCTCTTCGTTACAGGCTCTCTAGTAATACAGTAAAAAGAATTATACAGAAATCGATAGAAGATTCTAAGAAAATATTAGAAAGTGGTAAAAATGGCTAAATAAAATCCTAATCCTCCGAAGCGATTGCTTAACAGCGTTGCTTCCCGCAAGGGAGGGTTTAAACATGGGAGAAAAACAGTATTTGTCACCGCAAGAGCTTGCTTTGATGTTAGGTGTCTCGATAACTACAATTTATGGGTGGACTAGCGATAGGACTATTCCTTTTTTAAAGATAGGGAGACTTGTAAGATTTGAGGGTTTAAAGATTGCCAGTTGGTTAAAACAGAAGAGTATTCCTTGCGTTGGAGATTTCTCTTGATGATAGCGTTGTCTTAAACTATAATTAACTACGTAAAAAGGAGCTGTAAAATGAAGGGTGTTTATAAACGAGGGGATGTTTACTACATTAGTTATTCTCTCAACGGCAATCGGGTACAAAGGGCTGTCAGCACGGATAGAAAACTTGCTGAAGCAGTTTTGCAGAAGCGTAAGGTCGAAATTGCGGAAGGTAAGCATTTAGATATTAAGAAAACTCTTAAAGTTAAATTTGAAGATTTTGTTGACGAATATTTAGAAGTGCATTGCAAACCAAATAATAAGTCTTGGCGTAAATCAGATTATCCGAATCTCAACGGATTAAAGAAGTACTTCGGTAGTAAGTGTCTTCACGAGATAACCCCTGAAGATATTGAGCGTTACAGGGCCGAAAGAATTAAGGAAGTCACAAAATCAACAGTAAATAGGGTTCTTAACTGCCTTAGCTCACTTTATAATCGTGGAATTGAATGGGGGAAGGTAATAAGTAATCCCGTGTCGAAAGTAAAGCTCTTTAAGGTGCCAGAAAAGCGAATCCGTTATCTTGAAAAAGAAGAGATAAATAGATTATTAGCTAATTGTTGTGAGCATTTAAAGCCTATAGTGATTGTTGCCTTACATACAGGGATGAGGAAGGGTGAGATTCTAGGGCTTAGGTGGCATGATATTGATATTAAAAGAGGCATAATTCACTTGCTTGATACAAAGAATGGGGAAAAGCGTGAAGTGCCTATGAATGAGGTTGTTCAAAAGACAATTATAAACGTCCTTAAGAATCCAGAAAGCCAGTATGTTTTTTGCAAGGAAGATAACAAATCTTACGGGAATGTTAGAAAATCTTTCTCTACTGCTTGTAAAAAAGCAGATATAACTAATTTTCGCTTTCATGACTTGAGGCATACTTTTGCTTCTCAGCTTGTAATGAATGGGGTGGATTTAAATACGGTAAGAGAGCTTTTAGGGCATAAATCTATTGAGATGACACTTCGTTATAGCCATTTATCGCCAGACCATAAGAAGAGGGCAGTTGATTTGTTAAGCAAGAAAATAGCCTTAGAAACACCTGAAAATGGTTACAAAATCGTTACAGGGGCTAAAAACGCTAAAGTAACTCCAAAACATAATTTCCATAACTCTTTGGAATTGAATCAGTTTTAATTAATCGGGGCTGTAGCTCAGTTGGGAGAGCATCTCGTTCGCAACGAGGGGGTCGGGAGTTCGATTCTCCCCAGCTCCACCAAGAGTGATAGGGGGCTGCTTCAAGGACAGGACGGAAGGTACCTTCCGTCGAAAAATTGAGGCGGCGCTCTTTTAAAATACAGTTCGAACCAATCTTTTTCAGAAATTCTTTCTGG
>JBAZLM010000016.1:0-16276 GCA_041650295.1 Candidatus Omnitrophota bacterium
ACCAACCGCCCTTCTCTGCAAAAATTGATCACTGATATCAAAGAAAGCAGAGTTAATATGGTAGTTGTCTATAAATTAGACAGGCTTAGCAGATCGCTTGTGGATTTTGTTCAGCTTCTTAAGTTTTTTGATGAACATGGGGTTGCATTTGCCTCAATTACCCAGCCGATTGACACAAGCACTTCAACAGGCAAACTTATGCTGCATATTTTGTCTTCCTTTGCTGAGTTTGAAAGAGAATTGATTAGCGAGCGAACCCACGACAAAATGGGCGCTGCGCGCAAACGGGGCCAGTGGCTAGGAGGCAGGCCTCCTTTTGGCTACACCAGAGATAAAGAAGGCAAAAAGCTGGTAATTAATAAAGACGAAGCAAAAATCGTCCGAGAGATGTTTGAATTGTACCTAAAAGGTAACTCCCTTCTCAAAGTTGCCAGCATCCTGAATGAAAAAGGCTATCGAAGCCGGGCAGGAAAGCAAAAAGACGGAAAACCATTCGGAGGTTTAAAATTTGGGGTTACTCAAATACAGCAGGCAATCAAGAATGTAGTTTATATAGGAAAGGTTTTTTATGCAGGACAAGTCTATAACGGCCAACAGGAGGCAATGATCGACGAAGAAACATTCAAAAATGCCCAGCAAGTGCTTAAGGATAACCGCGTAGAGCGCAAAGCTACAAAAAACATAGAATGCTCTGGATTATTAACCCATATTCTGCACTGCAAGACCTGCGGGCATTCTATGTTCCATACCTATACTTTAAAGCATAAGACGCACAAGTACCGTTATTATGTCTGCACCAATGCCCAGAAACGCGGATATAACTCCTGTCCCACTAAATCAGTAAACGCACAGGCAATTGAAGATACCGTGGTTGAGTGTTTAAAAATGCTGTTTGCTGAAAACCGGAAGAAAAAAGAAGAACAGAATAAACAGGAAATTGAAGCACTCTTGTCTCCTGTTTGGGATACTTTGTATCCACAAGAGAAACGGCGCATACTTAAAGCCCTTATCAAAGAAGCTGACTATGATTCAAACAGCAGAAAACTCGGAATATTACTCAATGGCAGCAGCCTCCGCCTTGAATTTGATGTTGATTTGAAACAGGTGCGGCCTTTAAACAAATGGCACAAGGAAGAAGAAATCGGAAAGGAGCCAAAGATACGCAGAAATTTGATCTTGGCGCACCAATTGCAAAGGCTGTTTGACGAAGGCAAGGTAAAGAGCCTTAAACAGGCCTCTGAATGGCTTAACATGATTCAAGTTAGAATCGATCAAATTATGAATATGCTGCTACTTTCACCGAAGATCCAGGAAGAGATAATCTGCGCAGATAATGCGGCCCTTGCCGCAATTCCAGAGTATAAGCTACGCAGTGTCTGCAATGAGACCGACTGGCAGCAACAGAGCCAGCTGTGGCGCGAACTAGTCAAAAACCAAGCCTAATACCTGGAATCTTATCTCTCTTTTTACCAACAAAAACTGTTTCTTTATTTCTAACAAGATTAATGAGATAATATTAACTATGGATAAAGCGGAACTCATAAAAACAAAAACAATAAAATGGCTTTTAAAAGGGAATCTTGATTTCGATAAGACCCGAGATACTATTGCTACTGAAGTTCTATTTTCCATAAATAGAAGAAAAGCCGACTTATTAATTCTTTCAAATAAAACACACACCCTTGAAATAAAAAGCGACTCGGATGATCTAAGAAAACTTAAAATACAATTAAATGACTATTATAAAACATTCGACAAGGTATCTGTAATAACTACCTTAAAAAATATTAATAAGATTAAAAAAATTATTACTCAGGACACTGGGATAATTTTGTTTAATAATGAAAAATTTAAGATTATAAAAACAGCAAAATTAAACAAGAAATTAGATAAACATTCCCTTCTAATGTTTTTACCTAAGATTGAACTGCTCAATTTATGCGCCTCAAAAAATATCCGAAAGCTATCTACAGATGAAATACGGAATAAACTTAGGCATCAGCTCACCGTAAATAAGATCCGCGCAGCCGCTTATTTATTTCTTAAGAAGCGCTATGATAAACTTTTTAAGTTTCTTTTAAGAGATACCGGGGGTAAAATCGTATGGGATGATTTACGAGGTTTATGCGGAAAAATTGATGAGTTATATGTTTAAAACATCTTCTTTCTTATTGTCATATGGATATTCATTCTAACTGAAATCCAGAAAGACGGCGACAGTCCTTCAGGGGTCCCTCCCGCAGCTAATTCAATCTGTTCAATCCCCCAACAATCTTTAATTTCTTTCTTTATATTCTTATATCTCTGATCGCTAACCATTGATCGCGCAACTCTTATATAAGCATCAACATATGTTAATTCTCTTTTGTTCTTTCTAGATCTATAATAAAAAAGCACATCTTCTGTAGGCATATCAATCCTAGGAACCCACCCATTTCCACCTGCCTGATCGCTTCTTATTGGGTTAATTGTTGC
The DNA here is from genome assembly GCA_041650295.1 of Candidatus Omnitrophota bacterium. Classification (GTDB taxonomy): domain Bacteria; phylum Omnitrophota; class Gorgyraeia; order Gygaellales; family Profunditerraquicolaceae; genus UBA6249. Next base: position 2,476 of record JBAZLM010000016.1, read on the forward strand.
ATAGTCCCCGTAAATAAAACTGGCACTTGCTTCATCTTCCTTCGTTCCATTAAAAAATGAACATTCTTCTAAGTTGAATTCTCCATCTCCTTCATCACCAAATTGAGTTGGATTCCTTGGAAACGAGGTAGCCGATAGAATAATTCTCTTAACACCATACTTTTTTATATCTGCAATAATACTCTTGGCTTTTGTTATATAAATCCCAGATTTATTCTGTGTGATAAATCCCGCATCAATGATGCAAATAAGTTTATCATTTGAGATTTTATTGGTTATGTGTTCTAGATCTGTCTTATAGTAATCATGTTCTAAAGGAAACCTATAAACAACTTCAGTAAAATGTTTATCTAATAATTCAACCTGTGCCTTAACCCTATTATATACTTCTTCTTCAGTCTTAACCCCCTTATCAGTAATTTGTATGGTTGGTATTAGTTTAGGAAAATCGTTTTTTAATAAAACTAAAAAGTTAATCCAGTTACTGTATCCGTTACTATTATCGAGCAATTTTTCTATTTGTTCATTTGTAGAGTTAGGATCACTAGTCAAATCTAGTATAAAGCGCCTATTTCCAAAAATATCTTGAATTTTTTGCAATCTTCTGTGTATATCACCTTGAGGGATATTCTTTGATTTTCTAGACTTAGTTAACTCAAAAACTGGCGTTATTCCATTTTTGTTTTCATCGTTAAGATTATCAAGCCCCCTCATTTCAGCATCACCAGTTTTTATTATAGGGGCATATAGTATATTTTTCATAATCCATGCCCTGACATACCAAGGCTCTTTACCCTTATCCTTAAGGCCAAGGTTGAAACTTCAAATATCTCGGCTAATTCTTCTATTTTTCTAACTCCTGAACGAATTTTAGTTTTCAATTCCTGCTCTGGAATCAATATGGAACTAGCAAAATCATTAGCTTCCATTTCTTCCTTGTCATATGATTCTCCGCCACGGAAGAATATCTCATCTTCAAACCTATACTTAAATTGCCTGTGTAGACAAAAGTGAGCTATTTCATGAGCAATGGTATATCTTTGCCTGTTGACATGATGCTTCTTATTTACATGAATAACCCAATTATCATTTTCTGGATTCTTAAAAAGTTCTCCTGATAAATCATCTGGTAAATTCAAGTATTCTACGCTGATATTAAATTCTTCTGCCAGTTTTTCTAAATTCAAGGGCACAGGAACAATCCCTTTGGAGCTCACAAACTGCAATAATTTTTCTGGAGTGTCGTACAAATCGATATCACATAATGCAACAGGACAATCAGCAGAAAAGCTTTTCGTTCTAATTATTGCCATTTTTCACCTCTATTGTTTTTCTTCGCTGACCTCATCATCAGCTTTCGTGTTAACTATTTTCTCAAGCACATCTACTCTTTCAGCTAAACTAGGTATCTGTTCATACATTTGAGTAAACTCATCTGACTTTTTCGCTTCAGCGAATTCCTTTTTTACCATATCTTTCAATGTTACTTGAAATGATTTTGAGTTCAACGCTTCATTCGCCATATCTTCAGCCTGTTGCCGAGAGGTAAAACGTAAATACATAAAACTGATAACCAATAAAACACCAATTACCCCTAACAGAATGGTAATAATCTGTTGATAAAAATTTACCATTTGTCCTATATAAAATTCAAGAAAACATCTATACCGATCTGGATTCTCAGAATTTCTTTCGTTTGATTTTTCCGGTAATTGAGACTTTGTTATTTTATCCGTTTCCTCACCAACAACTGTTGCTTGTTTAACGGTTTGGTTACTTAAATCATTTTTCTGCAAACCACCAACTTCTTTCTTGCTTGACCCAACCCCTCCCTCCGTAAGGTCGTTCTCTGCAGCATAAATAATGTTTGCTGCCTTAGTGGGATTCGCTGTACAAAAATAAAACATAAAACTACCATATAAAATAATAGTGGCAGCTAAGCAAAACATAAAAATCGATCGTGACAAAGCATTCTTTTTTATACCCATTTATTCTCCTTTGTCTTAAATCTTAGCACTAATACGACCTAATGCAAGTCGTTTTGAAAACAAAATACCTGAGAAAATCTTCTTAAAAATAGCAAAGCAAAAGGTGATCGATTCTGGTTTACCATTTTTCTTCCAAAACACGAGATATTTATATAATTATAACTCGCTCAAAAGGCTATACAACAAATATTTGTCTGTTTGCATATTGGATTAGCTATCTAGGACTCTCCCTATATGACGCATTTCGCAACCGGTGCATGACAGACTAGGCGAAAAACTGAATAAATAACTAGCCTAATACCTTAAACCTTATCTCTTTTTTGTAACAACAAATTCCTAGTTAATGCCCAGACTTTGACTCAAATAATGCAAAATACAGTCGATAAAACCATTAACTAGAAAGCATTAACTATGAGGCGATTCGGAGATAAAGAGATAAGCTAGCGAGATTTATTTGGCTTCTTTTAGCGAACCTTAGATAGGATTAAAATTGGGATACTACAACAGCAGAACAGCAGAAAAAATAATGCCCTAACTCTTTGACACGTGCGGACATAAAAAATACCCTGACTAGAGCTATTAATCAGGGTAATCTTTATCTCTCATTATTGATTTTGAGAGATTATATTGGCTCCCCCTCTAGGACTCGAACCTAGGACCTGGAGATTAACAGTCTCTCGCTCTACCAACTGAGCTAAGGGGGAATAGTGTTAACATTTTATACTAAATTATCTGATTTTCAAGCGCTTTTACATCGCTCTCAATCTCAACAATTAATTTTTCAATTTCTTTCATGCGCCGCCCGTACTCTTTAGCCGTCTCTTCATCCCGGTAAAAATGCGGATTAGACAAGGCACGAGCCTTGGCGTAACTTTCTAACTCTAAATCTTCTTTTTTCTTTAACAATTTATTAATCTTATCGCGAATAACCGCATTATTAGCCTTGCGTTTCTTATCTTCACTTTTGCGTAAATGCTCTTCCGATTTAATCTTCTCTTTTACTTCATCAATCGGCTTATGCGCCGCTGGCTTTGCTTTTTTAATTTCTCCTGTATCATTAAAAGTATCACGTTTCTCTAGATAATAATCAAATGTCCCAGGGAATTTTCTAATTCTCCCCTCTTTAACCTCAAAAACATTATTGGCTACCGAGCTAACAAAATAAATATCATGGCTAATAAAAACAATCGTGCCTTCATAATTTTTTAACGCCCGCACCAAAGCATCCACTGCCTCCACATCTAAATGTGTAGTCGGTTCATCTAAGAGTAAAAAATTCGGCGGATTAATTAAAAGTTTAGCCAAAATAAGTCGGCTCTTCTCTCCTCCGGACAAAACTTTAACTTTTTTATCAACATCATCACCGCTAAATAAAAACGCTCCTAGAATAGTTCTAATCGACTCTTCCGAAGTATAGCCCGGAGCCGCCGAATAAGCCTCTTGCAAAACAGTATTTTCCACATTTAAAACATCGGTACGCGTTTGCGAAAAATATCCAATATCTACATTATGCCCAACCGTTCGATTACCACTATCAATATCCACAATCCCCGCTAATATTTTTAATAAAGTAGATTTACCCGCCCCGTTTTCACCGGCTAAAACTGCCTTTTCACCCTGCACAATTTCAAAATCTAAATCTTCATAAACTTTAATCTCCCCATAAGATTTAGCGACTTTGGCTAGGCTTATAATTTTGTGTCCGGAGCGACGCGTTTGGGGGAAAACAAATTCATGAATACTCTGACGTGAATCAGGAGGCAAAACCACTTTTTCACCATCCATCTTCTCCAAAACTCGCCGCTTGGCGCGCACTGAAGCAGCCTTATTTGGCTGAGCATGAAATCTAGCTACAAATTTTTCTAACTGCTGAATCTTTTTATCCTGTTCCTTAAATTGTTTAGTCAGATGAATACGTTTTTGTTCTTTTATCTCTTCATAATGCTCGTAATTACCTTGTACTTTAAAAATTGAGCCATGCTCTAAAATAAAAGTATAATTAGTAACATCGGTTAAAAAAGCCCGATCGTGAGAGATCATAATAAACGTCCCTCTAAAATCAGCCAAGTAATTTTTTAGCCATAAGGCCGCATTTAAATCTAAATAGTTGGTGGGTTCGTCTAATAATAAAAGATCATAATGATAAGTAAGCAACTTGGCTAAAAGCGCACGCATCTGCCAGCCTCCACTCATCTGCGAAATCTGACGATTAAAATCTCTTTCTTTAAAACCTAACCCGGAAAGAATTTTTTTAGCTTTATGCTCTAGCTCAAAAAAACCTAAAGTTTCTAATTCATGCAAAACTTCACCATAACGTTTGGAACCAGCTTCATTTTTAGATTCCAGCGCCTCTTTTTCATTTTTAAAACGCATAATCCGTTCATCGCCTTCAGTTAACTCTGCCAATACTGTATGCTCGGATTGAAAACTAGATTCCTGAGGAAGATAGCCAATGTGCACTCCTTTATTTACTCTGACCTCGCCTTTAGAAGATTCAATCTCCTGTAAGATTAGCGCAAATAAAGTACTCTTGCCCGTCCCGTTTGGCCCGATGAGCCCAATTTTTTCTCCGGGATTAATATTTAGAGAGATGTTCTCAAATAAAACTTTAGGACCGTAATTTTTAGAAAGATTATTAATCGTAATCATAATTAGATTGTGCGGCGAGATTCCAGGGACTTAGAGAGGGTGGTCGCATCGGCGTATTCCAGATTTGAACCCATGGGTATGCCTAATCCAATACGACTTAAATGTATGCCTAATGGTTTTAATAATTTAGTCAAATACATCGCGGTAGTCTCACCTTCGGTATCAGCATCAGTTGCAATAATGATCTCTTTAATCCCGCCTTGTTTTATTCTCTGAATTAAGCCATCGATCTTTAAATCACTGGGACCTCTTCCTTCTAGCGGAGAAATTGATCCTAGCAAAACATGATAAAATCCGTGAAAATTTCCCGCCTTTTCAATCGCCGTAACATCGCTGGGTTTTTCCACTACGCAAACTAACTCTTTTTGCCGACTAAGATCCTGACAAATTTTACAGGTCTCTTCTTCACTTAAATTATTACAGATCTGACAAGACCGTACGCTATCTTTTACCTTATTTAAAGAATCGGCTAAAATTTTAATCTCTTCACTAGTTGCCCCCAAGACATGTGCCACCATTCGCTCAGCGCTACGTCGGCCAATTCCCGGTAATTTAGTTAAACACTCAATTAATTTTTCAATCGAAGCTGTATAATTTGCCATTAATCTTCCTTAATTACTCTACCGCCAAACATCTCAATTGCTGATTTAACAAAAGGGTTACTGCGGGTATCTGCTTCTTGATGCATCTGCGCCGATAAAACAAAATTTACCTTTAGGTTAGAGCTACATAATTCCGAAGTCATTTTTTCAATAATATCTTTATTTTCTTTTTTTTCTAAAGCTTCTTTATGCAAGGAACAACTTTTAGGTAACGATACCGTAATTAAATTGCCATGAATTTTGGTCGGCTGACCTTCACTTAAATAACTAGAGACCGACATTTTAATTTTAGCTAAATTATTTATAATATTACCCCAAACATTTTTCACATTTTCTAAAGTAACCGCCACCGCTGGCGCAAGGCTCTCTTTAATTTCTACTTCGGCAACAGGTTTTTCAATTTTTTCTAATTTTTTTTCCCCCGTTTTTTCTGTAATTTTTGTTTCCACTTTTTCAGCAGCAAGTTTAGTAACTACCGACGCAATTTTTAGATCGGCTTTAGTGCGATCATGCGCTAATCGTACCAAACTTATCTCTAAAGGTATACGCTGAGAATCAAGCCGTTTAGTCATCTCCTGCGTGGCAATTAAAATATTAAAAGCAGTAAAAATTTCTTCTAAACTAATCGATTGGCTCTGCTTAAACAGGCGATCACAAACTTCTTGCGGCAGATCCACTAGTTTTGAATCTGCTTTAGAAACTTTGGACACCATTAAATTACGGAAATGCTCAATCAAGTTAACCAAAAACACTCCCGGATCTTTTCCATCATCCACGATTTCATTAAAAAGCCTTAATGCACCTACCGGATCTTTCTGCGCAATTTTATCGGTTAGTGAAAATAAAACTTCCTGCTCAACCATCCCTAAAACTGAGATCGCATCTTTTAAAGAAACATTACCTTTAGAAAAAGAGACTAGCTGGTCCAGAATTGATTCGGCATCACGCAATGAACCATCGCTGGATTTAGCAATCGCAAAAAGCACTTCTTTATCAATTTTAATTTTTTCTGCCTGGATAATCTTTTCTAACGCGGCGATAATTTCAATTACCGTAATCCGGCGAAAATCCATGCGCTGACAGCGCGAGATAATTGTAGGAATAACTTTTTGCGGATGAGTAGTAGCAAAGATAAACTTTACAAAATCCGGGGGCTCTTCAAGAGTTTTAAGTAAAGCATTAAAACCATCAGGAGTGATTTGATGCACTTCATCGATAATATAAACTTTATATTTACCATTAGTCGGAGAAAATTTTACATTTTCTCGCAGCGCCCGAATCTCATCAATCCCGCGATTACTGGCTCCGTCAATTTCAATAACATCTAGCGAGCGGCCTTGATTAATCTCTAAACAAGAAGAACATTTTTGGCAGGGTTTTAAAGTCGGGCCCTCTTTGCAATTAAGCGCCTTTGCCAAGATTCTGGCGGTAGAAGTTTTACCTACTCCGCGGGGCCCAGCAAAAAGATAGGCATGCGCCAGGCGATCTTTAACGATGGCATTCTTTAATGTACCCACGATGTGGTCTTGTCCGATAATACTTTCAAAATCTTGCGGACGCCACTTTAAAGCAAATACAGTATAAGACATAAGCGAGGATATTACTTTTTAATAATTTGGATTTGTTGGACCTTTACACTTTTTTCGGCTAAATACGCAAACACTTTTTTGATCTCATCTTCTTCTCCATCAATATTTAAAATCGACCAACCCGCATCCATCGAAAAAGAAGCCTCGATAATATTTAAATTCACATTGTATTTTTTACAAATAGAGCAAATAATACTTTCATCTTGCAAAGTACCTGGAAAAGTTAATCCAATTGACATAATCATGGGCGGGTTCCTTTAAAGTTTCTTGTGCTTCACTCATCACGGCACTTCGCTCGCTACGGCGTCCCTAAAGGGACTTCCTTCGGTCGCTTGTCGCGCCGTTTAACGCTCGCTTAAGTGCCGTTTGATTTTTCCTTGTCGGAAAAATCAAACGGAGAGACTGGGCCCTGCTCCGCATTCTGCGTCGCATCCTGCTACGCAGGACTCCAGAGAGGCATTTAAATTCCCTCTCTTAAACTCTCGAATTTAAACGGAGAGACTGGGATTCGAACCCAGGGACCCGATTGCTCAGGTCAACTCATTAGCAGTGAGTTGCTTTCGGCCTCTCAGCCATCTCTCCAATATCTTTAGCTTTACTTCGCTTTTTTCCCGCCATAACTTTAAATAATTGCGGGATCCCGCTTTTACTTAAGACGTTTACGGGAAAAAAAATCTTTCAACAAATAACTGCACTCTGCTTCCAAAATTCCCTTAGTAACAGTAATTTTATGATTTAATTTCTTATGATTTGTAATATTAACTACCGACCCACAAGCGCCAGTTTTAGGATCACAGGCGCCAAAATATAAATTTTTTATCCGCGCTAGAACCAAAGCCCCCGCACACATACTGCAAGGCTCAATTGTAACATAGAGGCTAGCCCCGTTCAACCACTTTGTCCCCAGAAAATTTGCGGCACTAGTTATCGCGATAATTTCAGCGTGAGCGGTAGGATCTTTTAAACGTTCAATCTGATTATGACCACGGGCGATAATTTTATCCTCGTGCACAATCACCGCCCCCACCGGAACTTCATCCTCAGAAAAAGCCTTACGCGCTTCTTTTAAGGCCTCTTGCATAAATATAATGTGTTTATCGATCACAATTTTTTGCGCCCAGCTGGGGTCGAACCAGCAACAACCACCTCCGTAGGGTGGTGCTCTATCCAGTTGAGCTATGGGCGCGATTTAATTATCCAGTTGTCCCGTTTCTCTAAACTTGTATTGGAAACGAGATCCCGCCTAAACTTTGTACCCATTGCGGGAAGCTATGGGCGCCAGAAAGTTTAGTTATTTTAACATATTCCAAAGATAAATCTATACGGATTTAAGCAATCTTCCAAATTTGCTGCTTATATTGATCCAGCATGCGATAAGTATTAAACTGCGCCGCCACACTCACGCATTCAATCATCATATCAATCCACTCAGAATTAACATCTACTTTACCAAGCGCATTAGTTCTATAATATAAGCTAGCCATTTTCTCTAAAGCCAAATACAACTCTTCAGAGTCTTCATCCATATGTAAATCGAGTTCGTTACCTACGCTACCCTCGCTATTTTTATAACCAAAGAATGCGCCAATTTTTCGATCCGTTACTTCCGCCACCCATCCATCAACCGTGCTCATCTGTAAAACCCCATTTAAAATCGCTTTCATCCCACTAGTTCCCGAAGCTTCAAATGGCGGTAACGGATTATTTAGCCAAACATCAACACCAGCAGTTAAAGTCTTGGCTAAAGAGATATCATAATTCTCTAACACAATTATTTTTAATTTATCATAATCGGTATTTAATTGATCCACTTTATCTAACATTTCGTTGATATAAGTGAAACCTAAATTATCATTAGGATGAGCTTTACCGGCTAAAATAATTTGCAAAGGCCCTACTTCTTGAGAGATACGCACCAAGCGATTAATATCATGCAAAATCATACTCGGTCTTTTATAGGCGGCAATTCTTCTGGCCCAACAGATCGTAAATAAATTTTTATTTAAATTCCATTTACCTAACAAACTACAGAAAACATTTTTATTCGCTTGGTGTGCCTGCCACAATTGCGTACGAAAATCAGCGTCTTGAGCCAACTCCAAAGCTTGAGATAAGATCATCGGATTATTTCTAAAATCAGGAAAGGTTGACGGAAATTTTTCAAAGAGATCTTGGAACTTTTGCGACATCCAGGTATAAGGATGCACTCCGTTAGTCACATACTGAATCTGATCTTTATATTGTGGGAACTGAATGTGCATAACCTTTTGATGATTATGTGAAACCGCATTAATTGCCGAAGAGATATTCATGGAAAGCAAAGTAAGATTAGCTAACCCTGATCGCTCCCGCCCAAATCTTTCGATAATATTAATATCTTCTTTTTTTAATACTTTATCCAATTCATCAAATGAAAATTTATCATGGCCTGCCTCTACCGGAGTATGGCAAGTATAAACAAAATGACTTTTCAATTCTTCAATCTCGGCATTATTCAAACCACGTGCCTTAGCCACAAAAGCAAAAACAGCATGTCCCTCATTAAGATGGTATTTATCGACCTGATAACCTAGGTCGGTTAATGCGCCAATTCCTCCAAAACCCAAAACCACTCTTTGCAATAATTTTAAAAATACGTTATCGCTGCGATAAAGCTGGTCGGTTAATTCCCGTGCATTCTTGCTATTCTCTTCAATATTTGAATCTAATAATATCAACGGCACCACCGCATCGTGCTTATGACTATAGACATAATACTTCCAAAGCTTTAAATACACCTCTTCGCTTTTTAAAGAAATCTTAATTTTATTTTTTAAAGGGATTAATCCCGGATACGTTTGTGGATCCCAGCGCATTTTTTCTGGAGCCTGGCCATATTTAAACCAAAACTTCTGACGAAAATAGCCCGAGTTCCACAAAATACCGATAGCGGCAACCGGCAATTTATAATCCGCCATGGTTTTAACGGTATCTCCGGCCAAAATTCCTAAACCCCCGCTATAAATTGGCAGATCAATAATATTATCCTGATGCAGTGCAAAAAAATAATCGGCCACTCTAAAATTGGAAAAAACAGCATTCTCCGGAAGTTTATTTACAGGATTTATCGGAAGTTGACTGGATAATTTATTATAACAGCTGGTCGCCAGACCATACTCCATCGAAAAATAAGCAATCCCGGATTGCTCAGAATCACGCAATCGTTTTTCTGCTGCAACAATACTCTCCAGAGGCATCCCAAAATAATTACCGTCTTTTATATCTTGAGCATAATGGCCATCGGGATCATCGACTTGTACTAAAGTATAAAATTCTTCTAATAATTTTTTATTTTCCATTATCTAGTCGGCTTCCATCTAAAATGTAAATAAACTCTCCCCCAACCTTTATCTGTTTTTTCTAATCTAGAATAAAGCTGGCGATTTTCTTTTTTATTTAAAAAGTTAAGGATGCGTTTTTTTACGCTCTCAGCAGCTGGTCCATAAGCAATCTCCACTAAACTAGCCCGACCTTCCACTGCCTCCTGTAAAATTGCAGCTATTTTTTCTTCCAAATCCAAAATTACCGGATAAAGATTAAGCTTTAATTTCATTTTCTATCTTGCACCAAATTTGCTGCGACTTTTAAAGCGCGGCTTAGAAGTTGCTCTTTTTTCTTTGGCTCAAAGTTTAGATCCACCTTCGGGTTTTCTCCACGGGCGAGCTGGTGCTGCACCTTCGGGCTTCTGCCAAGGCTTAGCTGTCGGTGCGCCTACAGGTTTTCTTTGCCAAGGTTTATAAACACCTTCAGATTTAGCCCAAGGTTTAGCGGGAGCTCTATCTCTCTCCCACGGCTTAGCGCTTCCCTCTGGTCTTTTCCAAGGACGAGATGAACTATCCGATCTTTGCCAAGGCTTAGCGGCACCTTCGGGTTTTCGCCATGGACGAGATTCACCTTCAGGTTTTCTCCACGGACGAGATTCACCTTCAGGTTTTTTCCATGAACTTGTTCTATCAAAAGGTTTTTTCCAAGGGCGAGACTCTGTCTGATTTCTCTCCCAAGGTTTATCTTTATTTTCTTCAATTTTTGTAGGAGCAGAACTAGCCCAACTAGATTTCTTGCGCCAACGCAAAGGATTAGGTTTATACCTTTTTTCTCTCGCAGGAACAGGTTCGCCAGCAGCAATTTTCTCTTTTAAATAATTAATTGTCCGTCTACCTTCCCTATATTTTCCTGTACGCTTATAAACTGGCAGGCGTTTTTCTCTTTCACCGGTAAACTGTTTCTTAGGCTCCTTAGGATCTGAAGGCATTACATTTAACGGTCGACCCAAAATATCTTTACCCATTAGGCCAGCGATCGCCGCTTTGGCCTCTTCTTCATTAGGCATCTCCACAAAACCAAAACCACGCGATTTTTTTCCTTTTTTCTCCATCACAATCGCTACGGAGGCCACCGTACCAAAAGCCGCAAAAGCTCTCTCCACGTCGCTCTCTTTTGCTTCAAACGATAAATTTCCTACAAATATATTCATTTTATTATCATGCCTCCAAATTAAAAATCTCTAAACGAAAGGGCAAAGTATCTGCTATTTTCGTATCCCTAATTTTATCATCATTAATTGAAAATTAGTGAATAACACAGGGAATGTCTGGTCTTGTCCCAGGGAGCTATTATATCAATAAGTAGGCGTATTGCAATCTAAAATATTAGGGACAGCATTCATTTTATCATAAGAAAATGGACGCTGTCCCTAATTTATCTCAACTTAAAACAAATTTATTTCTTTTTCTTTTTAGCGACCTTCTTTACTGCTTTTTTGGTTTTTTTACATCCGCATCCACAAGCCATCTTGACCTCCTTGTTTTAATTAAGCGCCTTAATTAGCGCTTTTACTACTTCTGGATTAAATTGAACCCCATTTTGTTCTTTAATCTTAACCAGCGCATCTTCTTTGCTCATTGCTGGTCGATAAGAACGCGTAGAAGTCATCGCATCATAAGCATCGGCTACAGCCACAATTTGAGCAAAAATATTAATTTGATCTTTAGACAGATGTTCAGGATAACCCGTGCCATCAAAATACTCATGATGACTTTTCACCGCAGCTAGCATATCCGGATCATCAAATACTGGTTTTAAAATTTCTTCCCCTACGGCCGGATGATTATTAATCAGATCGCGCTCTTGATCATCTAAAGGACCCTTTTTATTTAATATTTGTTCTCTGACACCAATCTTACCTATATCATGCAATTGCGCTGCTTTTTTTAGCATTTCAATTCTTTCTTGCGGCAACCCCATCTCCTGAGCAATCTTTACCGAATATTCACTAACTCGATCCGAATGACCGCGTGTATAATGATCTTTAGCTTCTAAACTTTTTACCAAAGACTGCACAATACCATAAAAATAATTTTTTAATTTTTTATTAGCTTTTTTTAAACTCACCGCCATCTGGTTAAACTCTTGCGCTAACTGCGCAATTTCATCTTTGCCCATAACCTTAACCTGATAATCTAAATTACCTAAAGCAATAGTTCTGGCTCCGGAAATTAATTCATTAATTGGTTGGCTAATACGCCGAGAAATAAAAAATGCTAATAATAATGAAAAAATAATACCCAAGAATAAAACGAATCCTGCGCGCAACAATGTGCTTTTTTGTATCGCATAAACCTGACTTGCATCAATATCTATCCCTAACACTGCTACCGTTATCCCAAGTTTATTTTTTATCGGCGCATAGCCAGACAAAGAAGCTCCCCATTCATCAACCGTAATTTGTTTATCAGCAGTAGGTCCGTTATAAGCTGCCAACATCTCAGGCACCCGCGTTGCATCATAGACATCTCCTGGAAAAGAGCTGGCCGTAATTACTGATCTTCCTTTACGCACTAACGGATCAGGATCCACAATAAAACGCCAGACCCCAGGCACTGCAGTTTTGGTAATTGTATAAATATATTTAATGCTCGAATTGGATTTTTTGATTAAACGCAGAGTTTTAGCAATTTCACTATACTGCGGACTGTAAAAACTTTCCCGCTTTAACGCAACACTTTGCAACTTATCCGCATCAATTAATAGACTGGATATCTCGGAAATCGAAGTTAACTTATTTCTTAAATCTTGGAATTGAATATTATAATTAAATCTATAGATAAAATAATTATCTACTGCAACAACTAAGATTAATGCAAATAAAAAGGAAATCGTTAATTTCGTACGAAATTTTACAATCATGGTTTAATTATATCACTACTCACAAAAAGGGCTAGACAATTAAGCCTAGCCCTTATGCAATATTGCAATATCTTATTATTTAGCAAATTTATTATATAATTTTGCTAAAATTAATCCCCAAATTCCCGCAGTTACAAAACCCCAGATACCAATAATAATGCTTCCTAAGATCGTCGGAGTATATCCTAAATAAACACTCTCCACTACTTTACCCCAAGCATCACCCCAAGTAGAAGCAGTATCAATCAAACCAGCAATCAACATCGCCCCGCCCCAAAGCACTCCACAAGCCATTCCAAACGCTTTTGCATTCATCTTCCCCATCGCCACCTCCTTGGTTAAATTATCTGTTTGACTGATTAAGATCGGCAATTCTTACGGCTTTTAATCCACTTACCCCATCATCATAATAAGTAACCGTAACCGGATCAAACTGTTGAAGATCGCAAAGCGCCCATTGCTTTGTTCCATTAGTAATTACCGCATCATCCGGCACCATAATATTAACCTCATCAGCTCCCCCTGACCGAGGATCAGTATAACGTACTGAAATTATTTGTCCTACTTTGTCCACATCAGAGATTCTTCCTGAAATAGTCTTTTGGCTCTGACTATCATTAGTTGCCCAACTACAAGTTAGTGCCAACGACAACAAAATAAATATAATTACTATTTTCATCATACGCATATATGCGCTCCTTTTTGTAAATGCTAAAACTATATAAAAACTAATTTAATAATATCTTTT
>JBAZLM010000017.1:0-13267 GCA_041650295.1 Candidatus Omnitrophota bacterium
CTTAATGAGAACAAAGAGAAGAGCGATAATCTTTTAGATTTAATTGACTCAAATCACAAGGATTTAATTATTTCTAAGTTGGATAAGATAAGAGATGAAAACGAAAGATTGTTTTTGGAAAAAGAAAAATTATCTGTAACTAAAGTCAACTTTAACGTAGATGTGTTAGCAAAAGAGATATTGAACTATGCTAACGACTTTGATGTAGTTTTACAACAAGGCAGCCCTTCAGAGAGAAAAGAAATTGTTAGAAGCTTTATCGGACAGATTATAATTGATAGTGAAAAGAGGCACGCTAAAGTTGGTTTCTACTCCCTTCCAAAGATCCTCGCTACAGAGCCAATTCTTTACGGGTATGCTATGAACATGGAACGATGCACAAACTAGTATTGATGTGCGTTCGAAATTAATGGTAGAGTTAAGAGATGATATTCTTGATCAGGTGAATAAACTTTATTTTGAACGTCTAAGAGTAAAAGCCGAATGTGATAATTTGGCACTTGAAGATAAAGGTAAACGTTTTGAAAAGTTATTAAAAATTGAGGAACTCACCGCTTCTTTAGATTCACTTACTGCAGGTTATTATTCGGATCAGCTACGTAAAATAGCACTTAAAGAATGGAGTTAATCATTACGCGGGGCCTGCCTTGTCTTGGTTCTCGCGGGAGCGCTTGTTGCGGCCCAGCGTGCCGCAACGGCGCTCGGGTCGGCTGCGTCGCTCTGCCAAGACAAATCTAGGGGGCAACCTTGCCCGCTCCTTGCCTCCACGTCCCGCTCGAATCCAAGACAAGTCACCCGCTAATAACTTATTAAAATAATCCTGTTGTTTTCAAGTGAGTGTCGATTTATAAGCTTTCCGGCTTTTGCTGGAGGCGCGTTCAAAGTTTTCGGCAATAGTGCGCAAGGAATTACGTCAAGTGAAGGCGGTGTCCATCTAGCGTAAGGAAGAAAGCCGTAACGAGACGTAAGCCGCAGCACACGGCGAAAATCTTTGAGCGCCGGAAGCAAAAGACGGAGAGCTTATTCTTTCTAAAAAATCTTGCAATCGACCTTTCTTTATGATAATTTAATTGGACTTCCCAATATAATTAACCCTTTAAATGCTAAGGAGTAAAGCCATGAGCACACATCATTTCACGGACGCAAATTTTAAAAAAGAAGTTTTGGAATCTGAGCTACCAGTTTTGGTGGATTTTTGGGCTACTTGGTGTGGTCCTTGCAAGATGATTGCTCCAGTAGTGGATGAATTAGCCAAAGAGTATATTGGAAAAATGAAGATTGGCAAAGTAGATATTGATTCTAATTCTAAAGTAGCTACGCAATTAGGAGTCATGTCTATTCCCACGATTATGTTTTTTAAAAATGGTAAAGTAGCTAATCAGTTAGTCGGGGCTTTAAATAAATCCGAGTTAAAACGTAACATCGAAGAAAATCTTTAATGAAAAAAATTTTTATTGCCGCCACAAAGCAAAATGATGGCAAGACCACAGTTTCTTTAGGGGTTATTAGGAACCTTCAGCAAAAATTTAGTAAGGTTGGTTTTATAAAACCGATTGGTCAGCGTTATCTGGAAGAAGAAGGTTTAAAGATCGATGAGGATTCAATTCTGATTGAGAAAGTTTGCGGAATAAAGTCTGGACTTAAAGACATGAGTCCGATTGCGGTAGAAAAAGGTTTTACTGAGAAATATATTGTTAAGCCAGATAAGAACAATATCTCTAAGCAAATTGAGGATTCATTTCGCCGAATTTCTAAGAATCAAGATTTAGTAGTAATTGAGGGAACTGGTCATGCCGGGGTTGGATCAGTTTTTGATCACTCTAATGCGTCTGTAGCTAGGCTTTTAGGCTCTAAAGTTATCATTATTTCTTCCGGTGGGGTAGGTCGACCAATTGATGAGATAGTTTTAAATAAAGCGCTTTTTGAAAAAGAAGGAGTTAAAGTATTAGGGGCAATTGTCAATAAAGTTTTGCCCAGCAAATTTGAAAAGATTAATCGCTTAGTGCGAAAAGGATTAGAAAGAAAAGGGATTGATGTTTTAGGAGTACTTCCGTATGATCCGATGTTGGCTCGGCCGACAATCGAGCAGATTCTCGAAGAAACAGATTTTAAAATTTTATGTGGCAAAGAGTATTTAGAGCGATCAGTAGCAAAAGTTATTGTGGCGGCAATGGAGCCGCAGGATGCCCAGCGTTATATCATCGAAGATAGTTTAATGATTACTCCTGGCGATCGCGAGGATATGATTAATATTGCGCTCAACTGTTTTAAAGATGCGGCTGGTAAAAAGCTTAAGCTTTGTGGAATGGTTTTAAGTTGCGGAATTACCCCCAAAGAATCTACCATGGAGCTATTAACTAAAGCACAAATTCCAGTGTTATTAACTAATGCTGATACTTATGATGTAGCTACTTGTGTGCATGATATCACGGTGAAAATTAGACCTTGCGATCTAGAAAAAATTAGTGCTGTAGAAAAATTAATTAAAGAAAACGTAGATTTTAATAAAATTTTGAGAGGAATTTAAGATGGATGCTATCAACAGAATTAGAACTTTAGCGCAAAAAAGAATAAAAACTATTGTTTTACCTGAGTATGATGACGAACGTACCTTAGAGGCAGCAAAAATTATAAAAAGCGAAAAAATTGCCAACCCTTTAGTGCTCACTCCTGAGATGATTGATAAAAATGAGTTGGCTCGCTATATTGAAGAGTATTATAAATTATATCAGTCTAAAGATATTGATTTAGAGAAGGTAAAAAAACTTTTTTCTGATAATCTTTATTATGCGGCGATGATGACCAGAGAAGGTAAAGCTGATGGCTTAGTGGCTGGAGCTTCGCATACTACTGCAGATATGGCACGTGCCTGTATTCGTTGCATCGGTTTAGATGAAAGATTTACCATTGCTTCCAGTTGTTTTATTATGGATTTACCAACTGCTCAATATGGCAGTAAGGGTACTTTAATTTTTGCAGACTGTGGAATTATTCCAGATCCTAACGCTCGGCAACTATCTTGCATTGCGGTTACGGCAGCAGAGTTGGCAGGGAGAGTTTTAAATATTACTCCACGCGTAGCTTTTTTAAGTTATTCGACTAAAGGATCAGCTAAAACAAAATCTGCGGAAAAAATTTCAGAAGCTCTAAGTCTATTAAAAACTTTAGCGCCTGAAATTTTAGCTGATGGTGAATTACAAGCAGATGCGGCGATTGTTCCGGATGTTGCAGAAATCAAGTGTCCAGATAGTCCGATTAATGGAGAAGCTAATGTGTTAATTTTTCCTAATTTGGAAGCCGGAAATATCTGTTATAAACTGGTACAACGGTTAAGTGGTTGTCGAGCAATTGGCCCATTATTTCTAGGTTTAAATAAACCAGCTAGTGATTTATCTCGCGGTTGTTTTGCTGAGGATATTGTGGATAGTGTGGCAGTCACCTCTATTAGGGCATAATATGAAAGTCTTAGTTATTAACAGTGGTAGTTCATCGATTAAATATAAACTTTTCGAGATGCCTTCTCAACGCTTAATTTCGAAAGGGGCAATTAATCAAATTGGTGAAGACGGGGCAAAATATGCAAATCATTATGCTGGTTTAAAAGATATTTTAAAGGAGATTAGATCAGTAGATGCAGTAGGACATCGTGTAGTGCACGGGGCGGAAAAATTTAAAAAACCTACAGTGGTTGATCAAAATGTAATAAAGGGAATTAAAAAATGTTGCGCGATTGCTCCATTGCATAATCCGGCTAATCTAGCCGGAATTTTGGCTTGTCAGAAACTTTTGCCAGGAGTAAAGCAGGTAGTGGTTTTTGATACTGCATTTCATCAAAGTCTTCCTGAACATGCTTTTATATATGGATTACCTTATGAGTATTATCAAAAATTTGGGATTAGAAAATATGGGTTCCATGGGACTAGTCATGAGTATGTCGCTCATGAAGCTAGTCGCATTTTAAAAAAACCGCTGAATAAATTAAATTTAATTACGTGTCATTTAGGAAATGGGTGTAGCATTACCGCGATTAATAAAGGCAGGTCTGTAGATACGAGTATGGGCTTTACTCCCTTGGAAGGGCTAGTTATGGGTACTCGTTGTGGAGATACAGATCCGGCTTTAATCACGCATATTATGTGCAAGAAAAAAATTGATACCAAAGAAATGGATCGGATTTTAAATAAAGATAGTGGCTTAAAAGGAATATCCGGGATTAGTAATGATGTGCGTGTATTAGAAGGAAAAGCAAGGGCTGGAAATAAACGTGCAAAATTAGCATTAGATATTTTTGTTTATCGCATCAGAAAATATATTGGTGCCTATACGGCTGTACTTTGTGATTTAGATGCTTTAGTATTTACCGCAGGTGTCGGTGAAAATCAAACTAGAATTCGCGAGAGTATTTGTCATAATTTATTTAGTTGTTTAGGTAAAAATCCCAAAATTATGGTTATTCCTACTAATGAGGAGTTAATGATAGCCCGACAGACTTTTAAATTAATAAAACCCAGTGTAGTCAGATCTGGCGCTTAGCGCAGTTGTCTGGGGCTGCCCTTTTGGGCAAGGAGAAAAAAATGTTAAGGACTATGTTAAAATCAAAAATTCATCGTGCCACCGTTACAGAAGCAAATTTGCAGTATGAAGGCAGCATTACCATTGATGCTGATTTAATTCAGGCCGCAGACATTTTAGAGCATGAAAAAGTCGAGGTGCTTAATTTAAACAATGGTTTACGTATAGAAACATATGCGATTAAAGGTAAAGCGGGAAGTGGGGTAATTTGTTTAAATGGTGCGGCGGCACGCGGATCTTGTCCAGGAGATATCGTAATTATTGTCTCTTATTTGGGAGTTGATGATAATGAAGCTAAAACAATGAAATCTAAAATCATTAAAGTAGATGAGCGAAATAAAATTAAAAATTAGGACATTTGGGGAAGCGGTTTTAAGACAAAAGGCTAAACCGGTTAATCGTGTTACGGTTGGACATCGAGATATTTTAAGTCAAATGGCCAGAGCTATGTATGACGGTGCCGGTATCGGGTTAGCCGCTCCGCAGATTGGTATAAGTGAGCAATTAATTGTAGTGGATATTGGAGAAGGTCTTTATAAATTAATTAATCCTAAAATTGTTAAGAAAACTGGTCGACAAGCAATCAGTGAAGGATGTCTTAGTGTTCCCGGTGTTTGTATTAAGGTTAAACGAGCTAAACAAATTTGGATAGAAGCAAAGGATGAGAATGATCAATTTGTAAAATTTCAAGCTAAAGATTTGTTCGCCTGCGTATTACAGCATGAAATTGACCATTTAAAAGGTAAATTAATTATTGATTATGCATCGTTGGTAGATAAATTGCGGATTAAAAATAAACTTAAAGCATTGAAAATAAAAAATATTTGCCAAGCCCTTTAAAATGACAAAATTTGATTTGATTATTATTGGAGGTGGACCGGCGGGGTTAACGGCTGCGCTGTATGCTGGACGTAGTAGATTAAATACTTTGCTGATAGAGAAGATGGCTGTGGGCGGAAGAATTTTGATGAGTGAAACCATTGAAAATTATCCGGGTTTTCCGGGAGGAGTTTCTACTCATGAGTTAATGTCTAAAATGGAAGAGCAGGTTAAAGAGTTGGAAGTAAAAATAATTAGTGATGAAGTAGTCGAGATAGATTGTCAGAAAAAGATTGTTAAAACTCCAGGCGGTGATTTTGAAGCCAAAGTAATTATACTTGCTAATGGGGCCAAACCGCGAAAATTAAATATTCCTGGTGAAGATAAATTTACTGGTCGCGGGGTTTCTTATTGTGCTACTTGCGATGCCCCATTTTTTAAAGAAAAGAAAGTAGTAATCGTTGGGGGTGGTAATGCTGTAGCGGAAGAGGCGATATATTTAAGTCGATTTGCTAGCTCTGTAACCGTAATTCATCGACGTCAAGATTTGCGGGCAACTGCGATTTTACAAGAAAAAATGAAAGAGAATAAAAAAATAAATTTTATTTTAAGTAGTATTGTAACTGAAATTAAAGGAACACAAAAAGTAGAGTCAGTTGTGATTAAAGATCTCTTAACTGAAAAAGAAAACGATTTTAGCTGTGATGGAGTTTTTGTTTATATTGGCTATGAACCAGAAACTGTTTTTTTAAAAGATAAACTTTCTATGAATGAAACCGGATTTATTATTACCGATGAAAATATGACTACTTCAGTAGAAGGAGTATTTGCTTGTGGTGATTGTCGCAAAAAAGGATTGTATCAGGTAATTAACGCTTGTGCTGACGGCGCAGTAGCAGCTGATTCTGCTTATAAATTTATAGCCAACAAGGGGTAAGTGATGGAGCAATTTCCGACCAGTAATAAAAAATTAATTGATTGGGTTAATAAAATGGCTAAACTTTGCCAACCAGATCAAATTGTTTGGATTGATGGTTCTGAAGAGCAAAAGTTAACTTTAGAGAAAGAAAGTGTAAGTACTGGAGAATTGATTCGATTGAATCAAGAAAAACTCCCGGGGTGTTTTTTGCATCGCACAGCCCAAAATGATGTGGCTCGGACGGAACACCTAACGTTTATCTGTACCAAGAAAAAGAGTGATGTTGGGCCAAATAATAATTGGCTCTCTACTACTACCGCATATAATAAAGCCAAAGCTATTTTTAAAGGTTCAATGATTGGGCGCACGATGTATGTTATGCCCTTTTCTATGGGGCCAGTGGGTTCGCCTTTTAGTAAAATTGGCGTTGAGTTAACAGATTCTCGATACGTAGTTTTAAACATGTTAATTATGACTCGCTGTGGAAATACGGTATTAAGACAACTGGAAAAAGATGATGACTTTACTAAATGTTTACATTCAAAGGCGCAATTAGATATTAAAAAAAGATTGATTTTACATTTTCCAGAAGATAATACAATTTGGAGTGTCAACTCTGGTTACGGTGGAAATGTACTTTTAGGTAAAAAATGTCTATCATTGCGTATCGCTAGTTTCATTGCCAAAAAAGAAAAATGGATGGCTGAACACATGCTGATTATGGGGATTGAAGAGCCCAATGGTCATGTTGAATATATCGCAGCGGCCTTTCCTAGTGCTTGTGGAAAAACAAATTTAGCGATGATGATCCCGCCAGAAGGGTTAAAAAATAAAGGTTATCGTATCTGGACGGTGGGTGATGATATCGCCTGGATGCGCGTTGATTCTGATGGTTCACTTTGGGCGATTAATCCGGAGACTGGTTTCTTTGGGGTAGCTCCTGGAACAAATTCTAACGCAAATCCTAATATGGTGGAGACAATAAAGAAAAATACTATTTATACCAATGTTCTTTTAAAGCCGGATAATACAGTGTGGTGGGAAGGTGCTGATGGTGAAGTTCCCAGTCAAGGTATTGACTGGAAAGGTAATCCTTGGAAACCCAATACTTTAGATACAGAAGGTAAACCGATTAAAGGTGCACATCCAAATGCGCGTTTTACTACTCCAATTGCAAATTGTCCTTCAGCGTCTTTTAGATTGGAACAGCATCATGGCGTGCCGATTTCGGCAATTATATTTGGTGGTCGACGTGAACATGTAGCACCACTAGTTTATGAATCTTTTGATTGGAAACACGGAGTTTTTGTAGGGGCAACTATGGGCTCAGAGTTAACCGCGGCCCAAGTGGGTAAAATTGGCCAAGTACGCCGGGATCCCATGGCAATGCTACCTTTCTGTGGCTACAATATGGCAGAATATTTTAAACATTGGCTAAATATGGGTAAGTTTATGGCTAAACCGCCTAAAATATTTCATGTAAACTGGTTTCGTACTGACGAACATGGAAAATTTATTTGGCCCGGGTTTTGTGAAAATTTAAGAATTTTGGAATGGGTGCTTGACCGCTGCAATAATCGAGTTAGCGCCATGCAGACCCCAATTGGTTACCTGCCATATCCATTTAATATTGATATGAATGGCCTCAAGCTTTCGGATAGTGATTTAGAAAAATTGCTAAAAGTTGATAAGCATGAGTGGCTAGAAGAATTAAAAGGAGTGCATAAATTTTTTAGTGATTTTAAAAAAGATCTTCCTAATGAATTGTGGGATCAATATGAAGCTTTATTAGAAAGGTTTAAACGCTATGACAAGTAAAGTTTTGTTAAAAACAAATTTTCCTGATTTAAAATTGTTCCGTCGAGGAAAAGTGCGTGATGTTTACGACTTAGAAGATAAGTTATTAATTGTTTCTACTGATCGGATATCTTGTTTTGATGTTGTTTTACCAAATGGTATACCTGATAAAGGTACTATCCTTACGAGTATTTCTAAGTTTTGGTTTGATTATATCAAAGAGATAATCGGACACCATTTAATTACTACAGATATAAATAAATATCCAGAAAATTTAAAAAAATATAAATCTGACTTAGAAAGCCGTTCTATGTTAGTTTTAAAGACTAAGCCTTTACCGGTTGAATGTATTGTTCGAGGATATCTTTCTGGCTCAGGCTGGAAGGAGTATCAGGATAAGCAATCAGTTTGTGGAATTAACTTACCAAAAGGTTTAAAAGAGTCTGATAAGTTGCCGGAAGTTATTTTTACTCCTTCGACTAAGGCTGATCTGGGACATGATCAGAATGTTAATCAAAGATATGTTGAGGATTTAGTCGGCGTTGATATTGCCAATCAATTAAGAAAAGTGAGCATCGATGTTTATAATCGTGCCAGCAAATATGCTTTAAAAAAAGGAATTATTATTGCTGATACTAAATTTGAGTTTGGCATCCATAATGGTAAAATGATTATTATTGATGAGGTACTTACTCCGGATTCATCGCGTTTTTGGCCACTGGATGAATATCAGCCGGGTAAAACTCAACCTAGTTTTGATAAACAGTTTGTGCGAGATTATTTAGAAACATTGGATTGGAACAAAACCCCGCCTGGTCCGAATCTACCAGATGAGATTATTGATAAAACCAGAGAGAAGTATTTGGATGCCTATCAAAAATTAACCTCATCATCTTTAGAATAAATGATTAAAATTAAAAAGATATTATCAGCATTGTTAAGGATCGTTATAAGTGTAGTGCTTTTGGTTTTTTTGTTTAAATTTAACAAAATAGACCTGCATACGCTGTGGTTAGATATTCAAGGTGCGGATAAATTACTTTTATTTATAGGTTTTGGGATTTATTTTTTTATGTATCTTTTAGGTTTTTTACGCTGGAAAATGCTACTGAAAGCTGCGGGAGTGAAGGCGCCTTTTAAAAAAATAATTTCTTCTTTTTCCGGAGGAGTTTTCTTTAGCATATTTCTACCTTCAACCATCGGAGGAGATTTAGTTAGAACTGTAGATTTAATTGATCATACTAAAAAAGGTAAGGAGGTTGTCGCTTCTGTATTTTTAGATCGGTTGAGTGGGTATATTGGATTAGTGATTGTAATTTTACCGGCGCTACTTTTAGGTCGCTTTTTAGTTTTAGATAAGGTAGTTTTTTCATCTGTTTTTACGATTGTTATTTTGCTTGCGATTGTTTTATTAGTTTTATTTAATAATTTTATTTACACTAAAATTACAAAATTTCTTTCTACTCCGGGAGCAGTCAAGATTAAAGAGATACTTAAAAATATGCATCAAGAGATCCATATCTTCCGAAACCATAAAAAAACGATTATTTATAATTTAATATTATCATTTATTATCCAGCTTATTGGCCCAGTAAGTGTTTATTTTATCGGTCTCTCTTTAGGTATAAAGATTAATTTTGTGTATTTTCTTATATTTTTACCGATCATTGGAGCGATTACTTTGCTACCGATTGCTATTGGAGGATTAGGATTACGAGAAGGATTATTTGTACTTTATTTTGCTAAAGCTGGCGTGATTAAGCAGTTAGCTTTAGCGATGTCATTATTATCATTTTCTTTTGTAATTTTTTATGCTGCAATTGGAGGACTCATTTATGTCCTTACAGTACATCATCGACGCCTACAATCTAGTAAATCATCCCCAGTTTAAACCGGCTAAGCAGTCAGTAAATATTGTTTATGCTCTGGTAAATTTCATTAAATTAAATCAATTAATTGGAAGCAAAAACAATAAAGCGGTACTGGTTTTTGATGGGTTTCCTCCGGCTAATCAAGAAATTCCTGAAGTGGATGGCTTAACTTGTGTTTTTTCTTATGAAATTGAAGCAGATGAATCAATTAAAAGAATGGTTGAGGCTTGCGCTTATCCTAAGAATATTATTGTAGTTTCTGATGATAAGCAGGTGAAGTTAATGAGCAAGATTTTAAATGCCCAAGTCTTAGGGGTAGAAGAATTTATCTGTGGTAAGAATGATAGGAAGCTTAGTTTTAAACAGGAATTAGATGCAAATGATCCCAAGCTTAATTATGCACAAATGCATAAGGTTAATGAAGAACTAAAGAAGAAATGGCTAAAATGAATGTGCTGTTTTATTAATTTCTTGACATAAGTAACTAGTCATGCTAGAGTTATAAAAATAGCAGCACTAAAAAAAGGAGGAGATATGAGTAGTTGGCAAGTAGTGTTACTAGAACCAGCACGTATGGTTTTGGGACAGATTAGTCAATTTGTAGTAAATGCCTTATTGGTGATTGTTATTTTAATCATCGGTTGGTTACTTTCTGGGCTCGTAAGAACGATTGTTAGTAAAGCGCTTAAGATTGCCAAAATTAATGAAATTGCTCAACGTATCGAATTAGACAAGTTGCTAGGTAAAGGGGGACTGACTGCTCCTTTATCCGATTTAATTGGTACAGTTTGTTATTGGCTAGGGCTTTTAATAACATTTATGGTTGCAGTTAACTCAATTGGTTTAACGGTTGCTGCCGATTTATTAAATAGAGTAGTACTTTATATTCCTAACGTTATTGCTGCCTTGTTTATTTTGATCTTAGGGATGTTTGCTTCTACTTTGTTAAAAAATATAGTACAAACTGCGGCTAGTAATGCTGGTTTAAGCCAAGGTAAACTTTTGGCACAAATTGTTGAAACAATTGTAATTGCTTTCGCAGTCTTTATCGGTTTAGAGCAATTGCAGATTGGGATTCGAATTACGGAATTAACGGTAGCAATTATTCTAGGATCATTAGGCCTAGGGTTAGCATTATCTTTTGGTTTAGGTTGCAAAGATATCGCCGGGAAGTTTGTTTCAGATTTAGTAGAAAGATTAAAAAAGAAATAATGTTTTAGTTTTGAATTGGTAAATAAACCCCGTGCTTAAAAGGCGCGGGGTTTATTTTTAGGAGACAATATACTTATGCCTGCTTTTTTAGCATCATTAATTTTTGTAGTTTTAGCTGAGATGGGAGATAAAACTCAACTTTTAGCAATGGCTTTTGCCGCTCGTTATTCCGCAGGTAAAGTTTTGTTGGCAGTATTTTTAGCCACAATTTTAAATCATGCTTTAGCAGTTTTGACCGGTCGTTTTTTAACTACAGTTATTCCCATAGAGATTATTTCTTTTTTAGCAGCATTTTCATTTATTATTTTTGGTTTGTGGACACTACGTGGAGATAAGCTCCAAGGAGAAGATAGAAAAGTTAGTCGATGGGGACCGGTTTTAACGGTTGGCATAGCATTCTTTCTTGCCGAAATGGGTGATAAGACTCAGTTAGCAACCATTAGTCTTGCAGTTAAATATCAAAGTTTAATTAATGTTTTAATGGGCACTACCGTAGGGATGGTTGTTGCCGATGCTTTTGGTATTATTGTGGGTGTAGTGATGAGGAAACATATTCCAGAGAAAATGATTAAGTGGTTCTCTGCTATAATTTTTATTTTATTTGGATTAATCGGAATGTTTAAAATAGTGGTTGGTCGTTAAAATTTAATAAACAGTAATGGGTAGCTAATAATTAAAAAACGATATGGTTAAGACAAGGATAATTTGTACTTTGGGCCCCTCATCGTCAAGCGAAATGATGATCAGGAAAATGATGATTGCGGGAATGGATGTTGTTCGTTTAAACTTTTCGCATGGTAAGTCGCAAGAACTGCTTAATAAAATAAACCACGTCCGGTTATTAAATAAAAGATATAATCGACGTTTAAAAATTCTTGGTGATCTTCAGGGACATCGTATAAGAATAGGTGAGCTTAAAATGCAATTAGAGCTTAAAAAAGGTGCAATTTTATGGCTTACTCAACAAAAAATAAAAGGATCAGAGAAAATTGTGCCTTTTGATTATCCAGGTCCGTTGCATAGTATTAAGAATGGTTATCACGTATTTATAGATGATGGAAATATCTCTTTGAAGGTTGTTGGTAGAAAAAAAAACAAGCTTAAGACCAAGGTAATTGTTGGTGGATTACTTAAAGAACATAAGGGAGTTAATATTCCTAATGCTAGGTTAGAATTTGGAGGGATAAGCCGCAAGGACATAGAAGATACTTTATTTTGTAAAAAATATGGCGTAGATTATATAGCACAGTCATTTGTATGCACTAAACAGGATATTCTTGAGGTAAAAAAAATATTGCAACCGGGTTCAAATTGTCAAATAATCGCTAAAATAGAGAATCGGGAAGGTATAAAGAATATTGATGAAATAATCAAAGTTTCAGATGGTATTATGATAGCGCGTGGAGACATGGGTGTATCATTGCCAATCTATGAAATTCCTATTATTCAAAAGATGATTATAAATAAGTGTAACCGTGCGAAAAAATTTGTCATTACCGCAACACAGATGCTGGAAAGTATGACGGAGAATCTTAGGCCTACGCGTGCTGAAGTAACAGACGTAGCCAATGCTATTATAGATGGCACTGATTTTGTTATGCTCTCGGCAGAGTCTGCAGTGGGTAAACACCCATTTGAGACAGTGGTTATGATGAATAATATAATAAAGTTCACTGAAAAATATCGGAATAAAATAGTAACAGCAGCATAAGTTTAAGATTGATCAGAATGCAGGTAATTTTATGAAAAAAATATTTATTCAGACCTTTGGTTGTCAGATGAACGTTCGTGATACTGAAGTAATTTGTGGATTATTAAAGAAATCTGGCTATCAGATCTGTAAAGATGATATAGATGCGGATATCATAATTTTTAATACTTGTTCAGTGCGTCAGCATGCTGAAGATAGAGTTTGGAGCTTAATCGGTAGTTATAAAGGCAAGAAAATAATTGGATTAATGGGGTGCATGGCGCAAAATTATAAAGACCAGGCTTTTGTGCGCGATGATAGTATTAATTTTGTAATCGGTCCACAGGATATCCATAAATTACCGGAAGTTTTGAGTAAGTTTACAAA
>JBAZLM010000018.1:0-12228 GCA_041650295.1 Candidatus Omnitrophota bacterium
GGGAACAAAACCAATGGTTTTTTTTACTTTTTTAAGCTGGTCATATAATTTTTTAGGATCACGGATAATTTTCATAAAACTTGGACTAAAGGTTTAATTACAAAATCTCGCGTAAACATCCGCGGATGCGGAATAGTCAACGCTTTGGTTATGGTTAACTGATCACCGTAAAGTAAGATATCTAAATCAATCAAACGTGGGCCAAAACGAACGGTTTTAACCCGACCCATTTCATTTTCAATCTTTTTAAGCTTTTTTAGTAAATTTAACGCTGAAATCTTGGTTTGAATTTTTAAAGCAGAGTTGAGATAGTTAGGCTGACCGACTGGCCCACCAACCGGAGAAGATTTAAAAACTTTTGATTCTTTAATTACACGGGTATCTTTCAAGGTGCTTATCTTTTTAATCGCTTCTTTTATATTCTTCCTGCGATTACCCAAATTTGTGCCAACTCCTAAATAACAAATTACCATTAAGAAATTTTCTTCAAACGTTCTAGGGCTTGCGTCATTCTTTCTTTAGGAACAGTTAAAGCCATACGAATATAGCCTTCTCCATATTTACCAAAACCTACACCCGGAGTAGCCACAATATCGGCTTCTTTTAAAATTCGGGCAGCAAAATTTATAGAGCTCACTTTAGGTGGAATCTTAATCCAAACATAAAAAGTAGCCTTAGGTTTAATTGCTTTCCACCCCATACTATTGAGTCCATTGACTAAAATATCTCTTCTTTGCTGATAAAGATCGCACATTGACTTTACATAATCTTGCGGCCCTTCTAAAGCAGCCACACCGGCTAATTGTAAAGCTGAAAAAATTCCCGAATCAAGGTTAGATTTCACTTTGGCCAGGGCACTAACTAATTGTGGATTTCCACAAGCCCAACCAATGCGCCAGCCAGTCATATTATAAGTTTTGGAGAGTGAATGGAATTCAATCGTCACTTCTTTAGCCCCTGGGAACTCTAATAAGCTGCGTGGTTTATACCCGTCGAAAGCCATCTCTGAATAAGCGACATCAGAGATAATAATTATTTTATTTTTAGTGGCAAACTCGATCAGTTTTTTATAAAAATCATCACTGGCACAGGCATTAGTCGGATTATTCGGATAATTAACAAAAATAATCTTGGCTTTCTTGCGAGCAATAAAAGAGATCTTACCCAAATCCGGCATAAAAGAATTGGATTCTAAAAGTGGCATTAAATGCACTTTGCCTCCGGCCAAAATTGTTCCACCTTTATAAGGTGGATAACACGGATCAGGTACTAATGAAAGATCCCCAGGATTTAAAAATGCTAAAGGAAAATGCGCAATCCCTTCCTTTGAACCAATTAGAGGAAGAACCTCAGAATCAGAGTTTAAATTAACATTAAAACGACGCTTATACCAATTTACAATAGCACTACGCAGTACCGGCATCCCTTGATCTAGCGCATAACGATGATTAGCCGGATCTTGAGCGGCCCTGGATAAAACATCAATAATAAATTGCGGCGTCGGTTGATCTGGATCACCAATCCCTAAATCAATAATATCTCTGCCTTCAGCACGCGCTTTACGTTTGGCTTTATCAATCTCTAAAAACAAATATGGAGGTAATGACTGAATTTTTTTTGACAATTTAAACATTTTAACCTTTCAAAACATCTTGCATTGAATACAAACCTACTGGTTTACCAGCAATCCATTTAGCCGCTTTTAAGGCCCCCACCACAAACAAATCACGTGAATGCGCCTGATGCTTAATTTCAATGCGTTCAGAGTTCCCACAGAAAACTATCGTATGATCACCGACAATATCACCCAAGCGAATTGAATGCATCGGCACATCTTTTTTTGTGGCGGAAGTTATAACTTCCGCTAGTTTTTTAGCTGTTCCGCTGGGTGCATCTTTTTTAGCTTTGTGGTGTGCTTCCACAATCTCTACACTATAATCAGGCCCTAGTTTTTTAGCGATCTCCGGTAAAATCGAAAACAAAACATTTACCCCAATCGACATATTGGGCGTAAAAACTACCGGAACCACTTTAGCAATCTCGGCAACCTTATTCTTCTGTGCATCAGATAAGCCAGTTGTACCCAAAACTAAAGCTTTGCGATATTTGGCGACATAATCTAAATGCTCATCGGTAGCTTCCGGCAAAGTAAAATCAATTAAAACATCCACTAAAAACAACCCATCCATATTAGAAGAGACTTTTAATTTGCCTATCTCTCTACCAATTAAGGG
The DNA here is from genome assembly GCA_041650295.1 of Candidatus Omnitrophota bacterium. Taxonomy (GTDB): domain Bacteria; phylum Omnitrophota; class Gorgyraeia; order Gygaellales; family Profunditerraquicolaceae; genus UBA6249. The sequence goes on from JBAZLM010000018.1 coordinate 2,235, forward strand.
TGTGCCTTTTTTTTCTAATAACAAACCTACTTCTAAATCTTTCTCATTTGCGGCAAGTTCATAAATTCTCTTGCCCATTTTTCCACACGCTCCTGCAATGCCTATCTTTATCATGTATTAATTCTCCTAGCTCAGAAGACCGTAATCTTTTAACGCAATTTTTAATTTATCTAAATTAGCATCTGACATGCTACACATCGGTAAACGCAAATCTGGTGCACACATTCCTAATAATCCCATCGCTGTTTTTACCGGTATGGGATTAGTCTCTAAAAATACTGCTTTGATCAAAGGCAGTAATTTATAATGCAGCGCTCTGGCTTTTTGCAGATCACCCTTCTCAAATGCGACGACTAAATCGGCAACATCTTTAGGGACCAGATTAGCCACAACCGAAATTATCCCAATGCCGCCGATACTTAAAACCGGCAGCGTTAAACCATCATCACCAGAGATTAAATTAAAATCTTTCGGACAAAGCTGCTTTATGCGCGACATCTGATCTAAGCTACCCGAAGCTTCTTTGACGGCCACAATATTTTTACAATCTTGGGCTAACTTGGCAATAGTCTCTGGCTCAATATTTACTCCGGTGCGTCCGGCAATGTTATAAAGAATAATTGGTATCTTTACCGATTGGGCAATGGCTTTAAAATGTTCGTACAGACCTTTTTGTGTCGGTCGATTATAATAAGGAGAAACTTGCAACGAGGCATCTGCTCCGGCATGCGCCGCCTCTTTAGTCAACATAATCGCTTCTTCAGTGGAATTAGAACCTGTACCAGCAATTACCGGTACTCTTTTTTTGACCTGATCAATCGTCACTTTAATTACCAATTCGTGTTCGGCAAAATTTAAGGTTGCTGACTCTCCGGTAGTTCCGCAAGGCACAATTCCACTGGTGCCGTTTTTAATCTGAAAATCAATTAACTCACGCAATTTGTTTTCATCAACTTTACCGTTCTTAAACGGAGTGACAATAGCGACAATTGAGCCCTTAAACATAATACTCTCCTTTGTAAACAATCCGGGCGCTACCTTCTAACCAAACTTGTTTAAAATTAGAATTATCTTTTTTAAAATAAATCTTTAAAACTTCGCCACTTTGCGTTTTTACTTTAATTAAATTATTTAGATTATTTTTTAACGCAAAGATTAAAGCGCTAGCGGTACTTCCAGTGCCACAGGCTAAAGTTTCCCCCTCCACCCCTCTTTCGTAAGTACGAATTTGGATTAAATTAGGTCCGAGCACTTGAACAAAATTTACATTAGTCCCTTCTGGGGAGAACTTTACATGATTTCTAATACTTCTGCCAATGGTCTCAACATTAATCTTCTCAATTCCATTAACAAAAACAACTGTATGGGGAACTCCAGTATCGATAAAATTGACTTTAATTAATCTTCCACTAACTTTTAAAGGCAGATCCAATTTAATATTTTTTGGTTGGGTAATTTGAATCTTGGCGCAATTACCCGATACTTTAGCATTAACGGTTCCAGCTTGCGTAGATAAACTAACGCTTTTTTTACCGCTAAATAAAGCCGCGCAACGCGCCCCATTGCCGCACATCTTAGCCTCTGAGCCATCGGCATTAAAAATGCGCATCCCTAAATCTGCTTTTTTAGATTTTTCTATAACTAGCATTCCATCGGCACCGATTCCTAATCTGCGATCACAAACTATTCTCGCTAATTTTGACAAGTTAGCACAAGGCCTACCCTGAATAACTACAAAATCGTTGCCCGACCCCACCATTTTAGTAAAATTAATTTTTTTCATTGCGCACTAAATCCTCAAAGACTTCTCTTTTTCGAATTACCATAACTTTATTACCCTTAACCATCACCTCGGCACAACGCAGACGGGAATTATAATTACTAGACATACTAAATCCATAAGCACCGGCACTCATCACCGCCAAATAATCTCCTACTTTAAATTTAGGCAGTTGGCGATCTTTCGCCAAAAAATCCCCACTTTCACAAATTGGCCCAACTATATCGGCTTTTTCTGTTTTTAAATTTTTTACTAAAGGTAGAATATTATGGTAAGCAGAGTATAATGCCGGACGGATCAAGTCATTCATTCCTGTATCCACAATAATAAACTTCTTCTTTGGTGTATTTTTAATATAAAGTACTTTGGCTACTAAAATGCCAGCATTACCCACAATAAATCTACCCGGCTCCATAATAATCTTTAATCCGGTTTTCTTTAACAGCGGAATAATTTGATTAGCATAAATTTGCGCAGTTTGCGGAGTCTCTTTATCATAGATAATTCCTAGACCTCCTCCAATGTTTAAATACTCTAACTTTATCCCTTTAGACTTTAGGCGTAAAATAAAATTCGACACCTTTTTAATTGCCGCCACAAAAGGTGCACTTTGCGTAATCTGACTACCAATGTGAATGTGCAAACCGCAAATATTTAAATTTTTAAATTTATAGCCTAAGAGCAAGATCTTTTGGGCACTGTTTAAATCAATGCCAAATTTATTAGTCAACTTTCCGGTAGTAATATACTTATGTGTTTTGGCTTCCACATCCGGATTAATGCGAATAGCTACACGCGTAACTTTATTTAACTTCTTTGATATGCGATTAATGTTTTCTAGTTCTGCCAAAGACTCAACGTTAAAGAATAAAATGCCTTTTTTTATCGCTGTGGCAATTTCAACGTCAGTCTTACCTACCGAAGCATACACAATTTTTTGCGCTAAACAACCTACTTTTTGCGCCCGATACAATTCTCCTCCAGAAACAATATCTAGACCCGCGCCTTGATTCACTAATGTTTTTAATATCGTAAGATTAGAATTAGCTTTTACGGAGTAACAAATCAGCGGATTGATTTCTTTAAATGCAGATTTTAATTTTAAAAAGTGATCGACTAGAGTTTTAGAGCTATAAACATAAAGCGGAGTGCTAAAACGCCCGGCCAAAGTAAGAATTTTTACTTTCTCACAATACAAATTATTATTTATATATCTAAAATCGTGCATAAATTATTTTATAATACCTCAAACAATATGCCTAAGGAATATCCTGCATCTTAATACAATTTAAATGGAATTTAATCCTTCTGTTAGATGTACCACCTCTACAATTGCCCCTCCAAGCAGTGCTAACGCTAGTGGAGGTGTTGCTCCAAGGCCTGCTCTCCGAAATAGAAGCATAAACACCATCAGTATTACAATCAATTCCGCCATTCAATACTATATATCCAGCCGGACAGGGATAATCTTTATAGTTAGTATCATATCCTATCGGAGCATGGAACTCTTGTTCAAGATATATAATATCTAAATATACTGTTTTATTTATATTGAAATATGTATCTCCATCCAGATATGTTGCTCCATTTAAATGAATTTTGCTTTCTCGATTACTAAGAATATTATCTTTATTGCCAATAGCTATTTCATCATTAATCGTGGTATAAGCACCATGACCAATAGCGGTAGAATAATTTACGTTAACTTGATTAGCGTTGTCACCAGCTCCATACCCAATAAATGTATTATTGCTCCCAGAAGTTAATCCATTACCAGCTCCATATCCTAAAGCTACATTATTATTTCCTGAAGTAACATTTTTAATCGAGTTACTTCCAACTGACGTATTTCCAGTTCCTGTAGAATTATATAATGCAAAAGTACCCAAAGCCGTATTAAAACTAGTGTCGGTAATTCTGCTGAGAGTATTATCTCCAATAGCAACGTTATCAACACCAGATGTATGGCTAATAAGAGTACTATGGCCAACAGCCACATTGTTACTTCCTGATGAATTGGTTGAAAGAGCATTATGTCCTAAGGCAACATTCCATGAGCCAGTAGTATTACTTTTAAGAGCAAAACTACCAAGAGCAGTATTATAGTTTCCCGAATTAATATTACCATCAACATAACCTGCTTTATAACCTACTAATGTATTATTTCTTAATGAGGTGGCAATATTTTTCCCAGCCTGATACCCAATATAAGTATTGGTAGCTGAAGTAGCAATATCTCTATCGCCAAAATTAATTAAATCTTGTACTTGTAGCAAATTATTCGGCGTAGAGGTACCAATACCCACTTTATCCTCCACAATTAAATCAACATCTTGCTTTACCTCTCCACCATCACCAGCAGTCTCTTCCCAGGTATAATTAGCTCCATCTAGATAATTATCACCAATAGCCACCCGCTGACTTCTTAATTCTTTATAGCTGCCAAATGGCGAGGGATAATAAGTAGTAATCGTAATCTCTTCTACAGCAAAAGCAGCTAAAATAAAAAAACTGGAAAAAATAAAAACTAAGGCCAATATCTTTTTCATATTTATCTCTCCTTAATTTAGCCGCTTACCCCATTGATTAATCTGCTTTAAAACTAATTTAGGATTTGTACTCCCTAATGACGTCTTTAAACTTACGGATGCCCAAGCATTTAAAATACTTCTCATATCAGGATTTAATTTATCTGAATATTTTTTTAAATCACTATTAGCCAAGCTAGATATTTTTTTACCTTTATCTAAACAATCGCGCACCATCTTACCTACAATATCATGAGCAGCTCGATAAGACACCCCTTTTTTAATCAGATATTCCACAATATCCACTGAAAATAGTGCTTCATCATTAATTTTTGCCGCAATCGCCTCTTTTTCAATGACAATATTTTGAAAAAGCGCCATAAATATCTCTAGAATATCCTTCATTGTATCCACCGCATCAAATAGCGGAGGTTTATCCATCTGCAGATCTCGATTATAAGACGAAGGTAACCCTTTCATTAAAATCATCACACTAGAAAGATCGCCGTGAATCTTACCTACTGAACCTCTGATTAATTCCAAGATATCTGGATTCTTTTTATGTGGCATAATACTTGAACCGGTACAAAAAGAAAAATCAATATCAATAAAATTAAATTCTTTAGTACTCCAAAGAATTAGGTCTTCGGCGATTCTAGACAAATGCACCGAAAGTATCGTTAACTGCGCCAACACCTCAAGAATAAAATCCCGGTCGCTTACGCTATCGATACTATTAGCGGTAACTGATTTAAAAACTAATTCTTTAGCCACAAACTCCCGGTCAATTGGTAACCCCGTGCCAGAAAAGGCACAAGCCCCTAAAGGCATACTATCAATTCTCTTTCTAGCATCCAAAATTCTTTCTTTATCTCTTTCTAAACCCTCGATATAACTTAACAAGTGGTGACTCAATAACACGGGTTGGGCCACTTGCAAATGCGTATATCCAGGAATCACCACTTTAAAGTTTGCTTTAGCAAGCTTAAGAATAGACTTCTGCAGCTGTGCAATATATTCAACAATGTCATCAACTTCACTTTTCAAATACATCTTAATATCCAAAGCAATTTGATCATTTCTAGACCTGGCAGTATGCAATTTATGCGCAGCATCTCCGGCCTTTTTATTCAACAGCTCTTGAATATTAGAATGAATATCTTCGGCGGTGGGATCAAATTTAAATTTACCACTAATCACATCTTTAAGAATAGCATTCAATCCTTTAATAATCTTTTGACTGTCTTTTAAAGGAATAATCTTTTGTTTGCCCAGCATTTTAGCATGAGCGATACTGCCTAAAATATCATATTTAGCTAATCGCTGATCAAAGGCAATGGACGAAGTAAATCTATCCGTCAATGCACTAGTCTGCTTACCAAATCTTGTACCCCAAAGTTTTTTACTCATGATTAGTCCTTATCGTTTATAGGGCATGCCCCATAACTTAATAAAACCTTCAGCTAATTTCTGATCAAATTTATCTTCTTTACCATACGTACTTAATTCTTTTTTATAAAGTGAATTGGCGGATTTTCTGCCCACCACTACACAATTACCTTTTGATAGTCTTAATTTAATCGTTCCACTAACATATTTTTGCGTCTTCTCTACAAAACCATCTAAAGCATCTTTAAGTGCAGAAAACCACAGTCCATAATAAACCAAATCCGCATATTTTAAACTAATCATCTCTTTAAAATGCGACAGCTCTCGATCTAAAACCAAAGCTTCTAATTCCTTATGCGCTATATAAAGGATGGTAGCGGCCGGAGCCTCATAAATCTCTCGAGATTTAATTCCCACTAATCTATTCTCGACCATATCGTATCTACCTACTCCAAACTGCCCACCGACTTCATTAAGATAGGTAATTAAATTTTTGGTTTTAAAAACCTTACCGTCAATTTTAACCGGTACACCTTTAGCAAAAGTTATCTCAAGATATCTTGGATAGCTAGAAGTATGCGTAGGACTCTTAGTAATCATATAGGCATCTTCTGGTGGCTCTTGTTCTAAGTTTTCTAAAATTCCCGCTTCAATACTAATCCCCCAAATATTTCTGTCAATACTGTAAGGTTTTTTCTTAGTGACATCAATGGGAATATTATATTTTAATGCATATTCGATCTCTTCATCTCGCGATTTAAATTCCCAATCTCTAACTGGTGCAATAATTTCTAATTTTGGATCAAGAATACCCACCGCCACTTCCAACCTAACCTGATCGTTTCCTTTACCAGTACAACCGTGGGCAACGGCTTGGGCTTTTTCTTTATGAGCAATCTGCACTAAATATTTAGCAATTAATGGTCGGCCTAAAGCAGTGGCCAAAAGATATTTACCTTCGTAAACTGCATTGGCTTTTAAAGCGGGAATAATAAAATCACTAATAAATTCTTCCTGCAGATCCCGAATGTAAACTTTAGAGGCGCCAGCAGCCAAGGCTCTTTCTTCGATCGCTTCAAAGCTCTCGCCTTGACCTAACCCCTGACCAAGGTCAGCGACAAAACAAATAACATCATAACCTCTCTCCTTTAACCATCTAACAATACAAGAGGTATCTAATCCGCCTGAATATGCTAACACTACCTTCTTCATTATCTCTCCTAATTATTTAAATAAAATTTTTTAATTAACGGGTGGCTTAGGGTGGTTTCGCAGCGCGTGATAGCGCAAGAAACTACCCTAAGGCAGGACCCGTTAATTCTTACTTAACAATTTTATTAAAATTGCTTTTTGCACATGCATCCGATTCTCTGCTTGATCAAAAACAATGGAATTTTTACTTTCCATTACATCATCGGTAATCTCTTCACCACGGTGTGCCGGCAAGCAATGCATCACTAAAACTCCCGGCGCTGCATTAGCTAAGAGATTAGCATTAATTTGGAAATCTTTAAAGATAATTTTTCTTTTTTGCACTTCTTCTTCCTGACCCATACTCGCCCAGACATCAGTATAAACTACATCTGCACCTTTAACCGCACTCAACGGATCATTAGTAATTACTATTTTACTACCACTAAGTTGCGCGCTCTCCTTAGCTTGACTAACAACTTTATCGTCGGGAGAATAACCCGCCGGAGTAGCCACCGTAATATTTATCCCAGTTTTAGCCGCCGCAAATAAAAGCGAATTACAAACATTATTTCCGTCACCAACATAAGTTAAAGTGATATTTTTTAAATGCTTTAATTTTTCTTTAATCGTAAAAATATCTGCTAGTCCCTGGCAAGGATGCGAAAAATCAGACAAACCATTAATTACCGGCACCATGGCACTGGCGGCCATCTCCAGACAATTTTTATGGGCAAAAGTTCTTAAAACAATTCCGTCAACATAGCGAGAGATGGTTTTGGAGACATCCTTTATGCTTTCTCTAACTCCAATATTAATTTCATTGGGTGATAAGTATAAGGAGTTTCCACCTAATTGATACATCCCTACCTCAAAAGAAACTCTAGTCCGGTTCGATGGCTTCTGAAAGATCAAAACTAAAGTTTTTCCCGCCAGCGCTTTGCTAAATCTCTTTTTATTCTTTTTTAATAAAGTAGATAATTTAAAAATTGCATTGATATCCGCTAAAGTTAAATCATTTACTGAAAGCAGGTCTTTCTTCATCAGGCACTCTCCTTTAAAACATTACTTAAAATTTTAATCGCTTTATTAATCTCGTTTTTAGTAATGTTCAACGCCGGCATTAACCTTAAAACTTTATCGTGAGTACAATTAATTAATAATCCCTGACTCATGCACTTTTCGACAATTGGTTTTCCTTCAATATTTAACTCTACACCAAACATTAATCCTAAGCTTCTGATCTCTTTAATCACGGAAAAATTATTTTTTAAAATATTTAACTCTTGGGCCAAGTATTCACCCATATTTAAGCAATTTTTTAAAAGTTTTTCTTTCTGCATTGCTCTAAAAACTCCTAAGGCCGCCCGACAAATTACTGGACCACCGCCAAAAGTAGAGGCGTGCATCCCTGGAGTTAAACAGTCACTTAACTCTTTTTTAGCAATCATTGCTCCAATCGGTAGTCCTCCGCCTAAAGCTTTAGCCAAAGTCATAATATCCGGAGTGATCCCATAATTTTGATAAGCAAACATCTTGCCAGTTCGACCAATACCCGTCTGTACCTCGTCAATAATTAAAAGTAGGTTCTTTTCATCACATAATTTTCTTAAAGCCACAACAAAATCTTTATTAGCAATATTAACTCCGCCCTCGCCCTGGACCAGCTCAAGCATAATCGCCACAGTTTTATCAGTCACTGCTTGCTTAACTGCAGCCAGATCATTAAACTTAACTTGTTTAAATCCTTCGGGCATCGGTTCAAAACCGTTTTGATATTTCTTCTGCCCAGTAGCGGCCAAAGTGGCTAAAGTTCTACCGTGAAAGGCATTTTCAAAAGTAATAATTTCAAATCTTCCCTTACCGAATTTTCTGGCTAACTTAATTGCTCCTTCGTTAGCTTCGGCTCCAGAGTTGGCAAAAAATACTTTACCCGGAAAACTTAAATAAATTAATTCTTTGGCTAACTTGGCCTGGAAAGGATGATAATAATTATTGGGCACAAAGATAAGTTTACCAATTTGATCCCGCACCCCTTGCATTACTTTAGGATGACAGTGGCCCAGACTACCTACGCCCCAACCCGGGAAAAAATCAAGATAAAGCTTACCGTTAATATCCCAAAGTTTAGAGCCTTTACCTTTAACAAAGACTAAAGGCACCTTATTATAGGTAGGCATGATATTTTCTTTATAAACTTCGAATAACTCTTCTAATTTCATCTTACAATCTCTGTTCCAATCCCTTGGTCAGTAAAAATTTCTAATAGTAAACCGTGTGGCGTGCGCGCATCCACCACGTGAGTTTTTTTAACTCCCCCGTTTAATGCTTCCACGCAAGCCATCACCTTAGGAATCATTCCGGTTTGTACAATTTTATTTTCAATTAACCCGCTTACCTCATCCACAGTTAAAGTTGAGATAAACGAATTTGGATCTTCGGCGTTACGCATAATGCCTTTAACATTAGTTAATAAAACAAACTTTTCAGCCTGCATATTGGCGGCGATACTGGCGGCCACCTCATCAGCATTCACATTATAAGTTTTTTTATCTTTGCCAATTCCCATCGGCAAGACCACCACAATTTTATCTTTTTTTAATTCATCATTTAACAATTCAGTATTAATACTTTTGATCTGGCCAACTAAGCCCAGATCAACTTTAGTTTTTTTCTTTTCTACCTGAATCAAATCATCTTCCTTACCATTAAGGCCAATTGCTTTAGCCCCTAATTCATCCAGCTCTTTTACGATCAGTTTATTTAAAACTAAAAGCTCTTCTTCTACTAATTTTAAAGTCTCTTCATCAGTGACCCGCATCCCTTCGACAAATTCTGTTTTTTTACCAGTTGCCCGCATACGATCGCTAATATTTGGTCCGCCGCCGTGCACTAAAATCGGACGCAGTCCCATAAAATTTAAGAAAACAATATCTTCTAAAACACCGGTGCGAATCTTTTCATCCCCTAAAATGCTACCACCGTATTTAATCACAATTACTTTTTTATGAAATCGTTTTATATAAGGTAGCGCTTCAATTAAAACATCTGCTTTTCTAATTGCTTCTTCCATTAGTTACCTTTCAGTTGTATTCAGCGTTAATTC
>JBAZLM010000019.1:0-11084 GCA_041650295.1 Candidatus Omnitrophota bacterium
AACCGGATCAAACTGCTGAAGATCGCAAAGCGCCCATTGCTTTGTTCCATTAGTAATTACTGCATCATCAGGTACCATAATATTAATCTCATCCGCTCCTCCTGACCGAAGATCAGTATAACGTACTGAAATTATTTGTCCTACTTTGTCCACATCAGAGATTCTTCCTGAAATAGTCTTTTGGCTCTGACTATCATTAGCTGCCCAACTACAAGTTAGTGCCAACGACAACAAAATAAATATAATTACTATTTTCATCATACGCATATATGCGCTCCTTTTTGTAAATGCTAAAACTATATAAAAACTAATTTAATAATATCTTTTCAAAAGGTTCCGGAGTTATGCGTACCCCGCCAGTAAAAGGAAAATCCAGGACTACAATTGTAAACAACACTAAGCCAATAGTTGCTGAAACTAATACCCCCATCACAATTTGCGCCTTGATATTTTCTGCTCCAAATAAAAATGTAAAAGATATAATCGATAACGCACCAATAATTAGCACAACCCATAATATCGGGACGATTCCATTACTAGAATCCATAATTCGCTGTCTTCTTAATTCTCTAAACAAATTCAGCTTTTGCACTGACTCATTAAAAAAAACCAATTCGGTCTGCGTCTTAGGAGTATATTGCGTATAAAGATTCCAAATGCTACGCATAATTTTCTCCGCCTGCAAGCTACCTTCTCCCTTTTGCATTGTTTTCCATTCATAATTAATTAAAGCTTGTCTATATTCACGCAATTGTGGCACCAATTTTTGCCTAAAATCCAAAGAAAGCGCTTCAGAGTCCCGGTAAAGATCAGCCATATAAATTGCTTCTTTTTGTACTCCGGCATTAGCTTTATCATAATTCTGCCAAACGGTAACTACTACAAAAGCTAACAATACCGAATACATCGCACCCAATATACCTAATAAAGGGTCAGCCACATCATGATGATTTTTTAATTTATGGTGAGGGATAAAACGCCGGACAAAATAAAGACCGGCAATGGATAAAAAAACCATAAAGCCGATAATAATTATACCAATGACATAGGAAGGCAATAAATATAATGCCCGCTGGGCCAGCATCATTATTGGTCTAAATATTTACCTGTCTTAGGTTCTTGTTGGAGATAAGGTTGATTAATCTCTTCAACAATCGTGGTTTTAACAATCTTATTATCGCCATCTTTTTCGATGGTGACTGATTTATGGTATCCTGTAGGAGTAGTGCAACCAACCAAAAAAAATCCCACTAATAATATAAAAAATGTCTTAACCATTACTCCTCCTTTGCAATAAGAGTATTATCTCGCTTAATTTGAAAAATTGCAAATAAATTAATCTTACATATAATTTTTTCTATCTTTTAATTATTTTATAATTTTATTCATAGCTTCTTCAAAACTTAATTATTTAATAAAGCTTGTTTCTTCCCGGCTGCTTCATACTTCTTAGCCACAAAGCCAATATCTTTTTTCGTCATCCAATCAGTTTGAAAATCCACACCAGTTGATAAATACAGCGGTCGAATTTTTTTATGCAAGCGAATCCCGTATTTTTGCGGATGATTTAATACATCCGTTCCAAAGAATAGAAATAACTGCTGACCAGCAGAATTAGCCGAAATTTTCACGCCCAGATTTTGCAAAAAACTTAAAGTCTTTAATGCCGATTTCCGTGTTTGCCTGGGTAAACCATACAAAGTAAAGACTTCCGGCTCAATTCCTGCAGCCTGAGTCATTTTAATCACATCCGCAAACTGTTTCAAATTAATACGCTTATTTAATGCTTGATTCACTTTTTGATCAACTGATTCAAGACCATAAGCAATAAACTTTACCCCTGCCTTAGCCATAAGACTAAGTAGTGCTGCATCAATCAAATCTGATCTAGTCTCACACCAGATCTCTATTTTCCAATCTTTTTTAATAATCCCCTGCATAATTAAGCGCACTCTTTTTTTATTAAATGTAAATGAGGGATCCGCAAAGAAAAATCTGTGAATCCCATTTTTAATACACAGATCCATATCTTTAAGTATACGCTGAATTGAATGCACGCGAATTAAGCGCTGGAATGCCGCCGGAGTATAACAAAACGCACAATTATAAGTACAACCGCGTGAAGTCAGCATCGCCGCACCAGAATGCTGGTTCCAGCCAAATACACCTAACTGATAAGGTGAAGGAAATTTATCTAAATTACGCACTAATGGAGCAGATTTTGTTTCAAAGATTCCATTTTCTGTGCGAAAAGCAATCCCTTTTACTTTAGCAATATCTGCTCTATCGGCTAAACAATTAACTAATGCCGGCAAGACAACTTCTCCTTCACCACGAATAATTACATCTACTTCTGGCATTTGATCTAAAGCTTCTCCTGGCATAAATGTTGCCTGCGGTCCGCCGATAACTACCACAATCGAAGGATCACAACTTTTTATTAATTTTGCCAACTGTACCGCTAATCTAATATTAACTTGATATACTGCCAGACCAACTACGGTAGGTTTAAATTTACGCACAAATTTAATAATATCCTGGGCAGTTGAGGATTTTATTACTTCGATTTCACCAATAACCGATTCAATATTATGACTAGCAAGACTGGCGGCAACATAGCCCAAAGATATCGGGAAAAGATCGCCGCCTAAGGGGGGCAGATTAAACAACAATACTTTAGATTTCATATTAATGAATTATAATTTAAGGACTAGGCGTGCCGGTTCCCCTCGACCACCTACCATCAGCAGTCAATGATATATGATATAATATTCCATCATATCCAGGCTGTTTACCATTGGCACCAGTACACCTATATGCAGAACAACGGCCTCCAGTCCCTCCAGAATTACAAGTATAATAAAAATAATGCGTAGGTTGGCATGTTAGGGGAATACTGGGATCTATTTGAGAGCTATCAAAATACACGCCATTTTCCAGATGATAAGCATTTTGTTGCGTTCTTAAGGTACCTAAGACCGTTCTAGCTTCTGCCTCTCGGCCTTTTTCTACTACCTTAGCATACTGCGTCACGCCTAGGGATGCTAAAATCCCTACAATAATAATCACAATAATTAATTCAATAAGCGTAAACCCCTTTATTTTCATACCTTTTTTATTCATATATACATATTTTACCATAAATATTCGAATAAAAACAACTTTGTCATTTAAAATAAATATCTACATTTAACAAAAATGACTGAACAATTATGCTCAGCCATTTATAAAATTACTTTAATAAACTTTTTTTACTAATTTTTACGCCTTAACAAAAATTCACCCACCAGCACAATTAATAATACCCCAATAATAACCGGCAAGGAGCTCTTTACAAAATCATGCCCAGGCTGAATAAATAGTATTAATAAAGCGGTTAAAATAAACACTTCCGCTACTACCGCCAACATTACCGCCATCCAATTCGGCCCCGGTATTCGATAAGGCCTTTCAATTTCTTTATCTTTAATTCTGGAGATAATAAAACTCGGGAAAAGCATCGCGTAAGAGAATAGCCCGATCACCAGGCTAAACGAAACCACATGCCAAAACAATTCCCCGGCATTTTTAGCGATAAATCCATAAATAATAATTACAACGGTAGAAATAACCCCCGAGACAATTGAAGCGCCAATAGGCGCCATGTTTTTTGTCATCTTACCTAATACTTTAGGTAAATCTCCGTTATTAGCGGCTTCAGCGACTGTCCGATTTTCACCGAGGTTCCAAGTTACAATTTCAGCGAACAAAGTAAAAGAGATAAGCAAACCCAATACTACCGTAATCACCTGCTGTACCCAATGTCCGCTAAAAGTAATGGTGAACATATGCAAAATTCCGCTAGCGACATTTATTTCTGCAATAGGAATAACCACCCAGATCGCAAAAGTAGTAACCAGATACAGCGACGCTATGGCCAATGCTGATAAAATAACCGCGCGCGGAATATCACGCGCAGGATTCTTCATTTCTCCGCTAGCTGCCGAAATAAGCTCGCAACCTTCCAAATTATAAATAATAATTGGAATAAATACAATCGCCGCGTTTAAATTCGGCATAATATTTGTAAAATTAATTTCATTCGCAAAACGCCCATGCTTAAAAAAATAAACTACTGCAGCAGTTAGCATCCCGATAATCACGATCAGCCTGGAAAACGTACCAAAGTTCGGGATCCATTTTGAAATTTTAAGCGAACATAAATTAATCCCCACCGCCACCCAAATCATAACGATAGCAATTAGTATCTGCATCCAAAGACTTATATTAGGAAAAAACATCTGACCGATAATTTCCGCAATCGCAATATATATCGCCGGCACCCAGAGCGGTAAAGCGACCCAATAATACCAAATACTCCGAGCCGCCCATCTATTGCCCAGCCCTTTTTTAATCCAGATATATATGCCGCCCTGCTCAGGATAAGTTGCACCTAATTCTGCAGCGATTAAACCAAAGGGTAGGAAATATCCCACAATGCAAATCAACCACCAGGATATCGCCGACGGGCCAATGGCCGCAGAGGTAGCTATCGCCTCAACACCAAAAATCGCACAAAATGAAAAAAGTATAAGATCCCAAAATCCCAATACTTTTTTTCTTTCCTTAAAGTCGTTCATTTATTTTCCAATGCTTATTCTCGTCAATGACATACCCAAGCATGATCAGGGCTACAGCCCCATTGACCTTGAGGAGTTAGCTGAATCAGATAACTCCTCTGCCATCCCGGCTGTTTTCCAGTAGTTCCAACACATCTCAGCGCTCGATTAATACCAGAACCAGCTGGATTAACTAAATAGTAATAATAATGCGTAGTTTGATTGCAATCTTCAGGAGCAGATACACCTAAATTAATAAGTGCCGTAGCATACACTCCGTTTTCTAACTTATAAGCGGCTTGAGCAGCCCTTATTGTACCTAATACCATCCGAGCTTCGGCAGCGCGCGATTTTTCAATTACTCTATTATACTGTGTTATTCCTAATGATCCTAAAATACCCACGATAATTATTACAATAATTAACTCAATAAGAGTAAATGCTTTTTTCATCTTTTTCCTACAAACTATTTTTTTGCAACCACCAATATTTCAAAATCATCAGGAGTTAATTTATCATTCCTAGAATAAGCTCCCAATTTTGCACCAAACATCTCTATTTTTTTATACCCTAGAGTCTTTAAAAGCCAGGTAAGTTCACTTGGCACATAGTAGCGCTCATTACAGGTTAATTCCTTTTTAATTCCCGCATCGTCTTCGAAGGCAACTGTATTGTGATCCCGAAATGTCATAAGATCAAAAGAACAGTTTTTACACACTGAATTACCTTCTTTAGCCGCAGACTCATAAAATTTTTTCACGGAATGAAAAAGTGGAAATAATCCGTTTAATGTCGTGAATATAAATTTGCCCTTATCTTTTAACGCCTTCGTCGCATTTTTTAAAATTGCAAAATTCATCTCATCCGTTTCCATTAAAGAAAAACCACCCTCACAGAGCATAATCGCTAGATCGAACTCGCCTTCAAAGGGAAGGTTTCTGGCATCATGTTTCTGAAAATTAATGTTTAGATTAAGTTCTTTCGCTTTTTCTTTTGCTCTTACAATCTGAGATTCAGATAAATCAACACCAGTTACATTATATCCTCTTTTTGTCAGTTCAATTGCATGGCGACCAGTGCCACAACCGATGTCGATGATCTTTACCGATTTATCCCTACTTATTTCCTGCTCGATAAAATCGCATTCACCAAGTGTTCCCTGAACAAAACACTCATGATCATATTTTTTGGCGTAATTTTCAAACAAAGCTTCATACCATTTCTTCATTATAATCTTTCTCCCTTTTCTGATTATACCACGCTCTTTTTAAAATAATAATTAAATTCATAAAATGTCTAAATTAGATAAATAAAAAAGGCTAGACAACTAACTCTAGCCCTGAATCAATATTTTTTTCACCTGTATTCAATTACTTGGGGCAACCAAATTAGTGGGACAATTAGATTCCTGCGTAGACTCAATACAATTTAATAAGCTTGCTTTTGTATCACCAGTCACATTTTCAAAATGTACACCCACACGATATAATCCAGCATCTAACCTATTTTTATGCTTAACTTTACAAGCAACCTCAAATAGAGAATTATTTTTAGAAAACCACAGGCGACATAAAAATTCTTCATTAGAAAAATCACGACTAAAAAGGAACAACGCTCCTTCTTTAGATATATTAATTATTTTCTGATCTTGTACTTTTTCTTTCCCTAAAAAATCAGCTATTTCTATCTTAACAGCAGATACAGGACTAAACCTAACCGATCTCCTCTTTTCAAAAACTGCCCTGTTTTTTCCTTCTTGTTTAGCTTGCCGCATAGCATTATCAACAGCCCAAATCAATTCCTTGAGTTCGCTTGCATTTTGAGGAAAAGAAACTATGCCTGCGCTAAATTTTAATGTCAATACTTCAGTACTATTTAAATGTAGTGAAATTATTTTTGTTAGAGCAAGATTGCTCTTGACTCTTTCTAGCGCCACCAAAGCATACTGCGCATCTGTTTCTGGAAGAATGATTATAAATTCTTCACCGCCGTAACGACAGACCGTATCTATGTTTCTAAAACTACTTTTAAGTACATTGCTAAAAATAACTAACGCGTCGTTGCCGACAAGATGCCCATAATTATCATTTAGTTTTTTAAAATCATCGATATCTACCATAATAATAGTAAAACTTGTTTGATATCGACAAGACCGAGCAATTTCTTTCTCTAAAAAATCCATTGTCGACCTAAAATTATAACAATTGGTAAGTTCATCACGACTGGCCAATGCTTCTAGTTTCTCTTCTAATCTTTTTCGTTCGGTAATATCACGATAAACGCTCAAGAACATCTCGCGATCTTTAAATTTCATTTCAATAGTAGAGACCCAAAGTACTTTATTTTTTCCGCCTTTAGTTTGAATAGTAGTTTCTACTTCTAAAGGTAAGGTTACTTTATGTTCTATAATTTCCTGTAACCTTTGTAGTGCCTTTTGGTGTTCTAATGGTCTAGGATACAAAAGTTTTGTAAAATCACCGCAATTATTTGCCTCTTCTGCTGTATAGCCAGTAAGCTCCTTCATCTTAGGATTATAAACCGAAAATTTACCTGACTTATCACTAAAAGTAATACCTTCCCCTACCGACTCTACTACAGTTTGAAATTTATAAGCTATATCTTTAATTTCTTCTTCTGCTTTTTTAGCTTCCTTTCTAGCAATATTTAAATCTTCAACCATATCTAAAATCGTTTTCTGTGGCCAAGCTAATTCTTTGCCTCGCTTTTCAAGATCGTGTTTCTTTTCTTCTAATTCATTTAATGTTGCAATAATCTTACGCATATCCCTAGCCACACCAACTAAGCCCACAATCTTACCGTCTTCTCTAATTGCTGCCCCACTAAAATTTACAGAAATTTCTTTTCTTTGTTTATTAATAAAAGTTAACTCAATGGTAGCGGCTACGCCTGAATTAATTATTTTTTTAAAATATTTATCTAACGCCTCTTCTTCATCTTCTTGTAGAAAAATACTTTTTAATGGCTGACCGATTAGTTCGCTCTCCTGATAACCTAATAAATCTAAAGTAGCTTTATTAACCAGCCTAACTGTCATATCAAAATTAACGACAATCAAGGCATCAGCCATTGAATTCATCACGCATTCCAGATACTTATTTTGGTCAGAAAATACTTTTTTTTCATTTTTTTCAATCATTTTATTCCTCAAATAAAAAACCCAAGTCCTGTATTTCTACAGAACTTGGGTTAACATTTATTAACTCAGTTTACTTTAATCCCCTTACTTATGTCTTTTTTCATCAAAAAGACCTCCTGGTTGAGCCAAATATATTCTACCCCTAGCCAAACCCAAGTCAACAATAATTTACAATAAATTTAATAAACTATTTATTTGTAATTTTAGGTTTACTATTTTTTATCTTACCAATCTTTTCCTGCAATGTACCCATCGGACAGATCATGCACCATCCACGATGCTTTGTTAGTACCCCTAAAACTATAGCAATAATCGTAGTCAATATACACATCGTTACAAAAACTGAGCCGATAGCAATTAAATTACCACCCGTATGAATAATGCGAACGGCAATAAAAATCATAAATAGAGCTAATATTAACCAACGAAACCATTGTTTAATAAAAATTTTTGGGATAGATTTATTTAAGCTTAACTTTGACATTACAATATCTAAAAAAGCCCCTCTAGGACATAAATTCCAGCACCAATACCGACCTTTAAATAATGCTAAAATCAAAAGCACTACCATCATCACTAAAACAAAAAAACCAAACAACGGATAAAACAACCCCCCAATCACAATCAGCGGTAGGAACCAAACCATAATCATTTGCGTTTTTTTCATTTCACATTCTCCGTATTTTTTTACTTATACAGCTTTAACCGCATAAGTTTTCTTACCACATCCAGAGCTACCGCATTTATTTTTATCAATCATCACGATTCTATTTATAATTCGATATAATTCCCCTCTTTAACATGCATAAAGCCATAACCAAAAGCTTCACGCATCATTTCCGTAGCCTGCTTGCCAGTACAATGCATAGGAGCAATTCTACGAATACCCAAATCCCTTAATTCTTGGATAATCGCTGAATTTACCTCTTGAGAATTATCTTTTAAATGAAAACCCCCTAAAATATAACAAATATGCTCCTTTAAAAAATGCTGTTTCACGATATTAACAATATTAACAATCCCCGGATGCGCACAACCAGTAATTATATTAATATTCTTTAAAAATTTTACTACCAGCGCCTGCTCAAAAATACTCTGATTAGCATAAGCACTCTTAATCTGTCCGGTAGAAAATACACCTTCTCTTATTTCCATAAACGGCTCCACTTCAACCACCCTTACACCAAAAGCAGCTATTCTATCTTTTGTCTCTTGGGTAAAACCTGGACAGATATAAACCGAAATATCTTTTCGTCCGGTCAGCAAAGACCATAATCCGGATATATGGTCCCAATGGTCGTGCGACAGAACAATATGCTTAATCTTAGCAAGATCGATTTTATATTTGCGTAAATTATTTAAAAGTACCCTGGGATCTCCAAAAGTATCAAACAATAAATCTTCACCCAGTAGAAAAGAAACTCCCCATCTGTGAATGAATCTCTCCCACTTACTTGAACCAGTAGCAATAATTTTAATTTTCATATTAATGTTAACCCTAACAGTGCGTAAATTTATTTAGTTTTACATATTTCTTTTTAGCCGAAATTACCACAAAACCACACTTACCAAAACCCTTTTTTGGTTTTTCCACTACAATCATTTTATCCGGAAATTTAGATATCGTTTGATAACACTGCGCCCGACCAAAACCCGACATCTTTAACAAATTAACAACTTCTTGGACCGCAAAAAAACGCGCCCGCTTATAAAACAAGCTTTTTTTATGCTGATAAAATTTACCCAAAAAACTATCCTTATCAATAATTCCGATAATCACTTTACCGCGCGGCTTTAAAACTCTTTTTGCTTCAATCAATACCTTAATTGGGTCTTTAACAAAACACAGAGCAATAATAATCGCCACATAATCAAAAACATCACGCTCAAAAGGCAACCTTTCTCCCGAGGCGCGGCGCACATCTATGCCTCTGGTTTTAGCAATTTTAAGCATATTCCCAGAAGGATCAACTCCACATTTTATGCCTAAACTAGCAGCAAATCTACCTGTGCCAACGCCGATTTCAAGTCCTTTTTTATTTTGCGGCAGTACTTTTTTTATCGCCTTTAGCTCTGAGAGAAACGCATATTTATTTCGATCATACCATGCATCATATTTCTTATAATGCCTATCAAAAGTATCGCTCATAGATTAAGATCTCCGAACCAGCCGTCATAAAATCTTTTAAGATGCTCATATTCTTCTTTAGACATTGTATTTTTCTTCGCCTCTTTTTCTTTGAAAGAAAACCGGTAGTTTGCACAATAGCTTAAGATTACATCTCGGGCGTGATTTATTTTTTTAAATATTTCTTCGCAGTGCCGTTTATCTTTATTTTTACACCTGTCAGGATAATATTTAAGCGCAAGACTCCTAAAAGCCTCTTTAATCTCTTCTATGCTAGCTTCTTCATCTAAACCTAATATTTTTCTGGCTTCATCAATCTGTTTAAAATTCATCATCTTATTTCTCCATAAATATAAAACTTTTACTCGAGCGCCTGCCTAAAAAAACAGGAAATGCAATCTAAATAGGTATGCATTTAGTTTTGCCCCGTCTTTTTAATGTCTGCTCGTCACTAATTGAGGTAACATCCTTAGACGCCCTTTGATCATAAACTGAAATTACATTAATTCCTTGGCAAGCAGCTTTGAAATGGCTTTTTATCTTTAAAATTTCTTCTTTCGCTAATGGCTTAATCTTAACCGGCCTTAACGGCGTATTCAGCTGAACCTCATCCGGCCGAATATAATTTGTAAGTTCAATATATTTATTAAAATCGTGCTTATTGTTTTCGATAAACATTATCTGTAACGCTAATTTACCCTTATATTCATTCCGGAATTTCTTTATGCCCTCTAGAATGTCATTATATTTTACGGTTTTAACCGGTTTATTAATTTCTTGCAAAGACTCTTGCGAGCAAGCGTCTAACTTCGCCACGATAAAATCTGCTAAAGCCAACTCTTTTCTTACTTCTGCTAACCTCATTAAAGAGCCATTAGTGATCACCGCAATTGACTCTTTGCGTATAAGCTTTACCGCTTTTATCATCTCTCCTAAATTTTTAGCCAAGGTAGGCTCTCCGGCTCCAGAAAACGTTATATAATCTATCTTTAGCGCCGGTAACTTAGCTAATTCGCCAACGATCTCTTTAACTTCAATAAATTTTTTTCTTTCATCAGTAAAAAGCCCTGTTTTGCCAATCTGACAATAAATACAATCAAAACTACATATCTTCCTGCCTTTAGAAACCGGATCTATCCCCAAAGAACTTCCTAATCTCCAAGAAGGCACTGGACCATAAATATATTTAAATGCTGACTTC
>JBAZLM010000020.1:0-9957 GCA_041650295.1 Candidatus Omnitrophota bacterium
AAAAGCCGTGGAGTTAATTAAGGACAAAAAGTTCGGTAAGATGGTGGCTTTAGCGGGTATTAAGATTATTGATGTTCCTTTAGAGGATGCGGTGAAAGCATTAAAAACCGCGGATATGGAACTTTACGATATCGCCAAAGTATTCTTTGGTTAACTTGCGGAGAACATATGCGTGAAAGAATAAAGGATATACTTTTAGAAAGCATTCAGGTCAAGGAAGAAGTTTTACGTAATCAGATTGATTCTATCTATCAGATTGTTGCTTTAATGATTGAATGTTTGAAAAAAGATGGTAAGGTCATTGTTTTTGGTAACGGTGGATCAGCCAGTGACAGTCAGCATATCGCTGCGGAGTTGGTCGGGCGTTTTAAGAAAGATCGCTCTGCATTGGCTGGGATCGCCTTAACTACAAATACTTCTATTATTACATCATTAGCTAATGATTATGGCTATGATGTAATTTTTGCGCGACAGGTTGAGGCATTAGGGAAGAAGAATGATGTGGTTTTAGGAATCTCAACTAGTGGAAAAGCAAAGAGTGTAGCTTTGGGGATTAAACAAGCTAAAAAGATGGGGATTAAAACCGTAGCTTTAAGTGGTGGAGACGGTGGGGAGATTATTAAGTTAGCCGATGTATCACTAGTGGTTCCTTCTAAAGTAACCGCCAGAATCCAAGAAGCACACATTACAATCGCTCACATACTTTGTGAAATGATTGAACAGGAATTATGTCAGGAACAAAAATAATTTCACTTTCTAGTCTTATCGCTAGAGTTAAGGCCCTTAAACAGAAAAATAAGCGCATAGTTTTTACTAATGGCTGCTTTGATATCCTGCATTTTGGACATATTAAATACCTTCAGGATGCCAAAACTAAGGGTGATTATTTAGTGGTGGCTGTCAACAGCGACTCATCAATTAAAAAAATAAAAGCAAAAAATCGACCGGTCATCGGTCAAGGGGATCGTTTAAAAACTATCGCCGCATTGGAGAGTGTGGATTTTGTGGTTTTGTTTAATGAAGATAATCCACTTAAATTAATTAAAGCCATTAAGCCTGATGTTTTAATCAAAGGCGCGGATTGGAGCAAAAATAAAATTATTGGCGCTGATTTTGTGCAAAGTTATGGTGGAAAGGTCTCTACCGTGAAATTAATTAAAGGTCGATCAACTAGTAAAATAATCGAGAAAATAATTCGTGACTTCTCATAATTGCACCTATCGGGTTATTGATGCTAATTTAAATCGGGTTAAAGAAGGTTTGCGTGTTTGTGAAGAGGTAACCCGATTTATACTAGATAATCATAAGTTGACCGCGATTTTAAAAAAAATTAGGCATCAAGTAGATATCTTATCTAGAAAAATATATCCAACGTCAGTATTGCTGGCAACTCGTAAAAGTAACTCTGATGTAGGAAGATTAAATTCTCAAGGCGAATTGAAACGTTCTAATTGCCGGGATATATTTTGGGCTAATTTGCAAAGAGTTAAAGAGTCTTTGCGGGTTTTAGAAGAATTTAGTAAATTATTAAATATTAAAGCAGCTAAAGGCTTTAAAGAGCTGCGTTATGAAATATATGAAATCGAGAAAGAGTCTTTTAAAAAAATCTCTAACTTATCTAATTCTCGATAAGCCTACACTAGGCAATTGTTCTTTAAAAAAGATTTATGCTGCGCTTAGAGGTGGTCAGGTGGGTTTGATCCAGTTGCGCGATAAGCAGTCATCTGGATTAAAATTTCTGAATTTTGCTAATAAAGTAATTAAAGGATTTAAGACTAGTAAAACGCTCTTTATAATTAATGATGATCTGGCTGTAGCGTTGGCTACAAATGCTGATGGTCTGCATTTGGGCCAAGACGATTTGCCTTTGAGGCTAGCCCGAAAGATTTTAGGGAAAGATAAAATAATTGGAGTTTCCTGCCATAATTTGTCGCAAGCCTTAAAAGCCCAAAATGAAGGAGCCGATTATATTGGAGTGGGTCCAATATTTTCTACTTCTACAAAACCAGAAACTAGGCCGATTGGTTTAAAAGTTTTAAAAGCAATTAAGAACAAGATTAAGATTCCTTGTTTTGCGATTGGTAATATTCATCTGGGTAATCTTAAGCAGATTATGGCTACTGGCACTAGACGCGTTGCAGTGTGTCGAGCGATTATTAAAGCTAAAGATTTAAATGTAGCGATAAAACAATTTAATAAAAATTTAAATTTATGACTCAATTAGAATTTGCTAAAAAAAATATTGTAACCCCATTGATGCGCAAGGTGGCAGCTTTAGAGAAAATAAGTCCTGCTTTGTTGATGCGAGGCCTGCGCCAAGGAAAAGTAGTAATCCCGCTAAATAAAAATCATAAAATTATAAAACCATGTGCGGTGGGTGCGGGGCTAGCGACTAAAGTTAATGCTAATATCGGTACCTCTACCGATGAATCGAAAATTTCCGAAGAGATTAAAAAATTAAAGATTGCCATAAAATATGGTGCCGATGCTTTGATGGATTTAAGTGTGGGTGGAAATCTTAGAAAGATGCGTTTAGAGGTCTTAAAGTATTCTACGATTCCGGTGGGTACGGTACCGGTTTATGAAGTAGCGGTCAAAGCGCAGGAATATAAAAAAGATTTACTTAACTTTGCTGCCGATGATATTCTAGCGGTTTTAGAAGATCAAGCTAAGCAAGGGGTTGATTTCTTTACCATTCATAGCGGGATAACTTTAAAAACTTTAAAGATTTTAAATAAACATAAACGATTGGTGGGGATTGTTTCTCGCGGTGGGGCGATGATGGCTAGCTGGATGAAGCGCAATAAAAAAGAAAATCCTTTTTATTCGCATTTTGATCAAATTTTAGAGATTGCTCATAAATATGACGTTACTTTAAGTTTAGGTGATGGTTTAAGACCGGGGAGTGTATTGGATGCTACCGACAAAGCCCAAATCGCTGAATTAAAAACTTTGGGTCAGTTGGCTAGACGTGCTTGGAAAAAAGGTGTACAGGTGATGATTGAAGGTCCAGGGCATGTGCCGTTAGATCAGATAGAAAAAAATATTGTTTTACAAAAAAAATATTGTAACGGGGTTCCTTTTTATGTGTTGGGACCATTAGTTACTGATGTAGCCCCAGGTTACGATCATATTACTTCGGCGATTGGCGGAGCAATGGCGGCAAGTTTTGGGGCAGATTTTCTTTGTTATGTTACTCCAGCTGAGCACTTGAGTCATCCCTCAGCTAAAGATGTGCGCGAAGGGGTAATTGCTAGTCGGATTGCCGCGCATGCCGGGGATTTAGTTAAGCGTAGAAAGATTGCTATTCAGTGGGATAAGCAGATCTCCTTGGCCAGAAGATCGCGCGATTGGAAAAAACAAATTCAATTAGCGATTGATCCGGATAAAGCTAAAGAGTACCGCTTAAGTAGTAAGCCAGAGCTTTCTGATGTTTGTACGATGTGCGGAAAATATTGTTCTATGAAATTAATGGATGAGTGAAAGAAATAGTGGGTAGATTGCGCGGGTGCGCAAAAGGTAGCTTGCAGCACCCGGCGCCGATTGGCACCTGGCGCTTAATTGAATTGCGCCAGTGTTCGCCAGGTGGCGAAAATTGCGCGGGTGCGCAAAAGGTAAGCGCACCCAACGCCGATTGGAGTTGCGTTGGTGCGCGATAGGTATCGCGGGTGTAATTCAGTGGTAGAATGGCAGCTTCCCAAGCTGCATATGGCGGTTCGATTCCGCTCACCCGCTTAAATATATTGATGAAAAATATTATCTTATTAATTTTAGTTTTATCAATTGCCGGTTGCGAAACGGTACCTTCACATACGGGTCCGGTTTTACCAAAAGCGGCTCAGGTAACCAGCGGCAGACGCCATCGGGTGGAGGCTGGCCAAACGCTTTGGAAGATATCTAAAATTTATGATGTAGATATCGATGATATTTTACGTTTAAACCAACTTTCTGAAGCAGCTACGATTGAGATAGGCCAGCTGCTTTTAATTCCTACGCAGATCCGTCGGCAGCAGAATTTTGCCGCCATATCCGGACGCAGCGACGACTTTATTTGGCCGATTAAGGGTCGCCTGATTGCTGGTTTTGGAGTAACTTATCATAATTTAGTGAATAAAGGTATTAATATCCAAGGATCGGCAAACGATAATGTTTTAGCAAGCCGCAGGGGTCGCGTAGTTTTCTATGCAGAGAACTTTGGAAATTTTGGAAAGACCCTCATTATTGATCACGGTGATGGTTTGCGTTCTGTTTATTCCAGGCTTTCGCAGGTTTTAGTTAATCCAGGAGATAGCGTAGAAAAAGGCGCATTAATTGCCAGAGTTGGATCAAGCTTGCGGGATAAAAATATTTATCTACATTTTGAAATTAGAAAAGGCGCAGTGGCTCAGAATCCGTTATTTTATTTGCCCCGTTAGAGATTACGGCTTATGGTATACACATACGTAATCAGGAGTAAAAAGGACAACAAGTTTTATACCGGCACTACTATTGATCTACGGAAACGCTTCAGTGAACATAATGAAGGCAAAGTAGTATCAACTAAAAATAGAGGACCTTTTGAGTTAATATATTATGAATGCTGTATTAATAAAGAAGACGCATTTGTTAGAGAAAGATATTTAAAGACAGGAATGGGTAAACGCTATTTAAAGAATCGTCTGAAGCGTTTCCTATCTCTAACGGGGTAAATCATGATAAAAGAAAAATTCTTTGATCGAAAAAATTATATCCAAATTCTGCAAAAGCGCGTGAGCAGTTTAAAAGACGGGTATCGTCAGAATATTGCCATTATTGGCGAAGAGAATGTCGGTAAAACTAGCATTATCTCTAAGTTTTTAGCTAATTTTTATGATCCACGCATTGTTACTGTGTTTTTAGAAATTAGGCCTGAATCTTTTGATGGTTTTGCTAAACGATTTATTGGCGCTTTACTTTATAATTTTTTACTCAATAGTGGATTAGCCTTAAAAGAAGACCTGAATTATTTAATTGATAAATCATCTAAATATCTTCCTGTTACTACTCAAAAAATAAACAGCATACTTAACGATCTTTCTAAGCGCAAAAAAATTAATATGATTAGCGAGCTTTTTAGTTTACCTGAATCAATTAATCAGGAGACAGGAAAGTTTACGGTGCTTTTTCTAGATGAGTTTCATAATTTAGAAAATATTGGAGTAAAAAATTTATATCGAGAATGGAGTAAGCTTTTGATGGTGCAGAAAAATACTCTGTATTGTTTGACTAGCTCGATGAGCTTTAAAACCAAAGTCATTCTTTCTAAACAGTTATCGTTATTGTTTGGGAATTTTGAGGTTATCACTGTGGAGCCATTTGATATACATACGAGCCATCGTTATTTAGATCTACATCTACCGGGTTTAAAAGTTAAGCCAGGGATAAAAGATTTTATTATTAACTTTACTGGCGGTTATCCTCTGTATCTGGAATTAATTGCCGATGCTTTATCAAAAACTGATCCTAGCGTTGATCTGGCTAATGTATTAGAGGATCTGTTATTTAATTCATCAGGTATACTTAATCAAAGATTTTCTAATTACATTAAACGTTTTATAGATTCTCCGGTAGGCAATGATTATATTTCGATACTTTATTTGATTGCTAATGGACGTAATCGGATTAAGGATGTTGCACATATTTTACATAAGCAGAAAAAGGAATTGGCTTTAAGAATTAATTATTTATTGGAATTAGATGTAATTGTGCGTAGCGCTGATTTTCTTAAAATAAGCGATCGCTTATTTGCTTATTGGATGCGTTTTGTTTATCAGGAGAAGATGCGTTCGTTATCATTTGATGCTAAAAACCAAAAGGAAAAATTTCGCGATAATATCCAAGATTTAATTAATGAATTTTCTAAGCAATCCGATAAGCCTCTGGTTAATCGTGTTTTTGATCTATTGCAGCTGTTTGAAGATGACCTGATGCAAATCGAGCGAAAAAAAATTCGCCTTAACCATTTTCGCGAAGTAAAACCTTTAGTATTTAATCACCATTTCTTAAAAGATGGATTGTTGGGCCGATCTAGTGATGCACTTTGGATTATGGCGATTAAATCTGAGGCACTTACCGAACAAGATATCGCGGAATTTTCTAAAGAATGTAAAAGGTATCATCATAAATCGCAACGTAAAATTATGGTTACTTTAAAAGAAGTTGATCCTAATGCTAGATTAAAAGCATTAGAAGAAAAAATCTGGACCTGGGATTTGAATAATTTAAATCAGATCCTAGATTTGTTTTCTAAGCCTAGGGTGATTGCATGAGAATAGGGGTAATTTCAGATACGCATATTCCGCTTAAAGCTGAGCATGTGCCTGCGGCAGCGCTAGATGCTTTTAAACAGGTGGATATGGTGGTACATGCCGGGGATATGATTGAATTATCGGCGATTAATGAATTAAGAGAGGTCTGTCAGAATGTAGTGGCGGTTTGTGGAAATATGGACCCGGAAAAAATTGCCAAAAAGTTTCCGGTTAAAAATATTTTTCAAGTTTGCGGCTTTAAAATCGCAGTGATGCATGGATATGGGGCTCCGGTAGATTTAATTAAGGTACTTAAGGATGCTTTTAAAAATGATCATCCTAATATTATTATCTTTGGCCATTCTCATCAACCGATGAATGAGATTATTGATGGGGTATTATTTTTTAATCCGGGAAGCGCTACGGATCAGAGTACCGGTTGTACTTCTTATGGAATATTAGATATTGATAAAGAAATTGACGCAAAAATAATAAAAATATAAATGGATACGCTTTGGGCTCCTTGGAGAATTAATTATGTTAGCAAGAAAAAAGTACGCGCCTGTATTTTTTGTCATGCTAAAAAAGATCCCCGCAATGATTATGTTATTTTTAAAACAGCCAAATCAATTTGTTTATTAAATAGCTATCCGTACAATAACGGGCATTTAATGATTTGTCCGTTAAGACACACTCGTGAGATAAGTGATCTTAAAGAAGATGAAATTTTAGATATCTTTAAATCACTGAAGAGAGCCAAGGCATTATTACAAAAAGTGCTAAAGCCTCAAGGTTATAATGTGGGATTTAATTTAGGAGCAGCCGCCGGAGCAGGGGTTAAAGGACATCTGCATTTACACATTGTGCCGCGGTGGTTTGGTGATACCAATTTTATGCCCAGTATCTCTGGGACAAAGATAATTTCACAATCATTAGAGAAGTTAGCTAAACTTTTAAAAAATGCAGACCAATAAATTAAAAGAATTCGAAGACAAATTTCTGGCTCCTTACGCTAGTAAAAGTGTTAACTCTGCCGGTAGAGTTTATAAAGAAGCCGAGCATCCTTACCGTTCCTGTTATCAGCGTGATCGCGATCGGATTATTCATTCCGCAGCATTTAGAAGACTAGAATACAAAACACAAGTTTTTGTTAATCATGAAGGCGATTATTATCGCACTCGTTTAACCCATAGTATTGAAGTTGCTCAGATTGCCCGCACGATTGCTTCTGTCTTAGGTTTGAATATGGACTTAACCGAGGCGATTGCTTTAGCCCATGATTTAGGACATACCCCATTTGGCCATTCGGGAGAAGAAGCGTTAAATGAATTAATGGCTAAAAACGGCGGGTTTAATCACAATCTGCATGGCTTAAGAGTGGTAGATTATTTAGAGGAACGTTATCCGGAATTTCCGGGATTAAATTTAAGCTGGGAAGTTAGAGAAGGGATTATTAAACATTCCTCAGTTTTTGATATTGCGGTAAAGATAAAAGAATTTTTTCCCAAAAGAATGCCGTCACTAGAAACGCAAGTTGTGGATATTGCCGACGAGATAGCCTATGATAATCATGATCTAGATGACGGGCTTACCTCTGGATTAATTAAAGAAGCCGATTTAGAAGATTTAGAGATTTGGCAGAAAATAAATCGCCAAATTGATAGCAAGTATGCTAAGATTAATTCAAATCAACGTAAGTATTTAATTATTCGTGGGTTGATTGATTTACAAGTTACCGATCTGATTAGACATACACAGTCAGAAATTGTGCGGTTAAAAATTAAGCAGTATACAGATCCGTATAAAGTTGGTTGCAGAGTTGTAGATTTTAGTAAGCAGGTTAAAGAATTAAGAAAACCGTTACGTAAGTTTCTCATGGCTAAGCTTTACCATCATTATCGGGTAATGCGCATGAGTATTAAGGCTAAGCGTTTTATTCGCGAATTATTCGATGAATATGTTTTGCGCCCGCAACAGATGCCTACGGAGATTCAACAAAGAATTCCCAAAGAGGGGACTAAAAAAGTAGTTTGTGATTACATTGCCGGTATGACTGACCGGTACGCCTTAGATGAATACAAAAAATTATTCAACCCCTACGAAAAAGTATAGGTTTTTGATCTCGGCAGTGCACAGTATTTATCGCCTGCTTAATTCTACCTATGCGGTTAATGAATTGATTGCCCGCATGGCCAGGTTGTTTTGTCAATTTTTTAATGCACAGTACTGTGAGGTTATCTTATTAGATATTAATAAAAAGTATTCTATCTCTAAATGTATTATTGATGATAATAAAAAGACGGTTGTTTTTAAGAAAACCAGGGTGGTTGGCCGCGTTGAGGAAAAAATTGCCAAAAAATCAGTGGTCATTAGAGAAGGTAATCTTTTAGGAATTCCCTTAATCTGTGAAGACTTGATGGGGTTAATAATTATTAGGCGTGCCAAAGGTAAGCAACCTTTTGATATCTTTGATCAAGAGATGTTGATGACGATGGCTGAGCAGGCGGTAGTGGGGATTAAAAATTTACAACTTTATGAAGAGCAGCAAAGAATTGTTTTTGGTAGTATCAAATCATTAGTTACACTTTTAGATACTCGGGTCTCTACCGAATATACCCATTCACCATATTTTAGTAGGTTGGTTTGTGCTTTAGGTTGTGAAGTTAATTTAAACGAAAAACAGGTGGAAAGTCTTAAATATGCCAGTCTTTTGCACGATGCCGGAAAAGTGGGAATTCCTCCGGAGATTTTAACCAAGACCACCAAACTTACGCCTGAAGAATATGACATTATCAAAAAACATCCGGTAAAAGGGGCGCAAATTTTAAGACCTTTGCAAATTTTACGACCGGTAATGCCGATTATTATGTATCATCATGAAAAATTTAATGGTACAGGTTATCCATCACGGCTGCGGGGTAATCAAATTCCGTTAGGGGCCAGAATTATGGCGGTGGCCGATGCTTTTGAGGCGATGGTTTACGGACGGCCTTACCGACAAAGAATGAATATTCCCGCGGCGATTAAAGAGATAAAGAAAAAAAGTGGCAGTCAATTCGACCCCAGAATTGTGGAAGCTTTTTTAAAAGTAATTAAGAAATTTAATAAAAAAATCTACTTGAAACAGGATTCTCCTAAGTTATAATATCAGGCTATGGCAGAGAAACAAGAGTATGTGCAAAGTGAACTTTTCACCCAGTCAACAGAAAATAGTGGTTATAAGCCCACGACCATAAGAAATTCCTTTTTCTTAAGAATTCGCGGATACGAGAAAGCGATGCTTATAATTATGGGACTGGTTTTAATTAGCATTATTTCTTTTTCGATGGGAGTAGAGAATGGAAAAAGAAATGCTTTTATGAGTAACAGTATCTCTGCTCAAGCAGGTTTTACGATTCAGGTTGCAACTTTTAAAAATAAAGAATTAGCTTTACACCATGCTCAGTTATTAAAAAAATCTGGCTTGGCACCGATGATTTTTGCAAAAGGAAATTATATTATTTTGTGCGTAGGCAAATTTTCTAATCAAGAGAGCGGTCAGCCTTTATTAATGCAATTGCAAAAGACCTACGCTGGCAGCCGCATAAGGAGGTTATAAAACATGTCCATACATCCGTCGTTAACGATCTCGGAAAAAGACAAAAAAGTACGTTCTGTATTATCACGTACTGAACGTATCAAACAGATGCAA
>JBAZLM010000021.1:0-9938 GCA_041650295.1 Candidatus Omnitrophota bacterium
CAACTCATTAAACTCTTCCTCAAGCTTTGAGGCATGCATCCCATCTTCATCAGTAAACGGGGTCTTAGCATAAATGGCATCTTTTTCCGTAATAATTTCATAGAGCCGTTTATGCCCCATAATTACCGTCGTCAAAACACTGTACTGATCAAAGGCAAACTGGTCTTGTTTTAAAACCGAGATGCGCTTACCTGGAGAAACCACTACTTCACCGGCCGATGAATCTATCTCACCGGAAAGAATCTTTAGAAAAGTAGATTTACCAGAACCATTGGCACCGATTAAGCCGTAACAATTCCCTGGAGAAAAAACAATATTAACACCAGAGAAAAGTTTACGCTGCCCAAATTGTAATGAAACATTATTTACAGAAATCATCGATTATAAATGGGGATTTACCCTTAGCTTAGAAATGAAAAAAGAATTTAATTAGAAATAAATAACGCCCTTCCAATTATCAGAATGCTCTTGGGCATTTATTTTACCGTCATTATTGTTATCGATCTGATCAAAATATTGGCTAAACTGTGATTTGGCCTCTTCTTTAGTTACCTGATTATCATTATTATGATCCGCTTTCTTAAAAATCTGACCATGCTCTGATTTTAATTCTTCAGCGTTAAGTAGACCATCCTTATCTTTATCTGCTTGCTCAAATTTTTGCGCCTGATGCGCGTGCATTTCATCTAAATCAATCGCCGCATCACTATTGGTATCAATACTTTCAAATGTGGGATGCGCTACTGGCAAACTACTTACTGGTTCAGCAGAGCTATTCACCACACTAAATATAAATATGCCAAATAACAAAACTAAAACTTTAGATAACTTTTGCATCACTTTCTCCTTTCAACTTTTACTTTTTTAAATAACTCGATTTTTTTCTTACGGGGCAACTGCTTTATCATTGCTTCCCGTTTTAGCGCATCTGATCTGGTTAGCGCTTCTTCCTGATATACTAATTTAACCGGCGCACGATACTTGGTAAATTTACAACCGTTACCGCTACAGTGTTCTTTAATTCGGCGCTTAAGATCCTTAGTAATTCCGGTGTATAGTAACTTGTCTTTACACCTGATTATATAAATATACCAAGGCATTAATTCTATTCTACAACCGCTACTTCTCGATTTTTTACAGGGACAACATTTAATTCGGCTTTTAATTTATCTTTGTGCGCTTGCTTTAAATCTTTCTTAAGGCCTTTTTTAGATTTTAACAGTCCCAGCTTATCCTTAAACAACACTTGCATATTTTTTTGATGCAAAGCGCGTAATTGTTCTTTAAGTTGTTGCGCTTTTGCTTGATCACCTGCAGCCAAAGCCGCCTTTATTTGTTCCCTTAGCTGCTTTTCTTCTGCTCTAGCCGCTTGAGCTTCTTTAGAGATCTCTTGCTTCTGCATTTTAATCTGTTGTTTATCCGCACTAATTTTTTGTTTCCAATTCTTTTGAGTATTTTTTTTCTGCGTAACTGTCGTAACATCCTTATTTTCAGCAGAGACTAAATTTACCCCAAAACACAGAGAAAAAACTAAACAACTTAAAACTAAAATGTTTTTCTTCATCGCTCCTCCGTTATTTTGCTTTACCTTGGTTGGCTACCGCTTCCATCGCTTTTTTTACTGCTTCTGGGTCACCTAAGTAATAACTTCTGATCGGTTTTAAATCATCCTCTAATTCATAAACTAAAGGCATCGCCGTGGGAATATTTAAACCCACAATTTTTTCTTCAGAAACATTATCCAGATATTTAACTAAAGCGCGCAGTGAATTTCCGTGCGCCGCAATAATTACCCGCTTGCCACTTTTTACTGCCGGGGCAATCGTTTCATGCCAATAAGGCAAGAATCTGGCCACGGTATCTTTTAAGCATTCCGTTAAAGGCAGCTCGCTTGCGCTTAATCCTTTATAACGCGCATCATTACCTGGATAACGCGCATCGTCTTTAGTTAAAGCCATCGGAGGAATATCGTAACTTCTTCGCCAAATTAAAACCTGATCCTCGCCATATTTGGCGGCAGTCTCTGATTTATTTAATCCCTGTAAAGCTCCGTAGTGTCTTTCATTAAGTCTCCAAGAATTATGTATCGGAATCCACATCTGATCCATCCCATCTAAAGTTATCCAAAGCGTACGAATCGCTCTCTTTAATACGGAAGTATAAGCCAGATCAAAAACAAAACCTTCTTTTTTTAAAACTTCTCCGGCTAATTTTGCTTCTTGCAATCCTTTTTCCGATAAATCAACATCCGTCCAACCGGTAAAACGATTCTCTTTATTCCAGGTACTTTCTCCGTGACGCAACAACACTAACTTTTTCATCAAAACCCTCCCTTAAGATTAAATTTATACTCTATTCTAACCCTTAAAATTAGTTTTAGCAAGCGTAAAAAATCTTGTATTTTAAATTAATCTTGTTGAAATACTATCAAAAGGAGGTTATATGAAAAAACTTAGTTTATTAGTTGCAATGTTGTTTCTGGCAGTAATGCTTAACGGTTGTGCCTCTGTGCTTCCTACTGGATTTATCTACACTGAGGTCAAGGCTCCTGTGAGCGCCACTAACGGTGGACTAACTTACAGCAAAGTCGGAACCGCTAAAGCCACCTCAATATTAGGAATGGTCGCTACCGGTGACTGCAGTATTAAAGCCGCAGCCGCAAACGGCGGAATCAAGAATATCAAATATGTAGACTATGATGCTAAAAACATCTTAGGAATTTACGGCGAATACACTACCACAGTTTACGGAGACTAATCGTAATTCGCTAATACAATAAAAATGGCCGGCATCTTTTTTAAGATACCGGCCATTTTTTTTAACTTACCTATTTAAACCGACTTTTCTAAATCCAACATTCTGGCATCGCCGTGAATCGTCACTAGCTCCGCTTTGGTTAATTTTGACATCTTATCGGTTACTTCGCGAATTCGATAAAAATTATTCCGCATCGTTTCCATACGATTGCGCGTCTTCTCGGTTAATTCAAAATTCTTTAACTCTAGCTGCAATAATTCTAAGTTGCCGCTGATGGCTAAAAGCGGATTATTCACTTGATCGCCTAAAGTTAAAACTGTTTCCGTAATAGCAGCCAGGCGATTTTTTTCAATCAACTCCTGCTGCATCAACAGAATTTTTTGATTATCATCAATTAGTTTGAAAGTTACCGACATAAGCATCTTTCTACCTACCACAATACCCATAATAAAAACACCAATAGTAGCAATAATAATATAGCCTAGCTCACCGGCTAAAGCATTAAAACTAGCCAGCTTTCCTACGACTAGATAAATAAATACCAACAAAGGAATAACGCCGGCTAAACTAATTGCCCGTGTAAAATCACTTTTAATATTTTTAGTTAATTGTTTGATCTCCATATTGACCTCCCTCTTCTCTGTTCATCAGTATAACAGAAGCAGGTTTTAGTGCCAAGATAAAATTTGCAATTTTAACTAGGTTTAATGTGTACTCCAGCAAAACGCTCTTCCCCATAAGACTCTTGGATCCAACCGTTAAGCAAATGAAACTCTTCCAATATTTTTTTGGCTTGAGTATATTCTTTGGCATTAATCCGGCGATTAACTTTAGAATTTGTGGAAGCTTTGTGATAAGGCAGATACTGGCTCATTAAACTGATATAGGTATCAGGCGAAAGTTGCTCAGCAATAAATTTCATTACTTCCCTGGTAGCAGAAACCTGATTTGGTAAGACTAAATGCCTAATAATTAATCCCTGCTTAATTAACCCTTCTTTAGAAAATTCAGGTATCCCCACTTGACGGTGCATCTCTTTTAAGGCTGCCTGATTACATTCCACATAGTCTTTGGCCAACGACAACTCTTGAGCACTGGCATTATCACCGTAACGACTATCAGCTAAATAAATATCCACAATCCCGTCTAATAATTTAATAGTCTCTGCCAATTCATAACCACTCGTATTATAAACTAAAGGAATCTTTAACCCTTGAGGAATGGCTAACTCTAAACTTTTTAAAATCTGCGGCAAAACATGCGTCGGGGTAACTAAATTAATATTGTGACAACCCTCTGCCTGCAACTTTAACATTATCTGCGCCAACTCTTCAAAAGAATACTCCCTACCTTTTCCTAGATGGCTAAACTCATAATTTTGACAATACAAGCATCCCAAATTACAATGACTAAAAAAAATCGTTCCACTTCCTTTTATTCCTGAGATCGGTGGCTCTTCACCGTAATGGGCCATAAAACTATAAATTTTAGGCAAAATCGCAGTTTTGCAAAACCCCAGTTTTTTCTCCAAGCGATTAACTTTACAGGCCCGCGGACAAATCGCACAAGACTCTAAAGATGCAAAAAGAGTATTAGCAACCTCAGTTAATCTTCCGCTTTTAAAAGTTTTTAAATAACTGGGATAATCTGACATTATTTTACTGGTAAATAAAGTTTTCGTATTTGATTGAAAATTTCGATATATTCTTGGCTACAATAATCAGTATAACTCCAAGGATTAGGTTCAAAAGAATGGCCTTTAAAAGACAGGGTCACTTCTGCAAAGATACCCCGCTGCAGATAGATCCGATGGGCGTAATCTTTAGTGGTGGCTAGAACTAATTTAGCTGAATTTAGATAACCGGGATCAATATTTATTTGCCGCGCTTGAGCCATTAAAAATTTTGTCTCTAACCGATTACTCTGCAGTTTAATTTTTGGCAAATTTTTTGCCGGCACAAGCTTAACAAAACTAACAAATTTCCTTTTTAAACCTTGGCCCATCTCTGCTTGATAATGATCGGTATGATTAAACTGCAGCTCTTTTGATTCAAAATCAATTTTGCCAAATTTTCTCATCAATTTCTTCTTTGCGCTCATAAAAATAGCTTCATCTTTGTAGATGAAGCCAATAATCAACTTTACTAAATTATATTTCTTAATTTTTGCCAATGTAATTCGGGTATTTTAAGGCAAGAACTTACTGATGTATTGAGAGATTTTCTTACGTTGTGAATCTTGTATCTCATTAAAAAATATCGCTAAATTAAAACCACCGTTAACTTCGTCATCGGTTCTTACCACCACCCCTTTACATTCTACGATAGCGCTCTTTCCTGCTTTATCTTTATTCGGCAAACTTAACTTTACCGAAATCTTGGTAAAAGGCGGCATATACTTATCCAAATGAAAATAGGCCCCCACACAACTGATATTGCGTGTGGCAGTTGAAAAATCATAGCCATCCAAAGATAGGTCAATGGGTAGCCGATGATCTAGACGTGGATTAATACGGCGTTCTGCACCAGTTTTCATTATTTTTTCTCTTCTTCTTTAGACTTTTTAATAAATTCACGCCAACATTTTATCGTACAATAATATTTACCATCGCGATAATAACGTCTTAATCTTTTTACTACTTTATTACAAGACAAGCAATTAACTTTCTTGTCGGCTTTAGTTTTTTTTGCTTTTTCTTCTTTAGGTGCATCGGCTGCCATGACTGATCTTCCTTTCGTTTAATTAAAACTAACCTAATTGCAGATTAATAAAATCCTTGAGATAATTTTGCTCAGGTATTGCAAACTCTACAAATTTTATTCCCGTTTGATTGCGATCAGAGTGAGCAACTGGCCTAGACCAGGCAACTTTACCAATCGGTCTAAGGATGCGATTTAAGACGTTTATCTCCAGCATTACCGCGCTTTCGGTAGGAATGAACTTGCTACTGGTAAACCTTAAACCACCACAACTGATATCATTACTGATGGCATTATCAAAATCTGGATTACCCCTAAGCTGATAACGTATCTGCGCATTAAAATCTAATCTCGCAGTTAGACGGTTCTCCTTTTGCTTAAGCAGTTGATCCATTGGCAAAATATAACATATATTCCCAAAGATGTCAATACTTTACAAAACTGGTAATCTTGGTATAATTAAACAGTTAGCGATGGCTTGGCTTACCTGTAATCAGAGCAACAAACAGGAGTAAAAATGTACTGTAAATACTACGGATTAAAAGAAAGGCCTTTTAATGTAACTAGCGACCCGGCTTTCTTTTTTTCTAGTAAGAAACACAAAGAAGCTATTTCGCATTTACTCTACGGAGTTTCCCAAAGAAAAGGAATAATTGTCTTAACCGGAGAAATTGGTACCGGAAAAACTACCATCTGCCGCTTTTTTCTAAATCAAGTTGGCAAAAACGTTAAAACTGCCTTTATCTTAAACCCCACCTTCTCAGAAACCCAACTACTAGAATCAATCATTAAAGACTTTGGTATAGCCACTAAAAATAAAACTAAATTAGGCATGGTTATCGAATTAAATAACTTCCTTCTGAATGAATCTGCTGCCGGAAACAACTTAGTTTTAATTGTCGATGAAGCACAAAACTTAAAACCTAGCCTCTTAGAACAAATTCGCCTACTTTCCAACCTAGAAACTGAAAAAGATAAACTATTGCAGGTCATTTTAGTCGGCCAACCGGAATTAAATCAGCGACTTAATTTATATGATTTAAGACAACTGCGCCAACGCGTAATGGTCAGATATCATATCAGCCCGCTAGATAAAGAAGAGATTAAAAGTTATATTAATTGGCGGCTAGAAATTGCGGGCTCGCAAAAAAAGATTGGATTTAGTGACGAGGCTATTGATATAATTAGCCGTTTCTCGGGAGGTACTCCTCGATTAATTAATATGATCTGCGATCGAGCATTATTAGCCGGCTTTGTGAACGAAACAAACAATATTGATTTTAATATTATTAAGAAATGCGTAGAAGAATTGGATAGCTACTCGGTAGCGCAAAATGCATGAGCATTATTAACGAAGCATTAAAAAAAACTGAAAGCTTTCTTCAGCAGAATGAAGCGAAAAAAAATA
Source organism: Candidatus Omnitrophota bacterium (assembly GCA_041650295.1). Classification (GTDB taxonomy): domain Bacteria; phylum Omnitrophota; class Gorgyraeia; order Gygaellales; family Profunditerraquicolaceae; genus UBA6249. Next base: position 6,865 of record JBAZLM010000021.1, read on the forward strand.
CCATAATCGTAAATAAAAATGCGCCTAAACCGTATTTATTATATCTTTTAATTTTATTAATTGGCATCTTCTTAAGTAACGCTATTTTTAACTTATTAACCCATAAAACAAATACCGCTAAAACACCTCAAAAGCCAGTTTTATCTACTACTTCACTTACCCCCACTCTAACACCCCCTCCTCCTGAGTCAATTTTACCAAAAGAAGAAAAGAAAACCCCGCCGGCAACCTTTGTCCTCAACGGAATATTCTTTTCGGATAGCGATAGTTACGCTTTAATTAACAATCAGATTGTGCGAGAGAATGAATCGGTAGATAGCGCCAAAGTACTGCACATTAACGAAGATAGCGTAGAATTAGACCATCAAGGCGAAATTATCACCCTAAACTCCGGTCGATAAATAAATTTTCTAGATTATTTTTTTTACTGCCGCTTTGATTAAATCTAGATTGACATTGCGTACAATCTTAGGCTTGCCAATTTCAACAATCAATACAAATTTATTTTCTTTGCCAGAGAACTTTTTATCGTGGTAATGTGCTTGAATAATTTTATCTATTTTTAAACCTTTGATTTTACTAGGTAAACCGTATAATTTAATTAAACTTTCAATATTGCCTGCTAACTCCTCATTGATTAATTTCAATCGACTACTTAAATCGATAGCTACCAGCATCCCTAAAGCCACTGCCTGACCATGGTTGTAACCTTTATATCCACCCGCTGCCTCAATCGCATGGCCAATGGTATGCCCAAAATTAAGTATCGTTCTAATTCCTAAGTTTTCTTTTTCATCCACGCTAGTTATCTGCGCTTTAATCTTACTGCAAGCACTAACAATTTTTTCTAACCCGCCGGCATTTGCAGCCATTATAGATTTTTGATTGCTCTTTAAATATTTAAACAGCGATCTGTCTTTTATAATCGCATATTTAATTACCTCAGCTAAGCCACTGCGCAGCTGATTTTTATCCAAACTTTTTAAAAAATTAATATCAGAGAGCACTAAGCGGGGTTGATAAAAAGCACCCACTAAATTTTTACCAGAATCTAAGTCTACCGCGGTCTTGCCGCCGATGGAAGAATCAACCTGGGCTAATAAGGTAGTCGGAATTTGCATGTAGCTAGTACCACGTTTATAGACTGAAGCCACAAAACCGGCCAGGTCCCCAATTACCCCTCCACCAAAAGCAATAATGAAAACTTTTCTTTTGCGATCAAAGTTCGCCAAATCCTTAATTACCGAACTGGCCACCTGAATAGACTTACTCTTCTCGCTATCAGCAACGATCTTAAAGTAAATATTAAATCCGGCTGCCTTTAAAACTGACGCCAGTTTATTTCCATATTTTGCCTTTAAATAATTATTAGTAATAATAAATGCATCACTACCTAAGTTTAATTTTTTTAAAAAATTCCCTAATTGATTAATCACCCCAGATCCGATAATTATTTCATAAGAACGTTTACCTAAATTAACTTTTATTTTTTTCATAGCTATGCTCCCAATCCCATCATTTTAATCACTAAACTAACTAGTGGCCAAAGAATACGCTCAAAAAAGCCTAACCAAATAAAAATAAAAAGTATAATAAAACCGTAACGTTCTAAATTAATATATTGTTGGGCTAGGTCGTCAGGCAAAATCCCCATTAAAACTCGCGAACCATCTAGTGGCGGAATCGGTATAAGATTAAAGATGGCTAAAACTACATTAATGGAAAGCAAATGAAAAAGTAAATAAGTAACTATGCCTGAAGTGGGCACAAATTTTAATATCTGAGCTACGATAAAAGCTAAAATTAAATTAGCTAGCGGCCCACTTAAGCCAATCCAAATAATATCTTTTTTAGGATTTTTTAAAGCGAAATAATTGATCGGTACCGGTTTGGCCGCTCCAAAAACAAAACGCCCTCCGGTAGACAAAAAAAGCACGGCCGGTAAAATAAACGTCCAGAACAAATCAATATGCGCTAAAGGATTTAAAGTTAAGCGTCCGCTTAATCTAGCGGTAGGATCTCCCAGCTTATAAGCAGTATAACCGTGCGCAAATTCATGCACGGTCATCGCAATTACCAAAAGTCCAAATGAAATGGCAAAAGATATAATTAAATTGGGAAAACTCAATTTAATGCCTCAATAATATTGATCTCTAAAATCGGATATTTGTTTTCTGCAGGAGTAATTAGTTTACCGCTCACTTTAACTTTTTTATAATTAAGGCTGTCTAGACCTTTGCGGTCTCCTTTTAATAAATACACCTTATTCTCAGCAGTAATTAATTTATGCGTGGCTTTGCGCCATAAAACTACCCCATATGGACTAATTGTGCCTTCTAAAACCAACGGTTGCGGTGGTTGGATCTCTTTAATTGGTTGACTAGTGTTCTCAATTTTTTTAGGCAGGATTAATTCTTTATTCACAAATTTTTTATTTACCCAACCATAACTTTGATAGATCGGCTGAATTTTATACCAATCACCTTCCTGACCTAAAATATTAAGTACCGTTAATTTGTCCGCTTTGCCTAAAATCCAAGTAGATTCACTAGGTCCTAAACGCACATTAATCCGGTCTTTAATTACTTTAGCATTGAGACATTTTGTAGTAACGGGCTGGGTATCAGAGGTCTCAGAGTTAATACACTCTACTAAATTCTTATTAACGTAAGAAGCAGCTTCTTTAGGTAGACGGATCTTATACCAATCATAAGCTTGACCCACTACATCAACTAACTGGCCTTTAGCTAAAGAACAGATAACAGGAGATCCAATTGTGGCATCTGCGCGTAGATTAATTTTATCTGCATTGATCTGGCCGCTAAATGCGGTAAAATCATCCGCAAAAACCATGCCAGTCAGAACAAAACTGACTAAGATTAAGATAGCCGTAAAATTTACTAGCTTAAACCCTCTCACTTCTTCTCTTGTCCTTTGGCAGCAGCTTTAGGCGCTTCTTTGCTACCTGCGGCAGCAGGTTTAGCCCCGGCTTCCGGAGTTGCACTTTCAGCCTTCTCAACTTTTTCCTTCTTAACTTTAATTCTTAAAGTTTTAAGTTTAGGTAAACCGTAAAC
>JBAZLM010000022.1:0-5012 GCA_041650295.1 Candidatus Omnitrophota bacterium
TAGATAACCTAAAGCCCACTCTTGATCAGTGGGGTATCTACCATAGTCATTAAAGAATAGTTCTAGAGCAGTGGTGACCTGTTTGACATCACCCACTCTCCTAGCATCTCTAGCCTTAGCCCGAGCATTGTTTAAAGAGATGATAGAGATAGAGGCTAATAGTCCGATGATGGCTATGACTACGAGGAGTTCTACTAGGGTGAAGGCGGGTTTTTTGGAGTACTTATTATTAGAAAATTTTAAAATATGACAAAACATAATAATAAATTAATAGTTTAGTATTGGTATTAGTATAACATAATATTTTATCGAAAAATAGCCTAGAAAAGAAGAATAGTTGTCAAAACCTTAATTAGACTGTTTCTACAAATCCCATCATTTGCTTAATCGTTATAATATTTTTTCTGCTAAAAGAATACACAGAAGAAATAAGCCCTTTATTTATAGAGCTTATTTCTATTTAAATCTGATTTAAATTTTCTTAATCTTTTTCCAAATCTCCATCCATTAACAAATTTCTAATCTCATCTATATTATTATGGGTTCCGTCACTAACTCCACTAGGCATATTTTTCCATAGCTCAACAAACTCCAAATCGAGTTGCTTGTCGTATCCTTTTTCTTTAAGCATATCCTTAATTTCTTCGATACGATTTTCGTATTTAACCAAACCATCCTCTACATGCATCCATAATTCATAAATTTATTAATAACTTATTTTAATATAAGTTTATATCTAAAAACACAAATAAGCAATTTGATAAAAATTATGCTCACTGATATTATTCTCCGAAAACAGCGCTCTCCACCTTGATCCCCTTCAGCTGAGCAATCTTGTCAGCCAACTCATCAATTAAATCTTTTTCGGCTTCCACGGCTAAGATAATTAAGCCTGGACATTGAGAGACACAACGTTTTTCCACGTTTACTCCCAAGCGAGCATTGATTACATGGCCGTAGTCAGTCAATAGCTGATTCAACCCAGCCACATTGGCCTGGCGATCAGAGACGAGAATGGTAATAGAACCAAGTACTTGATTCATATAATTTTATTTAAATTCGCTTCAGCCATTTTAAAACAGCATAAGCGATAATACCTCCTAATAAAGCTGATAGTAATTGCGGCCAACTAAGCATAACACTGGCCAGAGCTTCTAATTTAGGTTGATCTAAAAATTTTAACACCGCTTTTGTCACAATAAACAAAAAGGCGAACTTAAAAAAAGCACCGCAGATAACGGCTGGCCAATATGGCTCGGCGCCAGATAAACGATGATATAGATAATCAATGGAACCAACAAAAACTAAGTTAGATAGAATGATAACCGGAACTAAGGGGGCCATAATTGGCAGCAATAAACCACCAGCTAAGGCCATTAGACTGGGGGCAATTGCTAAAACTGCAGCCGAACGAAGACCACCTAAAAATAAAATTATAATTAAAGCCGCGTTAACTAGGGGGCCAGTAATAAATTGGTTGTGAATAATAAATGGTAAAAAAACAGCTAAAAAAGCAACTAACAGCGACCAAGTTCCGACTCGGCTATCAATTCTTTCTAGAGTAGCGCTAGAAGTTAAAGCCATATTATTTTTTCTGTTTATGATATTTAGTGTGCAAAACTTCGTGATCTAATTTATTGTTTCTTAGCCAATCTAAAACTTCAACTACCTCCTTATTCTCGTGAGCCTGACGAATAGATTTAAATCGATCAATTTCATAAAGAGCTTTGATCCGTTTCTGGCGAATTACAGCAGTAGTCGGGATTGGTTGACCGCCGCCGCCGATGCACCCTCCGGGGCAAGCCATGACTTCAATATAATGGTAATTTTTTAAATGTGGCAGCACCTTATCAATCACACCGATACCATTAACCACCGCTACTTTTAATTTCCGACCAGCAATGTCAATCACAGCCTCTCTAAATTCCGCCAAACCCCTAACTTCCTTAAAATCAATTCGAGAGTTACAAAATTTAGCTTGTTTGCCTTGGCAAGCTAAGACATAAGCAGTGCGCAGGGCTGATTCCATTACTCCGCCAGAAGAACCATAAATAACAGCTGCTCCTGAGCCTTCATTAAAAATTTTATCGCTAGGCTGAGGCTTCAATTTAGTGAAATCAATTTTATTTTTCTTCATTAAATAGGCTAACTCACGAGTAGTGATAACATAATCAACCGGATACAACCCGTTTATTTTCAGCTCTTCGCGATGACACTCAAATTTTTTAGCTGTGCAAGGCATCACTGAAACTACCACAATTTGTCGCGGATTAACCTTTAATTTCTTAGCCCAATAAGTCTTGATAATTCCCCCCAGATGAATTTGTGGCGAGCGAGAAGTAGTTAAATTAGGGATTAGTTCGGGATGAAAGAACTCAACATACTTTACCCAAGCCGGACAACAGGAAGTAATTAAGGGCAATTTGGCTTTCTTGTCAGCTAAGCGCTCTAACAATTCTGTAGCCTCTACCATCGTAGTAACATCAGCACTAAAATTAACATCAAAGACATTCTTAAAACCTAGTTTTTTCAAAGCGGTCACAGTTCGGCCAGTAGCTAGTTCGTTATAGTCCAAACCAAATTCTTCCCCTAGGGTTACTCGGACCGAAGGGGCAAATTGAGCAACTACAATCTTTTTGGGGTTGGTTAAAACTTTCTCCACCTTATCCCAATCAGCTTGTTCTTGGGCTGAAGCCACCGGACAATGTAGAGCACATTGACCGCAATAAATACAATCAATTTTTTTATTTTTAGTTGGCACAATTTCTTGATTTATGCCCTTACCCGCAATTTCTAAATAATCAATTTTTTGGATATTTTTACAAGCATCTACACAATTACGACAATCGATACATTGACTACCATCAATTTCTACTGCCTGAGCAAACTTATAGGTTGTTCGTTTAACTTTTCGGTCCTTAAAGCGATTAATCTTTATCTTATAACGCCGAGCTAAATCTAATAGTGTACAATCAAATCGGAAAGAACAAGTAGCACATTTTTCTACGTGTTCCGCAAAAATTAACTCAATATTAGTATTACGCGCTGTTTCAACTAATGGCGAATTAGTATAAACCTCCATTCCCTCCTTGGCTAAGGTGGAACAAGCAGTAGTTAATCTCTTTTGACCCGCTATCTCCACTACACAAACTCGACAATTAGCTTTAACTTCTAAGTCGGGATGAAAACATAGAGATGGCACAAAGACACCGGCCTGTTTAGCTGCCTCTAAAATAGTCATACCGGCAGTAACCGTGGCTAGCTGACCATCAATCTTTAAATTAACTTTTTTATCAATCATATATTAGGCTTTAGCCTTAATCTGCTTCAAGTCGCGATAAATGAAATAGCTATAAACTATAAACCAAGGAGTCAATAAATAAGAAGCAAATTGCAAAACTAGACTATAAGCAGTTTCAGTAGCGCCACCAGTAACCATGAAATTTTTAGGAATAGCAAAAATGATGCTAACTATCAACATAAATAAACCAAAATAAAGATAACGACCAAATACTTGCCAAAAGTAACCTTTAACCAATTGTCGGCTAGCTTTAATAGCTGAATAACCTTTAGTTCCTTCAAAAATAAAGATAAAAAAAGCTAAGGAATAAAAAACCCAGAAAATAATACCAGGGACGATTAACAACAAAGCCCAAGCTAAAACTAATAGCGAGGTTAAAAGCGACAAACCTAAACCAGACCAAAACAAAACTTTAGTGGCCCGATAATTATCTTTAAAACTAACTCTAGGGTCTTTAATAGTTAGATACATACCCATCTGACCACGGAAAGAAAAATAAATAGTAAACAACAAGACTACAGCCGATATCGCAACAGTTACCACCTGCACAATTTTGCCGGCTAAAGCTGGTAAAAATCCAACGATCATGAAACCTAGGCCCGCCACTAGCATAAAAACTATAATCGGTACAACCATTAATAAAATCATTTTTAGCATGATTTTAAAATTGTCTTTATACCATTTGAATGACCCAGAGAATAACTGCCAAGGAGCGGTTAAGCTATAGTTAAGCTTAGGTCCGGTTGATTGTGGTTGATCCATACTTTTAAATTTAATTTTTATTTATTGATTTAAAATTTTATCTAAACTTTTATTCCAAACATTTTCTAAATAGCTTTTCACCGGAACCGGCAAGGCACAACCCAAAGCGCAAAAGGAAGTCTGTTCTAAATCAGTTAAAACCGCATTAAGAAACTTCTGATCCAACCCACCGTTATTTAATAGTTCAGCTAAACGATAAGTCCCCTCCCGACAAGGCGTACATTGGCCGCAAGAACTATCTCGGAAAAAATCAAACCATTTTTTGAGTAACTTTCTCGGCTCGGTTTTAAATAAATCATAGACAGTAATTGACCCAGCGCCAGAGACCAACTTGTCCAGTTGATCGCTATTTAACACCTCGCCGCTAGCATCACCGCCTAATTGAACAAAGAATGGCTTATCCGGCCAATTATTGGTATCTTGCAAAATTCTTTTTATCGTCCATTTGGCGGGATAAATAAATACTCCAGAATTTTTAACTAAACCATTGATAGTATAAAAACGGAAATCATAATATTCTCCCCTATCCACTAAGGAAATATTATAGAAAGTTTCCACATTATTAATTAGAGTCGGAGCAGAAAACAATCCGGATTCAGTCGGATATGGCGGCCGCAATCTGGGTTCTAGTCTCTTGCCTTCAATTAAATTTAAAATAGTAGTCTCTTCGCCAGCAATGTAACCAGCCTCTTTGGGTTTTACAAAGAATTCTACTTTGCCTTTTAGACCCTGTTTTGCAATTTCCTTCTCTAGTGACTTACTATATTTTTGATAATAATCGTGACGGAGATAAAAATAAATCTTCTGGGGCTTAAAGAAATTAAAGGCTAAACGAATACCATCGATTACCCGACTAGGATAATTAGCCAAGATAAAACCATCTTTTAATATACCTGGCTCCCCTTCGGCCGCATTGACCACAATATAGGGTTTAACCTTTTTAATCGTA
>JBAZLM010000023.1:0-4962 GCA_041650295.1 Candidatus Omnitrophota bacterium
CGATAAAAATAATAAACTAGGCTTGAGCCGTGATGTTGTTGGATAAAATCACGTAGTACAGGTGTAAGTTTGTATTTTTTGGCTAGCTCTAGTCCTTCTTTAACGTGATTCATAATAATTAGCTTGCTCATCGTGGGCGAAAGGTTGTCGTGAGCATTGTTTCTAATGTCCTGATTTTCGATGAAATATTCTGGTTTGGCTAATTTTCCGATATCATGGTAATAGGCACCGATTCTGGCTAGTAATCCGTTAGCTCCAATAGCTACTGAAGCGGTATCAGAAAGGTTGCCGACAACTAGACTGTGATGGTAAGTGCCTGGAGCCTCAAGGGTCATGCGTTCTAAAAGTGGTTGATTAAAATCAGCCAATTCTAACAAGCTGATATTACTTGCTCTCTGAAGCATGTATTCAAATAATGGAAGAATGCCTAAAGTAATGATTCCGCAAGCAACTCCGTTAATTAAAATTATTAAATAACGTTGCGGTTGGATAATCCAGAAATGTTCAATTAAAATTAAGCTAACTAATTGCAGTATCCCTGCGATTGCTCCGGCGCGAATCACGTTGGCGCGCTTACGGGTTCCATTAGCTAAAAGAATGGCGCAAACGCAGCCGGTCATTAAAATAAACCAGGCTTTAAAAGGTTCAGGAGCCAAGAATGCCAAAGATAAGCTGGTGCCTAAGGACAGAAAATAAGCGATCTCTAAACTATTAAACAGTAACACGCTAATCATCGGAACAATGGTAATCGGGATAAAATAAATTGAGGTTGCGTTTCGCAGTAAAGTGTAACCGATAGCAAAAGAAACTAAATAAAGAAAACTTAAATTACTTAAGGTTGCGCCGCTGATTTTAGTGAATTTATTTTTAAAACATAGATAAAGCAGAATAAGGAAAAATGGAATCGCCAGATTTAAGTGAATGACTAGAGAGAATAGAAAAATAAAGATTCCTATTCCTAAATTAAAAATTAATTTTTTATCGATTATTTTTATCATATGCTTCAATAATTCTTTGCACTAAATTGTGTCTGACTACATCTGATCCGCTAAAATAAATAAATTTGATTCCTGTGATTTCTTTAAGTATCTCTTGAGCTTGCAGTAGGCCGATGGGTTTACCTTGAGGCAGATCACTTTGTGTCATGTCTCCAGTGATTACTGCCTTAGAATCAAATCCTAGTCGGGTTAAAAACATCTTCATCTGTTCGGCGGTGCAGTTTTGCGCTTCATCTAAAATAATGAAGGCATCGTTAAGTGTTCTGCCGCGCATGTAAGCTAGCGGAGCTACCTCGATAATTCCGGTTTCGATATATTTTTCAATTTTTTCCGCTGGCATCATATCATATAAAGCGTCGTAAAGTGGGCGCAAATATGGAGAAATTTTAGCTTGCATATCTCCCGGTAAAAATCCTAAGGACTCTCCAGCTTCTAAAGCCGGACGAGTTAAAATAATGCGTCGGACTTGTTGTTTTTTTAATTCTTCAACGGCTGCTGCCATGGCTAGATAAGTTTTACCGGTTCCCGCTGGGCCAATACCAAAAACAATATCATGTTCTTGTATAGCTTTGACGTAATCTCTTTGCCCATTAGTTTTTGGTGAAATAGTTTTACCAGCGCAAGTATGTGTGATATCAATATCTAGCGGCTGGATTTGATCAGTTTTTTTAGTTTTTTTAAGATTGGCAATGAGATAAGCTAAATCAGTTTGGCCAATTTCTTGGTTACCTGAGCGAATTCCCAAAAGTAAATGCGCAATTAGCTGGTCAGCTTTTTTAATATTGGTGGCTGAGCCGCTTAATTTAATATGTTCGCCCCGCAGGATGAGTTTGACCTTTAATTCTTTTCCAATATTTTTAATATTGGCATCCTGAGTCCCCATGAGGATTTGTGCTTCCTCTTGGGATTGCAGTTTGATTATCTTGTCCATAGACTGTTATGGGTGCTTATACTTGTTCACTACGTTCACAAGTATTTCGCTAGACTGTTATGGGTGCTTACTTAAGATTTTCTTTGGTCTCTTCGGCTACTTCCGCCTTCATGGATGAATCAGTCGGGATGTTTAAAGTTTGACCAGGATAAAGTTTATCGGGTCCACGTAAAACATCTTTATTGGCATCATAAATCTTCATCCATCTTTTAGTGGTGCCGTAAAACTTTTTAGAGATTTTTTGTAATGTGTCATTTTTAGCAACCGTGTATTTTTCGAAACTTTCCATTGCAGGCTCAATAGTTTCTTGGGCCATTGGTAGCGATTCTTCCATCATTGGTACAATGGGTGTAGTCGATGGGCAAGCAGTTGTAGATTTCTTAGCTAAACCCAATTCTACTTCAAATACTCTGGTGGTGCGCGTAGTTTTGCGTTCCACTGGTTCAGGTGCCTTCCCCATGATATAACCGCGGTTTCCGGTGGAGTTAGAGAGATCCTGATCTACTCTATCGCGAGTTAAATTGTAAGTTCTGGCTACGCATCCGGATAATGCTAAGGTTGAAACTAATCCTAGAATTGCTGCTAATTTAAATCTGTCCATCTTACTTTCCTCCCTTTTTAATGGTTATGCCTAATTCATTTAATTGCTTATCTGAAACATCTGATGGTGCGCTAGTTAATGGGCAACAGGCTCCTGAGTTTTTAGGGAATGTGATTACTTCGCGAATACTAGATTCGTTGGAGATAATGGCTAGTAACCTGTCTAACCCGAAAGCTACTCCACCGTGTGGTGGGGCACCAAACTGAAAGGCCTCTAAAAGAAAACCAAAACGTTTAGCCGCCTCTTCTTTATCAATGCCGATAATTTTAAAGATTTTTTCTTGCAGTTCTGGTCGGTGGATTCTGATTGACCCCGAACCTAATTCCATTCCGTTTAAAACTAAATCGTAAGAACAAGACTTTACTTTGTCCGGAGATTTTTCTAAATTTTCCAGGTCTTCGGCGGCTGGGGCAGTAAAAGGATGATGTTCACTCTCCCAACGTTTCTCTTCCGTGTTAAATTTAAAGAGCGGAAAATCTACAACCCAGCAAAAAGCAAATTCGGTTTTTGTCTCAGGACGCAGATCTGGTTTATCGCATTTATATTTTTCCATCGCTTGTGCATAACTTATCCGGGGAAATGGTGTAGGGATATCGATATTTTTTAATTCTTTAAAAATTAATTGCATTAAACCTTCGGCTAAAGTTAAGATGTCTTCTTGGTTGATAAAGGACATCTCTAGGTCTAGCTGAGTAAATTCAGGTTGACGATCAGCACGCAAGTCTTCGTCACGGAAACATTTGGCAATCTGGTAATATTTCTCAATTCCTGAGACCATGAGAATTTGTTTGAATAACTGTGGAGACTGTGGCAACGCAAAAAATTGTCCGGGGTTGGAGCGTGAAGGTACAAGATAATCGCGTGCTCCTTCAGGAGTTGATTTTGTAAGTATGGGTGTTTCGCACTCAATAAAATCCTTGCCGCCTAAATAGGTACGAATTACTTTATAAAGATTACTGCGCAGCAGTAAGTTGTTAAAAACTTTATTTCTACGTAGGTCTAGATAGCGATATTTTAAACGTAGTTCTTCGGTTATCTCAATTTCGTCTTGAATCTCGAAAGGCGGAGTTAGACTAGGATTTAATATCTCCAGTTCTTTAGCTAAGATCTCTACTTCTCCGGTAGATAACTTGGCATTAATTGTTCCACCTGGTCTTTTGTTAACCACCCCTTTTAATTTAATGACAAATTCACTGCGTAGCTCTTGGGCTAACTTATGTGCCTCTCCTGATTCCTTAGGAATAAAAACGACTTGGGTTAGTCCGTAGCGGTCGCGAATATCAATAAAAATTAATTTTCCATGGTCACGACGGTTAGCCACCCAACCGCAAAGCGTAACTTCTTTTCCTATATCATTAGCATTTAGTGCAGCACAAGTATGCGTTCTTAACATTTTAGTTCCTCAATTATATTTTTAATTTCAATTTGTTTCTGAGTAGCGTTGGTCATATCTTTAAGGGTAACTAAATTATTTTTTAATTCGTCATCACCTAAAATTAAAACTTTATTTGCCCCCAAGTCGTTTGCAAAGCGCATTGCCCCTTTTAAAGATTTATTTAGATAATCTGTATCGCAGGCAATGTTAGAAGCGCGTAACACTTCTAGGATTTTTAATCCTTCTGATTTTGCGGCATCGCCGAGTGTAATTAAATAAACTAATTTTTTTGATGATTCCTTAGGTTGATCGGCTAAAGCTAAAAGTAGGCGTTCTACTCCAAAGGCAAAACCTATTCCGCCTAAATCTGGGCCACCTAATTGACTAACTAGGTTATTGTAACGGCCGCCTGCGCCAATGGCGTCTTGGCTGCCTAGTCCTCCATGAGTAATTTCAAAAACGGTACGATTGTAATAATCTAGACCGCGCACTAATAAAGGTTGCACTTGAAAGACAATTCCCAAATTTTTTAATCCAGCTTTAACCGTCTCAAAGTGCGTTAAGCAATCTGGGCAAAGATGACCTTGATCGCTGCAGTGTTTTTTTACAATTTTTTGACAAGCCTCATTTTTACAGTCTAAGACTCGCAGGACGTTATTTTTTAACCTCTCTTGACAATCGCTGCAGAGATTTTTTGTTTCGTTATTTAGTGATTTTTTTAAATTAACGCTTAAATTTTGTTTGTCGTTGGCGCAACCTAAGCTATTGAGATTAATTTTATAATCTGAAATTCCAAATCCTTTTAATAATTGATTGGCCAAAGAGATAATTTCAATGTCTAAGTTAGCATCTCCTGAGCCGATAGCTTCACAGCCAATATGATGAAATTGACGTAGTCTTCCTTTTTGTGGCCGCTCTAGGCGAAACATCGGACCGATATAATATAATTTAATAAAACCTGTGGTTTTGTCCAGGCTATTTTCTAAATAACTGCGCACAATTGAGGCGGTGCCTTCTGGTCGCAGAGCATAGGTTTCTTCTTGGTTGTGAATCAAGA
>JBAZLM010000024.1:0-4888 GCA_041650295.1 Candidatus Omnitrophota bacterium
ATGTCGTTAAAATAAATGCCGATAAAGCCAATAAACCAAAAGAAGCTCCAATTTTTACCGGCACGCCAAACACTGACAAAAATTTGGCCATCCCCGCGCCATAAATAGCTAAAGGCGCCTGCGCCGTTAAAGGATCATTTTTACCCATCACCATAACCGTACATAATGCAATGACCGCCACCAGCCCCTCAACTAACATCGCCCCATAACCAATCGGCACTGCATCGGTTTCTTTTTTAATTTGCTTAGAAGTTGTGCCGCTGGCCACAATACAATGAAAACCACTCACTGCCCCGCAGGCCACGGTGACAAATAACATCGGAAAAATCATTCCTAAATCTTTATCACTCCAAGCAGTAAACACCGGATAATTAAGCGGCAGTCCGCCTAATAAAATTCCAAAAAATCCACCAATCACTGAAGCATAAAGTAAAAAGCTACATAAATAATCTCTGGGCTGCAATAATATCCAGACCGGGGCAACCGAAGCAATAAAACAATAAATAATTAATATAATATCCCAACTCTTAGCTTGATCCCCCAAAAATGCCGGGATATTATTTAAAGGCATCAGCTGACCCAACCAAACAAAAACAAACACTAGCGAAACAAAAATTAAAGTCGCCCACTTTAAAGGAACTTTTAATTTATATAACGAAAACCCAAATCCTATCGCTAACACAATAAAGGCCAGCGAAGTAGTCGCCACCCCTCCATCTAATTTAAAAGTTGTGGCGGTTAAATCAATAAAAACCGTAAGCACATAAACTAAAGTTAGCCAAATAAAAGCCAGCATTAAATGATACGCCCGCTTAGACATAAAGATATTAGCAATCTCAGCAATCGAGCGGCCGCGATTACGAATTGAGATTACCAGACTTGAGAAGTCATGAATACCACCGATAAAAATGGAGCCAATAATTACCCACAACCAAACCGGACCCCAGCCAAAAGCAATCGCAGCAATTATCGGGCCAATCACCGGCCCGGCCCCGGCAATCGAAGAAAAATGATGGCCAAATAAAACCGGCGCAGGCGCCGCTACATAATCCACGCCATCGCACATCGTATGCGATGGCGGATGGTTTTTATTATCTAACTGGAAATGTTTTTTAAGAAATGCCCCGTATTTAAGATAGGCAAATAAAAAAATAAGACAAGCTAACAAAAATAAAGCAGTCAGCACTAAACCTCTCCTTTAAATAAAAAAGGGCACCCCCTTGCGGGAAAGCCCTTTTTACTAAACATTCATCTAAATTAACGGCTATTACCTTTGCTCTTTGAATAACACTCTCTACAAAGCACCGGCTTGCCACCTTCTCTAGGTTTAAATGGAACTTCACATTCTTTTTTGCATTCTGCGCAAACCGCTTTATGCATCTCCCTAGGACCACCAAAACCACCACCCTGTTGATACGCCATGCCACCCTCCCTTTTAGTTACTTAATCATGATTATAGAACTTTCCCCAATAAACTCAAGGATTAATTTATCCCTCTTAAACGTTTTTGTTAATCTCATAAATATTTCAAAATATTAAAGCTTACGTTTAGGTATCTGACAATGTGGCTTTAGACCGTTTTTCTGATTATAGTCTTGATGGTATTCTTCGGCCGGATAAAAATCTCCTGCGGCAACAATCTGCGTAGATATCGGATCTTTATACATTCCACTTTTAGCCAATTTATCTTTTAATTCCAAAGCTAGTTTCTCTTGTTGCGGTGTATAATAAAATATTACCGAGCGATACTGACTGCCGACATCCGGACCTTGACGATTTGGCGTAGTCGGGTCATGCATCTGCCAAAAAATATTTAACAGGTCATCATAAGAAACCACTGCCGGATCAAATTCTAGTTCTAAGGTTTCGGCATGACCGGTTTTGCCCGTACAAACATCTTCGTAAGTGGGATTTTTAAAATTTCCTCCAGCATATCCTACCGTAGTTTTAACTACCCCCTTAACTTCTTTAAAAATCGATTCTGTCCCCCAGAAACAACCCGCCGCAAAAGCAGCTTTTTCTAATTTTTCTTTTTTTACTAAATCCATCTCTTTAAATTTTAATGCCACCGCGTTCATACAATAACGTTTTCCTGTGGGCGCCGGCCCATCATTAAAAACATGCCCTAGGTGCGCATCACATCGTGCACAAAGCACTTCCACTCTAGAAGAGCCATAAGAATTATCAATCTCTGTTTTGATATTTAAATCTGAAACCGGATCCCAAAAACTAGGCCAGCCGGTACCTGATTCAAACTTGGTGGAAACTAAAAATAAATCTGTGCCACAGCCAACGCATTGATAAACTCCGGTCTGGCCTTTTTTAGGCAAAACACAGCGGCCGGTAAAGGGTGGTTCTGTTCCTTTAAGGCGGGTAACATTATATTGTTCAGGAGTAAGCAACTTTTGCCACTCTTGGTTTGTTTTATAAATTTTTTCTACTACCTGCACCTGGCCCACAGCCGCATTAAAAATCTTAATCTTTTCTGGCGGTTGAGAAAAAGTATTCATGTAAGTTCCCAGTAAAAAACCTAACCCCATTAATATTACCGCTACTTTTTTATAGCTATACATCGGCAATTAAAATAGCATCACCTTCAATCTTTATTAATCACTTGGATCATCTGGCAAAGCCGACCATAATGACGCATATTGTAATTCATAATCAATCTAGGTAAATCTACAAACTCATTTTTTTGGATCTCTTCAGCCACCGGAGTCGAAAAAGAAATTTCTCCACTAGTGAGAATATCTTTAAATTTTTTATTAATCAAAGCAAGAGTCTTATCGGATATCTTTTTATTTAACCTGATAACAGTTTGACCAGAAACATATCTTATCGAGTGGTATACTCTATAAAAATTTTCGATATATTTAATCGCGGCTGTATTAGTTTTAGCCAGATAAAAAAGACTAAAATCTTCTTTATTGATAAAACCTTTCTTTAATAAATGATTTTTTAAGAAACGTAACCAATCCGTCCAATATTTAGAGCCTCTGGGCTCCATTAAAACTACCGGCCGCGGCTTGCTCTTTCCGGTTTGGATCAAGGTCATCATCTCAAATCCTTCATCCAAAGTACCAAACCCACCCGGAAATAATGTCGTAGCATCCGTCTCTTTAACAAAAATTAATTTCCGGGTAAAGAAATATTTAAAATTAATTAATTTTTCTTTTTCATCAATATAAGGATTGGGTTTTTGTTCAAACGGCAGGCGAATGTTTAAAGCAAAATCTTGGCCGGCAATGGCTCCTCGATTACCAGCCTCCATCACTCCCGGTCCGCCTCCGGTGACAATCATATAACCTTTTTCAGAGAGCTTCATCGAAAGATCTTCGGCCATTTTATATTCAGCGGAAGTTCTGGCGGATCTAGCTGATCCAAAAATAATTACTTTTTTAATGTTTCGATAGGGAGAAAATACCCGGAAGGAATAACGCAATTCTTTAAGCACATTATTTACTAATTTTAAATCACCTTTATCCTTAGACTCTCGACCTAACTTAACTGCAGTGGTGATTATCTCTTTTAACACATGCTCAGTTTCAGCACTGCTGCATTTCTTAGCCAGCTCCTCGATCACATTATCCACAATCGCCTCGCCTATACCATATTCTTTTAATATTTTATTCATACGGTTATTACTTTCTTAATCTATCTTGTACAACTGATGACGCTGTTCTTTGATTTGTTCATTGGCCAGATATTCATCAAAAGTAGTACTAATGCGGTCGATATACCCTTTAGGAGTAATTTCGATAATGCGGTTGGCGACAGTTTGAATTAATTCATGATCGTGTGAAGAAAATAAAATAGTTCCGCCAAATTTACTTAATCCGCGGTTTAGAGAAGTAATTGATTCTAGGTCTAAATGGTTAGTCGGTTCATCTAAAATTAAAACGTTAGGTTGAATCACCATCATGCGCGTAAACATACAGCGCGCCTTTTCTCCTCCGGATAAAATATTTACCGGCTTTAATGCCTCTTCACCTGAAAAAAGCATGCGTCCTAAAAAAGAACGGATATACTCTTCTTCGGTGTTAGGAGAAAAAGTTTTTAACCAATCAGAGATATTGGCATCTGAATTAAAAAATGTCGTATTGTCTTTAGGAAAATAAGCGCGCCGAGTGGAAACACCCCATTTAAAAGTACCGCTATCAGCTTGGGCTTGATTCATCAGAATTTCAAATAACATCGTTTTAGAAAGATCATCTGGCCCGACAAAGGCAATCTTGTCTCCCTTATGCACAGTAATATTTAATCGTTCAAACATTACTGCATCACCGACTTTTTTAAAAAGGTTGTTAATACTTAACAGATCATTTCCGGCTTCTCGCTCCGGTTCAAAATTTATATAGGGATATTTACGCGATGAAGGCTCAATATCTTCTACCGTTAATTTTTCTAGAATTTTCTTTCGACTTGTCGCCTGACGGCTTTTAGAGGCATTATTACTAAAACGCTGGATAAAATCTTTTAAGTCTTTACGCTTCTCTTCGATTTTTTTATTGGTTTCACTACGCTGGCGAGCGGCTAATTGACTAGCTTCTAACCAAAATGAATAGTTACCCGCATAAAGATGCACTTTACCAAAATCAATATCAGCAATATGCGTACAAACTTTATCTAAAAAGTGACGATCGTGGGAAACCACAATAGCAATATTTTGAAAATCACAGAGAAACTCTTCTAACCACATACTTGATTCAACATCCAAGTGGTTAGTCGGTTCGTCCAGCAATAAAATATCTGGATTACCAAATAACGCCTGCGCCAATAATACGCGCACTTTTAATCCACCTTCTAACTGACTCATTTGCACGGTATGCAATGACTCTTCAATTCCTAAGTCGCTTAAAAGTTTGGCCGCATCAGAATCCGCATTCCA
>JBAZLM010000025.1:0-4415 GCA_041650295.1 Candidatus Omnitrophota bacterium
ATAACATATCTAATTTCAACGAGTTATGGATATTTTAACTACTCTTTGACTATAGTTTGACTATCGCAAATTATTTTACCCTGCCCCACTTCTTTGCCATTTACAGCTTAAAAAACGCATACTTTAGCAAAGACAACTCTTTCATGTGCTGTGGTGGTATATAAAAAGAGCACTATACAGAATTCAAGAATTATGCTGTTTTTAATCAAAAAACGCTACTTTTTAACGCCAGCGTCGCTGTTTTTGAGCCCCGAATTGTTACCCATGCGTTTTGAAGCTTTAAGCTCAAAGTTATAACTTTAACAGCTTTTAGAAGTTCTAACTTTAGATCTCTCATTTCGGGCCCTGCGCTGCGCTGCTGCAATTATTATTAATAATTTGTTACAGATTGTTTACTATTTAATAATAATTTGCTGCTCTTAACAGTAAATTAACTGTTAATAACAGATAATTACAGTTCTTTGCTCTCTTCTTCTGTAACTTCGGGTTCAGAAATTCTCGCTTCGATACACACGCCCGATTCGCCGATAAATATTTCTTCGAGATCAAGCGAACAGGTTTCTTCTTCTGAGTTATTATTGGCGCACTGGCTGCGGTAGCACCGAATCTTCTGTTTTTCTGCCATAGTCTCAATCCTTTCTATTTTGGCTGCGTTGGGACGCTCTGCCTTGCACGATCCGGCGCTGCGCCGTGGCTATCTGTGCTAAACATAAAAATAAACATAAACGCTAACACACAGCATTAAAATGCTCGCTACAAATAATCCCTGCATTTTTACCCCCGTGTTAAAATAAAACCGTTTATATCCGTCAATTTCCATGGTTCAAAATTTCAAGGTTCTTATATACCATTGACCTTGAACCTTCAAAGTATCAACAGCTCTAAAATAGCTTTTAGAGCTATTTTTTAGCGCTGTTTCATTATTTACTCTGCCATAGTTCAATACCCCCTTTTGAACTCTGAACCTTGTAAGCTGTTTTTGAGCACAAAAACAAGGGTCAATCACATTTGAACTCTCTGAACTATTACAGTAAATCTTCAATTTCGCTACTTTCTGCGTCAGCAACGCTTAAACCTAGTTTTTTAACAACCCACACTTCTTTTTTTCCGCTCTTGCTTCTACTTTTTGACACTTCTTCACGTTCAAAACCGCTGCTCTCTTCTATAAGTTTAGTTAATGTGTTAGGTGAACAGAGTTCGTCAGCTTTAGCTTGTTCCTTAAGTTTGCACAATTGCACTTTACCAAGGTTAGTAATATCAACTTTAGCAAACAGGGCAACAAGCGTTTCTTCGGTGATCTTTTTCTTAAAATCAGCAACAAACTCAAGCCATAAGCTTTCTGGATTAAGTTTAGTAATGAACGGCTCAAATTTCAGGCAATTCCTGCTCTTACCGCATTTAATAATAATAGAATTAGCATTGTCGCCTTTTAAAGTAACAAGGCAATCTGTCCAGCCAAGCCATTTTTTGCTACCGGAAGTCATTTCTGCGCCGTCAGTAAAGCCTTTAGTTTGTTTGCGCCAGTGATTAATAAGCACAACTGATAAATCAAATTTATTTATTAAATCATCTAAATATCTGCATAGCGCCCGGACGTCTTTATCAGAGTTTTCATCGCCTTCCCAAACTTCACTTGTAGCGTCAAGAATAAGAACCTGCGTCTTGAATTTTGATACTTCATTTTCTAACCAGATCTGCCAGCGCTTATCCAGTAAATTAATGTAAGGTCGATATTTGATTTTAAAATCTTTAGCTTCTAAGCCTTCATTCTCAACCATTGTTTTAAGGCGAACTTTAAAAGAGCTATAGCCCGATTCTAGATCAAGATAATAAATTCCGGCTGGCTCAATATCAAATTTGTCCAGAAATTTAGTTTTTCCAGTAGTAAGGCTAAGCGCAAGATTCTGCGCAAGGAAAGTTTTGCAGTTATTCATTGCAGCAGAAATTATAAGCCTGCCCTTCTTCTGTAATACATTACTAATATAATATTCAACTGGGGGGATTTTACTTTCAAATAGCTCTTTTAAATCCATAGCGGAAGGCTCTGTCTCGCTGCTGCTGTCTCTGATATTAGAAGATATACTTTCAGTTTTCTCTGCTAACTCTTTAAGATCGCCTTCTTCGGCTGAATCGAGCAAGGCGGTAGCGTCATTGATTATTTTACGTCTTACGTTTTTTTCTTTAACTATCTTGGCGTATGCGCAGGCGCTTTCGGGCGTAGCAACAGAAAGTTCTAACTCTGCTAAGTAGGAAACACCGCCAAGCTGATCGAGTAGATTTTTATTTCTGAGTTCTTCCGATAAAGTAATAATATCTACTACCTTTAAAGAGATAATAGCTTCAAATATCTTTTTGTGCTTATCAGCGTAAAAGCAGCTAGAATCTATAATCTCAAGAATTTTATTTATCTTTTCATTGTCCAGAAGCATAGAGCCTAATACCGCCTGTTCGGCTTTTATGTTCTGTGGTGGGATTTTATCTGTAGTCATTATTAAATCTCCTTTTAAATTTAAAATATCAGTTCACTCGGATTAAAAATTTGATATTTTTGGTCTCGTATTGCTTTTATAAATTTGCGCACCCATTCATCATGCTGATAATCAAAAACCTTATTGCGCAGAGTTTCGCTGTCTGAATAAATCCAGAAGGTTTTATTATTTTCTGTTTTTTTGTTTTTAGGTAATAAATCGTAACTACGCAGATATGCGCTTAAATATAGGTCGGCAGTTTCAAAAATCTTAGGTAAGTTCATTTATTTTTATATCTCCTTTAATATTTAGGCAACAAAAAAGGCAGGATCTTAACGCTTTAAACGTTAAAATCCTGCCTCAATGCATAACTAGCTCTTGTGCCGGCTGCGACTGATACTTTCCTTTGAAAACTACTACAGGCAAGCTGTAAGCCGCAACGAAACTTATTTTTGTCATTTTTATTTAACATCATTTTCTAAAATTTGTCAAGTCTTATTTAGTCCACTTTATAAAAAAAGCGGTAAGAACAATTTTCATTGTCCTTACCGCTCGTTTCGTGTTTCTCTCTAAGGGGACGGTTCAAAGCCCGTCGCCCGCCTTTTGGGCATCGAGTTATCGGCTATTGTGAAACAATTATTATCTAATCGTAACGCCAACCGTGCTGCTGCCTGTTAAAACGCAGTAAAGCCCGGTCTTAAAACTTAAATTTAAAATCGGTGTATCTTTATAATCATTCGCAGGGCATTTTAAATCCCACAACCGTTTGCCGTTTGAATCTGTGCCGTCGTAAATTATTGCTGTGGCATTCTCTACCCCAGCCAGAGAAAATATTTCTAAAATCCCCCTGCCAGTTAAGATCTGCCCTGTTTCTGTTTTAAAATATGGATTAGCCATTAGATAACAAACCCCTGTCCACATGAAGGACACTTATCCCAGCGTTTCTTAATGGGGGTAAAGTAGTGTAGAATCTGTTTGCATTTTGGGCAAGTAACATCCATAATTAAAGTTTTGCAAAATTCATTTGCTGCTAATTTTAAGCCCCCCAATTGTATTAATTCAGATCGTGATCTTGTTGTTTCCATTTATTTTCTGCTTTCTAGTGCGTCAATCTTATCAATCAACAGATTAACCACATTTGATA
The DNA here is from genome assembly GCA_041650295.1 of Candidatus Omnitrophota bacterium. Classification (GTDB taxonomy): domain Bacteria; phylum Omnitrophota; class Gorgyraeia; order Gygaellales; family Profunditerraquicolaceae; genus UBA6249. Next base: position 3,613 of record JBAZLM010000025.1, read on the forward strand.
ATTCGATAATTTTTAACGCCATGGTAGCCAGAGTTAAAATTTCAGTATCAGCGGTAACTTCTTTACGCTTATCAATTTTTGATAAATAAATTGAATAATTACTTTTTATCGGTATATAACAATTCGAAATATCTTGAACCATTGCTTTTATTTTATCCATTATTTTTCCTTCCTAAATAATTTATCATAAAATTTATTTGTTTTATAAACCGCATTTTCCATTGTTTCAAAAATGTTTTAGTTTCGCCATAGCCCCGAAGCTTGGGATCAGATATTCTATCTTCTAATTGCGCCACCTTCGCCAGCTTTTCCGAGAAATAGCTTTTGTATGCCGGATATGCACGCACGCAGTCAATTAGCGAATCATAATTAAGGGCAGGGGTAAATGCGAAGCAACATCTACCCTCTGCTTGTGCGTCAAAAGGAGTGAATTTAAGAACGCACATCGGTGATACATTTTGGCTGGTTTTCTCTTCAAATTTAAGCTTCATTATTTATAATAACTCGATCATAAAGCTGGCTTGTAACTTGATCTTGCAAAAGCAAAAGTATGGGTGCATTAATCCCAGAAGATATTACCGACTCAATTTTATCTTTTATAATTTTAAGTTCGTTTACCGAGAATCTTTTCTCTGTTAAGAGTTTAGTTAATTGGTCAACTCTGCTAGGCGAACAAAGTCCTTCGAGAAAATTCTTGGTAAAAGTTATGCCGTCGTCTTTGTTTGTTTTAATAGAACCATCTGCGCCTATTTCTTTGATAAAGCCTGATTCGAGAATCTTTTGCAGCGCAACTTTGGATAGGC
>JBAZLM010000026.1:0-3589 GCA_041650295.1 Candidatus Omnitrophota bacterium
TGTTTAATTAAGTATTAACACCTAAACTATTGCAGTGTAAAGCTTTAGGTATAGATTAGCCAATTTGAGCTCAAGATGGTGCATTTGTGTAACAACATTTAACTAGAAAATTATCTTTTTGGCGGCCCAAAATTACACGTAATTATACAAACTTTAAATTATTGTATATCAATAAGTTAAGTCAATTTAAAAAAGTATTTAATAAAGCCATAATTTGGCACGGAAAATGCTCTTAATATTTGTATAAGGTTGGTTTCTTAACAAATAACGTTCAAACTAAGGACTGACAACATGCGTAAATTAATTCAAATTTTTGTTTTGATCGGCTTAACATTTGTTGCTTCTAACGCCTACGCCATCCCTGATCTACAATTAAATATCCCCGGAGGAAAGTATGTTTATGACTTTAATGGCGACGGTTCAATCGGAGGGCCATTCGACGAGGGTATAGTAACCAACGCCAGCAATTTCGATATCCAGGCTCTATTAAAACATGGTATCGACGCAAATATCGGCAGCCAAACTTATTATATCTCTACTGCCTTGCTTAATAAAGACGGGAGTGCCGCGGATATAACATCGATTATTCCCGGCATCAGCATCAATGGAACACCTATCAGCGCTGCTTCTTGGATTTACGGAACTCCTACGGATTTACCTGAGCATGGCGTATTCCCAACTTATTATTACCCTTTAACCTTCAATTATTCTACCGGTGAGTTTGTCGCTGATGGTATTTTCAATGTCGCTGATGCCTCTGAGGGAACTGCTGACGGTTACATCCGCTCGTTTAATGTTAACATTGATTCTATCGGAGCGGACCAGGCCCTGGTTTTTGATCTCTATGCCTATGAGACTAACCCCAGCGGTAAACAAAAGATAATTTTTGCTCCATTTTCCCATAACGCATCCTACAATCACACCCCTGAACCGGCAAGTTTAACTTTGCTTGGATTAGGGCTACTGGGGATCTGGAAGTTTGGAAAAAAGAAAGATAAAAAAATTTAACAACTTTGAAAACGTTTTCCTGAAAGGAAGTTTGTAAATGAAAAAAATAGCGATTTTTTTAATGGCAGGTTTTATGGCATTATCCTTAAGAAATGTTCAAGCGCAGGCAATTCCTTTTACCGATACAGTTAAGTATTGGCCGGGTTGGGGCAATGGCACTGCTGATGATAATAAAGACACTATCGGAACTCCGGATTTTACCGGAGGCACTGCTAATATCGTCAACCGCCAACTGAATAATCTTACTTTCAACCGCACCTCCGGCACTTCTTATTACAGTATTCTTTCTCCCGGAGATTTATTTATTGACCTTGGCGCAAACGGCAACTGGGATTATGCCGTAGATTTAACCAGCTGGAGTACTGCCGGCTCGGCTAATCCTGATCCTGGCCCGGGGGCCTACAGTCTTTATGCCATTAATTTAGCGCTTAATAGTTCAACCGGTTATATCAAATCCGGCTCAGACAATACCAACGGCTGGAGAGGATACCTTATCCGTGACGGCCATCCGGTAGCGGTTAATTTGACCGGGCTAAACGCAATCAGCACGGTAAATTTTTCCGGCTGGGGCACCGGTACCACCACCAGCTATGCATTTGATTTTTCCGGGCTAAATCTTGGCGACTCCGGAGAATTCGCTTTTAGCTGGATGCCTAACTGCGCCAATGATGTCGTTTATAAAAAATTAAGCTACCCGGTTCCTGAGCCAACCAGCTTATCGCTTTTAGGATTAGGATTATTGGGATTAATGGGATTTAGAAAAAGAAAATAGGTATTAACGCGCGACTACGTGGCCGCGCGATAATATAGAAGTGAAAATTTAAAAAAGAAAGGTGGTGAACAAAATGAAAAAGTTTATGATCTTAGTAATGGTGACAATGATGGCGCTTTGCGTTAGCGCAAATGCTCAGGCTGCTTTATTGAATTTTGATTTAGCACTGCCGGATATACTCTCTAATACTACTGGAGTATATAGCTATGATGCCACTACAAACCTGATGTCCTTTTCTGCTACAGCTCTGACTATTACTTTCGACCAATCAACTTTAATACCCATAACAAACGGTACTTACTCTGCGAATTTCCATGTTGATGAGAATGGTAACTTCGCCGGGGGTGTTGACGGTAACGATTTAATAATTACCGGTAACATTGGTAACGATTATAGCGGTATTTTAGTTGCGGGCGAAATCAATAATTTCGGCTGGTTGGTTCCTGCTACTGGAAAAGCATGGTTCAATTACACCTTTGATTTTACTGAGGGTGCATTAGAGGATTACTATACCTCTAAGACAGGTGGGGATGAAGCTACTTCTGAAGTCAGTACTTTTACTGGTAACTTCAATAATAGCTTTACCGGTATCAAAACTAAACACGATACCGCTCCAACTACACCAGAACCAAGCAGTATGGTATTGTTAGGCATGGGAATTTTAGGTTTATTTGGTTTAGGGAAGAAGAGAGCTTAATTGAAATCTGATTAAGCCTTTTCTTTTCTAACCAAGTAACTCTTGAAATGCCCCCATGTGGTGCGCTTTCGAAAGAGCAAAAAATGGGGGGTAAGCCTTCAAAGGTTTACCCTCTTTTTTTTTGAAAACCTGATTACAGCGATTAAAGGGCAGATTACGGCGATTAGAGAAGCTGATTACAGAGATTGGAAGGCAGATTACGGCGATTAGAGAAGATGATTACAGAGATTGAAGGGCAGATTACGGAGATTAGAGGCAAGGGTTTAATCTCTGTAATCTGGTTTTAAATCACCGTAATCATTTTTCTAAATAACACGTAAGTGGCTCATAAATAACGGATTTCACCCTTGACAAAAAGCTTCTTAATATGCTATACTTCCCACTATGGTATCTTTAAAGCGCGTTTACGATAAAACCAACCAGTCTATTAAGAGCAACCCGGTACTCTTAGTGCCTTTTGCTATTTTCGCGGCTTGCGAATTTATTGTTCTAATTATCGCTTATCTGGCCCCCAGAATGCCTTTAAAGCTGCTTTTAGGGCCTCCGATCAGGGCTTTATGGGGAGAGAGGTTCCTGCATTATCCGATTAACTTCATTCTAATACCTAAATTAGTTTCACTGGCCAGGATCGGCTTAACCGTACTCATCGGCTCACTTTTAACCGGAGTAACCACGCTCCTGGTTTATAAACTGTTTAAAAAGTCAAAACCAAGCCTGAAAAACGCCTTTAAAGCCTCCTTTAAAAAATACATCTCCTTATTCGGCATTATCCTGCTTTTTACCTTGATCTTTTACTTCCTGGACAAGGTTACCTCTAAGATCCTGTTAAAATACTTTATTTCCGGGCATACCAAGCTTTTGTTCTTAAGCGCCAAGCTCTGGCTGGGCCCGATTTTAATGGGTATAAACTTTATCTTCGCTGTTATTGTACAATCCGCTTTTATTTATGCTATCCCCGTATTACTGATAGAAGAAAAATCTTTAACCAAATCGGTCATTAAATCATTTGCCCTATTTAAAAGATTATTCCTGAAAACAGTCATTTTGGTGGGCTTACCCATGCTGCTTTATATTCCGATCGTAGTTTTACAATCTGACTCCGCATTCTTGAT
>JBAZLM010000027.1:0-3293 GCA_041650295.1 Candidatus Omnitrophota bacterium
AGAAGGCAAATTCTCAAAGAAAATATCTGTAATATTCTTTTTATTAATCTTAGCTACTGCTGCGGCAATTTTACTAGAACTGATATCCAAAGCGCAGATATAATTATTGTTTAGAATCCTCAAGGCCTTTTACCCCCTTTCGAAGCATTGTCTTTATCTTTAAGTTTGATTACCGGCTCTTTGAACCTTAAGTCTATATATTTAATATTAAAACGGTCGCTATTTACCTGTGACAATAAACTACTTAAGATATTAAGTTTGTCTGCAATATGATCCGGGCCAATTTTTATCTCTAATAACTCACCTATCCCTGCCTGAGGCAATATTGTATTGACAACAGGCGAGACAAACGATAAAAATACCGAAATATTGGTAAAATCAGCTATGTCAACCCTCTTAATCGAATAATCCTTAAATACTCTGTTGTTTTTAATTTCCTTAATAATTTCCAATGCTGCTCTAAGCTCTTTAATATCATATCTTGTTCCCGCTTTAGGGCCGAAGATTTTTGTTTCCAACCCCGAGATAACCGGCATCGTCGGATCAATGACAAGTTCCGGGGCATTAAAAAGCACACTATCTCTATCTACATAGAAAAGACGGTATAATTTTACATATGCCAAAGGCATACGCTTTACAAAATCTACATACAAACGGTTAGGGAAAACCCGGATTACCCTGATTTTTCTGTAATCAGGAAACTTACGTAATAAATAAAACGACTCCCTGTCCAAATCAACTGAAAATATATTATGGCCTTTCAAATAAGATAAATCATTCAAATCTTTTTCGCTAAAGACTATTTCATTTATCTTGAAATAATCAGAATTTTTTAGCTTCATTACCGTCACCCTAATGGCAAGAAGGATGGTGAAAATAATGATAACCGTGATAATTATTTTAAACGGAAACTTTGGCTTCTGCTTTCTCATATGCTAACTCGATTAACTTGAGGCACAATTGATGAAATTCCATACCTATAACTTTAGCTGCTTTTGGCAGAAGGCTGGTGGGCGTAAAACCCGGGATAGAATTAAGCTCTAAAACATAGGGGATATTATCCTGAGTCAAAATAATATCCACTCGCGAACAACCAAAACACCCGAGAAGTTTATGTGTCTGGAGGGCCGTATCCTGTATAAGCTTGGCAATATCCTTATCCAATTGCGCCGGTATGACATATTCGGTCATCCCTGCCTGATATTTAGCTTCATAATCAAAAAATCTTTTTTTGGGGACAATCTCTATCACCGGTAAAGCCGATTCATCTAATATACCGACGGTAAGTTCACGCCCACTGATATATTCCTCAATTACTACCCTATCATCAAATTGGAAAGCTAAGTCTAACGCAGGCTTTATTTCTTCATCTTTGTCGATAATAGACAAGCCAATACTGGAACCATGGCCGGCAGGCTTAATCACCAAAGGAAAACCAAAATTATGCATCAAGATTAAATTATCATTATAATTAACTTTATCGATTACTTTATACCGCGGTACGGGTATCTTATAAATTTCCAGTATTTTACGCGAGGCAATTTTATCCATCGCTATTTTACTGGCTAAAACAGCAGAGCTGGTATAGGGTATATCTATACTTTCAAGAATTTCTTGGATCTGTCCATCTTCGCCAAAATGGCCATGGAGCGCTAAGAATGCGCAATCGATCCCGTGGGATTTAATCAATTTAATATTTTCCTGTACATCGTCTGATGTGATATCTATTCCTACTACGTCAACATTAAAATTCTTTAGACTTTCGTATACTGCCTTCCCTGATTTAAGAGAAATTTCCCTTTCCGAAGAAGGCCCGCCCATTAAAATACCAATTCTACCGAACTGATAAGGAGTATTTATTTTCATTGCCATATTTTTATCTCTGGTTCTAAATTTATTTTAAATTTATTTTTTACTTCTCTTTTAACCAGGGCCATTAATTTTAAAACATCCCCTGCTTTTGCCTTGCCTGCATTAATAATAAAATTAGCGTGTTTATCTGAAATATACGCGCCACCTACTCTTTTGCCTTTTAGGCCACAGAGATCTATCAGCTTACCGCTGGAAAATTCAGGCGGATTTTTGAAAACGCATCCTGCGCTCTTACTCCAATCACCCTGCGCGGCCTTACGATAATTAATATATTCCTTAATTCTATTTTGTACTGTATGCTTATCGGATTTTATTAGTTTTAACTGTGCACTTAAAATTATAAAATCCGCAAGATTTGATCCCCGATATCTAAACTTCAGGTCTTTTTTACGCAAGACCTTAATATTACTATTATAATCCATAATACTTACTTTTTCCACTAAATCTGATATTGCCGGCTTATCTTCCCCTCTACCGGCATTCATCACTAGGGCCCCTCCGACGGTACCAGGGATACCTACCAAAAATTCATATCCGGAAAAACTTTTTTTTGCCGCCTGAGCAATGAACTGGCTTAAAAGATACCCTGAGCCTATTTCAACTGAATCTTTTTTAAAAAATATTCTTTTAAAATACGGCGAATTTAAATGAATTATCGCCTTCTGTATTTTTTTATCGCCGGCTAAAATATTGCTCCCGGCCCCGATGATTAAAAAAGGTATTTTATGCTTTTTTAATAATTTTAATAGCAGTTTTAAATCGTTTACATCCCTGGGCTCGATAAAATAACGACACCTGCCTCCGATTCCAAAGGTTGTGTGTTTATTTAACAGCTCTTCGGTCTTTACTTTACCTTTTAATTCTTTCCACCAATTCATCGCAAATTTTTGTAATATCCCCTGCCCCCAAAGTAATAATAAGATCGCCTGACTTTACAGCTGCGGCCGCATAATTAACGACATCCGAACGAGGCACAAACACTACCTGTTTATCGGGAGAATGTTCTTTTATTTTATCTCTTAAACGTTCAGCTGTAATCCCCTCGATCGGCTGTTCGCTTGCCGGATAGATATCGATGATCACTACCTCGTCTGCTAAATCAAAACACTTGGCAAATTCATCAAGAAGTAATTTTGTACGCGAATAACGATGCGGTTGAAAAATAGCTATGGCCTTATTGAATTTTAGGTTCCTGACTGCCGAAAGTGTTGCTTTAATCTCTGTAGGATGATGCGCGTAGTCATCGATCACCAAATAATCATCATTCTGAAATTTAATCTCGATCCTGCGGCCAGCACCCTTATAATTAGCTAGCGCCTTTTTAATTACTTCTATGCTTATCCCCAGCTCTAAACCTAAGGCAATAACCGCCAAGGCATTGGAGATATTATGCATTCCGCCTAAAGCAAGATAGAACCTGG
>JBAZLM010000028.1:0-2548 GCA_041650295.1 Candidatus Omnitrophota bacterium
GGATTGCTTCGTCGGCTTCCTCCCTTTTTAAGGGGAGGATTGAGGTGGGGTGATTGTACTACGACCTCCCCTAACCCCTCCTTAAAAAGAGGGGGGCGAGAGATTACTTCATCTTTCCCCCTCGCAATGACAAGTGTATTTAAAAGACGCTGGCTAAGCGTCTAATAAAAATTATAATTAAAAAAAATTAATAATTACCCACGCCCCAAGAAGTTGGGTCATCCCAGCATGGATCACCTTTACAACATTTTCCTCCTGTTGGGGTATCTACACAAACGCTGGTTCCGCCACTTCCACCCCGAACCAAACGCTCGGCAAACAAACTAATAGAATATGACGAAATAATAATTACCAAACCAATAAAAGACCGCGTGAGCATTTTGGTTGCTTTGGTTATTTGTTCATCATTGCCACCAGCAGTCATCCATAATATTCCAGCATAAATTATTAAAATCAAAAAAACTGTTCCGATAAGACTCAAAGCCACCTTAACTATTCCCATTACAATCGCGGTGGGAGTTTGTTGAGTTTCGGCATAACCCGCCCCGCCCGCAGCCGCTTTTAATTGGGTGGCAATATTAGATGTTGCATAAACGGACTGTAGGGGTGACAAAACAAAAAAACTAAATAATGAAATTATGAGTAGATTTTTAAAAAGTTTTGTCATAAAATTATTTAATTTTATTTTTATTAATATGATGACCATTCACTCCCAAAATTAGTTGAACCCAAAGTAAAAATGTCTATTAAAGCACCTGCTCCTCCAGTAATACCTTCAGATAAACCTTTTAAACCACAGACTGCATCGTATGTCCCTTGATTAAGAGCCTGACTGTATGATGCATCTGTCCCCGCAGAAGTACTGCCTGGACGTACATAACTAGCATCACGATCCCAATCTCCTAATTCACAACCACCACTAGAGGTATTACTGGCAGTGGGGGCACCACCAGCCACCACAAAAGCAGTTAAAGAATAAGCCGAAGTAATAATCACAAAACCAATAACCGCTGCTTTTAAAATATTGGTGGCTTTAGTAATTTGTTCGTCGTTGCCAGAGGCGGTCATCCACAAAATTCCGGCATAAATTGTCAATACTAAAAATATCGTCCCAACTAAAGACAAAATCATTTTAATATACACACCGACATACTGCGAAACGGTCGTATCACTTGTCCCAGCTACATTATAACCAGCTTTACCACCAGCATTTTTTAAAACTGTATCAGAGCCGGGAGATAAGGCCAAAGCTGGCAAAACAAAACTAAGTGATAATAACAATGTTAGTAAAAATAATATTTTTTTAAATGAATTGTTTTTTTTATTAAACATTTTATTTGATGATTAAACTAAAAAATTATTAAAATTATTCACAATCGCCAGACCCACCTGTCTCATGATCATAATCCCCACAAGTTTCACCAGCGCTCGCTGTAATAAAATTACATGTATCTTTATCGTCTGCAATTAAACAACAACAAATCTTATTTGATTCATTGCCTGTACCGGTTGTGGGACTGCCTCCACCACCACTCGCTATTCTTCCCATCACAAAGAAAGTAATAGCATAAGCTCCACCGGTAATCGCCCCACCGATAACCGCGGCAGTGATAATATTTTTCGCTTTTTCTATTTTTTCTTGATTACCCATCGCAATCATCCAAGTAATTCCACCATAAACTGTTAAAATCAAAAAGATAGTTCCGGCTAAAGCTAGTACTCCACTAATAATACTACCAATAGAAGCCCCTAAATCAGTCTTGCCACCATATGATGCTCCAACGGCTTTACCTAAATTACCAGTCCCAAAATCACTAGCATTTACATAGGCTAATGGCACAAATGATACTAGAGAAAATAAAAAAGAAATTAGAACTATTTTTTTTATTAAATTAGAATTTCTAATCATAACATTATTTTTAAAATTGATTGAATATTAATTTTATTAAGTAGTTGCTGGAGTAGTTTCTGTGGTAGCTTCTGGAGTAGTTGTTGGGGTAGTATTACCAGTACCAATTAAATTGGTAAAAACAAAATTAACTATCGCGTAGGCGGAAATCACGATTATCAAACCAATGGCAGCGGATTCTAAAATATCTTTAGCCTTATCTACGGCAGCGCTATCACCGCGGGCAGTCATCCACCTTAAACCAGCATAAAGAGTTAAAGCAAAAAATATAATACCAACTAAAGATAAAACGGCATTGACCACTAAACCGACCACTCCAAAAAAAGTGGTTTGCTTATTTATTTCATTTTTTAAACCAGCTACTTTAGCAGCATCGGTCAAACCATAATCATCAGCAAAACTTGGTAGAGATAAAAATAAAACTGCACAAATTGTCAAAAGAATGGTTATTAAAATTGTTTTTTTAAAATTAGTCATAACTAGTAAATGTTAAATGTTATCAATTTGATACGTATTTAAGACGATGATCATCTCTCTGTCATCCCGATTGGAGCGATAGCGGAATAGAGGCCTGCCTGCCGGTAGGCAGGGATCTTTCTAAGTAAGTACAGTTTAATTATTCGTATTAGGAAAGATCCT
>JBAZLM010000029.1:0-2543 GCA_041650295.1 Candidatus Omnitrophota bacterium
TTGTTCCATAATTCCTGAGGCAATATGCCAAAAGTAAGTAATTCTAAAAAAGCAGAATACGGTTCGGCTAAGTTAAATTGGACAGTATTATCGTCTACTCGAGTAATATCTGCTCCAGCGAATACTTGACGATAAGGTGAACCATAAGCTGGGTCTTTCATGGCTGAAAAAGTAAACATAACATCGTCCACGGTCAGCTTATTACCGTTATGAAATTTTACATTATCTTTTAATTTTAAAGTATAAGTCTTCCCATCAGCAGAAATATCATATTCCGAAACTAAATCTGGTTGCATTACACCTTGATCATCTCGTCTGAATAAACTAGAAAACACTAAACGACTAATATCAGTATCAGTATCCCGGTTCAGACTATATAAGGGATTAATATACTTAGGCGAGCCAACTGCTGCCTCACTATATTCCCCACCATTAGCCGGAGCTAGTTCTAAATGATTTTTAACAAAATTAACCAAAAAGAATACTAGCGCCACCAATAATACCAAGCTAGCGCCCAAGAACCAACGACGTTCTTTAGTATTTAATACTTTAGGCAAATACTTAAGCTGCTTCAAGCGCGGTACTTTGTGCTGAGCTAAGGAATAAACCAATTGATGATCTGGTTTTATTTCCGGTGGTCTTCTTTTGACCAAACTTAAAGCCAAAAGATACCAACTTTTTAGCCGGCGTCTACTACGGACAAATAGATTATCATGAGAATTATTCATCATGGGAAGATGAATTAAAGAGTGACTACTAGTACAGAAATAGCGAAAAATAAAATCGCTAAAATTATAGTTAACCAAAATAATTTTTTCTCTAAACCTCGTTTAGCCAAATAGACACCGCCAGAACCACCGAAGACTCCGCCTAAACCAGCACCGCGGTTCTGTAACAAGATGGCGATGATGAGCAAGATAGAAAGCACGAGTTGAGTAATTTTCAACCAAGACATAATTATTTTAGGCTAGCAATGATTTTTTTTAATAGCTCTGGATATTTAACTGCCATTTCTGCTAAAACCTTACGATCCAATAGAACATTTTTAGCTTTTAAGGCGGCAATAAACTTAGAATAGGATAAGCCTTCAGCGCGTACAAAAGCGCTAATCTTAATCTGCCACAAAGCTCGAGCGGTTCGTTTCTTCTTGCGACGGTCAACAAAAGCATGAGCACCGGCCTTAGTCCGAGCAGTTTTAGCTACTTTAATTAAATTCTTTCGTCCCCATTTAAAGCCCTTAACTGCTTGATGCAATTTACGGCGCTTTTTAACATGGCTAGTTCCGCGCTTAACTCTAGGCATATAATCAAAAGATTAGTTTATAGTTTAACAATACGGCGTTACTTGGTTAATAGTCTTCGCCAAAGTCTTAGTCGTCGTAATATCACGACGCTTTTTTCTAGTAGCATTGCCTGAATCACGTGAATTAAAGTGATCCTGACCACCTTTACGTTGTTTTAGCTTGCCGGTACCGGTCTTTCTGAACCTTTTTACCGTTGCTTTGTGAGTCTTAATTTTCGGCATATGGATTAAAAAAATCAGGATAATCCCTGGTTTTTCAGTCTTATTACTTCTTATTAACTAAAACTATACTAAACCCTGAGGGTTGTTTTGTCAAGGGTTGCTCAATTTCTAGATTTAACCCGGGTTTAGCCTTTAATAACTCCACAAATTCCAACATTAATTCCCGCGCTTTGTCAAAATGTTGTCTTTCTCTTCCTCGCAAAAATAAGTCTAGCTTCAATTTATTGTCTTGAGATAGAAACTTGGCTGCCTGGCTAACTCTAGTATCACGATCATGTGAGCTAATTCTAAAAGTCAGCTTAACCACTTTAGTCTCTATTTTCTTCTGTAGCACTTTCTGCTTATGAAGTTTCTTTTCTCTTTCATACTTAGCCTGACCTAAGTTCATAATCTTGGTCACTGGCGGCTGCCCCTTAGGATTCACTTCAACCAGATCCAAATCAGCCTCTTGCGCCATTTGCAAAGCTTTAGCAATCGACATCACGCCAATTGATTCTCCGGTTTCGTCAATTAAAAATACTTCCGGAACATTAATTTGTTCATTGGCCCGGATCGGTTTGTCGTCAACTTTTGGTTTGGCTTTGTGATAGTTCCGACGCATAGTTTAGTTTTTAGAGGCTCGATGCAAATCTTTATCTTTTTTGGATTGTTCCCTCCGACGATCAATGCTATTAATTAAATTATCTTCATAATTTTCGTCAGCAATTATATCTTCTACCTCAACATATTTATAAGTACCTTGATCTTCTGACTTAAAACCTTCGTCCAATTCCTCATTGACAAAGTTATCAGGGACATCAGCTACCGGCAATTGATGGCGGTCCGTCTTCTCATTGATATGCGGAGTTGCTCCTTTGATTAATTCTTTCTCTTCAGGAGTCATAAATTCACCTTGGTTTTTAAATAATCCCATATTTTTAAAAATTAAAATTATAGTTACCCTGAGCGGGTAAGCGGAATCGAACCGCCATCTTCAGCTTGGAAGGCTGACATAATAAACCATTATACGATACCCGCCT
>JBAZLM010000030.1:0-2508 GCA_041650295.1 Candidatus Omnitrophota bacterium
TGTCATTAATTTGGGGGCTGGAGCATTTGGATTAACCCAGGAGATAAGGCGGTATTATGATTTCGGGAAATTATATAGCCCTAAGTTTGTTATTCTCCAGTTTTGTGAAAACGATCTTGACGATAATTTTCTAAATCTAGTCACCACGATCAAAAATGGCAAGTTTGCCTTTAAAGATTCAGTGAATGATATTAATTGGATGAAGAAATTTATGTCGCAGTCAATGATTCAAAAAACCCAGGTTTATAATTTATTCCGTAACCGGGTTTATCTTTTTTTTGCGCAAAGATTAATCCATAAACAGAAAGAAGAGCATAATCAGGCACTCGCCGCACAGCGGTTGACAAAAGAAAGCGATTTTTATATCAAATTGCTTACACTTTTCTCTAAAGAGCTTAACGCCGACGGAGTTACCTTAATTATGATCTCCGTTAATAACCAGCTGGATCAATATCCAGAGATTAAAAGATGCCTGAAGCAATTAGAATCTGCAGGGCAATTGAAATTTTATTGCGTTCAAGCATGGCTTGAGGGTGTTTTAAATTACGGATCACCGGAAGGGCATCTCTGGGGCCGGTTGGCGCATAAGATCATTGGAGAAAAGCTTTCATTAATAATAAAAAACTTTGATAATGATAGATTAAAACTAAAGAATTAGTTAAAAGGGGATGCTTGGGTGAAGGTTACAAGCTCTCCGCGGATGCTACTTGCTGATTTTTGACAGGGATTTTCTTTTTAAGAAAGGTTGATTTAAACCATGCTCAAATCTGGCTTATGGCAAAAAATGTTATTGGCCGCTTTCGGAATTTTTGTTTCCTTGATTATTTTAGAAGTCATCGCCAGAGTTTTTATTGATATCTCTCCGAATTTTTATGAATTCGACCCTATCCTCGGCTATAAATTAATTCCTAATGCCGTAGGGAAGTCTTATGGCCAGACAATAAAGATTAACTCTCAAGGCCTCAGAGATACGGAACACGATTACCGTAGAAAATATCCGTTATTGCGGATAGCGATCTTAGGAGATTCATTCACCATGGGCGTCGGCATTGAAGATATCCAAGATATCTATCCTAAAATAATTGAGAAAGAACTACCGGGTGTTGAAGTTATTAACCTGGGAGTGGGAGGTTATAATACGGATCAAGAAATAAATTTTTTTAAAACGGAGGGTATTAAATATCATCCCGATTTGGTTATTTTAATGTTCTTTATAAACGATAATCAGGCCATGTTAGCAGATATCCCCGGAATGCAAAAGCTAGAGAAATACCATATTTTACAGATCAGGGAATTACTCAGAAAAAATATCTATATGCTAAAATATGCTAAAGAGTTAACTAGCCTTGCTATCCAGACGTATTTTAAACCGGAAGCGCCGGAGAAGATCCCTTCCGTTTTAGCTTATAAGGAGTGCCTCGGGCAAATTACAAATTTCTCCCCATACCTGAAAGCTAAAAACAGTAAGCTGATAGTTTTTCTTCTCCCCGAGATTGAGAACTTTAAAAATTACCGGTATACTCAAGTGCATGACTATATCCGTACCAACCTAGCGAAGAACGGTATTATTTGCTACGATTTATTGCCGGATTTTAAAGCTCTTGAGCTTGATTCAGAAGATCTCTGGGTTAGCCGCCAAAACCATCACCTGAATAAACTAGGGCAGAGATATCTAGCGCAGTTCGTTTTACGCAGGTTGAAGCCAGTAAAGTTTGTGATACTATCCGATTAAAATTTCCCTTGCATTTTTAAGGGCTTTATAATATTATAAAAAAATAGGAAAAAGGTTAATGCTTAAGTACATATTCTCTTAAAATGTTCCAGGGTAGTGGTTAAGGACTAATTTTTAATGCAACCTAAGGAGGCAATAGTGAAAAACAGGATAATTCTATTTGCGGCGATGAGTTTATTGTTGAGTAGCATTTTAGGCTGTGATAAATTTAACCCCGCCGGCAAGAAGAAAGTAGAAGTAAAAACCGTTGTTCAGCCTTCCCTGGTCGAGCCTAAAGGGGCGATCGTGGCCAAGGTGAATAATGTTTCTATCGGCCTGGATGACCTTAATGATGAAATTGCGCTTTACAACGCCAATGTCCCGGCGGATAAGCCGGAGTTAAAAATTGTTACCAAGGATCAAAAGGTAAACTACTTGAAAAATGAAGTTATCCGCAGGACTTTAATTTATCAACATGCCCTGGACCAGGGTTTGGATCGTAGCGATGAGGTGCGCCAGGCAGTTGAAAAGAACAGGCGGGATTTAATGGTCCTGCAGGACATCAAAAATATCACCAAAAATATTACCGTATCCTCTAAAGAGGTCGAGGATTACTATAACACCTATAAAGAGCAGCTCAAGGAGCCCGAAGAGCGCCAGATTTCCGAGATTGTCGTCGGTAGCGAGCAGGATGCCCGGGATATTCTAATTCAGCTTTTGCAAGGGGGGGATTTTGCGGCTTTAGCTAAGAGTAATTCGAAAGTATCCAGCGCCAAAGATGGCGGAGACCTAGGGTT